>JAKAFL010000010.1 GCA_021817945.1 bacterium | reverse complement strand
ACGGTTCGTTTCATTTTTTGAATTCGCTTTCATCCAATCGTAGTAAAGCAAAAACAGGCACGGCTGTCTAGAAAAACTTTTACCCCATGGCCTTCAACCCATTATCATTTTTTAAAAAAAGACCCTGCAGCGTTGAACGAAACCCGGAAGGGTCCACTTGCCTCCATCCTGCGCATCCTGTAGCCTGCCGGGGTTGGTTTGGCCTTTTAAAGCCCGTTGCCCGTCGTTTTCGTAAATGGTATGCCTAGGCTAGGCTTGCCAAAATCAAATAGAAAAACGGGTTCTAAAACGGGTTCCATATCGGAAAAATTTGCGCGCGTGGTGGAATGGCAGACACGCCAGACTTAGGATCTGGTTCCGCAAGGATTAGAGGTTCAAGTCCTCTCGCGCGCACCATCCTTTGCTCCGCTTCGGGTTCGACCCTCATGGATGGCAGCAAATCATCCCGCCAGTCTGTGACAGGCTCCGCCTGAAACTCAAAAATTTCCAAAACTGGACGCCCCTGCCGGAACAGCGAATTTTAAGCCCAAAACTGCTTCTGGACTTTTTGAGCTTTGAATTGCTTTATCCCGGTCCAACATACGAGCGTACCATGTGGATGCAAAATGCATTTGTTTCAATTTTAGGTAACAAGGTTTTCCTGATTTAAGCCGGTTTTCCATTTTGAGGTTTTAATAAGGGAGTTTGATCGGAATCTTCATGAACTGCACAGTTTTCAGATGTCAAAATGGACATTCAGTCAAACCAAAGGACATTGAAACCTCCTGTGTGAGGTTCCCCCGATTTGTTGGACGCAGCGTCAAATACGAGGAAAATGACAACTAAAAGTGTTTTTGGGCGGGACAAGATTATCATGGCCCAAATCGTGCTTCATGCTCAATTTCACAAACTTAGTGAAGTTTGGAAATTGAAAAATATGCAGTGGCACGGAGTGACCACCCTTAAAGCAGGGCAGGTTTCCTTGCCACATGATTTGCAGGATTGGAATTAAACCGAATGTTAAAATCAGACCAATACATAGACCGGGTAAAGGATTTGCCTCCGGCACCCACTGTAGCCGCCGAGTTGTTGGGGCTTTTTGGCGACCCGAACCATGACATGGATCGGATTGTGGACTTGATTGGCCATGACCAATCGTTGACGGTCGAGGTTCTGCGGCGGTGTAATAGCGCTTCTTTCCGCGGCGCGGAGCCGGCTTTGGACATGTTTGACGCAATCACCCGCCTGGGTTTTTACGAGGTTTATTGCGTGGTGGCCGCGCTGGTAGGCGCACGCGCCATGTCGTGCGGCAAAACCAGCGGTGGCGCGGATACGGTCAAGTTGTGGCGGCATTCAGTGGTGACAGCAGTATCTGCCGCGACCCTGGCGAAACGGCTAGAGGAACCTGAGGCAGTTGCTTTTACCTCCGGGCTTTTACACGATATTGGCAAACAGGTATTTCATTCGGTCGAAGGCCCGGCTTACTCTGACCTGCTACGGCGGACCGAACACAACGGTGGGCAATTGGCCGAAGTAGAAAAGGCGGCTTTTGGTGTAAACCACGCTGAAATTGGTGGCATGCTTCTTTCACGCTGGGGCTTGCCCGACGCGGTGGCAGCAGCGACAACCCACCATCACGATTCACCGAAAATGGCAGGGGAACATGAAAGTTTGGCTGCAATGGTCAGTCTGGCAAATAATTTGGCGTACCAGATAGTTGACCAGGCAAGCCGCACCCCGAACCTGCAAACGTGCCACCCGGATTCGGTCATGTTGATGCAGTTGTCGCCAAATGAAGTTGAGCCGCTTGTTGCAGAAATCAAATGCAATTTAGAGCGTGTTCAAAGCTTGCTTGATCTGGCACCCTGAAGCCATTTTACCAAAGGCTGGATACTGTTCAATTCCCACGCCACGTTCATTTTTGCCCCATCACGCAGTTCCATCGGTTTGGTCCAGTTTCTCGTTTGCAGGGGAGCGAAAAACCCGCCCTGCCCAGCCCCGGGCTGTTTGAACCCGGCGAGTCCAGCAGGACTTGGGAGATGAGTGGCCTTTCCCATTTCTGGAGAATGATTCCAAGGCGGACCAGAATCTGATGCGCATGGGTCCTCATAGCTTTGAAACAACCTGCGCATATCGGGTTTCGCAATGGGCTGGCTCCTGCAAGGGCAGGCAAGGAATTGGCACCCATTATCTATCGCTTGTTTTGAGTTCGTCAGACCCTCAATCTCCAGCGTTGGAAACAAATTTATAGTTGCCAGAACCAAGCTGAAACACTGCCCATTTGCCATCCATTCGAAGGAATTTGACCCCGCTGGCTTGGGTGGCAGGGCTGCCACTTTCCGTCACGGATTGCAACCCTGAGGCGGGCAAATAGAGGGTTGCCGTGGTGTTGGCAGGAATGGAAACGGATTCCAAGAACCGGGACCCAACAATCTGCCAGCGGCTTTCAATCATGCCATGGATGGAATTGTAACTGGCATGGACCGAAGTCAACCCCCTCACAACGGCTGGTTTAATGATGATTTTTTTAAAACCAGGTCCTGACGGATCGCATTGGATTCCGGCAAGGTCGTGATAAAACCATTCATTGATCTGGCCGAGCATAAAGTGATCCTGGGAGCCAAAACTCCCCACCCCTCCATCCCACTTTTCCGTCAGGCTTGTTGCCCCCATTTTCAATTGGTAACCATAGCCTGGTTTTTGGGACTGGTTATTCATGGCATAAATCAGGGCCGAATGACCGCTGTCTGCAAGGGCGCGCAAAAGATAACGGTAGCCGACGTCTCCGGCGGTCAACCCCCTGGCACGCACATCAGCCACAAGGTTGCTGACCACACCGGACCGATTGGTGTTTTCAACCAAATCCATGACGAGAGCCAGCGAATCAGCGCACTGCGAGCCGGAAGCGTACTGATGTGTTTCCGGATGGTAATATGCTTTGTTAAAGGCCATGCGGATTTTGGTTGCGAGCTGGTCATATTGCTTTTCCTCATCGGGCTTGCCCAGGAGCGCGGCAGTGCGCGCGAGAATCCAGCTTAAGCGCTCATAAAATGCGGTTGCCGTAAGCCCGACAGGGGTAAGCTGCGAACCCCATGGCGGCTTTGGACCCAAATCATACCAATCGCCAAGGCCGGTGGTGACGATTTGATTCCTGGCTGAGCTGCCCAGAAATGCAACGTAGCGTTTCATATCGCCATAATAAAGGCGCATAAGAGAAGTATCGCCGTCGAATTGATACTGCTGCCATGCATCCATGATAAATGCCCCGCCCCACTCGGGAGAGTTTCTAAAACCGTTGTTCATGTCAGGAGAGCCAGCAATGAAATATTCAGGGGCGATGTTTGGCACCAGGCCATTTTTTAATTGGGCGTCGTCCATGTCATGCATCACTTTCCGCAACAGAGGAGCCATGTCGAAGTTGTAGCGCAGCGATGGACCATTCAAGTGTGTCTGCTCCAGCCAGCCAAGTTTCTCGCGGTGGGGACAGTCAGTCATGATGCTCATCATGTTGTTCACCTGCGCCCAGCGAACCAGCCAATAGATGTGATTAAACAAGGGATTTGAGGTTTCAAATGTCCCGATGGGCACAGAGGAGGAATGGATCACAACCCCCTCCAGTTTTTTGATTTTTGGCAGTTCCCCGCAGGTTTTCGCGGGAAAAAGCTCCACCTGAAAATAACGGCAGCCTTGGTAGAAAAATCGAGGAAAATAGTTTTCTGTACCGCCGCCGGCAAGGGTGTATTGCCACCAGGCGGGTCGAACGCCGTCCTGGGTGCAACTGCGGCGGTCCACCATGCCGTCCGGCTTGAGCAATTCCGAAGGTATAATCCGCACGCAGGAACCGCGTGGACCGGACACGGAGAGGCGCGGCATCATGGAACAATTCTGCCCGAGGTCGAAGACCAGGATGTCGGTGCTCATTTTTCTTATCGTGGCGGGTTCGAGAGTTTGCATTGCTCGAATCGGAGGCGCGGCACACGTAATCCCCCGTAAAATCCCCCCCGGCCCGGATGTTTCAACCGCCGGCACCCATTGGGAATCCAACCTGAAATCCTTCTGGTCCCAACCCGCCTCCACGAGGCGCCCATCAAAATCCTCCCCGCCAAAAATGTTGTTGAACGTGACAGGCCCGGGAGCCACCCGCCACGATGCATCCGTTCCTATCGTGTCCACAGAACCGTTGGCATACTGAAGCTGCAATTCGGCGATGGTTTTCAAGGGCCCGAATGAATTGAGAAATTTTACATAGCGCACCGGGTCCGGCTGGATATTATACATGCCGTTGCCCAGGAACAAACCAAGCGCATTGCCTCCCTTTCGAACCATCGCAGTGATGTCGTACGTGTCATAAAGGACCGTTTTGTGATAATCCGTCCACCCAGGCGAAAAAAGGGCATCCCCCACTTTTTTGCCGTTGACGGAGAGTTCGTATTGGCCAAGCCCAGCCACATGGATGACGGCCCTCTCAAGTCCGGGTTTCACTATGAATTCACGACGCGCCAGAAGCGATGAATAGTCAGGCTCGCCCGTTTTTCCAGCGTCGGGATATTGATGCGCAAAGTCATCCCTCCGGCTGAAATCGGTACGCTCATAGCCCGGATAAGAGCGACCGTATTTTTCCGCGCCTGCTGCGGAAATCCATTGGGCATTCCATTCGGACGGATGAAGGATTCCCATCGTCCACGTCGCTTCATCGCTCCATGGCGAAACCCTCCCGTCCATATCCCACGCACGCACCTTCCAAAAGACCTGTTTCGAGGAAATGAGACCATGTCCGGCATACATGATTTGGATGGATTCATCCGAATCCACTTTGCCACTATCCCAAAGGTTGCCTTGGTTGGCCTTTAACTGTGCTTCGCTGGAAGCCACAAGAACCTGATATGCCGTTTGCCGGTCTCCGCGTTTCACCGATTGCAGCGTCCAACTCATTTCCGGCTGCATCACGTCAACCCCCAAAGGATTGACGTAATACTCACATTTCAAATTCTTCACGGTCATAGCCAGACCGGACAAACTGAAAACCAGAAAGGCGGCTGAAATAAAACAGGTGGCCATAACTCTTCTATGGCTTTGAGCGGGGCACATGCCTGATGTTTATCAATTCCAGACCATCATTTCAATGGCACCAAACGTAAAAATGCATTATGCCCCGCGACCACGCCTTGTTGTCCCTGACAAACCATATGAATTTCTTGGATATCGATTTGTTTTATAATGGTTGAATACGACGCCAAGTCGCTCGATGCAGGCCATGGGGACCGTCAGGGCGATCGCCATGGGATGAAGTTTGGGTCTGCAAGCCTAGCCGCGCGGTCAGCCGCAAAAATCATTTATCAGGATCATGCAAGTGAGTCATTTGGCAACGAAATGGTCCTGTGCGATGCCTGGTTAGGACCTGAGTCCGGAAGCTCCTGCTCGGCGATGCGAAAATTTCGTCAGGAAAATGAACCTGGCCGAACCTTCCCCTGGCTTGCAAGGAATTCGCCTCCATTCACAGGTTCACGCGCTTTCATTCCGCCCTGTGCGATTTAATTTTGCATTCATGCCCGGTTAATCTTCAAACCGTCGAATGGTATAGGGGTTGATGATTTGAATCGTCACCTGATTGTCACGGCAAGACCATGAACAAACTGGATAAAATGACGGTCCAAATTGGGAATGGACCAAGGGACGGACAATATGAAGACAAGAAAAATGAAAGAATTAAGTGAGGGCCAGTTGTGGAGGTTAAAGAAGCGTTACGTGCTTGTTGTGGCGCTGGAGAGCCTGTGCGTGCGATTCAAACTCATGGACGCCCCGGACAGCACTTCAGAGAGGGTTTTGACCGGGGACGTTCACACTCTCTACAGATATCTGGCTTCCCGCCATGCCAAGCTGGTTTAAGGATTCCTCCGGTGAGAATGGCCGACCGGCGAGGAGAAATGAAGAACCGGTGGGCTGTCTTTGCACCAGCCAAAAAGCGGAGGGCACATTGGCCAGGGGTGGATCGCAGGCACCTTCCAAAATCATGAAATGGGAAGGCCGCCGGGGGTGCCGGCGGCCTTCGCGGGGATCGGGAATTGATCAGTAAGCGGCTTGGGCGCCCTTGATGTTTTTGCGCCCCATCCAGGGCATGAGCGCGCGCAGTTTGGCGCCAGTCTTTTCAATGGGATGTTTCTCACCCTTTTTGAGGAGGGAATTGTATTTCTTGTAGCCTCCCTTGTATTCGTTGACCCAATTCTTGGCAAATTTGCCACTTTGAATGTCCTTCAATGCGGCCTTCATGCGTTTCTTCACGCTGGCATCAATGATTTTGGGCCCCACAGTGATGTCACCCCACTTGGCAGTTTCAGAAATGGAAAAGCGCATGCCGCTGATGCCTGCCTCGTTCATCAGGTCTGCAATGAGCTTGAGCTCGTGCAGGCATTCAAAATAAGCCATTTCGGGTGAGTAACCGGCTTCCACCAGGACCTCAAAACCAGCCTGCACCAAGGCGCTGGCGCCGCCGCAAAGCACGGTTTGTTCACCGAACAAATCCGTTTCTGTTTCTTCGCGGAAGTTGGTTTCGATCACGCCAGCACGCGTGCCGCCGATACCCTTGGCCCAGGCCAGGGCTATTTTTTTGGCATCCTTGCCCGGGTTTTGGTACACCGCAATCAGAGATGGCACTCCTTTGCCTTCCACATACTGGCGGCGCACAGTGTGTCCGGGGCCCTTGGGGGCCACCATGATGATATTCACATCTTTTGGTGGCACGATGGTTTTGAAATGGATGGAAAAGCCATGGGAAAAAACCAGGGTTTTGCCCTTGGCCAGATTGGGCAGGATATCTTTTTCATACGCTGCGGCTTGTTTAGTGTCCGGCAAAGCCACCATGATGACGTCGGCCCGACGAACCGCCTCGGCGGTGGACAACACTTCAAAACCCTTTTCCCTGGCGACAGGAATGGATTTGCTGCCTTCATAAAGGCCGATGACAACCTTCAACCCGCTGTCCTTGAGGTTAAGGGCATGAGCGTGGCCTTGGGAACCGAATCCCAAAACCGCCAGGGTTTTGTTTTTTAATACGCCGAGATCGGCATCTTTATCAGTATAGACTTTTGCCATAAATTGATTTTTGCAGATTTGAACCGGAACCGTCACTCTGCGCTTTTAATTAATTCCGTGGTAACGCCACCTGACCGGTGCGGCTTATTTCCTGAACTCCAAAGACCACCATGAGATCCAAAAACTTTTCCACCTTGCTGCCATTTCCCGTGATTTCAATGGTCAGCGACTTGGGCTGGACATCCACGATTTTGGCGCGGAATATGTCGGTGATTTGCATCACTTCGGCCCGGCTTTTGGAGTCCACGCCCACTTTCACCAGTACCAATTCGCGGTCCACCGCCTCGCCAGCATGAAAATCCTGCACCTTGATGACGTCAGGCAATTTGTTCAACTGTTTGACAATTTGTTCAATGGTGGCTTCATCCCCGTGGGTGACCAAAGTCATCCGGGAGAGCTTGGGGTCTTGCGTAGGCCCCACGTTAAGAGTGTCAATATTGTAACCGCGCCCACTAAAGAGGCCGGCCACGCGGGTCAGCACTCCGAAGCGGTTTTCAACCAGGACTGATATGGTGTGTCGCATATGGATACCGTTCCAAAACGGAGATTCATCCTACAATTCCTCCAGCCTGCGGTCAAATTGCAAATAAATGAAAATCCCCCTCCCGGGCGCCCAATCCCTTCAAAGCCGGAAAATCCGGCTGCGTCGCAACCCGTCAAACCGGCCTGATGATTTTGTAAAAGTTGTTTTTGCCTGCAAACCAGCCACTCCCCGGGTTGTCACCACTTCATGCGACTACCGAGAAAACCAGTCTCATCGTAGGGTGTTAACGTAACCCGTCAACCCGTTTAAAACAAACAACCATGAAAACCAAAACTAAAAAACAGATCCTGGCAGCAACCGCGTGTGGCTTGTTGGCCATGAATATCTCCCGCGTTTCGGCGCAGGGGATCACCGGAGGCCAATACTTGAACATTGTGCCTGCCAATGCCAGTTACACTGGCGATTGGAATGCTTCCGAGAGCAGTTCCACTTCGACTGGATTTGAAATCAATGCCCCGGGGGGCAGCGGCAGTTTCAGCACCCTCTACTACGCCATCCCAGCCAACAATGTCACGGCCAATAACCCGGCGGATACGCAGGTTGTTTTTAATTTCACCTTCAATTCAGGCACGTTTGCAGGACCCGTGAATGTGTTGTTTGCCTTGGATGACAGTCTTGGCGGGGTGGACTATTATGGCACCGGCTATACCATTAATGGCGACGGTTCCTACAGCAAGACGTTTGCATTGCAAAGCGCCAACCAGGCAAATGTGGCCAATGGCGCGGTGATCAATGGATTGAACCTGCAATTGGACCCGGCCAATGTCTCCGGCAACTACGACATCACCTTCAATAGCATCACCTTGCAGACCGCAGCCGTGCCCGAACCTTCCACTTTCGCCTTTGCCGCATTTGGCAGCGCAGCCATATGGCTTTTGCGTCGGCGCAAGTAAGACCGGGGAGGCATGCCAGCCGCCCATCGGGGGCGGCTTTTTTTATTGGCGCTCACTCATGCTGGCGGACGCGCCATCGGAAATCACAAGCCCAAGACTATTTCAAACTCCTTTTTAATCCCAATCAAACCAATACAGTTTCGTAATCCATCCCAATCATGAATGCCAAACAAAATCTTCATGCCACCTCCATCGTGCTGGCCACATTGATCGCATCGCAATACCTGCTGCAATCCATGGACATTACCGCAACCAACAGCGGAACCTGGGGGGACCCCACCATCTGGAACAGCGCCACTGTGCCGGGCACCAATGACGATGCCGACATCCCGGCAGGAATAGACGTGACTGTTTCCACGAATGCCAGCGTGCAATTTATTTACGATGGAGGGACGGTGACCATGGGTGCGAATGCCACCTTGACGGTGGTGGGTGATTCCGCGCAGGCCAATGGCACGCAACAACTGGGGTTGCTGGATGCCAGCGCCGCAGGCAACACGGTCATCTATTCCGGCAACGCGTTTTGGGCCAAACACCAGAACTATTACAACCTTGTGCTGAGCGGGGGCGGCACCTTGTATAATGGGGAAATAGGCCAGGACACCTACGGGGATGGTTTGACGCCCATGATCATTTCCGGAAACATGACCGTATCCGGCAAGGCCAGCGTTCAGGAGGCGGATGATTTCACGATCAATGGCAGCCTGATCCTTGGCGGCACAGGCAGCACGAATGTGAACTGGGATTGTTCGTTGGCCAATCTTACGGTCCTTGGCAACACCATCATCGGCGGCGGGGCCACGCTCACTGACAATGACGGGGCGGCTGGGAATGATTCCTTCAACGATCTGACCATTGACACCAATGGAACATTGAACATTCTTGATTCCACAAACTGGTATGTTCTTGGAAACTTTGCCAATAATGGCGGGACATTGAAGGGCATAGCCTATGCCAGCATTAATTTCAATGGCTCGGGCATGATAACCGGCAGCCCTTTTACGCTGCCCACCCTGGTCGTGAACGGGATTTATACCAACGAAGCCGTGATCAACCTCAACACGAACACACCGGGTTTGAACGGAACCCTGGTATTTGACCTGGCCAACCCCGGGGCGATCTCGCTGGCGGCGAATGCGGGAAGCGGGCCCACTTTTTATTATTCTGGAAATTTAAGCATCATCAATTCCGGACCGCCACCTGCCCCAGGCTCTGTCTTCTCCCTGTTTCAAGCCCAAAGCTACGCGGGAGCCTTCAGCTCGGTGCTACTGCCAGCTTTGCCTGCGGGAATGTCGTGGGCGGACAACTTGGATTCCAGCG
The DNA here is from genome assembly GCA_021817945.1 of bacterium. GTDB lineage: Bacteria > Verrucomicrobiota > Verrucomicrobiia > Limisphaerales > UBA11358 > UBA11358. The sequence goes on along the minus strand of JAKAFL010000010.1, from coordinate 80,119 downwards.
GATCCATTAAAGCGCTGGGCGGCAACTCTCAGCCTCGCCTCAGCCTTGCCGCAGTCGGTGGAAAATTAACTTTGTCCTGGGATTCCGCCACGTATCCGGGCTTTCAAATCCAGGCCCAGACCAATAGCGCTGGAATTGGGTCTGCCTGGTCAAACATGGCCGGCGGCGCGACCACCCCTTTTACAGTGGATTTAAACCAATCAGGACCGCCGGTCTTTTTCCGTCTTTTTAAACCTTGACCCCGTCCAGGCCGGTTTTGCGGTAAAAAAGTCAAAGCCCCTGAGGCACAAGCCTCCCCATTTTCAAATTGGGCCGAGGCGAGACTGGAAGGCGGGTGGGACCTTGCCCACGTGACGGTGCCGCAAACGAAGCCGCCAACTGGTCAACACGTCATAAGTGACGGATCTTTTCAAGCCAGCAATATCGCGGGCGCTTATTTCCAGGCCGCCCTGGCGGCCCATGACCACCACTTCGTCCCACATCGCCACATTGGGGATGTCTGTGACATCCACCATGAGAGCATCCATGGCGATGCCCCCTATAATAGGGGCGCGGTGCCCATGCAGGAGCACCGCTCCCTCATTGCGCACGCGCGGAAACCCATCTCCATATCCAATCGGAATGACCGCCACCTTGCGAAGGGATGATGCGGTATAGCGCATGCCGTAGCCCACGACCTCGCCAGGCTTCAAAATTTGCAGGGCTGCCACACGGGCTTTTACCGACATGACGGGCTCAATGCCCTCAATCCTTCGGCAAACCTGGGAGGGGAAGATGCCGTACATGAGAATCCCAGTGCGGACCATGTCCAGGTGCATGGAAGGCAGGTCCAGGAAACCGCCGCTGTTGCAAACATGGCGCATGCGGGTGGAAATGCCACAGGCCTGCATGGATTTGAGCACCTCTTGAAAACGCGCAAATTGCAGGTGGGCAAAACTTTTATCGGTTTCATCCGACTGGGAAAAGTGGGTCATGACGCCCTCCAATTCCAGGGATTTGCAGTCTGCCACCACTTTAAGCAGCGGCAGGGCCTCATCCCAGCGGACTCCATAACGGGTCATGCCGGTGTGAATTTTCACATGCACAGGCACCTTTTTGCCTCGGGCAGCGGCGATGCGGGCCAGCGCCAATGCTGTTTCCGGGTGGTTCAGACACACGGTGAGATGATGGTCCACGCACCACTCCAATTCAGATTCCTGACGTTCCCCAAGAAGCAACAGGGGGGCGGTAATACCACCATCCCGCAACGCCATGGCTTCCTCCAAGGTGCTCAGGCCCAACCCCCAGGCTCCCTCCTCCACGGCAACCCGAGCCACATCCAAAGCCCCATGCCCGTAGGCCTCGTCCTTGACCACCGCCAGAAGCCGGGTTCCGGGAGGCAGATCGCGGCGCATCAACTGGAGGTTGCGACGCAACCGGGCCAGGTCAATTTCCAGCCAGGCAGGACGCAAGGGAAATGGTTTGCTTTCCAATGTCATATCAAAAATGAGATCAATGGGTTGTTGTCAGCAACATGCTGCCTGCCGGATTTTCATACCCTGCCAGGCGGCCAAAGACACCGGCCCACATCGGTGCGGTAATAACTCCCAGCCACCCTGATTTTACGAATGTTGGAATAGGCTCTGGTTAGGGCTGCCGCCAAAGTGGCGCCCAGCGCGATCACATCCGCAATGCGATGACCCGTAGTCATGAGCCCCCCAGCCGGATTTTTTGCCACTTCATTCCACCAAACGTCGCAATCTGGCGGGCCTGAAAGGTCCAAAGGCAGTTGCGGCCCTCGGACCTGTGTGAATGGATAGCCATAACCAGCCAAGGTCAGAGAACAACCATAACGGAGGTGTTTACGAAACTGAATATCCAGTTTTTCGTTGCGGGCGACGCGCAGAAGAACCTCTCCGGGGTTTTTCAACATGCGGAGAATCATGGGGCCGGAGGTGACTCCCACGCGAATATTGTATTCCACCACCTGCCACCCGGTAGGTCCGCGGGAGCCGGGTGGTTTAATGGCTGTGACTTGAATGGGGCCGTGGAATCCCACTTCCCGGAACCAGGGAAGGAGCGGGAACAAGAGAGAGCGAGCCAAGCCATATTGATCCTGATCGTCGCGCTGGACCAACCCTCCCAGGGGTGCCCCCGCGACAATTCCTTGGTTGCCGGTGAAAGCATATTTGTACTCCTGATTGGTGACAATAGGATGGATTTCCCCACCGCTCACCAAAGCGATATGGCCGATCTCCGCCCGGCCCAGGTATTCCTGGAGAAAAACCCCCTCAGCATAATTGACCTGGCGCAGCCAGGCTCGGGTGTCTGCCACCGTCTCGCATAAAATCGTGTGAATGGGGCTGGTGGGAGAACACAGTGGATTTTTGATGACAAACGGGCGCGGATGGGCAGCCAGAATCTGCTCGGCCTCAAGCCGGTTGGAAGCCACAAAAGATCGTGGAAAAGGTATTTTGAACCGTGCGCACAATTGCCGGGCAAAATCACGTTCCCTCTCAATGCGCATGGCTTCGCCTGTGGGACAAAAAATGGCCGCACCGGTGGATATCAAATCCTCCGCCCAAGGCTGTTGGGCCCAATCTATGGATTGAGTCAAAACCAGATCCGTTTTCAACTTGCGAACCAACGGCACCGGACTGGGATGAGCCAAACGCGAGAAGACAGGCCCCACAAGTGCGGGGGCGTAATGCCCATAATCACGGGTCAAATACGTGGCCACGCTGGCGCCGGCATCCGCCAACGTCTTCCCCATGCTGTGAGCGTGAGACCCCACGCCAAGGATCATGACGCTCAAGGGCCTTGATCCCCGCCGGAATGGTTTTTGGGGTGCAGTTTTCCGCATGGGAGGGATTGTCCTGAAAAAATGGAATGGAAGCAACCACCTGCTGGGAATAAAGCTCCACCCGACATTATTCCGCCAAATTTTTACGATCGGAAACCCATCCGGAATTGTTTGCGGTTGAAGCGCCTCATGGCGATTTGTATTTTGCAGGAAATGTCGCACCCGCCCAATTTTGGAGCCGCCCTGTCAGGGCCGCCAACGCTGATCCATGGCGTGGGTGAGGAACGAGCCGCCCTGCTTGGACGCCTCAAAATCACCACTGTCCAGGATCTCCTGCTCCATCCTCCTCGCCGTTATGAGGACAGGCGTCATTTTTTGTCCATTTGCGATCTTCGCCTGGAAGAACCTGCCACAGTCAGGGGCCGCATTCAGGCTGCGGGTATAAAATCCTTCAAGCGCGGATCCCGTCGAATGTTTGAAATGGTTTTGGACGATGGCTCAGGCAGGCTTCATTGCCGGTGGTGGCAGGCCCAATCCTGGATGGAAACCTGGTATGTCCCGGGGCGGGAATTCCTGGTGTTTGGCCGCCTGAACCGGCTCAAGCCCCGGACCATGGATCACCCCGAAACCGAATGGTGTGAACCGGGAGACGACGAATTTATCCATGCCAACCGTATAGTTCCCATACACCCATTGACCGAGGGGCTTTCATCGCGGGTATTGCGCACATTGGTATGGAATGCCTTGGAACAATTTGAGAAGGATGTGGCTGAACCCACGATTCATCCTGACCTGAAGCTTTACCCCAGCCGCGCCAACGCCATCCGCATGATTCATTTTCCCAATGAACCTGCGGATGTGGAGGTGGCGCGACAACGGTTGGCGCTGGATGAATTTGTGAAACTGCAATCCCAAATCCAAGGTCGCCGCAGGCGTTTTCAGGAACAGGCACGGGGCCTGCCTTGTGCGGGGAACAACCAGTTGATGCGCCCCTTTTTATCAGGGCTGCCATTCTCGCTCACCAGCAGCCAGACCCGGGTTTTGCGCGAAATCCGAACAGACATGGGCGGGCCTTACCCCATGCGCCGTCTCTTGCAGGGCGATGTGGGTTGCGGTAAAACGGTGGTGGCGGCCTGCGCGGCATTGATGGCTTTGGAAAGCGGATTTAATGTCGCCATCATGGCTCCCACGGAAATATTGGCAGTGCAGCATTACCACCAATTCAGCCAATGGTTGAAACCCTTGGGGATGGAAGTAAGCCTCCAGACGGGCAGCGCCTCGGGCAAAAACGTGGAATCACCCCCTGCTCATCCGCCCCAATCCGCGCCGATTCCACCCAGCGTGACTGTGGGAACCCATGCTTTGTTGACTGCACGGATTGAGCTGAGGAACCTGGGCCTCGTCATCATTGATGAACAACACAAGTTTGGAGTCGCCCAAAGGGAATCCCTGGTCCGCAAAGGACATTTCCCCCATTTATTGGTCATGACCGCCACTCCCATACCCAGAACTTTGGGGTTGACCCTTTATGGCGACTTGGATTTATCGGTTATGGAGCGTGGCCCCGGAGGGCGTGGCAACATTAAAACCCACGTGCGCGGCTCGGACAAGCTGGCCCGGGTTTTTGAATTTGTCCGGGGCCGGATGACCGAGGGAAGACAGGCATATATTATCTATCCACGTGTCCAGGCATCCGAGGAGGACGGGGATGTGAAGGCAGTGACAAGGGAATTTCAAAAGATTCAGGAAGCCATGGCCCCATTCAAGGCAGGTTTGCTTCATGGCAGCCTGACAACCCGTGAAAAAGAAGAAGTGATGGCAGCTTTTCGGGAAAACCGGGTCCAAGCCCTGGTTGCCACATCCCTGGTGGAGGTGGGGGTGGATGTGCCCAATGCCACGGTCATGGTTGTGGAGAATGCGGAGCAATTCGGCCTGGCCCAGCTTCACCAACTGAGAGGCAGGGTGGGCCGTGGGTCACATGAAAGCCACTGCATTCTTATTTCCAACAGCCTGAGTGATTCCGCCAAGGCAAGATTGGACATCCTGGCCAAAACAACTGACGGTTTCCAAATTGCCGAAGAAGACCTCAAAATGCGGGGCCCCGGGGAATTGCTGGGCCAGCAGCAAAGCGGCCTGCCAGAACTCATTTTTGGGAACCTCGCAACGGACATGAACCTGATCCACCAAGCAAGGAACCTTGTCATGCAGGAAAAACCCGAGTCAATTAGGGTATTGGATAACTCCAAGGCTGGCCAGGTTTCTGGCAAAGCATAAACATCTCCCAAACCGCCTTGGCGCGCCGCCTGTCTGAAAAGTTTGAAAGATGCTGCGGCCGCGGATTCTGGCCTTGGGCGAGGCGGATCCGTCGGGGCAAACCCGTATAAAAACGGAGGCCGCCGAGAGGGCGGCCTCCTTGTGATTTAAAATGTGCGGGTCAATCCATTTGCGCTAAACAGGCCACCTCAAGGAGCCGGTTCAACGTTGAGGACACGGGGGTCGTAGGTGATTGGGTCAGAGTTGGGATCCAGGAATTCCAAGGTTACTTTGCGGCTTTGATATGGGCGCAAAATGTTGTCGTCGCCGTCGTTCAGTTTGACCGCAGGGCTGCCCAAGGGGGCCAGAACTTCGGTGTTGGCATCAGCATTCAACAGCGTGACACCCGGAGTGAGGTTGTCCAAGGCGATCCAGATAGAATTGTAAACTGCAGTGGAGCCAGTGTTTGTGATGCGGAGGGTCTCCTTTTTGTGGCCGTTGCGTCCATCCGTCACAAAACCTTCGCTTGTCACGGAGAAGGCGTTGGTTGGAATGGCTCCCGGAACAAACAGGTCGCTCAGATCGTTCACGGTGGCAACATTGTTGAAGACACCAGCTTGCTCCACGTTTGTCTCAGTGGCGGGGATTGGATTGTTAAGCGCGGGCAGGCCGAAAACCTCCTCCCAGGTTTTGATGTCGGAGGAATGGTTCATGGCAACGGGACTGGCATAGGCGTTGCCCTTCGCCAGCGGGGAGATGATGATTTCGGGAACGGATTGGGACGTCGTGTCGCCACCTTCAGATTCATCCCACCAAAGGACGATGACACCGTTGTCTTGATAGGCCTTGGATGCCATGATTTGCGGGATCACATGGGAAAGGAAATTGTCTGCAGAGGCCACGGATGATTGGTCGCCCGTATAATGCACCCCGTTGTAAGTGAAGCCATTATTCAGCGGGCTATGGGCCTCATTATACTGGTCTGGGGTGATCCAGTTGTAGCGGCCAACCGTGTTATTGGCCAAATCCGTGAACAATTGCGACAATTCATAGACGTTGGCAAAGGCGCTTTCGGTGAAGAACGCCATGGGATTGTGCTTGGGAGCGTAGTTGTACTGGGTGGTGCCATTGAAAGGATTCACAGGCCCGTTGGTGCCATAGGCGCTATTGGTGGGTGATTGGGATAGCGAAACGTCTTCCTGGTAATTTTTCCAGGGAATGCCGACTGCATCCAGTTGCGCAACCAGATGGGGCGTTCTGTTAAAATGCCACGTCAAAACCTGGTTGCCGCTGGCATTCAGGGAGCTGATCAACGAGCTGGAATTATCATAAAATTTATTTCCGTTGGCGTAGCTGGGGTCGGCATCAGAATGGAAGCCAAAATCCGTCCCTGTCTCGGCCCAAACGTAGTTGGGTTCCGAGGGGTGAACCCCGGTGCCGGCATTGAAATAATGCGAGGCATAGGAAACTTGAGCCGAATTGGGGTTGCCCGGCGTCACCAGACTGTTGAGATAAGGAGCGGCAGGGTTGCCGAAAATCTGTTGGGGCGTGGCCGTGGGATTGGGTTGGGTGAAATTATGGTTTTCAAGGGCAATAATAAAAACATCCCCCACCTGGTTCACCTGGCTTGACCAGTGGCGATCATCCCCATCCGCCAAGGCCAGGTGGCTGGCCAGCAAAACTCCCGCCATCCCTGCGCCAGAAACAAGCCGCGCATTTCTGAAAGTGCGCAGCGCCTGGGTATTTCCTGATTTTTTCATGTGTGTATCCTTGCTTTTTATTGTTCGTTTGGTTTGTTTGCGTTTCCTAATTCAGCCCCGGGTGTGAGGCTGTGGAACCATCTGATCACGGATTCCGGGAAGGGTAAACGTGACAATTGTTAGAATTGGGCGACGAAAATGACGGGACCGTTACGGGTCTGTGTCCGGGACCTCTGACCAGGTGCATGCCCAGTGGAAGGTTATCACGCAATAGACGCCTGGCTTCATTGCTCCCAAGTCCAGGATTCCAATTGGTTATTCTGGTTTGTTGCGCATCGCCATTTGATCCTTTGCCTCTTCCCAACAACATCCAACGTCCTTTTCGGTCAGGCGTTTACAACCTTCGTTTTTTGAGTGATTTTTGCCAGCGTTGGATTTTTTCAATCCGCGCCCATTGCCTGTTTCATGAAAGGGTTTTACTCCATTGCCTGCCCAAAGGGACGAAATCCGTCCAAAAAGGTTTGCGGAACTTTTTTAGACCGCAGCAGCCATCCGGGAATGCCAGCGGTGCCATCAATGCATTTTAAAATCCAGGCACAGAGCGGCGTGGGATCCGGGCCGTTCTTCTACCCCTTGGAAATAAGCTTGGTCCACATTTCATTGTTCATGAAAGAACGCCTAAGGAAACTGGTGTCTTCCTCTGTGGTCTCAGCCTGACGGACAGGTTTGAGCGGCATTCGGACAGTGAATGTGTTGCCTCCAGGATGGCTGTGGGCTTCCACCTTGCCGCCATGATGATGGGCTAGAAAAAAGCAGGCCATAAGGTTGATTCCGTACTCGGAGGGCACGCCGCTTGTGACATTGAATGGATCACAGACCACTTGCAAAGCCGCCGGAGGCAGGGCAGGCCCATTGTCCACCAGCCGGAGGACCATGCGTTCTTCCTGCACCTCAGCCGTCAAAGTAATACGGCTGCCCGCCGGCAACATGGCCAGTTCATCCTTCAGCAAAAGATCCACCAGCCGCTCAAATTTGCGCTGATCCACCCGCATGAGGGGAATGGAATCAGGAATTTGGTTCTCCACGGTGATCCGCCGCGCACCAAAAGCTTCGGCCATGCCTTCCAACCTTTGCGCCAAAATGGCTTTGGGATGAATTTCATCGGGGAAAGGATCGGCTGACTTGGAACCTTCCGCCGCTGTGCGCAAATCCGCCAGCAAGACGTTCACTTTTTCAATCTGGCCTTGGACATTCTGATGGTATTCACGCCAGAAATCCGGGTCCCGCAGCCCCGTGTTCCCGCCGTCCCGTTCTTCAGCCATCTTGATGGGAGCCAGTTCCAGGAATGTTTTCACCGCCACCATTGAGTTGCGGATATGATGGCTGAGGCCTGCCGCCAGCAGCCCCAGGCTCACCACCCGGTCCGCTATCATCATGTTTCGCAGCACGGACATTTTTTCCGCCAGCAACTGGTCGCGCTCCGCCTGCACCATGAAAAATTCCAGGCCCTGCCGCAGGGTCATCTCCAATTGAACCGGGTCCCAGGGCTTATTGAGGTATTTGTAAATGGCGCCCTCATTCACGGCGGCGATGGCGGCATCCATGTCCGCAAAGGCGGTGACCAGGATTCGCAGGGTGCGGGGACGGAGTTGCCGCGCCCGCTCCAACAGCCAGACGCCCTTCTCCCCGGGCATGCGCTGGTCCGTCATCAAAATGCCGATTTCGTCCGCGTGTTCCTCAAAAATCTTGATGCCCGCCTGGGCGCTGTTCGCGGTGAACACCCGGAATGTTTCACCATAAGCACGGGTGAAGCTGGTCAGCGACCGCTCTTCATCATCCACATACAGCACCGCAAATTTTTTATAATCGTACAAGTTCTCCATGTTCCATCTCCATTTCAGTTGCGGCTTCCGCGTTGGCTGGAAAATCCAGCGTGAATTCACAAAACTGGCCCGGACGGCTGTCCACCGAAATATTGCCGCCGTAATCCTTCACGATCCGGTAACAAATGCTCAATCCCAGGCCCATGCCTTTGCCCACTTCTTTGGTGGTGAAAAAGGGGTCGAATATTTTCCCGGTGTTTCCAGGGTCTATGCCCGGTCCGTTGTCCCGCACCTTCACCCAGGTGCGGACGTTTTCCGTGCCAGCGGTGATGTGAATGCGCGGCTGGTCTCCCTGTGAATAGCTTTTCTCACGCATGGCATCAATGGCATTTTGCACCAGGTTCACCAGGACGTGGATCAGCTTGTTGCGATTGGCCCACATGACCGTCTTTTCAGGAATTTCCTTCTGGATCAATACCGTGTCCCGCCACTCCCCGCCCAAAAACCGCAGCGCGGCATCCACCACGTCCAAGACCTCCACCGGTTCACCGGTTCCGCCGCCAGGATGGGTGAAGGTGCGCAAGTCCGAAACAATGTTGCGCACCCGCTTCAAGCCCTCCTCCACGTCATTGACTATCGCATTGTAATCCTCCTGCTCCTCCGCGGGCAGTTTTTTGGATTTTCCGCGCAGCGCAAACAAACCGGTGAGCGAAAAGTTCAGGGGGTTGTTGATTTCATGAATGATGCCGGCGCTCATGCGCCCCAGCGAAGAAAGTTTTTCCGATTGAACCAGTTGCATTTCCGTTTCCTTGATCTGCTCAATCGCATTGGACAATGCCGCGTTTTGCCTGGTTAATTTTCTCTGGAACTGGTGCGACTCGATGAGGTTCCGGATTCGTGCCTGAAGCTCGTGCGTGGAAAAGGGTTTGGCCAGGAAATCGTTAACACCCGTTTTTAAGGCGTTGAATTTGATTTCCTCATCGGCGCGGGCGGTAAGCATGATGACTGGGATGGTCGAGGTGGGTGCATATTCCCTGAGTTCCTGGCAGACCTGCATCCCATCCTTGTGCGGCATCATCAAGTCCAACAAAATCACGTCGGGCAGGATGCTTTGCGCCTTTTCAGAAGCTTCATTGCCATCCGCGGCCTCCACCACTTCATAATAACCCTCCAATTGCGAAACCAAAAACCGGCGCATGTCAGGCTCATCATCCGCCACCAGCACCACGGGACGGCCATTTTGCGCGGCGATTTTTTCGCGGGCCGAGGCCGGCTTGTTTGCCGATGTGGGGAAAAATTCCGCCCGGCGATACAGGTTTACCAGCCATTCTTCGGTTTGGGACTGGCCATTCTCTACGCCGACGGCGGGAGCAGGAAGAGAGGCAAAGTCAGATTTTGTCGGCCGTTCAAGCGGAAGTCGCACGGTGAAAGTGGTCCCCTTGCCCAATTCGCTGACCACGGATACTTGTCCACCCATATTTTGGGCCAATTCCTTAACCAATGCCAATCCTATGCCCACACCTTGGAATTTGCGCTTGGAAGATCCATCCTCCTGCCAAAAGCGATCAAAAACAAATGGCAGGCTCTTTTCGGCAATGCCAATCCCTGTGTCCTGCACAACCAGGTAATAATTCGAATCCACCACTCCGGCCTTTAACCAGATGTGCCCGTTGGTTGGGGTGAATTTAAGGGCGTTGAAGAGCAGGTTTAAAAGGATTTTTTCAAGCTTGTCACGGTCGCCCAAAATGGAATCCAATTCGGGTTCAACGGTGGTTTCCAGGGTGATGCCTTTATCAGCCGCCATTTGCCGGACGGCACTGGCCAGTCCATTGATGAATTCAACAACCTCCAGGGGTTCGCGTTTGACCTCCAGACGCCCGGATTCCAGGCGGATGAGCTCAAGAAGGTCATTGATCAGCTTCAAAAGGCGCATGCCATTATTCTGCATGGAGGCGAGAATATCGCGGGTCGCGGCGTCTGCAGAAGGACCCAAACGTCTGGCCAGGTTTTCCAACGGCCCGATCAACAAGGTCAATGGAGTCCGCATTTCATGGCTGACATTGGCAAAAAACCGGCTCTTCACCCGGTCCATTTCGATGAGTTTCTGGTTTGCTGACTCGATACTTTTTCGATTCGCATCGAGCTCATAACGAAGTGAAAACTCGCGAAGACGCTGTTTGAAATTGGCATAACTGACAACAACGACAATCACAGCCGTCAAAAATAAAAATGTCAAATTATTTATAATATAATTAATGTGATCATTAGAATTGATATCAAATGCGATTAAACAATAAAAAAGCAGCGTCAAAAATGCAGTAAGAAGATTTTGAAAATATGTCCAAGGCGACATAAGACCGACGGCCAAGAGCACAATATTCAGTCCTGCATAATAAGGCGAAATGGGGTCTTTGATATAATAAATCATCCAAAGAATCATGAGCAGAGGAAATACGTACCAACCAACCCCATAAATTCTTTGGTTAATTACAGTTTTGGATTTATTTAAGAAAAACCAAGATAAAAAAACGAAAGCAACACAAATAAGCCGTGCATAAAATAAATTTGATGCTTTATTGGGATACATCCCCAAATCCATCGCAGTGCAAACAAGATTCAATGGAATGGACGCTGCCATTCCAATTTTCGCATAAAAAATGAAATCCTTATGATTTTGGGCTTTAAATGCCTTTTGAAAATCCGCATTCATTTCAGCCATGTTTTCGAACTTCAAGGAAAAAATTGGTTCCTGATGGTTCGCTTTTGACCACACATTCCGAGGTGCTAGCAGTTTCGGGCTTAAGGGCCAAAACTTCATCTTTGTCTCTGTATATGAGGTTCCATTCCAAAAGATGCTCCATAAAATTTGTTATTGGGGTGGTTTTTGCAAAATTCCCCACAACCAATAAGCCACCTGGATTCAACATTTCAAAAAGACAGGTGTTTAAAGCCTTGCATACCGAATCAGTCAAGTAATCATATAGACCCGAGCAATAAATAAGATCATATTTATTATTTGCTAATTTGCCCAAAGCTCCGGCTTTAATGATATTTTGAACTGAATTTTTTACAAAAACAGGCTCACATTTTATTTTTTTGTCTTTATAAATGTTCCTGATTTTTGTTGAGGTATGGTCCAGAGTCTCTTGATTGAAATCCAACAAGGTGAATCTCGCATTCCTCGCAAGAGGGTTTTCCTGTATAAAATTAGACACTTCCCATGCAGGACCGCAGGCTATACAGTAAATATTGGCATGCTTACCAGATGCAGCCACTCTGTATGATTCGTTAATTATACTTTTATTTAGGAAATTGACCCTGTTTCGAACAGCATGCGCTGGAGGCTGATCCAAAAGAAAGGAGTTCACCAGTTTTGCATATAGATTAGCCCCTTCAAGCCCGTTTCTAACGAGCATATTCATCATTTCGTAATCCCCCGCGTACCCCAAAGGCTTCACGTAGGTTCGATTTATTAATGGGCTGCAAAGCAGCCATGGATGTAAAACTCTTTGCGCGTATAATGCGTGAACTTCCTTTAAATCTAATGGAATTTTTCGGGCGGCCAGTTCAAATTCTTCAAAGATTGTTTTCAAGGAAAGTGTTGAAAAATCTCTCATTTCAAGGGCGGCTTCATTCTCAGACCTTGGATAATTGTTTTTGGGGCCTGATGAAATTCGGCATGAGACTAAATCACAGAGGTTTTTTAAACTCCGCAAAAAGTCCTCAATTTTACATACGGCCAGTCTATATTCATTTTCAATGCAATAAGGTTTTCTAATCTTTTCCAAAAAAGTCCCGTTTTCAATCGAATTTCGACTAAAATTTGTTAATGCGTCAACCGACTCATCTATCCATGCAGCCCTCTGAAGGACTCCCTCGCATATAAATTTAGATCCGCAATCAATCACATTACAAATGATCGCCTCCCCTTCGTAAACAAGGATGTCATTAAATATTAATTTAAAATTCTCAATTGATTCAGTCGGTTTCGGTTTCAACCCGCGGTTAAAACATTCAAAAACAATTGACCGCAAATCAATGCTTATTGGAAAAGCCTTGTAAGAAAACCCGTTTTCTTTGTTGATCAAAATTATAGCATCTTGGTTCAACCCACTATCTTTCTTCTGCACTTTATTGCCATTTGACGGAGAAATGGATCCGTTCCTATGCTTTTTATCAACATTTGTGTTTAATGCAGTGCTCACCCTTTCAAATGAAACATTTTTCACACCAAAGGCAAGATTATGGAATAATAATCTTTATTTCGCTTGCAAAGCATGCATGGCACTTCTGCTGCTTCAGGTGCGGTGAAATGTTAACAAAAATTAAAACTTATTGTCCAAAAACGAGACAGGCGAAGTCTGCGATTACCAAGAGAGTTTTTTCTTTTTAAATGAAACCAAAATTTAAGAACAAGCAAAAATTTTCAACTGTTTCTGGTTTATTGGCCCTCTTTTTGTGCTTTATCCAGCATAAATCCCAAGCCATTGGATTTTTATTACCGAACCAGGATGCTTTTGCCATTGGTAGGGGTAACGCCTTCGTTGCCACTGCGGACAACCCCTCAGCAGTGTACTACAATCCTGCAGGCATATCACAGATTTCGGGTTTAGATGTGGAAGTTGGAGTCCTGAACTATATCGGAATTGATTCCTTTTATTCCCCCCAGAATGGTCCAGGTGCAGAATCTAATTTCAAAATCACCCCTGTCCCTCAAATTTATTTGACCTATTCTGGGACAAATTCGCCTTTGTCGTTTGGAATAGGGGTTTATTCTCCGTTTGGTTTGGGTGTCACTTGGCCCGCCAGTTCCGATTTGCGGTCTCTTGCCATTGATTCACAACTCACCTATCTCACTGTCAATCCCGTGGTTTCATGGAAAATTGTGAAATCCCTGTCGATTGCCATTGGTCCCACGATCAATTATGCAGACATTAAATTCAATCGTGGTCTTTTCTCAAACAACGATTTTTTCCAGTTTTCGGGCGATGGTTTCTCCTATGGCCTGACTGCCGGGATTCTGTGGCAGCCTTTGGATCAAATTTCCATTGGTGGAAATTATCGTTTGTCCACCACTACGGATTTTCAGGGCAATTCGTCCTACAATAATGGATCCGGTCCATCTGCATCCGCAGGCACCAGTGCCGATTTGGCTTTCCCCCAAACTGCCTCCGTCGGCATCTCCTACCGGCCGACTTCCAACTGGAACATTGAATTTGATCTCGACTACATCAATTGGGACACGGTGGGGGTGGTTAATCTCTCCGGCACCAGGCAAATATTTGGACAGGATCTTTCCCTTCCATTGCATTGGCGGGACAGTTTCCAGTACAAATTCGGTGTGACCAGATACCTAGAAAACGGGTGGTTCGTCAGTGCCGGGTATTTTTATTCCACGGAAACCTCACCTTCCACGTATTTTACCCCTGCGGTTCCTGACACGGCATTGAGTGTGGGCAGTGTTGGCGTGGGAAGAGACGGTAAAAACTGGGATTGGGCGGCGGCTGCGCAGGTTATTGCCGGGTCTTCCCGCACCATCACGCCTTCTGCGGCAAATTCAAATCCCTTCACCGGAATGTCGGCAGCAGGTCAAGCGGGCCAGTCTGCCTATTCGAGATTTCGGCTTTTCTCTCCCACCTTGTCCCTATCTGTTGGCTACCACTTTTAAGCTTTTGGAGACAAAGCTTTTTCGTCAAATAATCTGGTCAAGGCTTCATGCCCCCACCGAAGCATGCGTTCGGTGGTTTCCCAGCCGATGCATGAATCGGTAATGCTGACCCCGTATTTCAGTTGGGCTGACCCTTGGGTGATGGGTTGGTTTCCCTCGTGAAGGTGGCTTTCCACCATCAGCCCAATCAATGATTTGGAGCCTTGCACCCGCTGTTCAATCACGCTGTGCCAGACGTCCTCCTGTCGCGCAAATTGTTTCGAGGAATTGGCGTGGCTGCAATCCACCATCAGCACCCGGGGCAGTTTTTCACGCTCCAATTTCTCCTCCGCCGCCTTGATGCTGGCCGCATCGTAATTCGTCATGGCCCTGCCGCCCCTTAGCACGACATGCGCATGGGGATTGCCGTTCGTGCGCACTATGCTGGTCAAACCATCCTCATTGATCCCCAGAAAACTATGCGGATGACTCGTGGCATTCATCGCATCAATCGCCACCTGCAAACTCCCATCCGTGCTGTTTTTCAAACCCACGGGCATGGACAATCCACTGGCCATTTCACGGTGTGTTTGGGATTCCGTGGTGCGGGCCCCAATGGCCGCCCATGTCACCAAATCCGCAATGTATTGCGGCACAATGGGATCCAAGAATTCCGTCGCCGCAGGCATGCCCATTTCCGTGATCTCCAATAAAAGTTTCCGGGCAATCTGCAGTCCCGTGCCAATATCCTGGGAACCATCGAGGTGCGGATCATTGATGAGCCCCTTCCAGCCTATGGTGGTGCGCGGTTTCTCGAAATACACGCGCATCACAATTTCCATCCGGTCTGCCAGTTCTATGCGGAGCGCGTTGAGTTTGCGCGCATATTCGATGGCGCTGGATTGGTCATGAATGGAGCAGGGGCCAATGACCACCAGCAGCCGGGGATCTTCCTGGCGCAGAATGCGAATGACGCGTTCACGACTGCGCGCCACTGTGGCATTGGCTGTGTCCGGCGTGGGCATTAAATTTCGCAGCGCCCTTGGCGAAAGCAATGGCACGATTTCTTTGACGTGGAGGTCCTGCGTACGATACATGTCCCTGATTATAGCGTCCCAAAAAGGGACGGAAAGACCAGAATTCCACCCAACCCGGTCCATTCATGGTTTGATTGCGGTATTGAACAATGGTTGCTGACTGGATTACTCTCGGTTCAGCGAAGAAAGGAAAGCAATATGAACGGCGAAAAAATGAACACTGATGAAAAGGCCCTCCAGATTAACCTGGATGCCAAACGATATGGCACATTTGCAGAAATTGGCGCTGGCCAGGAGGTTGCCCGCCGCTTCTTTCATGTCGGCAAAGCCTCGGGGACCGTGGCCAAAACCATTTCCGCCTACGACATGTCCGTAAGCGATGCCATTTACGGGAAATCCGATCGTTACGTCAGCCGCAAGCGTCTCCAGTCCATGCTGGACTTGGAATATGATCTTTTACTGAAGCGATTGGATGCCTCCCGTGGGGAAAAGTGTGCGTTTTTTGTCTTTGCCGACACCGTGGCCACCAAAAGAGATGAAGGCCAAGGCTGGTTGGGCGTGAAATTCCAGTCCCATATCCGCGAGGAGCCTTCCCAAATCATCATTCACGTCCGCACCCTGGACAAGGAAAGCCTCCGCCAGCAGGAAGCCCTGGGCATCATCGGGGTGAACCTGCTCCATGCAGCTTTCTATCAAAGCGCCAACCCAGCCGAGCTTATCGGCTCATTGCTGGATGACCTTTCCAGCGCCCGGGTGGAAGTGGACATGATCAAGTTTTCCGGGCCAGCCTTCACCAAGGTGGATAACCGGCTCATGGCCCTTCAACTGGTGGAGCAATGGCTCACGGAAGCCGCCATGTTCACCGCAGACGGCGAAACCATCATCCCCGGCGAATTGTTGTGGAAAAAGCCTGTCCTTGTGGAGCGCGGCAGTTTCCGTCCCCTCACCAACCCAATGTTGGATATGATGGAACGCGGGCAGGAACATTTTATCCGTGAAAAATGCGCCCCCGGCGAACAACCCGTGGTTTTATTTGAAATGACCCTGCGCCAGTTGCAGGTGGGCAATAAAATTGATCATCAAGATTTTCTGGACCGGGTTGACACCCTGGCAGCGCTGGGCAAGCCGGTGATGATCTCCAACTTCCTACGCTACCACCGGCTGGTCACCTACCTCTCCCGGCAGACTGACCGTCCGATTGGCCTTCCCATCGGCCTGGTGCGGTTGCGGGATGTGTTTGATGAAAAATTTTACACAGACCTTCCGGGCGGCCTGATGGAATCCCTGGGCCAGCTTTTTAAAAATGGGGCCAAGCTTTATGTTTACCCCTCGCTCGACAAGGTCACGGGCAAACTCACCACGGTGGAGACATTGGAGGTGGCCCAAAATATTCGCCACCTTTACGCGCATCTTCTTGAAAACGGTTTCATCGCCAACATCCCCAACCATAACCCGGAAGCTTTGAAAGTTTATTCCAGCGATGTTCTGGCCAAAATTCATGCAGGCGATGAAAAGCTCTCCGAAATCATACCCGCACCCATTTTTGAAATGATCCGCACCAAAAAGTTGTTCGGGTGGAATGGAAAAAACAATTCACCTGCCTGACACCTGGGCCGGCATGGTCGGCTGGCGGCTGCAGCCCCGCCGCCTCACTGGAGGTGACCCTGTAAATGGCCCCTGCGCGCGCTGCCGGGTCGGCGGACGAATCGTCTTTAAGAGAGGACTTTTGAGTCTCTTCCCAAGCCGGTGCCAAACCATATGTTACGCCAAACTATGTTGACACCCCATGGCATTGAAGCCAGAATAAGCCAAGGTTTAAATTTAACAATCTGACCAACATTATTATGCCTATTCCCACAGGATCCAAAGCTCCGGACTTTACCCTCAAATCCAAAAATGCCAGCGGCCTGAGCGACATCAAGCTCAGTGACAATTTTGGAAAGAAAAACACCGTCCTTCTGTTTTTTCCACTTGCCTATACCAGTGTTTGCACCTCGGAGATGTGTGATCAAACAGCCGGTTTGGGTGAGTATGAAAAATTGGGCGCGCATGTCATCGCCATCAGCGTGGATAGCCCGTTTGCCCAGGAGGCCTGGGCCAAGCAGAACAACATCAAAATAGCCCTTGCCAGCGACCTCAACAAGGAAGTCACGAAAAAATACGATGTGCTTTTCCCCATGCTGGCAGGAGTGGGAGACACAGCCGCCCGCGCTGCCTTCGTCATTGATAAACACGGCACGGTGCAATACAGCGAACAAACCCCCACCCCCAAGGATCTTCCCAATTTTGCAGCCATCAAGACCACCTTGGAAAAATTAAAATAAGCGTCCGCTTTTGAATGCGGGCTTGGACGCGGGACGAATGCCCGCCCCAAGCCCGCATTTTTCTTTTGGCGGTCGCCTACCCTCCCGCCGCCTGGCTGCCGATGTCTCCGTTTCGTAACCGCACTTTAACCGCTTCGCTATTGTCATCATTCATCGAAGGGTTAACTTGTGGTTTATGACAAGACAGATTTTGATTGTCGATGACGAGGTGGACTTCATTGAACTCGTCAAGTTCCGCCTTGCCGATTTGAAATGCGATTTTTTGGTCGCAAATGATGGTGTCCAGGCCCTGAGCCAAGCCCGGCAATTCAAACCTGATTTGATTCTGCTGGACATCCTGCTGCCCGACTTGGATGGGTTGTCCGTCTGTGAAATCCTTAAACGCCAGCCATCCACGCGAAAAATCCCCGTCATCTTCATGAGCGCCCTTTCCAGCCAGGTAACCAAACGCACAACTGCCATGCAGGTGGAGGATTTTTTCACCAAGCCACTCGACCTGGACCGGTTGGAAAGTCGCGTCCGCTCTCTGCTTCCGCAAGCCGCTGACCCAAGCTCCAGTCAGGCTGCCCCAGGTCCAAAGTGAATCCTTCAGCCTGCATCATTTGCTGAAAAAAGTATTTCACCCCGAAAAGCAAAATTGAAAGGGTCAAGATGCGGCAGAATGCTGGAGTGGAACCTCTTCGGAAAAATCGAAACCATACCCGAAGCGATCTGGTGAGGTTTTTCCAACGAGTTTGCGCCCAGTAGATTGACGCAGATTGGCCTTTTGATTTTCGTTTTTCGGGTTCAAAGATAGAGAACAGGAGCCGGCCTCGAAAAAATTGATACTGAAGGTCCGCAGCACTCCATTTGTGTAGGCAGAATTAAGCCCGTCTGAACATCAAACGAAAGTTTCCGCCATAAACATTAATTACTGTATCGTTACAGGCCTGGATTTTTAGTTGAACCCTTCCTTGACGAAATCTGCTTAATAGGCGATTATGGGTTATGACTGTTCTGGGGGCGTACTGGTTTCGACCATGTGAACACGCCAGAGGCGGCATGCCGAGGACGATGCGTTGGCCTCGTTAATCATCGCATCAAAACAAAAAAGCTAACGAAGAATTAGCCCTCGCGGCCTAAGTGCCGTGACGTTCACTGCTCCACGCCTGCTAAGGTGGATGAACGCAACAGCAGGCATGGTTGAATGCGGGGACCGCGCGCAGTCAGCCGAGAAATTTCATGCGGACTAGGCAAAGCGACTCGTGCCCGGGCGCCATCGCGATGCAGAAAAAAAATCCCGGGCTAAGCATGTAGTCGCGGCTGGTTGGTTGACTTGGGACGCGGGTTCAACTCCCGCCGCCTCCACCACTCCACTCGGAATTGTCTGGTGGTTTTGAGCGGAAAATGGCGGTTTCCAAGGCCTTTGCTCGCAATGTGGGGTCATTTTCAAATCTCAGAAAGCCGGGATTGTTCGTTTCAGGCGATTTGGAAAATGTTCCTTTTGATAAGCGTCACCTTCTGTCCTGCTCTATAAGGGTTCTAATCCAAGTCGGATAAAAAACTCAGCAAGTTTTTCATCGTCTCTCTAAAGAATGCTAAAATATGACTTTGTGCCCATTTATGGTGACGTTCAAAAAAACGGCAGATTCAGCCCCTTTACGACCCTTTTTCCAAATCAGGGTTGGGATGGCCTATCATGTCCCTGCAAAAGGGGGATGATGGAGGTTCCTGAAATTTTGCCGACGGGTTTGCAACCGGCTATTTGCAATGCCGTGGCGGGAAAATCGGAGGCTTGCCAGGGTTCGTTATTGGTTTTTCCCGCAGGGATCACGCCGGGCCAATAGGTGATCATGGGGGCAAGCGGCGCGGAATTGGTTGTGTTGGCACGGTCTTCAGGCGCTTGAAGAAAACCCATGCCCGGTGTCGAGTACGGAGCTGGCGGCTCGCTGCTGGTGAGAAAGACGGCCACCTCATTGGTCAGGCCCTTTTGCCGAAGTTTTTGCAACAGCGTGGCAATGCTGCCATCAAGTCGGGTGAGAAGGGCTGCCCGATTTTTGGCGGGCTGTGGCCAGGGTTCGTCTGAAAAGGGAGCGTCTGTGGGAACCGGGAAAACATCCTTGCCGGGCGCGGCAGAGCGGGGCGCCGGGAGGTTGACGACCAGGAAAAAAGGGCGGTAGCCTGTGTACCATTGGGGCATGTTGTCCTGCATGAAATGAAGTACCCAGGTGAACATGAAATCGGGGAGGTACCGGCCTTGATGACCCTGGATGTTTTGGTAAATCATCTCCTGACCTCCGTTGTTGGGGCCGTCGGCAGGGTTCCATTCCATCCAATTGTGCGTCATGTTATTGTAAAACATTTTAGGCGTGCGGCGCCAGAAGGTGTCGGCGTAATAATTGGTGCCAAGGTCGGGATTGAGAAATCCGGCAAATTCATCAAAACCCTGATCCCAGGGCTGGCCTGGCAGGGGCCATTCGCCAATGAATCCCGTACGATAACCGGCGGATTTGAGAATGCTCGCGAGGGGCATTGTCTGGTCAGAATACGAAACACAGTTTAAAAACCGGGCTTGGGCCTCCGCAGGGTTGGTGGTTCCGGGAGTAAAATGGGTGAATGTCATTCCCTCTCCGGCCAATTCGTCGAAGTTGGGAGTTTGGAACTGGGTCTGGCCCAGGCAGCTTAAATCCCCAAAAGCCAGGCCGTGGAATTGAAGTAAAATAATACTGGGCCTGTGCACCACCGGAGTGGGGCCGTGGACCGGCTGTGGAGCGTCCATATTTTGGCCAGGGACTTGGAACAGGCTAACTGACAGTATGAACACCAGGCTGGCCGGGAATAAAATGAAGGACCCTTTCGTTTGCAGGGTGTTGTGGAAGATCCGGGCGGTGTATGAGTGAAATGGCATCATATGGCGACAATGGCGATTCTACGAAAGCTGGCGTGGCAAAGGCAATTCAGTTTGCTGGAATGCGGTCAACGGATTGGTGAGCGGCGCCCGAGATTTCGGGGCACGGAAAGGCATGCTGCCACAACGAAGCCCGGGATGGTGGCGAGCAGGACCCAGGCAAAAAAGAGCGGGTAACCCAGGCGCAGTTGGAGCCATCCACTCCAAAGGCCGGGGATCAACAAGCCGGCGGCCATGAAACCCGTGCAGAGGGCGTAATGAGCCGTGGAATGCCTTCCCCGAGCCATGTGGAGCATATACATCATGTACGCGGCAAACCCGAATCCGTAGCCGAATTGTTCCACACTCACGCCGAGGGTGATCAAAAGCAGGCTGGATGGCTTGGCACAGGCAAGCCATAGAAACAAGCCGTCAGGAACGTGCAAAGCCAGAACCATGGGCCAAAGCCAGCGTCTCAAGCCATGGCGTGAAATCAACCATCCCCCCAGCAGCCCGCCTCCCAGCAAAGCGGCAAGGCCCCACAGGCCATAAATCCGGGAATACTGGGGATCGGTCAATCCCAAGCCTCCGTTATCAGGCGCATCCAGCAGAAATAGGCGTGAAACGGGTGCAAGTTGGGCCTCGCCGAAACGATAAAAAAGGAGAAATGCCAGCATTATCAGGATGCGGCGTTTGCGGAAAAAGGAGCCCAACACGTTGAGAAAGTCCGGGAGCCAGGGCATTCCAATGGCGTGGCTTCCAGGCCTGTCACCCGAAGGATAAGGCAGTTGAAAGTGATGGTAGCTGGCCAGTAAAAACATGATGAGGGCGCATGAGCCCAAAGCGACGGCCCAGGCGCTTTGGTAAGACCCGCCATGCTGATAAAGGGCGCCAGCCATCATGACAAGGCCCGCTTGGGCGGCCATGCCTGCGGCTCGATAGGCGGTGTTTCGCACCCCGGAGAATGCCGCCTGTTGCCATTCCGGGAGGGTGACCAGGTAAAAACCATCTGCGGCCATGTCGTGGGTGGCCGAGGTCAGGCTCAACAAGGCCATGCCCACCAATGAAAGTATTAAAAAATGGGAGGACTCCACTGCCAAGGCCAGGCACAGCAGGGATAAAGCCATGATCATCTGGCATGCCCAGACCCACTGGCGCCGGGTGCGGATCAGGTCCACAACCGGGCTCCAAAGAGGCTTGAACATCCAAGGCAGGCACAGGAGATTGGCAGACAGGGTCACGATATCATTGGAAACCCCGAGGTTTTTGTAGGCCACCACGGACACTGAAGCGACCAAGGCATAGGGCAAACCTTCCGCAAAATAAAGCGAAGGCACCCACGGCCACGGCGATTGAGGTGCCGGGCTCCGCATTGTTGAAAATTGGCCCAAGGCGAAAACCATAAGGCTGGGTTGCGGTAATGGAAATTGTTTTCTTTGGAGTCAAGGTTCAGGATGGGAGCAAATGATTGGAGCATTTCTAAACGCATTGGGGATCCTTGCTGGGGCGCTTTGGGGTGTGACATGGCCAAAGCCCCTGACTCTGCGTACACAAATTGGAATGAAATCCTTTTTGGGGGCGGCCACCGTATTGGCAGGTTTGAACTTGTTCTGGCTGGGAGTCCATGGGCCTTTGAGCCATGTTTTAAAGGAAGGAATGCTGGCGGTCCTGGCCCTCGTGGCAGGGCATTTTTTGGGCCGCGCGGCCGGGATGCAGAATTTATCCAACTGGATGGGACATTGGGCCGCTCAAAAGCTGGGGTCAGCCTCCCGGTCTGATAATAAGACCCCGGCATCTGGAGCCTGGATTTCGGCAGCCTTGCTCTACTGCAGCTCCCCATTGGGGATTGTGGGATCTGTGGCGGATGGGTTGAATGGCGATTTCTGGCTGTTCCTGATCAAAGCCATGATGGACGGGATGGCCATGATGAGTTTTGTGCAAGGCTGTCGGTGGCCGGTGGCCCTGGCTGCATTGCCAGTTCTGGGATTTTTTGATGGCTTGACGCTGGTGACACATGGCGTGGTGCTGCCGTGCCTGTTGGCGCATCAGGCATTGGACCTGGAAAACGCCACCGCTGGACTCATCACCTGTGCGATGGCCCCGGTCATTTTGCAGGTTCGCCGCGTGGCTCTGGCTAATTTCCTGCCTGCCCTGCTCTGTGCGCCGTGGTTGGCCTGGGCTTTTAATTAAAACAAGGCACTTCATCCTCACGGCGGCCATTCACCATGTTGTAAACATCGCGGCCAGCCTGAAAAGGGGCATTTGAAAAACATTGGTTTCACGCCTACCTTTAAAAATGCCATTCAAGCGCAAGCCCTCGCCGCACCAAAGGCAGATCAAGTTTTTCACCTTCTTCTTTGGGGCTGTCCTGATTGGCTTGGTTGCGCTGCTCCTTTGGTTTCTCAACTGGATTTTCACCCCGGGCATGCATCGCTGATTGCCCAAGAACGAACCGTGACGGGGATAATCCCGAAAAACGAAATTCAAATGGCCAATCTGCCCCAATTTACTGGGCGCAAACTCTTTGGAAAAACCTCACCAGACCGCTTCGGGTATGGTTTCGATCTTTCCAAACAGTTTCCGCTCCAGCATCTTGCCGCATCTTGACCCTTTCAATTTCGCTTTTCGGGATATTGCCACATGCGGCAGAGGGAGGCTGGACCGGTTGCCGCATCAAAACCAATAACGTATGCCAACGCCACCAGTGATTTCGCCCTGCACCGACGGCGCAACATCAATAGCAGGAGCAACTTCCACAAAAACATCCACCGGCGCGTTCTCGAACATGTAAGACACTCCCACCGGGAAACGGACGCCAACCTGATTGTCTTGATGATCATCTCGCAAACGACCCAGGGCGCCGATTCCAAAATAAACCGGCATGCGTCCCTGAGGCACTGGAATCAAATCAAAGTTGTGCCACAACACATCGCTGTGCAGATAGAATTCCGTGTGGTCAGCAGAGGAAAATCCAGCAGCGCCATCAATGGCCAGCTTGTCGTTAAGCCAATATTTCACCGAAAGACCCGTCGGTTCACCCAAAATAATCCCCGCCCCGAAGCGGCCAGTGTTGTCATAGGAAGAAAGCGGAGGGCTGGAGGTGAGATGTTCCGGCATGGAGGCTGGCGGCGCCGCAGGTGTGGCGACAGGAGCTTCGTCAGCGCTTGCCTGCATGCCAATCACACTCACACAACTGCCTAGGATAAAACGGATCAGTTTGTGTTTCATAATAATCATGGAGCGGTTAAAGAATTTTAGCATGACTCCGTGATAGCGACCACCGTGCCAGCGGGCAGCATGCATGGCTTTGCCAATATTTAGCGGAATTTCCCGCGTTTTTTCGCCCAAGGATGGCGCGTGTTGGCAAAATGTTTTCCAACCCTGATAAAACATTGGGCAGTCTCAGCAAAAAACTTTTGACATGAATGGAAAATCGGAGCCACAAGGGACCGGCCTTGAAGGCATCCGTCTTTAACCCGAAAAGCGAAATTGAAAAGGTCAAGATGCGCCCAGTAGATTGGGGCAGATTGGCCTTTTGAATTTCGTTTTTCGGGTTCAATCAGGGAAAGGCATAAATGCAATCATTCAGGAGAACATCACTCCAGATGCAGGTTGGCCAACGTCAGTCTGACTGGGGATACGGGTAATCAGCGGAGGGGGAGTATTCATTTTAGTTCATTGAGGTGCGCGCAAGATTAATTTTTTTAATGATATTTGATGAGTCATTAGAATTTGACACTTTCAACCTCGTTGCTTAGTGTTAAGAGGCAATAGTGCCGCGTTGACTGACAGTAGCCACACTTCACTTTGCGTTCGGTAAACCAATAAAACAGTTTTAAAACGGTTCCATGAGCGATACATCTACAGCACTTTCCACCGGAGGCGCTCCCAAGGTCTCTTCCATTCAAGAGGTGGTGATCCGCATAGCGGGCAATTCTCAAGACGGCATTCAGGCAATCGGCGGTTTCCTGGCGCGACTGGCCGGGCGCAGTGAACAGGAAGTCATGACCTTCATGACCATTCCAGCCACCATATCAGGCGGGCCCTCCATTTTTCAGGTCCGCATGGGGTCCGGCGAGGTGTTGAGTTCTGGTGACGAATCGGATGTATTGCTGGCCTTTTACCAGCACAGCTACGAGGGTCACATCAACTCCCTGAAAAAAGGGGGCATTGTGCTTTACGATTCGGACCACGTGGTTCCCCGCGACGAGTGGAAGAAGGATTACCACCATCTTGGCATTCCCATCTCTGGCCTGACGGTGGAGGCCATTGGCGGCACGGCCAAGGACAAGGGGAAGAATATTTTTGCCCTGGGATTGATTGCCAAGATGTTTGATTTGAACACTCCCAAACTGGAGAAACTGATCGGGGAACGTTTTACGGGCAAGGACCCCAGCATTTTGAACAATGCCTTGGCGGCGTTTCATGCGGGGTATGCGAACTCCCTGGGCAACGTTGTGGAGACCTTTCGGTTTGCCGCCAGCCAGGACAAGGGAGGGCATCAAGTGGTGATGAACGGAAACGAGGCCCTCGGGTATGGCTTGATTGCGGCGGGGGTTCGTTTTGGGGCGGGATATCCCATCACCCCATGGTCAGACATCATGGAATTGCTGCGACGGGAACTGCCGAAGTACGGGGGAACCTTTGTGCAAACGGAGGATGAGATTGCAGCGGTGTCCATGGCGATTGGCGCCAGTTACGGCGGCAGGGTGGCCGTGACCGGATCGAGCGGCCCGGGCATATCCTTGAAGACGGAGGCTTTGGGTTGGGCGGTGATGGCCGAGATGCCATTGGTGATCGTTGATGTTCAACGTGGCGGGCCATCCACCGGCATGCCCACCAACATTGAGCAGTCCGACCTGAATATTGCCGTCAACGGGGGACATGGTGATTCACCCAGAGTGGTTATCGCCCCTGCGAATGTGGAGGATTGTTTTTACATGGCGATCGAAGCAGTGAATCTTGCCCGCAAATACAGCGTGCCAGTGGTGTTGCTGACCGACCAAGGGATTGCCACGCGCATTGAGGCGTTTCGCGAGCCTGACTTGGAAAAGGTTTGCCAGGACCTGGCGCCCAGTTTTGAGCCTGTGGCGGACCACAAGCCCTATGATTTGGCCGCGCCAAATGGGGTGACCCGGCACTTGGCCCCTGGAACGAAGATATTGAGCGGCAAGTACCCCATTGTAACTGGTTTGGAGCACGATGAACTGGGGCATCCTACGGGATCACCCAAGCTTCATATTCAAATGACGGCCAAGCGTCGCAAGAAGCTGCAGGCCATGGCGGCTGAACTGCCGGTACCCAAGGTTTATGGCCCGCCGGAAGGGAACGTTTTGCTGGTGGGCTGGGGATCCACAGAAGGGCCCATTCGCGAGGCGGTGGACAGGGCGCGCGGGGCGGGAGACAGTGTTTCCTCGTTGCATTTGAGGCATATCAATCCTTTGCCCAACGGATTGGAGAATATTTTTGCCGGGTTCAACAACATTTTTGTGGTGGAGATGAACGATGAAGGGCTTTATGGATTCGGCCAATTGGGGGCGATCTTGCGCGCGCGGTATTGCGATGCCCGCATTCAGGGAATAAACAAGACCGATGGTCTGACTTGGAAGGTGCGGGAGATTCTGGAGCGGGCCAAGGGCCATGTGGCCACCGGGCTGCGAAAACTGTGATGAAATTGAAACAAGAAAACGAGATATGAGCCAGACTTTGACAGAAATGGAAAAACGCACGGGAAATTCACCTGTGTCCGCAGCCGCGCCCACCGAAGAGCGCAAGGGATTGACCAAGAAAGAAATCGCCGCTGACCATCCCACATGGTGTCCGGGATGCGGGGATTTTTCTGTGCTGGCCCTTTACTTCAAATTAATTGAAAAACGCCGCATGTGGCATGAAAAGATCACAACGGTGGCGGGGATAGGCTGTTCCAGCCGATTTCCCTACTTTGTGCAGGCGCACGGGGTGCATTTCATTCACGGACGCGCGCTGCCTTTCGCCAGCGGGATTTCGCTTTCCAGGCCGGATCTGCATGTATTTGTGTTCGGCGGGGATGGTGATGCTTTTTCGATTGGGGGCAACCATTTCAACCATACCGCGCGCAAAAACGTCAAGATGACCTATTGTGTGATGGATAATTGGGTTTATGGGTTGACCAAGAAGCAGACCTCGCCCACGTCACCTCTTGGGTTCAAGAGCAAGACGGACCAATGGGGGGCGATTGATTACCCGATCAACCCGATGAAGCAGGCCATTGCCGCCGGTGCCACTTTTGTGGCGCGGACCACCCATACCAATCCCAACCATGTGCTGCAAATTATGGAAGCGGCCATGGATCACGATGGTTTTAGTTTCATTGAATGCCTGAGCGAATGCGTGGAATTTTACGAGGGCGCCTTCGATGCCAGCAATCCGCGCAAAGGAGGGGTTTTCAACGAGGTGCCCAAGAACCATGACGTGACGGATGAAATGGCCGCTTACAAGCTGGCCGGTGAGCCTTTCCCCGGATATTTTGGAATTTTTTATAAGAACACCAAGCCCACCAAGAATGCCAAGGAAGCGGAAATCAACAAGACGCACCAAGCCAAGGTGGCTGGGCTGAAGGACTGGCAGATTTTGCAAAAGTCATTTGACCGGCTTAAATAATCGGACTTTGCCCAAACGCCCCGGCCCGAAGCCGGGGCGTTTTTTTGCGCAGGACCGGCTGGCGATTTTTACGATGCCTCACATTCATGCAGCGATAGATTTCACCGTGGCCCTGTTTATTGTGCAGGAAGACCGGGTGTTGCTGGTTCATCATCGTAAACTGGGCCGCTGGCTGCCGTTGGGCGGGCACATAGAGTTGGAAGAGGACCCTGAGCGGGCGGCTTTGCGCGAGGCTCTGGAGGAAAGCGGGTTGGAAGTGGAATTGATCGGGGAAAGACCCCCCACCACCTCGGAGGGAACGCGCGCTTTGATCGCCCCGAGGTTTTTGGATATCCACCGCATATCCGCCACGCACGAACATATCGGAATGATTTACTGGGCGCGGCCCAAGGCGGGTCAGGTCACCTTGGCGGCCACGGAACATTTTGCCATCCAATGGTGCAGCATCAGGGACCTGGACCAATTATCCCCCCCGCTATCCGACGCGGTGAAATGGTATTGCCATGCGGCGCTGAAGGAAATGGCGGGCCAATGAAGGATGGGAATTTCAATCGCCTTGCGCGGTTTGTGATGGAGGCCTGCACATCTTTCGGCACGGTTTTATACCTGAACTACCTCTATTTTTTCATGCAGGCCAGGGATGGGTGGAGTGACCGCGAGAACCTGGCTTTGGCGGCGGGTTTGGGCCTCATCTGTGCAGGAGCCTCATGGTTGGCAGGGCGGGTGGCTCACCGGTTTGGCTATCTGAATACCTTGGTTTGGGCATTTGGCCTGATTCTATCCGGTTTATTGTTTAGCATCTTTTTCGAGGGCATGTCGCATGCTGCGCCCCTATTTTTTATTTCCGCTGCCGTGCTGGTTTGTCTGGGCATGAGCGCGGTCTGGCCCACTCTGGAGGCGATGGTCAGTGAAGGCGCCAAAGCCGGTCAGGTTTCCCGGGAGGTGGGCATTTACAATATCGTCTGGGCGGCAGCCTATGCCACAGCCTTTTTTTGCGGCGGCGCACTCATTGATCAATTTGGATTTGCCATCATCTTCCGTCTTCCGCTGATTCTGCTGGTGGTGGCGTTTCTCTTGGCGATCTGGATGAAATGCCAGCCTGGAAATTTTGTGGAAACGACCCCAACCTTGGGCGATTCAGAAGGGGAGGCTGGCTCTGTCAAATCGGTCAATGGTTCTTTTTTAAAGATGGCTTGGATTGCCAACCCTTTTTCCTATATCGCCATCAATACGCTCATTGCGGTGCTGCCCGGGGTGGCGCATCGGTTGCGCTTGGACACCGGCGCAGCAGGGGTTTTATGTTCCCTATGGTGCTTTGCGCGGCTGGCTGCCTTCTTGGTTTTATGGCGTTGGACCGGCTGGCATTACCGTTTTGGGTGGCTGGTGGCTGCCTTGGTTTTGCTTATTGTCTCCTTTGCCGCCATCCTCACCATGCCTTGGCTGGCCGTGGTGCTGCCCGCCCAATTGGCGTTCGGATATGCTACCGGGTTGATTTATTACTCGTCCCTATACTATTCAATGGAAACAGGAGGAGCAAAAAGCGAACACGGAGGTATTCACGAGGCGGCGATTGGATTGGGAAACTGTGCCGGGCCGGCAGTCGGAGCTTTGTCCATGCAGATGGCTGGTGAAAACCCCTGGAGTGGCGCTGCCGGGGTCACTTTGCTCCTGGGCCTGGGCTTGGTTGCAGTCGTCCGCATCCGGCTCCAACGGGGTAATCAGTGATTGTGGGCAAGCCAGGTGAGGCGCACACCCTGGAGAGTCAGGTTTTGATCAACCTTTTGGATTTGGGGCAGCCGGGCTGCCATGAGATTGGCGTAACCGCCGGTGGCCACCACAGGAAGGGAATCTTCCCCCAATTCATTCTTCAAGGACTCAATCAGTTCCCTCACTAAACCCCGGTACCCATGCACTGCTCCTGCCAGCATGGCTTCCTTGGTGCTGCGGCCTACCACCCGGGTTGGCTCACGAATGACAATTCGCGGCAGCAAAGCCGTCTTTTCATGAAGGTAATCCGTCATCGCAGCCAAGCCGGGGGCGATGATCCCCCCGACATAGTTCCCGAGGCGGTTGACCACGTCGAAAGTCACGGCCGTGCCAAAGTCCACCACCACCACTGGCGATCCATGGAGGGCGCGGGCAGCCACGGCATTAGCCAGGCGGTCAGTTCCGATTGTCTTCGGTCGTGGGTAATCAATGCCCACCCCCCGGACGGTTCGGGCCGATAATTCCAGCGGCCGCAAGCCGGTGAGGTCCTGAATGACCCTGTGTATCAACGGTGTGATGGAGGGCACCACGCTGCAAAAGGCGGATCCCTCGATGCGGGAACGACCGATGAATTTTTTCAAGGCCGTCTTTCCTGCCGTGCCAGCAAACCATTCCGTGGGCATGTCTCGTTTTCGGAGGATTCCTTCCCTGCTGCCCAAGCCCACATGTGTATGGGTGTTTCCAATGTCACATAACAGAATCATGGTTTAGGATGCGTCCGCTGGCCTCTTTTTTAATGTCAGGTCTCCGCCCATCACCCGCTCCAAAAGTCCGTGCTCGGTCCGGACAAGCAACGCGCCGTCGTCATCCAGGGATTCCGCGCGGCCTTGAATGGTTCGATGCCCCATTTGGACGGTCACTTCCCGGCCCAGAGTGGTGCAATGTTCCTCCCATTCATCCGCCACCTCGCCAAACCCGCCGCGGCAAATTCTGGCATAATCCCGGTCCAGGTTTTCAAGCAATGTGGCCGCAAGTTCCACCCTGGAGATTTCGAAGCCGGCAACCATGCGTAACGAAGTGGCCACAGACCGCAACTCCAATGGCCATTCAGATTCTTTCATGTTTACATCCACTCCAATGCCAAGGGTGACATGATGCACCCGGTCCGGTTCCGCGCTCAATTCGGTGAGAATGCCGGCCACTTTGCGGTCGCCAATCAGCAGATCGTTCGGCCATTTGATTTGTGGCTGAAGCCCGGTGACTTGAATGATGGACCGCAGCAGTGCCGTGGCAGAGGCGATTGTCAATTGGGTTGTCTCCTGAGGTCTCAATGCAGGCCGCAATAGCACGGACAGCCAAAGTCCTTTACCTGGGGGTGAAATCCATTTTCTTCCCAGCCGTCCGCGCCCTTTGGTCTGGGATTCTGCAAAGACCACAAATCCCTCCCTGAGGCCGTCCCGGGCCATTTTCTCAATGATATCGTTTGTGGATGTTGTTTCCTTGAAAACCTGGATATCCCGGCCAATGACTCTCACGCGTCCGCTGACTCTGGAGAGCAGGTCATCGGCATGCAAAAGATCGGGAGTTCCCACCAGGCGATACCCATTGTGAGGTCCGGCTGTGATATCGTAGCCTGCCTGGCGTAACGACTCCATCCGGGCCCAGACAGCGGCCCTGCTGATGGCCAGTGAAGTGGCGAGCTGTTCGCCTGAAACACCCTCGGGATGATCTCGCAAGGCGGCCAGGATTTTGGCATCAGGAGTCATGATGCCGGGAAAAAATCCAGGGCCACGTCCACCGCGCCTGCGGAGTGGGTGATGGAACCCACGGAAATGCAATTCACGCCTGTGCGGGCAATGGCGCGAACGTTTTTCAAATGAACACCGCCACTGGCTTCCAGGGGAACGCGGCCCCGTACCAGCTTCACCGCCTTGCGCAATTGCGCCGGGGTCATGTTATCCAGAAGAATGAAATCCGCCCCGGCACTCAGGGCCTGGTCAACCTGGGCCAGAGTGTCTGCCTCCACTTCCACCAGCAACCTGGGAAAGCGGCGCCGCGCCCGCGCCACAGCGGCCGCCACCGGATCCGGATGGGTGTTTTTCAGCGCGGCAAGGTGGTTGTCCTTGATCAGGATGCGGTCGTATAAGCCATGTCGGTGGTTTTGGGCGCCCCCGCATTGAACGGCGTATTTCTCAAACCTTCGCCAGCCCGGTGTGGTTTTGCGGGTGTCCAAAATGCGTGCGCCGGTGCCAGCCACTGCATTCACATAAGCAGCACTGGCCGTGGCAATGCCGGATAACCGCTGCACGAAATTTAAAGCCACCCGTTCCGCCGTGAGCAGCGCCCGCGCAGGTCCTTCCACATGGAGAAGTGGTTGCCCGGCACGGACATGATTTCCATCCCGGTGGAACCGCCGCATTTTTACGGACCGGGATAAAAGCATGAAAGCGGTCTCGGCAAAAGCCAGGCCGCAGACCACCAAGTTTTCACGCGCATTCATTTGCGCTTCAGCTTTAGTCCCGCGTGGCACGGTGGCTAAAGTGGTGGCGTCGCCGCTTCCCACGTCTTCCCGCAAGGCGGCGGCAACAACCCGGCGAATTTCTGCGCTGGACAATTTCACCTGCGCAGAATGGGCCGTCTTTGCAAGGGATAAAAGGAAAAAGATACCCTTCCTGCGCGCCAATGGCGGCACAACCCCACAGGCAAGACGTATTCCACGGGAAGCTTGTTGAAAATCACGAAAGGGTCATGAAAGCGCACATTTTGCTTTCAAGGTGGGATGCCTCCTGGCAATCCTGCCGCAGCATCACGAAGGCCATGGCTCCATCAGGCCGCCAGTCACAACGAATGCTCGCTTTTTCAAAACGCCAGAAAGCGGTCTTATATCCCTTCAAGGCTTCCGTGAGCCGGGGTTCCCAGGCAGCCAACCGGCGGATAAGGCTTTCCAATTTGTCATCGGACAGGAATTCAGAGGTGCTCTGGCAGCGGATGGAACCATCCGGCAAATGAATGCCGCTGCCTAAAACACCCGGGATTTGGGTGCACTGGCTGATCCAGTTGTGAAAGGGATCTGCGGCTTGGTCGCTCATGAGTGCTGTGGAGGGTAGGCCAGCCGTGTCCAAACCAGGCGGTCTGACTTGGCCTGAGCAACGACACGGCCTGCATCCGAGGCGATTTCCAAGCGATCAAATGCCCCTAAAAAATCCTCGGCGGCTATTTCAGAAACCTCGGAAGCCAGGGTTTGCAGCCACGACAGCCGGATGGGAAGGTCGGGGCATTGCCAATCGTGGAAAACGTCGCCATGGACCGAGGCGATGATCAGTTCTGCCACGCGGGTATTTCGTCTTGCAGGCGCCAACGCAGGTTCGGGACCTTCCGTCCGGGATTGCGCAGCCTCATCGCGCACGCGCGCCGCCTCCATCAACAAAAATTCCCAGGGACCATTCAAGGTTTTTTGCGATGGGGCCTCGAAGGGAAGCAACTGGAAAGATCCCCCGGACATGGCGAGAAGTTTTTGGAGGGCTTTCTCGCCGGATACAGGACCGAGAACGGCATGGATGAGGCTGCCTTCCTCGATATAGAGGCGGCCCGCAGCCTGTGGGTTGCTGATCTCCAGAATGCAGGAATTTCTTCCCAAGCATTCCATTTGAATGACGTCCTGAAGGCCCACTTTTCGAAGCATTCCCTGAAAACCTTCCCGGGGTTTCCAGGTCATCAATTCATCCAGCATGGCAAAGACAGCTTTGAGACCATCTGGGGAACGGGGTTTTTCAATAAATAGTTCCGCTCCGTTGGACAGGCACTCAGACCGTTTTTCCTCGGTGGCCAGGCCGGTTAGCATCACTTTCTTAACCTCAGGATGACGTCGTCCGAGAATCTTCAGGAACTGAACCCCGTCCAGAACCGGCATTCCGGCATCCAGAACGGCCACGTCAACGGCGCTCACTTTGAGGATTTCCAGCGCCTGATCGGCTGATTGGGCCTGTTGAATGTGCCACTGATCACCACTCCAAGCCGCAAATAAATCCGCTATGGTGCCCAGAAACACCGGGTCATCATCCACGAAAAGGATGCGTTGTCTCTTATGTTCTGAATGGTTCATTTAAACGTGCTGGGTCAATGCTGTTGAGGCCCGGTCAGCCCAGTGCGGCCAGTGCGTCCAGCGCGGCGCGCTGCACTTGGGAATCCTCGTCATGAACAGCCGCCGCCAAGATGGGTTGCGCGTCTTTCTCGCGCAACCGGCCAAAAGCCTCGGCTGCAGCCAGCCTTAAATCACGGTCGGAATCAAACAACAAATCCGCCAAAATGGCAAATGCAGGATGCTCTGCAACCTGGATCGGCTTTGGTTCGGGTGAAGTTCCACCCAACGTGGCAGGGTCCACGCCCAGTTGCTCGAATAATTTCAACGCGCTGTGTTTCACCCAGTAATCATGGTGATCAAGCGCCTCGCGAACCTGGGGCAGCAGGGGCAAAATGGCGGGATTTTTCTCCCACTTTCTGTCAATCATCCGCAAGGCGGCTGTGGCCGCAGTGCGCAAAACGCTCTCAGGGTCGTACAACAATGGCACCAAAACGGTCAAGGCCCTCGTGTCCCCGATTTTTCCAAGGCTTGCAATGGCACTTTCGCGCACATCCCTATCCGCGTCAAAAAGCGTGCCGCAAAGCCCATCCACTGCCGCCGCATCCCGCAGCCGGCCCAGAATTTTAACGGCTACCAAGCGAACCTCCCAAGAGGGATCCTTCAATGCCTTTATCAGGGCGCCTACGGCACGTTGCCCGCCGCAATGAGCGGCGGTTTCCAGGGCAGCGCTGCGCACAGATGCATGGCCATCCCGAAAAAGACGTTCCACCGGCTCATAGGCTGCCGGATTTCCCGTTTTCTCCAACACGCCAAGCGCGGCAATTTTTTGGGCAGGGTCGCTATGTCGCAAAACCTCGACCATGGCCGGCAATACCTGGGAATCATTCATTTCACCCAAGGCCTGGATGGCAGCCATCTGCTTTTCTGGAGTGCCATGCCGCACCATTTCGACCAAATGCGGTATGATTTTAGGTCCCATGGCCACCCACTGCCGGGGATTGCCTGAGGCGAGAACCTGTTGCATTCGCTCTGTTTCGTCCCCGGGTTTCCATCCCAATCGCATTAGATTTCGGGAAACAGCAGCCCGGACGGATTCATCCTGATCCTGAAGCAGCGAAGTGAGGGGCGCAATCGCTTGAAAACCTCCCATCCGGCCCAGAAGATCGGCCAATCCCGACCGCACCACGGGTGCAGGATCAAGCAATTGTTGAATCAAGGCGGGTAAAATGCGTGGGTCTTCCAGTTTGGCGAGGGCTTGGGTTGCGGCCAAACGCACCTCGGGTTCCTTGTCTTTCAAGGCAAAAAGAAGTGGCTCAACCGAATCCCGCTCATGGGTTTCGGCAAGCTTGGCAATCGTCTGCAGCCGTGTTTGTGGGTTGCTGGCCCGAAGCTGCTGGTATGTCCACCACAAAATCATGTCACAACCTTTTACTCCACAGCGATTTTTGCGCCAAAATCCGACTGAAAAGTTAAATCCAAACCCTTGATGGAAAACGGGGACCGGCCTGACTTTTCATTGCACCAAGATCAGGCTTAGCGGGATGATGTTGAAAATCATTTCATCCCGGCCGCGTTACCGAGCTTCGGAGTTAACGATATTTGGCGATGACCCGCTCCAAGGCGTCCAGTCCCAGTTCCAACTTGCCCATTTCCGGGCCAAAACTAATTCGGCAATAATTATTGTATCGGCTTTGGGCACGGCGATGTCCCGGGTTCACGTCAAAAAACACGCCAGGCACCACGATGACCTTTTCTTTGAGGCCTTCTCGAAAAAATTGCATGCCGTCGTTAAGGGGAGGGGGCAGTTTTGAGAGATTGGCCCAGACATAGAAAGCTCCATCCGGTTTGGCATCCGGGGTGATATTCATGGCCTCGAGCCGCTCCAAAAGCTTGGCCCGTTTACTTCCGAAATGGCTCTGGATGGCCATGGATTCCTGCTCCACATGGGCAGGATCCAAAAGTGGAAGTGCGGCGTTCTGAAATGGATGGTTGGCCCCGCCATCCAGAAACGACCCCGCGCTGGCAATGGCTTCAATGACTGGCTTGGGTCCCAGCGTCCAACTAATGCGCCAGCCGGGATACCGCCAATTCTTGGTCAACCCATCCACCACCACGATGGGATCCTTGTTGACATCCTCCACGAATTCCGCCGCCGAGATCATCCTGGGTTTGGAATCCGGATGTTTTGGGTAAATGTAATGCGAATAAAACTCGTCAAAAATCATGGAACATTGGCACTCCCGGCCCAACGCGCACCAAGCTGCCAGTTCCGGTCCTTCCATGAATTGGCCGGTCGGATTACACGGATTGCTGGCGAGCAAGGCGCTTAATCCGCGACCCAATATTTCCTCACGAAGGTCCGCAGGGGCTATTTTATATCCCTTTTCTGGCCGTAAAAGGATGGGGATTGCGGAAAAAGCCTTAAACACACCCAGTAATTCTTCATAGGCAGTGTAATCGGGGATGAAATGACCCATGTTGATGTTTCCCAAGGCGCTAGCCAGGCGGGTCAGGGCCAGTCGCCCGCCGCTGGCGATGCTGACATTATCGGCGGTGTATTGGGATTTTTTTCCGCGCCGGTATCGGGCGTTGTAAAGGTCCGCAACGGCCTGGCATAATGCGCGGCTTCCAGCCACGGGAGCATATTGGAGACTGGAAGCTGATACAGCGAGGCTTTCCACCCGTTGTGGTGCGCCGGGCAGGCTGCCGGTTTCAGGGGATCCCTGGCCAAGGTTGGCCCAGTCATCCTTGCCATACGCAAACCCATGCCTCGTGGCCTCGTGCGTGACATAAATCACCCCGGTGCGAGGCACGCTCCTGAATCCGGGTATTGAATCCAATGGTTCCATCATGGTTGCGCTTCGGATGAGGTTTAGCCGAGAAGAGAGTTAAAGCGCTGGGCTGTGGAATCCCACAGGTCGGCATCCGTGGGGTTGAAGGTTTGAACTGGGCAGGAATCCCGGACGATATTGCGGGCGGCATCAAGCGTGGGAATGTGGCTCAAGGCCAAAGCCTGTATGAGGATATTGCCCAGGGCGGCGCATTCAGTCGGGCCAGCCAGCACGGGGATTTTCATGGCGTTGGCTGCAAATTGGTTGAGCGTGGCATCCTTGCTCCCGCCGCCCACGATGTGCATGACCTCGATTTTGCGCCCGGTGAGTTTTTCCAGTCGCCGGAGGGTGACCCTGTAAAACAGGGCCAGACTTTCATAGATGCAGCGCATGGTGGCTCCTGGGGTGGAAGGGACCGGTTGGCCGGTTTCGCGGCAAAAGTCCGCAATTTTGCCAGGCATGTTTTCGGGACCCATAAAACGGGCGTCATCCGGGTTAATGAGGGAAACAAAAGGCGCTGAGGAGGCAGCCATCCGCTCCAGTTCCGTGAAATCAAACTTATGGCCTTCCCGCGCCCAATGCCGGCGGCATTCCTGAACCAGCCACAGGCCAATGATGTTTTTGAGCAACCGCACGCTATGGCCGTATCCAATTTCGTTGGTGAACCCCAGTGTTCTGGATTGCTCACTAATGACCGGTTCTGGAAGTTCCACCCCCATCAGAGACCAGGTGCCCGAACTGAGGTAGGCCCAATTTTTAGAGGCAGCAGGAATGGCGGCCACGGCGGCGCCTGTATCATGGGAACAGGAGGCAATAACTTCAATGGAGGGCAGGCCGCACTCGGCAGACAAGCTCCTTTTCAAGGGGCCCAGACGGGTTCCCGAAGCGCAAATTGGGGCGAATTGGTTTTCGCGCAATCCCACCGCTGCGAACAGGCGATCCGACCAGCGGCGTTGGCGCGGGTCGTATAACTGGGTGGTGCTGGCAAGTGAAACTTCGTTCCGTGCCACTCCACTGCTAAAATGATTCACCGCGTCGCCGATCAGCAAAATCTGGCGGGCCCGGGCCAGGCGATCGGCAGGCTCACTGGCAATCTGGTATAGGGTGTTAAAGCCCATGAACTGAATCCCCGTGATGGCATACGTGGTGGGCCAGTCCACCTTCGCCTGGGCATTCTCGATTCCCAAGGCGGTCCGCCCATCCCGATAGCACCAAACCGGTGGCATGATGATTCCTCGCTCGTCATACAAGGCATAATCCACCCCCCAGGAATCAGTGCTCAGGCTGGCAATGGGCTTGCCGCAGGCGCTGGCTTTCTTCAGCCCAGCCTTAAGCTCGGTGAAAATCCCATCAAGGTTCCAATAGAGCGCGCCGGTATTTTTAACCGGTCCGTTTTGAAAGCGGTGTATCTCTTCCAAAGTGAGCCGGCCTTCATCCAGCGTACCCAAAATCAATCGCCCGCTGTCTGCTCCAAGGTCGTATGCCAGGTAATGCGTCGCCATAATTCAGTGAGCGTCCATCTTAAACCATGCGCGGTGACTGTCAAAAAGTTTGCCAAAGGCTGCTGAGGGGGTATTTTAGGTTTTAAATCCATATGAATGGATGATCTTGAAAATTTAACTGAACCGCCCATGAATGCTCCTTCACAACTCGATCAACTCAAGCAGTTCACCACGGTGGTGGCCGACACCGGCGATTTTGCCAGCCTCCGCCAGTTTGCCCCCAGGGATGCCACCACAAACCCCTCCCTGATTTTCAAGGCCGCCCAAATGCCCGAGTATCAGTTTTTGGTGGAGAAGGCCATCACCGACAACCGTTCGTCCGCGCCATCCCAGCGCCTTGGCCGGATCATGGATGACCTCTTGATTCTTTTCGGGGTGGAAATTCTCAAAATTGTGCCCGGACGGGTCTCCACCGAAACGGATGCAAACATGTCCTTTGACACCGCCGCCTTGGTTGCCAAGGGGCGGCGTTTCATTGAGCTTTACAAGGCCCACAACATCCCCAAGGAGCGAATTCTCATTAAAATCGCCTCCACCTGGGAGGGCATTCGCGCCGCAGAAATCCTTCAACGCGATGGCATCAATTGCAATCTGACACTGCTTTTCTCTCTTCCCCAAGCCGTTGCCTGCGCCGAAGCCGGAGCCAAACTGATTTCTCCGTTCGTGGGACGCATCATGGATTGGTACAAGGCCCGGGACAAACGGGAGTTTGGCCCCGCCGAGGACCCCGGGGTTCTTTCCGTTAGGGAAATCTACTCCTATTACAAAAAATTTGGCTATGCCACTGAGGTAATGGGCGCCAGCTTCAGAAACGTGGGCGAGATTCAAGAATTGGCCGGCTGCGATTTGCTGACCATCAGCCCCAATCTCCTCGCCGAACTCCAGAAAAACACCAGCCCGCTTGCCCGTAAACTCTCGCCAGAACTAGCGTGCCAGTCCAAGATTGAAAAAATCCAGATCAACGAGGCACGTTTTCGCTGGCTGCTGAACGAAAATGCCATGGCTACAGAAAAAACCGCCGAGGGCGTGCGTCTTTTTAACGCGGATGCTGGCAAGCTGGCACAAGCCATTGCAGCGAAACTTGACTAATCCGGCGCCGCTTCTTATTCTAAAGCCATAGTGTTTGTCGGCTCGGGGTTGAAGCCTTGAAAACCACTTCAGGACTTCAGTGTCCTGGAAATCAGCCGTTTTGGGAATGAGTTCACGAACCATGGTCCTAATCGGTGCCGACTTAAGGCTGATATTCAGATTGGTGGTCGTAGCTCAATGGTAGAGTCCAAGCTTGTGGAGCTTGTTGTTGCGGGTTCGAATCCCGTCGGCCACCCCATCCTTTTAAATCATTTCTGCCATCGAAATGGCACCTGCCGACGATTTTTGTGCAAGATATTTTGGAAAAGCTGCCGTTCTCTTAGCACCCTTGCCACGTCAAACATTGAGCCTTGAGCCGGTGCCTGAAATCAACTGGCTGCCTAGCGCTTGCAATATAATCGTTCCTCATTCTCAGGCCGTTACCACGCCTCGATTCCAGAGTGGATTGAGACTGTTTTAAAATTGGCTGGGGGGGGGGGCGTGGTTTTAACCCTCAAAAACGAAATTCAAAAGGCCAATCTGCCCTAATCTGCTGGGCGCAAACTCTTTGGAAAAATCTCACCAGACCGCTTCGGGTATGGTTTCGATCTCTCAAAAGCGTTTCCGCTCCCGCATCTTGCCGCATCTTGACCCTTTCAATGTCGCTTTTCGGGTTTAAGCTGTTGGGTGGAATTTCTGCTGCCTGTGTGGGCTTTCCTTCCGCACTTTGCAAGCATACTCCACCTTTGCCTTCGTTTTTGGTCCCCAAAGAACCGCAACGCTGCAAAACCTTTTTTTACTGAGAAGGAAACCGTGAAATCCGTTGAAAAGGCGCTGGGATTTCGCTTGCAAGGCTCTAGTTATTCCCCGGGGAAGGCTTTGCTTTTTGACCTTGCACGAAAGCCTTGTACGACCCATTCCAGTCATATCCCTGGCTCTCCAGATACTTCTGAATTTCAAGTTTGTATTTTTTGAAAATAGGAGTCATTTCATCCACGTTCTTTTGGTCAAGGCTCTTTTCTCGCGCTTCTCCGAGCAGCGATAAAATGCGCGCCTTGTCGGATGGCTTCAGGTTGGGAATGATTTGTTGATAGACTTTGAAAGTGATGGGCATTTTGTTCAAGGTGAGCTTGTCCTTGACCATCTCCACCTGATCTGGAGTGAGGTTGGCCGCCAAGCCTTCGATGAATTGTTGGTGAACTGAAGGGTCCAGTTCCAGACCGGAGTTATGCGCATCCCGGACGGCGCGCAAATCAGCCTCAAGAACTGCAGAGACCCGTCGGGATTGCTCTGCATCGGACAGATTCAAGGATTGAATAATGGATTCCACCCGGTGGTCGAGCGCAGTGTCCGAGGCCGCCGTAGGAGCAGGCGCCAGACTGGCCAATAATGCCCGCTGGGCCGGGGTTAACTGATTCTTGGGCAGCGGTTTCTTGCCAAACCTTAACAAAACTACCGTGGTCCCATCCGATTTCACCGTTGCCACCGCTTTGGCTTTATATTGATCGTCCGTCAAATCTTTCATGGTCATGATATGTCCATTGTAAACCACTATCGTCTGGTCAGTTGCCACCACTGTGCGCTGGAAGTCGTGCCCTTTTTCGCTCCAATGAAACGTCAGGCTGATGGTGTTATCCGGGTTGACGACATGCTGGACGATGTCCAACCCGACCGTGCGGGACAGTTTGGACGGCGCCACTGCGGATGGCTCCTGAGCTTGCAAAAAAGGGATTGTGGTGAAAAAAACCAACGCCAATGTTAATCCCGCGCCAAATGAAAGGATGGACATCTTTTGAATAGAATTTATTAATTTCATATTTAAGTGCGAGGATAGACCGCGACCGGGGATTGTGGGTTAAGGAATAATCATTCGTTTTATGATATAAAGACTCTGAATTATGACATGCCACCTGGTTTGTGTAGGGCATTTCCGCTGAAAAATCCGACCTGTCATGGCTTGGGTCGGGCAACTGGCCAATCGATTTAAGTTCGTGTCAAATTCCTTAATTTAAGCTACTTTTGCAGGAAAAGATATAGTTCTTGGACACGATAAAAACCTGATGGCTTCACCCCTCTCCAGCCTGTCGGTGTCGTTGAATTGGAAGATTTGGCGCCTGGCTATTCTTGCGCAACATGAAGCTCAAAACAAAAACACAGCTCATGGCAGAATTCGTTTTGCCGGCATCTTCCCCAGAGAAGCCACTCATCTGGGTCTTGCCGGCTCCATCCTTGAATATTGGAAAATCAAACCTCGCGTTTGGCATATACGCTCAAATTTTCACATAAAAATTGACCCGATCTATGAATAAACAAAATCGGCGCGAAAACATTGAAAATTCAAAAATTAAATATCCCTTGCCATAATCCATTTAATTGCTATGATTCCAGACTATTTATACAGGAAATTTATGGCACGCATTTGTGAAATGACCGGCAAACGCCCGATGAAGGGCAGCATTATCTGGCGCAGTGGTAAATCTAAAAAGTCCGGAGGTATTGGTACCCACGTCACGGCGATCACCAAACGTCGTTTCATGGTGAATCTCCAGCGTGTGAAGGCCATTCTTCCCAATGGCGAGGTGCGCTATGTGCGCGTGGCTGCCAGCGCCCTCAAAAAGGGCTTGGTCACCAAGGCCCCGCGCCGCACTTGGAAGAAAGAATCGGCAGGCAAAGCCTGATTCAGCGAACCGCTCAGGAACCAGAGGAAACAGGGCTTGCCCTGAAGTATCCCCGAGGCATGAATTGTCGGCAGACCAACCCACTGCCTGACTCTGCTGGCGAAG
Organism: bacterium; assembly: GCA_021817945.1. Lineage (GTDB taxonomy): Bacteria > Verrucomicrobiota > Verrucomicrobiia > Limisphaerales > UBA11358 > UBA11358. The sequence continues at coordinate 39,076 of JAKAFL010000010.1, read as the reverse complement.
TGTTTGGAATGGGGGAGTGGAAGTTGAAACGGGTCGTTTTGAAAAGACTTTCAGCCCTGTAGTTTGTTTGCAGCGTGTATTTTGGTTGGTTGGCAGGGGCGAAAAGTCATGGTTTTTCCCTGTGATCCGGCCGGGTCAAAACCCGGTCACAAATGGGTGTTCCATCGCCAATAACCGAAAAGCCTTGCTCCCTCCCCGGAGATTTTCCTAAACCACTCCACTCTATACTCGATTTTTATTTTCCCTTGGACCATTTCATTCCGGCCCGCTTAAGCTCCCTGTCCGAATCGCGTTTCTTGAGGTCCTCCCGTTTGTCATAAGCCAGTTTCCCCTTTCCAACTCCCAGGGAGACCTTCACTTTGCCGTTTTTCCAGTAAAAAGCCAGGGGCACCAAGGCATGGCCTTGGACCGAAGCCAGGCCAAATATTTTGCGAATCTCGGCGCGATGCAGCAAAAGTTTGCGGGGGGACTTGGGAACATGGTTTCCAAGGTTGCCGTGGCTATATTCGTCTATGTGAGCGTTGTACAGCCAGACCTCATTTTTCTCGACCCGGGCAAAAGCATCACCCATTTGGCCCTTGCCTGCGCGCAAGGCCTTTACCTCTGTTCCCTGCAGGACTATTCCAGCCTCGAAAACCTCGAGGATATGGTAATCACGGCGGGCTTTGGGATTGCTCACGATATCAGCCATGATAGAAATTTAGCCGGGTTAGGGCCTTAACACATTAGAAAAGCGAAAGAAAAAATCTGGGAAACAAAAAAATTTCGCAAATTTTCCCGAAAATTGCCTGCCCGGATGTCCATTCCGGGCGAACGAAATAATTGGGCCGATGGTGTCGAGCGGCCGGTGCGGGGCTTGGAATCAGTGCTTTTTGCGCTTTTTAGCGACAGGCCGCACGGCCGCCTGCTGCTCCGGCAAATTCCAGCCGATTTTTTCCTCAATAATCTCACGCAAGGCGATATCCGAGAGACCCAGCGTGCCCGCATCCATGATCAATGGCTGACCCAAACCACCGCCCCCTGAATTCAACTGGCGCACTCGGCGGGAGACGAGATTGACCAGCACATTGGGGTTTCCAACTTTTTCCAGGGCTTTTTTGCAAAGTTCAGCGTTCATTCAATTAACAATAGCCCCACATCATAGCGGAACAAAGGCGCTGGCGCAACGTCAAAAAATGCCTTCAAACGCCAACCGATTTCCGGCATTTTGGGGGGCCAATATTATGACCACCAAGGGAAAAGCATTTGATCTGAACGCGTTTTTGAACCAAAAAACCGAGGCGGTGAACCAGGCTCTGGATCATTTTCTGCCACCGGGGAAAATGCGTCCATCCACCCTGCATGAAGCCATGAGGTATTCCCTCTTTGCGGGTGGCAAGCGCATGCGTCCCGCCATACTGTTGGCGGCGGCGGAAGCCTGCGGCGGAAAGCAAGGCGATGCCATGCCACTGGCATGCGCGGTGGAATGCATTCACACTTACTCCCTCGTCCACGATGATTTGCCGGCCATGGATAATGACGATTTCCGGCGCGGAAAACCCACCAACCACAAAGTGTTTGGAGAAGGTATTGCCATCCTTGCCGGGGACGCCCTCCTGACCCAGGCATTTGAAATCGCTTCCGCCTCCAGGGGGTGGCCCAGGTATGGCCACCGCGATTTGATCCTGGAACTGGCCCGGGCCTCCGGGTCCCTGCAATTAGTGGCCGGACAGGTTGCCGACCTGGAGGGGGAAGGTAAAAAATTAAAGCTGGCCGACCTGCGTTACATTCATGAGAGAAAAACATCGGCCTTGCTTTGCTGCTCGGTACGCCTTGGTGGAATGAGCGCGAATTGCACTCCAAGCCAGTTGAAAGCCCTGACCGAATTTGGCTACAACGTGGGACTGGCCTTTCAAGTCATAGATGACATTTTGGACGTGACGCAAAGCAGCGAGCAGCTTGGTAAAACTGCAGGCAAGGATATCGCTGCGCAAAAAGCCACCTATCCCTCTTTGGTGGGGCTGGAAAAATCCCGCCGCGTTGCTGCCGACCTCACCCGGAAGGCTTTCTCTGCCTTGAAACCGTTCCGGGGTCGCGCCGCTGCATTGGAGGCTTTGGCGCAGCACCTGCTCAAACGAGACAAATGACCATAACCCGCTTATTCCCGGGCAATCACAAACCGTCTGTCTCACAGCAGGCCTAAACCGATGGCAAGACGCAGTCCCCTGCCGACAAACGGATGTAAGCCCAATCGCCGCTATCGGCGAATGATTCTGATCCGGTAATAATGCGGGGTATCCAATGGGTTCCCAGGCGCCGATGCGTTTTGTCGGCCGTTCGAACCCTTCTTGGAGGGATTATTGGTGGAGATGTTATTCGTGTTGGGTACGATGTTTGCAAGGTTTTGCAGTGACCTAAAGTACGCTGCCACGTCGAACTCCTTTTTTTGCTGGTCTAGTTCCTGTTGGTGACGCGCCGCCTTTGCCAGAAATGTTTCAGGAATTTTCAACCCGGCAAGAAAATTGGTGGCCAGGTCGGAATAACGCACCAAGCCCACCTTAAACGTGTTTGTCTGGGAATAAATAAGCCCATCCATCGTCGCCCGTTCCAACTGAACCTTCTCGTAGGCCCGTCCCAGCAAGTTTGTGAAAGATACGGACTGATTCCCCAACTCAATGACATCCTGCCCAAAGGAAGTGAGCATTGATGAAAGCGCCAAAACAGTTGCAAGCCAAAGGCCATGTCCAAACATTGACCGCCTTGAATAAAAGAAAAAACTCAAGCCAAACGCCGGCTTCGAAGGCGGAAATTCCCTCCCATTTGCTTTCCACCTGCCAGTAATGAAAACGGGCATTGGGACCGGACTGCCAGGTTCTCGCGGCGCCATGAGGCGCTTATTGGCTTCGTGTCGGGCATGACGGCGGGAACCAAAAAGCCCTCCTCTTGCCATCCAAACAGGGCCTCCAACTTCAAAAAATCTATTCGCAGCCATGTTTCTGGGTTTCCTGAAAAAATATAATCTAAAATGATAATTCTGCAACATGCCGCCTGAGCGTTTCAGAAAATAGTCCCCTCCGATCTGGCATCCTCCTGGGAGCACGGTTTTTTCAAAAAAACTTGTGGTCACGACTCCTGCTCATGGTTTAGTCTTTGTGGTAACAAGCACCAAAACAACATGAAATCAATCACTTCCACCCGCCTGAACCGGAGAAAATTTTTACTGCGGACTGGAGCCGCCATGGCTTTGCCCATGATCCTGCCCTCGTCCATTTTTGGGCAGAATCGGCCGTCAAACCGGATCAATCTGGGAGTGATTGGAATGGGTTGGCAGGGCCCGGGAAATACGCGCTCGTTTTTATCTCTTCCCCAATGCCGTGTGATGGCGGCTTGCGATGTGGATTCAGGGCATTTGCAGGATGCCATTGACATGATCAATGATTCCAACCAAGCCAAGGACTGCCGAGGCTACCATGATTATCGCGAGTTGCTGGCCTGCGATGATATAGATGCGGTAATGATTGCCGTGCCGGATCACTGGCATGCGCTGGTGGGCACCGAGGCCGCCCGTCGAAAAAAAGATGTTTATGGCGAAAAACCGCTGGCCAAAACCATTGCGGAACAACAGGCAATCGTCCGCGCTGTTGAGCAAAACCAAATCATCTGGCAAATGGGTTCATGGCAACGCTCCACGCCCATTTTTCACAAGGCGGCGGAAATAGTCCGAAATGGGTTGATTGGAACCGTCCGCCGGGTGGAAGTGGGGCTGCCCTCCGGCCACACGGATTTTTCAGGCCAAGGCAAGGTGGCGCTGGCTAAAATTGCCAGCCTGCCGCAAAAAATCCAGGACCTTTCCCAAGTGGTCCCAGGCACAGACGCATGGAACCTTCTGGTAAGCGATCCCCCGTCCACCTTGGATTACAATACCTGGATAGGCCCTTCCCGGATGGAGCCCTACATTGACGCTCGAATCAACAAGAATTGGCGCTGGAACTACAATACAGGCGGAGGCCAGTTGATGGATTGGATTGGGCATCATTGTGATATTGCCCACTGGGGGTTGGGATTTGACCTTTCTGGACCTTCAACAGTAAAGGCCCATGGTGAAATGCCCCCGTCAAATGCCGTTTATAACACCAGTCCAAAGTACCGGGTCGAGGCCTTGTACAAGAAAGAAATCACGGGTTACGACCGCGATGTGGATTTCGTCATTGCTGGCGGGCATAAGGAGATTCGCAGTGGAGTGAAATGGATTGGCTCATCGGGCTGGGTGTGGGTGGATCGGGGTGGATTTGATGCTTCAAACCCGGATTGGAAACATGGAAAGTCGCTGCCTGAGGATTTGCGCAAGATCAAGCTTTATGTCTCCAACAACCACCAGGCTAATTTTTTGGATTGCGTCAAATCCCGGCAACCCACCATTACCCCGGTCGAGGTGGGGCATCATTCCACCATTCCAGGACATTTGGGATATATCAGCATGGTTACTGGAGACACCATCCACTGGGATGTGGCCACGGAACAAATTTTGAAAAACGCCAAAGCATCCAAAATGTTGGGCCGGGATTATCGGACTCCCTGGACTTTGGCTTGAAAAATCATCCAGTCGCGGGGTTCCACTGTGTATTGTCGGTTATGAGGGGCGCTGGCCTTGAGGCCGTGTCGGCCTCAGGTAAACCGCCAGTTTTTCCTTGAGGGTTTCACGCCCGCGATGAATCAACGACTTGGTGGCTGAAAGAGAACACCCAAGCACCTTGGCTATTTCCTCGTAGGACAATTCATCCTGTCGGCAGAGGAGTATGGCTGACCGCTGGTTTTCAGGCAGCTGAGCCAGAGCTTCCTCTATTTTTGACTCCAATTCTCGTTGCAAAAGGTTTTGCGGTGGTAGTGTGGCCGATTTGTCCTCGTATTGGCGGGATGGCACATCCTCTCCGGAGGGGTGGGTCTCCTCCAGGGAATCGGCTGGATGTCGTGAACGCCTCCGGATTTCGTTCAGGCAAAGGTTTCGAGCAATGGTGAAAAGCCAGGTGGAAAACCGCGCGCTTGGTTTGTAGCGGTCGCGGGATTTGTAAACTTGCAGGAAAACATTCTGGGCCAGATCTTCCGCCTCATGCTCGTCATGGAGGGACCTTCTCACAAAATTCATGACAGGCTGCTTGTATTTTTCGACCAATGCCTCAAACGCCTCACGGTCGCCGTGCTTGACACGCAGCATGAGGACGGCATCCAGGTCGGGATTGTCAGCCATTGTTGTAAAAGTCTATTGAACGCCGAACTTTGGACAAGGTTTCGATGCATCGGAGCCGGGGGTGGGCCGGAAGCGCCGGGATGCCGCCCGGGGTTGGCTGTAATTTTCAGGGAAACCTCATGCAAGGCGGCTTGCCATGTGGGAGATTTGCACGCAATTTAGTGCGCCGTGCAGGATCTCATCAAAAAAATCGAGGCCGCAGCCGGGGCGAGGCTGAGCCTACCCCCGGACAGCACCCAGGCCGAACGTCTGGCAGCCTGTAAAAGCTTCCTGAAAATCCAGACTCACCGCCTGCGAATTGAACACAGGGCGGGAGCGGAGGGTCGCCGCATTTGTGCTGCCAGGTCAGCCATATTGGATGGCCTGCTCCGGCATCTGTGGCTCCTCGCCCGGCAGGGGCTTTCCGCCCAGGCCCAGAGGGAATTTCCCAGGCTGGCCCTTGTGGCCACCGGCGGCTATGGACGGGCGGAATTGAACCCGCACAGTGATATTGACGTGATGTTTCTTCATGAGGGGCAGGTGGCCGTGGGAAAACCACTGCCACATCTGGCCCAAATGATTGACGGCGTCCTTTACCCGCTCTGGGACATAGGCCTGAAGGTGGGCTACGCCGTTCGCACAGTGGAGGAATGCGTCAACGTGGCTAATGGAGACATGCAGTCCAAGACAGCACTGATTGAGGCCCGATGCATCACCGGAGATGAAGTTCTATTCAAGAAATTTGAAAAAGCCGTGGTGAGCCGTTGCGTGATGGGCTTCGAAGAGAAATACATAGCCTCGCGCCTGGAAGACCAGTCCACCCGGCGCTCAAAATATGGCAACAGCGCCTGCATGCAGGAACCGAACCTAAAAAATGGCTGCGGAGGCTTGAGAGACTTCCAAAACCTGCTCTGGATGAGCTTTTTCAAGTACCGCACCCGTTCCCTGGAAGAACTTCAAGCACGTGAATTTGTATCCGCCGGGGAACGAAAACAACTCGAGGCGGCCTATGATTTCCTGCTGCGCACCAGGAACGAGCTTCACTACCAAATCAACCGTGCCGGAGATGTGTTGGGCAAGAACATCCAGCCAGCCGTGGCCGGCAACCTGGGCTACTCCGACCGCTCACCCAGTCGGCGGATCGAAAAATTCATGCGCGACCTCTATACCCACACGCGCAATATTTATCTTATTACCCGGACCTTGGAACAACGCATGGCTCTCCTGCCACCAGACGCCCAAAGTCGCCTGGCCCGCCTCCGCCGCCTTTTGCCGCGCCGCCGCCGCCTGCCACCCGAACCCGTGGATGGCTTTGTGTTCGTGGATGGCGAAATTCGCGCCGCTTCAAACCGTATCTTTCGGGATTCGCCACGCCGCCTTATGCGGGTGTTTCTTCATGCCCAACAACGCCAACTGCGCCTCCATCCAGACTTGTCGCAACTCATCCGAAACCAACTCTCCCTGGTCAACCGATCCTTTCTCACGGATGAACATGTGCGTGAGACGTTCCTGACCCTCCTTGAGAGGCGGGGGGAAGTGGCCCCCGCTCTCCGCGCCATGCACGAGGTGAACCTGTTGGGCAAATATATTCCCGAGTTTGGAAAATTGACCTGTCTGGTGCAGCATGAGTTTTACCACCAATACGCCGCTGATGAGCACACCCTGGTTTGCATCGAGCAGTTGGACAAAATCTGGGAAGCCCAATCGCCCCCGTTCCAGCGTTACGCTTCCCTCTTCAAGGGACTTGAGCGTCCGGGTTTGCTTTACCTGGCCCTGTTGCTGCACGATGTCGGAAAATCCGCCCCCCACATTCAGGGCCGCCATGCTGAGGCCAGCGCCGTGATGGCGTTGCGAGCGGCCCGGCGCCTCCATCTGGACCCGCCCTCGCAAGGGGTCCTTGGCTTTCTGGTGGAGAACCACCTGCTTCTGGCCAATATCTCCCAGCGCCGCGATCTGGATGACCCTCTCGTGATCCGCAATTTTGCGCGCCAAATGGGAACCCCCGAAAACCTTGATCTCCTGGCTTTGCTCACATTTGCCGATTCCCAAGGCACCAGCGACAAATTATGGAATGGGTTTAAGGACTCGCTCCTGTGGCAGCTCCACTCCCGAACTATGACCCTCCTGACCGGGGGATCTGAATTCATTCGTGCCGGCCGGGAACAACGGGAACAACTGCAAAAAGAAGTGCGCGGATCCAGCCCCTCCACCATTACTAATGATGAACTTGAAGCTCATTTCGAGAAACTTCCTCCCCGCTACTACGAGACCCGCTCAGCAATGGATATCTGTGAGGATCTGACTCTGACCCATGATTTTTTCAAGAATCTCCAGGCATCGGATGCCCAGACCTTTTCCCTTGCCACTTTGTGGAAGGACGAACCGGACCGCGGTTACAACCTGCTCAAACTCTGCACATGGGATCAAGCAGGACTTTTTCTCAAGATTGCAGGTTCGTTGAGCGCCACCGGGCTGAACATCCTGGGCGCACAAATTTTTACACGCGATGATGGGATTGTTCTGGACACACTCTTTGTGAACGATTCCCGGACGGGCCTCCTTGGCACGCGTGAACAGTATGAAAAATTCACCCGGCTCTTTGAAAGGATACTAAATGGAGAAGCAGTCCAATTGCGTTCCTTGATCGAACGCCAGCGGCTCACCCGTCCCACCTACCAGGCCTATTTGGGTGAACGAATGCCCACGGAAATTCATTTTGACAACGAGGCTTCCGAAAATCGCACGGTTGTGGAAATCGAAACCGAGGACCGCTTGGGCCTCCTTTATGTCATTTCACAAACCTTCACTGAACTGGCCATAGATATCGAAAGTGCTCGAATCCTGACAGAGCGTGGCGCTGCCATAGACGCCTTTTACGTCAGGGAACGAACCGGCGGAAAGATCACATCCCTCGAACGCCAAAAGCAAATCAGGGAAAAATTGATGGAAGCCATTACTCAGATAGATTCCCAAGCCTGATTCCGGAGTCATCTTGGAAACCGGGTTGCGCATTCAGGGGTTCCCGGCATCTTTCTGAGTGTGAAAATTCCTCTTTGATAAATCACATATCTAATTGGTCAAAAACAGGTAACGACTATTTTGATCTGATGACTCCAAGGGGTATTGGGTGGCTCAAGCCAAATGGTCCCAAAATTCCTGGGTTTCTATTTTTATCGGTTTGAAAGGGCCTGAACAGTTAGCCCGGATACCAGTCATTCCATGTCTGGCTTTGGGCCGGGGGGTTATGGTCAATCAGCCGGGATCCTTCTGTGATCATGGTTAAAAGCGATTCTCATACCGATGTTTGCATGAAGGTTTAAGCCTGGGCCGAACTGCGCCTCAGCCAGGATCGCAGGCGAGAAAATGGAAAACCAAAATACTTCAAAAAAGACTTGCCACATTTCAACGACTTGGCTAGTTTAAACGCTCCATTCGACTGGAACAGCAGTGTTTCAGGAATTGGGGCGGGAAATTCATAGCCCAAGATAAAATGCCGACAATTAATCAACTGGTCCGTAAGGGCCGCACGAAAGTTAAGTACAAGTCCAAGTCTCCGGCCTTGGAGAACTCGCCATTTCGGCGCGGAGTATGCATTCAGGTCATGACCCGTACGCCCAAGAAGCCCAACTCAGCCATGCGCAAGGTGGCCAAAGTTCGGTTGACAAATGGGTACGAGGTTATTGCCTATATACCAGATGAAGGCCACAATTTGCAGGAGCACTCCATCGTCTTGATCCGCGGAGGCCGCGTAAAAGATCTTCCCGGTGTGCGCTATCACATTGTTCGTGGGACATTGGACGCTGCCGGGGTGGAAAAACGCCGCGTGAGCCGTTCCAAATACGGCGTGAAGCGGCCCAAGGAAAAGGCGGCCGCTCCGGCAAAATGAGCCAGCCTTTGAAAATTCAAAATCCTAAATAGAATCATTATTTATGTCCCGCAGACGTCAAGCAGACAAACGGCCCATGGTGAAGGATGGCAAATTTCAAAGCGTCTTGGTCACCCGCTTGGTCAACACCGTGATGGTGTCCGGCAAAAAAAGCACCGCGCAAAGGATTGTTTACGGGGCTTTTGAGACCATTTCCGAGAAGAATCCGGCCAGCAATCCCATTGAGATTCTCCAGAGGGCAGTGGACAACGCCAAACCCAGGATCGAAACCAAGGCCCGTAGGGTGGGTGGCGCCACCTATCAGGTGCCTTTGGAAATTCCCGGCGACCGCCAAAATGCATTGGCCTTGCGCTGGATTGTGGATTTTGCCGATGCGCGCAAGGGGACACCCATGAAATCAGCCCTTGCCGCCGAAATCATGGAGGCTTACCAAGGTCAGGGCAATGCCATTCGTAAACGGGACGAAGTCCATAAAATGGCCCAAGCCAACAAGGCCTTTGCTCATTTTCGTTGGTGATTTTTTGAGCATTTTCTCAACGCCGAAGTCTAAACTTCGGCGTTTTTTGTTTGTTTAAACGAATTTTAAACCTTATTTTTAAACTATATTTTAGAGATAGACATCATGCATTCCAGCCAATGTGTTAATGTTTTTCCACCAAGAAGATAAAATCCTTGAAACCCTGAATCCAACAAGCAAGCCAAGCTAGTCCACTCATTCATTCTGCCATCATGAAATTAATCCTTGTTCCAGCCTTATTCCTCGCCACAGCGCTCTCTCTGCATGCGGACAATACTCCGCAGTTGACTGATGATAAATCACGCATCAGCTATGCCATTGGCATGATGTTGGGCCAGAATTTTTTCAAACGCAACAACTTGGACACAAATTCCGTTGACATGGATGTGGTGGCCCAAGCCATGAAAACCATTCAAACGGATGGCACACCCTTGATGACGGCTTTGGAGATGCAGACTACCATCAAGGATTTTCAACAAAAAATGATGGCCAAACAGAAGGCCGTTCTGGCTCAGGAAGCCACCAAGGACAAGGCAGATGGATTGGCGTTTCTCTCCGCCAACAAAAATAATCCGGGGGTGATCACCTTGCCTGACGGCTTGCAGTACCAGGTCATCACCAATGGCACCGGAGCTGTTCCAGGTCCAAACGACCAGGTCTCAGTGAATTACCGTGGCACTTTGATCAATGGCCAGGAGTTTGACAGTTCCTATCGCAGGGGCCAACCCGCTCAGTTCCCTGTCAACGGCGTTATCCATGGATGGACGGAAGCTTTGGAAAAAATGCCGGTTGGATCCAAGTGGAAACTTTTCATACCCTCTGAACTCGCTTATGGCGAAATGCCACGTCCTGGGATTCCACCGAATTCTGTGCTGATTTTTGAAGTGGAACTTTTGTCCATCAAATCCCAGCCCCAACCCGAACCCCAGACCAGTGATATCATCAAGGTCCCTTCAGCCGAGGGAATGAAGCGGGGTGAAAAAATTGAAGTGATCAATGCCAAGACCGCCGCTGCGGAAGCCAGTCAGGCGAGTGCCCATTGACACCAATGATGGCTGGTGGAACAACAAGATGAACCCAGTGCTTTGGATTTTATGCGGTTGACCAAGGGCTATTTGGTATCGGTCCTGGCCGCCATGGCGCTCGTGGTTCTGCTGTCCAGCCTGCGGTTTCCGCCTACCGTCCGGGCAGGGGTTCCTGTTTTCAACCTGGAAAAAAGTCCGCTCAACAGGGACCCGCGATTGGGTAATAGTTTTGCCCCGGTCATTGAAAAAGCGGCCCCAAGCGTGGTGAACATTTTTTCCACACGCTTTATCAAGGAGAGGCCCCAGCGCAATCCATTCTTGGAAGATCCTTTTTTTCGCCAGTTTTTTGGCGACCAATTCGCCCCGGATCAGAACAATCAGACGCATTTCCGACGGGAGGAAGGTTTAGGATCTGGTGTGATTGTCTCGTCTGATGGCTATATTCTCACAGCCAACCATGTTGTGGCAGACGCCGACGAAGTGAAGGTTTCAGTGGGGCAAAGTAAAAAGGAATACCCTGCCAAAATCATCGGGCGGGATCCTTCCACAGATGTGGCCGTGCTGAAAATTGCCGCCAATAACCTGCCCGCCATCACGCTTGCCGACAGCGATCAACTGGAGGTGGGAGACGTGGTTCTGGCTATTGGCGATCCTTTCGGCGTGGGCCAGACGGTGACCATGGGCATCGTGAGCGCCTTGGGAAGGAGTGGATTCGATTTTGATGGTGACAACCGCGCCCAAATTCAAAATTTTATTCAAACCGATGCCGCCATCAACCCGGGCAATTCCGGCGGAGCACTGGTGGATTCCGAGGGCCGGCTGGTTGGTATCAATACCGCCATCATAAGTCCCAGCGGGGGTAATAATGGAATCGGCTTTGCCGTGCCATCCAATATGGCGCGAACGGTTTTGGAACGGCTATTGACCGGTGGAAAAGTCACCCGCGGCTATCTCGGCGTGGTTCCGCAAGACTTGGACTCAGGTTTGGCCCAGCAATTTGACGTGCCCGATCAAAACGGTGCCCTTATCGGCGATGTCCTTCCTGATTCACCTGCAAACAAAGCCGGGCTGAAATCCGGGGACGTCATTCTTTCCGTGGCTGGCAAACCTGTGACCGGGGCGGATAATCTCAAGGCCGTGGTTTCCCAACTAGAGCCGGGTTCCCAGGTGCAAGTACGTTTGATTCGCAATGGTTCTCCAAGGACAATCAATGTCATGCTGGGAACCGTTTCCGAGTCTGGCAGCGGACCTGAATCTGTTAACTCTGCCCCCAATGAACAGCCAAGAACGGACGCCATGGATGGTGTGCAAGTGGCCGACTTGGATGAAGACATCCGCAATCAGTTGAACCTGCCGGATTCTGTGCAGGGCGCCCTGGTCACCACGGTGGACGGCGATTCCAACGCTGCCGCTGCTGGTTTGGAGCCCAATGACGTGATCGTCCAGATCAACCGTCAGAATATCAGCAGTGCAGATGACGCCGTTCATTATGGCCGTTCTGCGAAAGGTGATCAAATCCTGCTTAAAATCTGGAGAAGGTTCGGTGCCCAGGGCGGGACCCTGTTTTTGAGCGTGGACAACACCAAAACCCCGCACTAGACGCGCCGAACCCTCTAAATCTCCCCAGCAGCCCGGAGAGGCCAGGGCAAGGCTTAAAAAACCTTGCGACCCCTTTCCATGCCAGACGCCTATCAAGGCGGACCCATGGCAATCACGAGCTTTGACAAACCCATCGCCTCAGGCAAATTGCTAGTCCATGGCAGTTCAATTCAAAGATTACTACAAGATTCTTGGCGTCCCGCGGACCGCCTCGGACACCGATATTAAGAAGGCCTTTCGCAAACTGGCCCGTGAATTTCATCCCGATGTGGCCCGTGATAAAAAAATGGCTGAAGAAAAATTCAAGGAAATCAATGAAGCCTACGAAGTCCTTGGCGATGCGGGCAAACGGAAAAAATATGATGAACTGGGTCCGGATTGGAAATCCGGGGCTGATTTTCGTTCACCGCAGGGCCGCCGCAGCGCCGGCCATCAAGGCGGTTTCCCCAGCGGCCCATCCAGCGCTGATTTTGAATTTGGCGGCACCGGCTACAGTAGTTTTTTCGAGCAGTTGTTCGGCGCGCGCATGCGGGACCGCTCCGGCAGATTTTCATCCGCCAGCGCCGCTGAAAGGGGACAGGACATGGAGGGAGACATCATGGTCTCGCTGGAAGAAGCCTTGAAAGGATCGGTGCGCACCGTGACAGTCCGCCACGAGGACCGCACAGAAAGCCATCAAGTGCGCATTCCACCCGGAGTGGCAGAAGGCCAGAAACTGAGGCTGGCCGGACGCGGTGAGCACGGCGTGGCCGGCGGCCCCAGCGGCGATCTTTACCTGAACGTTCGCTTCGCCCGAAATCCTGATTTCGAGGTCTCCGGAAGCGACCTGATTCATGAGCTGGATCTCGCGCCCTGGGAAGCCGCCCTCGGCAAGGAAATTGCCGTTCCCACCTTGGATGGCAAGGTGAACATCAAGATACCCCCCGGCACATCCAGCGGCCAAAAATTACGTGTTCGCGCCCGTGGCTTGCCCCAGCGCGATGGCGGCCGTGGCGACCTTTTCGTCGTCACCCGCCTTGTCCTTCCCGCTAAAATGACCGATGCCCAGCGTCAGTTATGGACCCAGTTGGCATCTGAATCCAATTTTAATCCCCGTGATTAATCATTCCGTTTCCATTTTGTCCCCGCCCGGCCCAACCCCCGGCAAAGTCATGATTTACCTCCCGGAACAGGCCTTTCTTGACCTAAAGCAAAGCCCGGCTTAGATTTAATCAACTTTAAGTTTCCATTGAAAACAAAAGGCAAGGCACATTTGTGGGGTGTGGGATTGGATTCCGACGGCCACAAGCGAATCACCCAGGGTGAGCAATTCACCCTGGTGGGCGGCACCGAGCAAACTCACGAAGAGATGACTGAGAAGGCCATCAAAATCAAAGAAAAATTAAAAAACCGTGGCAAGCTCCTGGAAACGGTCAGCAAGGAGGAGTTTTCGGAAATCGCCCAGGAAGTGGGGTTGCAAGCCTTCAAACCAAGCCTCCGAAAATCCTGAGTCGCGAGCAGTTGCGGACGCATGACCACCGCAAACAAAGTCACGGTTTTTCGGGTTTTGCTTGTTCCCTTCTTTGTTGTTGAGTTGGTCAATTACCTCCATACCGGCAAGGAAGCTCATCGCATTGCGGCATTGGCCGCATTTTTTTCGGCCTCCATTTTGGACGGCGTGGATGGATTTATTGCCCGGCATTTTCACCAAGTCAGTGAGTTGGGAAAATTCCTCGATCCCCTTGCGGACAAACTTTTGCTGGTATCCGCCATCGTCAGCCTTGGCTTCAACCACGGACCACACCTCAGCCTTATTCCCATTTGGTTTACGGGCGCCGTTCTGGGAAGGGACCTGCTCCTGTTGATTGGCCTGGGGGTCATTCATTTCACCATGGGGAAGGTCAACATCAGGCCTTGCCTTGTCGGCAAGGCAGCCACCGTGCTGCAAATAACCCTCGTCCTTTTCATTCTTTTGAAATGGGACACCCACTTCCCCTCCGTGCTTTTTTTTCTGGCCTTGGCTGCATCCATTTTCACCGGCATCTCCGGCTTGATTTACCTGTGGGATGGCATGCGCGTCCTCGGATCACACCCCTCAAGTTCCCCAACAAATCCAGCGCCTCCACCGGACAAATAATCCCGAAAAGCCAAATGGAAAAGGTCAGGATGCGGCAAGATGCTGGAGCGGAAACTCTTTGGAAAGATCGAAACCCTACCCGAAGCGGTCTGGCAAGATTTTTCCAATGAGTTTGCGCCCAGTAGATTGGGGCGGATTGGCCTTTTGAAATCCGCTTTTGGGGATAATCCGGGCACCTTCGCCGCTGGCAATTCGAAATTATGCGCTATTTTAAATTTGATAAGCACGCTCTGTCCCGGCTATGGTGAAATCAGGAATTTATGGCAGGAAAACTTCAACTCACTCTTAAGCCGGGAGACCCCGCTCCCGATTTTTCCGTCCCCACCCAATCCAGCCAAACGGTCAGCCTGTCGGATTTTCGCGGCAAAAAGGTCATCCTCTATTTTTATCCCAAGGATGACACACCGGGTTGCACCAAGGAGGCCTGCGCCTTTAAGGACCATTTTTCCGATTTTACCGGAAAAAATGCGGTCGTCCTGGGGGTCAGCCCTGATTCGCCCAAATCACATGCAAAATTTGCCCAAAAATTCCAACTCCCTTTCACTCTCCTCGCGGATGAAGAGAAAAAAATCGCCACAGCCTACGGTGTGTGGGGAGAGAAGGTGTTCATGGGCAGAAAATACATGGGAGTCCATCGAACCACATTTCTCATAGGCCAGGATGGAACAATTGAGAAAATCTGGCCTGGGGTAAAACCAGAGGATCATGCAGCGGAGGTTTTGGCGAGCCTTTGACATCAGGTGGATTTCAATCAAATCCTCCCTTTTCCACCCTAGCTCTGTCCAGTATGCCCACCATAACCATCTTTTCCCGGGCTTGGTATGAGGCATCCATTGGAGAGTTTCTTGCGGCTGACAGAGAAAGTGTTCTCGGCAAACTGGCAGCCAACTGTGACTGCGATTTGATTCCAAACCAGCGTGATGCATGGCTCGCCCAGATTGATATTCTCCGGGGCCAGCTTGCGGGAATAAATGGGGCGGTGTTCTTTGAGTTCAGCATTCCACGAATGGGACGGCGCGTTGATGTGGTTCTACTGATAGGGCCTGTTGTTTTTTCCTTGGAGTTCAAAGTGGGCGAGCGGGAGTTTCAAAGCTCAGCCATTGAGCAGGTGTGGGACTACGCTCTTGACCTCAAAAATTTTCATGAGGCCAGTCATGAAGTTTCTATTGCTCCGATTCTAATAGCCACGGAAGCGCATGCGACTGCATCGCCGCGATTTGAAGCTGATTCAGACAAGGTGTTTCGTCCAGTGATGATCAATCGCGACGGACTGAGACGTGCATTGAACGCCTGTTTGGAAACTGTATCTGGTTCAGCGATCAATGCCCAAATCTGGGAAAAGGCATCGTACCGGCCAACACCGACAATCGTTGAGGCGGCACGCGCGCTCTACGCCCGGCACTCGGTAGAGGCTATTGCCCGATTCGATGCGGGGGCGAAAAACCTTGGGGTCACGTCCCGCCGGATTGAGGAGCTTGTGGACGAAGCGCGCGCCAGGAAACAAAAAACCATCTGCTTTGTCACTGGCGTTCCAGGCGCTGGGAAAACCTTGGTCGGGCTAAACGTCGCAACACAAAGGCGTGAAGCAGGGCAGCCAACCCACGCGGTTTTTTTATCGGGCAATGGTCCTCTGGTGGCAGTTTTGCGGGAAGCTCTTACTCGCGATGAGTTTGCTCGCCGCAAACTGAAGGGCGAAAAGGTACGAAAGGGAGCCATCGGTGAAAGCGTCAAGGCTTTCATCCAGAATGTTCATCATTTTCGCGATGACGGCTTGATTGACCCCGGCCCTCCAGCCGAGCATGTCGTCATTTTCGATGAAGCCCAACGGGCTTGGAACCTGAGGCAAACTGAAAGTTTCATGCACCGGAAGAAGAAGCGCCCCGACTTTGGCATGTCGGAACCCGAGTTTTTGATTTCTTACATGGACCGCCATCAAGATTGGGCCGTCATTGTTTGCCTGGTCGGCGGAGGGCAGGAAATCAACACAGGCGAGGCTGGCATCGAAGCCTGGCTGAATGCCCTACACAAACGGTTCGGCAACTGGCAGGTGTTTGTGTCCTCACGGCTCACTGATTCGGAATATGCAGCGGGAGGAGCTTTGGGTCTTTTAAGAGGCGGGGGCTCATCTTTCTTCGATGATTCGTTGCATCTCTCCGTCTCAATGCGCTCCTTCAGGGCGGAAAATGTTTCTGCATTTGTGAAGGCGCTGCTCGATGGCGAGCAGCAGAATGCCCGAGAATGTTTTTCCCAATTGGCGAATCGTTATCCAATTGTGCTTACACGCGATCTGGTGGCAGCAAAGGATTGGATCCGGGCCCGCGCCCGAGGCTCTGAGCGTTTTGGCTTGGTGGCGTCCTCGAAAGCGATGAGATTGAAGCCCCATGCCATTGACATTCGTGTATCCGTTGACCCAGTGCACTATTTTTTGAGCGAGCGCCATGATACCCGTTCGAGCTACTACCTCGAAGATGTCGCCACTGAATTTCAAGTGCAAGGCTTGGAACTTGACTGGGCTTGCGTCACTTGGGATGCGGACTTTCGCTTCAATGGCTCCGGATGGACTTTTCACGACTTTCGAGGCGACCGTTGGTGTAATATCATGAACCAGGACAACCGGGTTTTCCTGCGGAATGCCTACCGGGTCTTGCTTACGCGTGCGCGGCAAGGCATGGTTATTTTTATCCCGGCGGGTGACCTGAATGACCCCACCCGCCCGCCTGCTTTTTATGATGTAACTTTCAACTATCTAAAGGGTTTGGGGATTCCCGAAATAACCCAGGCTTGAAGCGGGTTTGATTGGGAGTTGATTTTGTATCTCTTCAAGAGGGTTTGGAGTGGGTGCCGGGCATGCCAGTCCCGGGTTGGTGGGTTGAAATTTCACAAGCATGGCTTACCAAAAGCAGGCGGGGACTTCCAACCTCATCGCTCAATTTGCTTCGAACTGTGTCCCCTATGACTCGTGAAAGCGCCGATATGAATCATTTCTCGGCAGGGCCGCAACTGGATTGGTGATGCCAAAGCGGTGGCGGACGTGGAGGTGGAGAATCCGCTGAAAGCTATCCAAGGAAGAACCCGGCTTGAAACAGGCATTCTTGTCTTGTCAGATGGGTGAAAGTCTTTAAGCTGCCATGGCTGGCGAAGTATGAGCAACAACCGCAAATCTTGGGAAACTTTTGAAGCCATGCGCGCCGCTGCACAGTCGGGCGATGCGCAGGCGCAATGTTACATGGGGGTCTGTTGCCAAAATGGGCAGGGGGTGCAGCAGGATTACCAGGAGGCCGTGAAATGGTTTCGAAAAGCTGCGGACCAGAATGATCCGGTTGCCCAATGTTACCTGGGGGTGTGCTACCTGAGCGGGGTCGGTGTGCCGCAGGAATTGAGCGAGGCTGCCCGCTGGCTGAGGGAAGCCGCAGAACAAGGCGATCCCGCAGCGCAATTCAATTTGGGCACACTTTATGAAACCGGCCAGGGGGTGCCCCTGAACTATGCCGATGCCCTAAAATGGTATCGCGAATCCGCCCAGCGCGGGTATCCGGCCGCGCAGTTTAACCTGGGTGTATTTTATGAATCCGGCCAGGTGGTGGACCAAAACTATCGCGAAGCGGCAAAATGGTATCTCGCCGCCGCCGAGCAGGAGCTTGCCCCGGCACAGTGCAACCTGGGACTCTGTTACCAAACCGGTCGCGGCGTGGAGAAAAACCCGGCTGAGGCCATGCGTTGGTTCCTGAAGGCCGCCCGCCAAGGCGATAAAACCGCCCAACATAACCTGGGCATTCATTTTGCCCAAATGGAGGCAACTGAAACTGCGGCCAGGCAGGCGCAAGAGCAAAACCCTCAAGACAATGGTGCCCAATAAAGTTTCCCCTTGAGGCTGCTCTTCAGTTATCTCCAGTCAAATCCTTTAATTTTTTTGCTGCCAAACCAGAGTTCAGCACCTCATTGGCCAGTTCCCGCCCCTCAGCCAATGAACGGCTTTTTTCAGCCACCCACAAGCCCGCAGCCGCATTGAGCAACACGGCTTCACGACGGGCGCCTTTCTCCTGGCCGTTCAGCAGGCGTCGAATGATTTCCGCGTTTTCATTCTTGTCGCCCCCCAGCAAATCCTGAAGGGTGATTTGCGGATCGGCAGGCCACTCTGGCGCTGAGGTGGACACATTAAGGCCATGGCATTGATAAAATTCAGCAATAGTGTTGTCTCCCAGGGAGGAAAGCTCATCCAGGCATAATGGAAGGGTGGTTCCAGAGGGAAGCCGGGAAGGATCTATCCGCCCGCAAACCACCATGGCTCTGCGAACCTCCAGTGTTTGGAGGACCTTCGCCAGGGGCTCGCACCATTGGGGGCGAGGCACCCCGAGGACCATGGCTGAGGGAAGCGCCGGGTTTAACAGGGGGCCCAGGAGATTGAAAATAGTGCGCTGGCCCCGGGCTGCGCATAATTTACGCGCAGCCCCCACATGTTGAAAAGCCGGGTGAAACAAAGGGGCGAAAAAAAATGCAAACTGGTGTTTCTCCAGCGACCGCATCGCCTGGTCCGGCTTGAGATCAATCCGAATTCCCAAGGCTTCCAGCACGTCCGCACTGCCAGACTTGGAGGTGACAGCCCTATTTCCATGCTTGGCCACCGTGACTCCGGCTGCGGCGCAAACCAAAGCCGCAGTGGTGGAAATATTGAAGGTGCCCAATTGATCCCCCCCCGTGCCAACCAAATCCAGAATGTGCCCCAGTCGCAATGCGGGATTCACCTGTGGAAGAATGGCCCTGGCGCGAAGCGCGGAAGCAAAACCGGCTATTTCATCGGGTGTTTCCCCCTTTTGAGAGAGAGCGGATAGAAACTCCGCCTTGATGGTTGGGGAAAGAGTCTCGCTTAGCAATGCCTCCACGGCGGCCTGAATGGACTTGGCATCCAATTGCTGGCCGTCAGCCATTTGGCGGGTGAGATTTTCGAGCACGCGCCATTTTAGAGCCTGCCAAAGCCGGCTCAAACAAAATGCGAAACGAAAGTGCGTGGACAAGCCTGTCAAATAGCGTAACTTGGAAACTTGCCTGGCGTCTTTTATAAAAAGCCGGGCCAAAGTCCGGGCTGAATGACACGGCAATTTATGATGGCAAATAAAAATGGCGGCAGGGTTAAATGGGTGGTTATCCTGGTCATCCTGGCCGGGGCGGGCGCTTGGGTGTGGCATCTGGTGCACAGGCGCCCCTCCCCGCCCCATTACGTCACAGTAACCGTCGGACGGGATGATCTGACCCAGACAGTGACCGCCACCGGCACCCTGAATCCCGTCGTGGATGTGATGGTGGGGTGCCAAGTCTCGGGCATTATCAGCAAGATCAACGTGGATTTTAATTCCATCGTGAAGTCGAACGAGGTTATCGCCATGATAGACCCCTCCACCTACCAGGCCGCAGTTGAACAGGCCCGCGCGGACTTGGACAATGCCGAGGCCAACCTGGAATTACAGCAGATCGAAACTCGCAGGAGCGCCCAGCTTTTCACCAATAACCTGTTGTCCGAATCCAGCTACGACACCGCTGTAGCCACATTGCATGAGGCCGCCGCCACCGTCAAAATCAAGCAGGCCGTCTTGGACACCGCCACCGCCAACCTCGGCTTTTGCGCCATCCGGTCGCCCGTGGATGGTGTGGTGATTCAACGAGCGGTGGATGTGGGCCAGACTGTTGCCTCCAGCTTCAATACCCCCACCTTGTTTGAAATCGCAAATGATCTGACCAAAATGCAGGTGGATTCCAGCGTGGCCGAGGCTGATGTGGGGGGGATTTCCCTGGGCCAGAAGGTGGATTTCACCGTGGATGCCTACCCTTTCCGTCTTTTCCACGGGGCCGTTGTCCAGGTGCGCAATTCCCCGACCAACGCCAATAACGTCGTGACCTATGATTGCGTGGTGGGCGTGACCAATGGCGACTACAAACTCAAGCCTGGCATGACCGCCAACCTGTCTTTCATCGTGGCTCAAAAAAACAAGGTTTTAAACATTCCCAACAGCGCCCTGCGTTTCCAGCCCATCCCAAGCACCCAGACTGCGGATTCTTCCGGCACCAATGCCGCATCCAAGGTGGCCGCCGATGACGGCGAGGAACACCACCATGCACTGCCCGCCTTCGGGGAACGCTCCGTTTTCCATGAGGTTTATATCCTGTCCGGGTCCGCAGACAATCCCACCGTCAAGGCCGTCCAAATCCGCACTGGCATCACCGATGGCATCAATACAGAGGTGGTCAGTGGTTTGAAGGCGGGGGACAAGGTGGTGATTGATGAAACCAATCCGGATGGCCCCAGTTCATCCAATCCTTTCGGGGGAATGGGACGCATGCGTTAATTTTTCGCACGCTTAAGGCCGTCATGAATTCCAAACCTGTCATCCAATTGCGTGATTTGTGCAAGACCTACCATTCTGGCGAGGTGGAGGTTCATGCCGTGCGTGGGGTTTCCCTGGATATTCTAAAAGGGGAATTTGTAGCCATCATGGGATCCAGCGGGTCCGGCAAAAGCACCATGATGAACATGATCGGAGCCTTGGACCGGCCCACGGGCGGGCAATACCTGCTCGATGGAGTGGATGTGGCCACCCTCAACCGGGATGCCCTCGCAAAGGTCCGCAACGAGAAAATAGGTTTTGTTTTCCAGGGCTTCAACCTGCTCTCCCGCACCACCGCCTTGGAAAACGTGGAAATGCCCATGCTTTATAATTCCGGGCGCATCCGGGCGCAGGAACGACATGCGCAAGCTTCCAAAGCGCTGAATCTCGTTGGCCTGGGTTCCAGGTCGGGTCACCATCCCAACCAGCTTTCCGGTGGACAGCAGCAGCGCGTGGCTATTGCCCGCGCACTCGTCAACCAGCCCACAATCCTCCTGGCCGATGAACCCACCGGCAATCTGGACACCCAGACCAGCATCGAAATCATGGGCGTGTTCCAAACCCTGAATGACCAGGGCATCACCATTGTCATGGTCACACACGAACTGGACGTGGCCCGCTTCACCAAGCGGATGATCGTTCTTCGCGATGGGCGAGTCGTGACCGATGAACCTGTCCAACCTCGTTCCCAGGCGGATGTGGAACTGGGCAAGTTGAAAGTCGCCCAGGAAGCCGTCCAGCTTCATTAATTCACTGCCCATGCGACTCCTTGCATCCCTTAAAATCTCCGCCCGCGCCCTCCGCCGCAATAAAATGAGGTCGCTCCTGACCATGTTGGGCGTCATCATCGGGGTGGGTGCAGTCATCGCCTCGGTCAGTCTTACCAGCGGCGCCACCAAGGAGGTGGAGGACCAGGTTTCCAGCCTGGGTGAAAACGTGGTCAATGTCTTTTCCGGTAATTTCACCCGCGGTGGGATGCGCGGCGGCTGGGGCAGCGCCCCAACCCTCACTCTCGCGGACTCCGCCGCCATCGCCCAACTGCCCAACGTGGTGGCGGTCACCCCCGAGGTCCGTGACCGGGAACAGGTCCTCGCCAATGGTCAGAATTGGAATACCTTGGTAATGGGGGAATCGCCATCCTACCCGCAAATCCGAAATTGGAAAATGGCCCGGGGCGCCATGTTCTCCGATGATGACGTGGCCAGCCTCGCCAAATGCGCCGTCATTGGCCAGACGGTCGTGGACCAGTTGTTTCCCAATCAAGACCCTGTCGGGCAAACCATTCGGATTCGAAACCTGCCATTTCTAGTCGTGGGTGTGCTCGCCCCAAAGGGTTTCAATCTTTTCGGGCAGGATCAGGATGACACGGTGGTGGTGCCCTATTCCAGCCATATGCACCGAATCACCACTCGGCGTTTTGTGAATGATATCCTTGTGGAGGCTTCCAGCTCGGACACCATCAACGATGTCCAGGACGAAATCAATGAACTCCTCCTGGACCGCCACCACACCACTGATCCTGATTTCACCGTGCGAAATCAATTGGAATTGATGGATATGGTTACCAAAACATCGCGTACCATGAGCTTGTTGATCGCGGGGGTTGCGGCAGTTTCGCTTGTTGTGGGCGGCATTGGCATCATGAACATCATGCTTGTGAGCGTGACGGAACGAACCCGCGAAATCGGCATTCGCATGGCAGTGGGCGCAAGAGCGGCAGACATCCTGGTGCAATTCCTCATTGAAGCCGTCACGCTCAGCGCATTCGGCGGAGCCATCGGTATTGGCGGCGGGGTCGCCTTCTCCATGACCGTGTCTAATTTCTATGGCATTCCTGCCTATACTCCCTATCTCTGGATCATCATCGCCTTTGCCTCCAGTGCATTGATCGGCATCATCTCGGGCTTCTATCCAGCCTGGAAAGCCTCCCAACTCGATCCCATCGAGGCTCTTCGGTATGAGTAAACGGTCGTCAGGGGATAAACTTTATCATTCCTTGCCGCCTTGCAGATTTTCGTGCCGGGTTGTCTCTTGAAAAGAATGAACACGGAAATTCTTTCCACACACACACCTGCGATGTTTCGCGAGGCAGTGGTCCGTGCGGTTCACTGGCTGCGCTCCGGAGCCGTGGTGGCTTTGCCCACAGAAACGGTTTATGGTCTCGCAGCCAATGCATTGGACCCGGCTGCGGTCGCCCGCATTTATCAAATCAAAGGCCGGCCCGCCCATAACCCGCTCATTGTTCATGTAGCCAGCCATGCGATGCTGGAGGAGCTTCTGCCACAACTTCCCCCCTGGGTGGAAAAACTGTCCCGTGCTTTCTGGCCGGGACCGCTCACCATGGTATTGCCTCAATCCGGCAAGATCCCAGGCATTGTCACGGCTGGAGGTCACACTGTGGCTGTTCGATGGCCTTCGCATCCATTCATGCAGGCGGTCATCCTCGAATGTGGCTTTCCACTGGCCGCACCCAGTGCCAATCTTTCCAACCAGATTTCTCCCACCAATGCCGACCATGTTTGCGCCCATTTAAAGGGCCTGATCCCATTGATCGTGGATGGCGGGCAGTCCCAGGTGGGCATTGAATCCACCGTTCTGGACCTGACTGTTTCCCCTCCCGCCATCTTGCGCCCGGGAATGATTCATGCCGGGTCCCTGGCTTCCGTTCTGGGCCAGGTGCCCCAAATGGAAAAGGCGCACAACGCAATCCTCAAAAGCCCGGGCCAGTTGACCCGTCATTACTCACCCAAGGCGAAAGTGCATCTCTGGTCCTGGACGCGGGAATCATCCTTGCAGCAAAAATTGCTCACCTCAGGTTTGGATTCTTCCACCACCCAAATTCTTGCTCACACTTGCATTCCGTTGGAGGCAGGATTGGCGGGGGTAAGCGTTATCCCTCATGATGCCGAGGCATTTGCTCGCGCCCTCTATTCAGAATGGCACCAATGCGATGCCCGGGGCGTCCGCAACATTGTCGTGGAAACACCCCCTGACACGCCTGAATGGGCGGGCATAATGGACCGATTGCGACGGGCCGCAGCATGAGCGGTTTGGGAAAGGTGACACTTTAATCTGCCGAGCCAGCCAGTCCAGAAGCTTCAGGACCGGCTGGACCGTGCGTTTTCAACAAACCTTTCCCGATCCACGGTTCTGAAAGGAAATCGAGCAGGCTTTCTTTCAAAACATCAGGCCAATGTCCAACTGAACGATGCTGAAATTGCTCACGGGGTTGATTTGAGGAATATCCTGGCTGCTTCCGCCGGTGCCCAACAAGTTGTTGATGCGGTGCCCATTGCCGTAGCGGATTGTGAAGCTTAGGTTGGGCGAATAATTATAGGCAAAGGCAACATAAAAACCTTCCATGTTTTCCAAGCCGTTGAAAAAATCCGTGTCCAGCAGGTTGGGGTCGAGGGAGTATTGTTCAATGTGCTGCCAATAGGTGCGGAGTTCCCAGGCGTTTCTTGCATTGGCGGTGCCATAAACAACCCCTTGCATGGGACCAGCCACAAAATTCGTGCTGCCAATGCCCACACCAAACTGGTAGGCATGCACGTCCTGAGTTTGGGGCAGAAAGGAGTGCGGGAGGGCCTGGTTGGGTGGCGCCTGTGACAACACATAACTATAGGCAGACGAAGCATCCTGAGCCCTCTGGGCCCCCTCGAGATTGTAGGCCACGTCACCAAAGATTCGCTCGGCAAATCTTCCGGTCTTGAAATTGACTTCAAACGGAATTTCCAAAACCAGCAGGTTGTCCAGACCCACTTGGTTGAATGGGTAGTTTTGACTTCCATAACCACCTTGACCTGCGAAATTGGACGTGCCGTATCCAGAGTAGCCGGGGGCAACACCCAAACCACCGGCCCAATAATAGGCCCCCTCACCCACGTAGGGATCCCCCAAATAGGGCGAGTAGGCGGTTCCCGAGTTCAAGGTGCTGCGACGCAACCCGGCATAATTATAAATCGTCGCTCCAATTTTGGCGGAAATATTGTCGGAAATGTGATACTTCATGCCTCCCTGCCAGGCAAACATGAAGACATCGGCCGTGTTTTGGCCGACCAACCCGTTAATTCCCAATCCTGGATTGGCTTGGTTTGGATTCAGGTCTCCGTAAAGAAACTGGCCAAAGTTGGCAAATAAATCCGCATCCCCAACCGTATAGCGAAGTTTTTCAGACGCTCCCTCAGGATTGATAGCCTGGCTCCAAAGCATGGTGGTTGTATAAAGCGGGTTGGGAATCTTGCCCACCGTCACGTCCAACCAATCCGCCGGCTTGAATCCTAAATAAACCCGCCCGATGTCAAATGCGGCGTTGGATTTTCCGAATGGGCCTTGATACGCGGAGGAGCTGTAAGTGCCCATGGTGATGAAAGGCGACCTGGGGTTGGAGGAGGATTCCATCCTCAAACCGTAATACACCCCGCTATCCATGTTGTCCAAAAAACCAAAATGAACCGCATACCGATACCGGTCCAGGTTGATTGTATTTCCAGCGGAATCCTGAGCGGTGCGGGCCTCGAAGCGGGCACGCGCATCGCCGTACAATTGAAAGGATTTCGTGCCCGTCAACATTTTCCACTTGGACGCCGTCACCAAGTCATCCACGTTGGTTTCGTAAAGCTGTGATTCAGACTTGAGCGTGGCCAATTGCTGCTTGAGCTGTTCCGTCTCTGTTTTCAGTTGATCCGCCGTGGCCTTGTATTGCTCCATCTGGGCTTGTTGCTGTTCCGCTTCTGCCTTGATCGCATCGGCTTCCGCCTGACTGACATACCCTTTTTGAACAAATAAATTCAACAACAGAGCGTTGGATACCGGGGCATCGGCGCAATGAGCCTGCCCGACACCCAAGGCCATGGCCAAAAATACTACGGCTGGTCGGATGGCAGCTCCCGGGTTGATTTCTCTTCTACGCATGGCCGCCAATACTGTAAATTCAAGGCTACGAATTCATGGCTTTATTGTTACAATTGTGTGACTAATTGGCTGAATGGTTTGTGGAAAGATTAGAAAACCCCGGTCATGGCTTTTTTTAGGATAAATATCGGGGCTTTTTGGCCAAAAATGTCCACAGGCCCTCTCATGATGAAAAATCTTGGTCTTTGAGCTGAAGAATAATAAAAAGAGCATTATTTTGGAGAGGAGAAATGGACTTGCCTGTTTCCCTCGCTGCATTGATCCGTCCGACCCGCTTTGGCCGTAATCCCGTTTCAGGCAGGGTTGACACAACCATTTACCGATGCCTACCACTGTCGCACTCGGTAATAGCGCATGGGGGTATCGGTTGGATCTGTAAAGACAAGTATTTTGCCTGTGCCAGCGACAAGTGGTAATGATTGCCATGCGGGGTCTGAGAGAGAATTCTTAAACTGAGGTTGATAGACCCTTCCATTGCGCGTCGGGAAAGAAAAGGTGAATTGATTTGTGCCGAATGCGGCATCAATCAATGTGGTTTGCATTTTCACTGGCTGTGGTGCCGCCAATGCCAGGCTGTCCACGTCTCCCGCAGCCACTTGCACTGCATTGGTCAATCCTACCGGAACATTGGTATCCCCTTCTGTATCAAGCCCCCAAGCTGCCACTGTGCCATTTTTCAAAACCGCCAGATTGTGTAGTTGCCCAGAGGCAATGGCTTCAACATTGGTCACCCAGGGGGGAATATTCGTCTGACCATAGTTGTTTTGTCCCCATGCCACCAATGTGCCATCGCTCTTCAAAACCAGATTATGCCAGCCCCCAGCAGCAATTCTCACAACGTTGGTCAGGCCGGGCGGGATATTGGTCTCACCGTAGGTATTATCACCCCAACCAATAATCGTTCCATCGGACTTCATCGCCAAGCTATGGTAACCACCGGCGGCAATAGCCACGACATTGGACAAACCGACAGGCACAGAAGTTTGGCCCAAGTTTGCATCAGACGAGTTGGCTCCCCATGCCACCACCGTGCCATCCGACTTCAAAGCTAAAGCATGATAAAATCCACAAGCCACCGCCACAACATTGCTCAACCCGCTTGGAACATCCGTTTGACCATAAAAATCATCGCCCACGGCTTCCACGGTGCCGTTTGTCTCCAAGGCTAAAGTGAAAAAATCGCCGCAGGCAATCGCAATGCAATTGCTGCCGGGATTGAAAGTGGTCTGGCCAAGGGAGTCGTCACCCCAGCCTTCCAAGGTGCCGTCCGCATTCAATGCCACACTATGCCTCCATCCGACTGCCAACTGCACGGCATTGGTTAAATTGGCGGGAATAATGGCTTGGCCAAAGTCATTAACGGAAGCAGAGTTGATCGTCGTTCCTGCCCCCCATGCATACGCCTTGAACCCGGCATGAACTTGCAGGCAAAACCCCGGAAAAACCAGGCAGAAAATGCCAAGGAAAAATAATGATGCGGAAAACCGATACAGACTCCTCAAATGGCAAAACATATGGGAAAGTATCCTAAGAAAGCACAATTAATTAGTCAACGCGCCTGCCCAACCTCCATTGTTACAAATGTGTTACACTCATTGACAATGCAGGCATTTCCACGCCTGAAATGCGCTTCACGGTTTTATGGCCCCACTGCGCTGGCGCTGGCATTGATGCCGCTTAAATATATTTGCCTCCCAAGGGGCAGGGATGTTTGACACAGGGTAATTCAAGGCATTAAAACCTCGCTTCCCGGCCGATGGAAAGCTCAAAAGCAGCCGTTTGGTTACAAAAATGTTCGCTAAAGTTACTTTTTTGCGTCGAAATGCTTTTATTTTTTAATAATTGGGCCAGTGCGGTTGCAACATCAAGCAAGCCAGCAGGATGCATGGTTGTCGGCGTGGTCATAATATAGAAATGCCATGTCCTAAAACAAGAAGCGCTCAATCAATGGCCCTGTTAAGGTGACGGCGATAAACCTTTTATCGAATGATGAATGGTTGAAACAAAAGAAAAACATCAACACAAATAATAAAAACCTCAAAACACTTAGTATGAAAATAAGCAATAAAATAGCAGTCGCTTTGCTTGCCTTGGGCGTGGTGGCTCAAGCAAGCGCTGATCCAATCGTTTACCTCACTGGTTCAACGGCTTTTCGCGGTACGGCGATGTCCTCGCTTCTGAGCAACGCTGGAACCAATTCCGGCGGTGTTTTTGACCCGGGAACCATCACCTCGGTGACCTACGGAAACTCCAATCCCGCCGGTGCCAACTACGGTGTTTTCCACGGCACGATCAACGGTCAAGCCGTTTATATTGACGTGGTGTGGAGCGGTTCTGAAGCCGGCGTTGCCTCGGCCGCCAACACCGCCCTTGTGAACACAGACCGCAGTGGAAACCCAATCCCGCTGGCTGGATCGCCCGCGACCTGGCTCAACGTAACCAATGTGGTTTTGCAGGCTGGCAACAACACAATTGCAAGCAATCCTGCCGCCAATCTTTTGGAATCCAGCAGCCATGGGGCTGACTTGGCCCAGGCTGACACATCCCAAGCGGTTTCCTGGACCCCTTATGTGGCCAACACCCCGACGGCCTTGAAGGATTTTGGCGTTGAAGGCGTCATTACCTTTGCTATTAGTCGCAACAATCAAGAAGGAAATACCGGTTCAGGCATTCCCTCCGGCGCTTCCAATGAATGGATCCATTGCTCGAACATCACCCTTCCACAACTGCAAACATTGCTGGCTAATGGTGAAGTGCCCGCCGGCTTCATCAGTGGAAACACCAATGACAATGACTTCACCGTGTATTGCGTGGGTCGCAACCTGGGGTCTGGAACACGTATGAACACCTTGGGCGGCAGCCATTACGGCACTCATAATCCTGTGCAGCAATACTCCATCGGCTATGGTATTGAAGAACCCACCCATTTGAATTCGCTCATCCTCACCAACGAAGGAAACAACGGTTATGAAAGTGGCGGCGACGTGGCCAAGGCCCTCGGTATTGTCACCCCAGAAGGAAGCTGCCAGCAAGCCGACCCCTATAACGGCGGCATTGGCTGGTTTGCCATGGGCTATATCAGCCCTTCTGACGCCTTGAACACCGGCAACTTTGGTGGCGCGCCCACAAATTGCTGGGTCACCGTGGACGGCGTCCCCTCCAACAACGCAACAATTGAAAATGGAACTTGGTGGCTGTGGGGTCGTGAGCACTTGCTTGGCAAGCAAAATATCAGCGGAACCGCGCTTTTCGTGGGCAACACGCTGTTCTCCTCCTTCACCAAATACCTGTCCGTGCAGGGCATGGGCGTTGTTGCTGGCGGTCATGACCCGGCCATTCAGCTTGGCCTCATGAACGTCCACAAGAACAGCGATACCGAGTTCCCGCAACCCGGCCAGTAATCAACAGGCGGTTCAAGGCCACCGCATCAAAAGGGTAGTGAGTTAATATTAAATAATATGAAAAAATTGATTACAATGATAACACTGGCTGGAGGAGCCATCCTGGCTTCGCCATCCGTATTCGCCCAGTTTGCCTTTGTCTCCAACGACCTGTATTTTGGTTTCCAAAACCAGGCTGGCTCAGGCTCTGCGGATTACATCATCAACCTGGGACCTGCCTCCGCTATTATAGGCGGCAGTGCTGTGGTTGATTTAAGTTCAGACTTCAGCCTCACTGATTTTACATCAGCAGCGCTGCAAGGCACCGCCCCTGACGTTTTGGGCGGCGTGGTGGCCGGAAGCAACAACTTCTTGGCACCCGATTTCTACGCCACGCAACTACGCATGGGTGGAGGCGGAGCGCCATCCGTGCCAGGCTCGGCCTCGCCGACGGACGTTTACAGGGGTGACATCTTGAACCTGTATGATGCTGCTGCCGGAATGACAACCCTGCCTACGGCTGGAAACGGACTTCTGGATACCTCAAAAGGTTGGGAAAACTACGTCGAACCCGATACCACTGGGAACAGTGTCGAGGTTGCGGGAGTTAATCCTGATAATGCGGTCGCCACAGGCAGCGTTCTTTATGAGGATCTTTGGTATGTCAGCAACGACTCGACCAAAGTCAAGATACCGTGGACCTACGAAGGTTACTTCACCTTGGACCTCTCGGGCAGCGTTGCAAAGCTGACGTTCTCACCAGTCAATGCCCCCGCTGCGCTGGCCCCGATACAGACCGTATCGGTTAGCTACAATGCAGGAACGGTGACTGTTGTGTCCAGCGGCGCCGTTGCTCCGCACTCCTACCAGTTGCAATACACCACCAGCTTGAGTTCTCCGACCTGGATCAATGTCGGCTCCCCACAGGTGGGAGCTGTCCAAGTTGCTGCTTCAGCGATGGTGACCAACTTGGATACCACCGCAACCGGTGGTCAGAGGTTCTATCGGGTCATGGGTAATTAATATCCTCAGGACTATTGTTTAAACACGCGGGGCGGGCAGGAAACTGCCCGCCCTTTTCATTGCACAACAAGCCAAAACAAAGGATGGGTGCCATCCTTGCCTCCAACTTCTCCACTCGATGCACTTTTGGGGAAGGTTATTGAGCAGCACGAACGAGAAAATGGATGGAGCCGGAGATGTGTTTTCTGGGTGTTGTTCATTCACACCCAAATGAACGGGAAAATCTGTCAGGACCTGTTTGAGTTTTCCGGTGGACGGTGGCTTTGTGCCTGCAAAAAGAAATCATCTGCCATCTTCCGAGCCTGTTTTTTTTGCATTTCATTGAGCGTGCTGCGCTGGTCAAATTCCCAAACCGCATGCCGACCCAGGGGGTTTCCATTCCTAGCGCTAATCAAGTACCATTTATAGGCTTGGATCTTATCCAACTCAACCCCGGTGCCGCATTCATACATCTGCCCCAGGTTGGCTTGCGCCAGTGAATCTCCCATGTCGGCCGCCTTTTGAAACCATTTGCAAGCTTCGGTCCAATCCTGATGCACGCCCCAGCCGTACTCGCACAAAAAAGCCAGATTATTCATTGCGCCTGCGGAACCATTATCCGCCGCCTTGCGAAGCCATTTCGCTGATTCAATATAATTCACTCCGTTTGTTTCGCCAGGGTTGGGGCCATAAAAATAAAACCGCCCCAGCGCATACTGGGCAAGCACCTGGCCCTGATCCGCAGATTTGTGCCACCATTTGAGCGCTTCCTCCAAGTTGGTGGACACTCCCTTGCCATAGGCATAAGCGCAACCCAGACAATATTCTGCCAGGGCCTCCCTCTGGTCGGCGGCTTTGCGATACCACCCGACAGCTGTCGCATAATCCTGGGGCACCCCCAATCCGTTGGCGTAATGTGACCCCAGCGCAGTCTGGGCTTTGGCATAGCCTTGTTCGGCTGATTCCAGCAAATATTGGACGGCCTTGGCTGGGTTTTTCGGAGCACCACTTCCGGTATCCAATTTAATTCCCAGGTCATATTCCTGCTTTGAATTCTCCCCGGAAGCAGGCACTGGGACGGCATTGGAAATGGAACCGCTGGTCTGTGCGGACGTTGCCATGGTGGCTGAAGACAACATGGACACCAGCACAATGGCCGGTGAAAAAAGCAAATCACACCTGGATTTCATGAATGAGTGGGACAAGATTTATCTAAGTTATTCATGGTTTTGAACTTCACTCAAAGCCTTTGATGGCAACATGGCCGGCCCATTTCCCGGTGCAGAACTCCAGTCTTTTAAAATAAGCCCACATCATCGGGGAACTGCGGCAGACAGGATGACTGTAACCCGGCTCACCCTTCTTAATGCGGGTTTTTTCTTCTTTTTGGTGTCGTCAAAATTCGAACCCAAGTTGCCAGCAACCTGTTGTTGAGCCTGGCTGGTGGTTTGCTGGGCTGCGCTTGAACTGGTGGCCGTGGCTGTGGCCGTGTTGCCCAAAGTGGATGTGGTTGCGCCACCGTTGACAGACACATTCTGGCCGAGGACCGTGGCGGTGCTACCCACTCCACTGGCGGTGACTCCCTGAGCGCCAACGATTGTGATTCCACCTCCAGAACCTTGGGAGTTGACATTGGCTGCGCCCCCGGACAACACGGTGAGTGATTGAACACTCTGACTGGTGATGTTGGCATTCTGCGAGGAAATTAAAAGCCCGCTCACCTTGCCTGTGGCATTGACGTTCACGGTGCCGCCAATCACGCCAGAATTGCCTAATTCGATATTACCCACGCTGCTGCTCGAATTTCCCGGCGTGCCAGCCACAAGGTAGATGGCTGGTCCTGGAAGCAACGGCCCGCTCAAGGATTCCTGCAGGATGCCCCCCACGTTGGCATAGATGTTTCCATCAGGAGTTGACACATAGATATTTCCTGGCACGGTGGCTGCGCCAGGAACCGGCACCCCATTTACAGGCGCCAGCGTGTCTGCCACAATTCCGTTGGCGTAAACATACTCCACCGGTTCGTAGGGAAAAGCGAACGTGGATGAAAAGGAATTTACGGGGATGGCAATGGTGCCGCCACTGCCCGCGTTCACATCCCCGGCGGTGGAAGTGACATACACATTGCCGCCATCCAGCGAGGCAATACGGGAACTGTCAATGTTGATGGCCCCCAAGGAGGTTACGGCCACGTTGCCACCACCGGAGGTGTAGATGCCCAGGCCAATCTGTCCGTTGTTGGCCATGATGGAAGATTGAAATGGCAAAAGGCTCTGGGAACCCAAATCCATTGAGCCGCCAGTGCTCGTGACGGTAACGTCACCTCCGGCAAAAGAGGCAATTGTTGAACTGGGCATGCTCAGGCTTGAGGTGGTCGTCGTTACTCCATTCACCGTGGTGGTCTGGTCTTGAGCCACCGTCACATCAATGCTCGCACCGGAGGAAGTCATATAGGGCGTGAGAAATGAATAGTCACGGCCAATGATGTGGCCGCTCCCAACGGAAAGGATGCCAGCGGAATTGCCCAGCGAGATGGAGTTGGCACTGACATCAAAGGCGCCCATGCCGCCCACCACATAAGCTCCATCATTGGCTCCCAGCGGCGTTGCCGACTGGCTGGCCGCGTTTAAATAGGCAATCTCAGCAGCATTGGCGCTGTTGGCCGGCACCCAGGGAATGGTCACGGTAATGAAGTGGCCGGAGCTGTCCAACTGGGGATATCCATTTGGCCCGTATTGCACCAGGGTAAGCGTTGGGGAAGACAAGGCAGTGTACAATTGGGATGATATCGGCCCAACAGCCGTCAAGGTCTTGGTGGTGGGATCGTAGGCCAGACTCTCGCCAACGGTGAGACCTGGAAATTCCGCAGCGTTCACAAGGTAAGAAGCCAACAGGGAAGGGGCCACGCTGGAAAGTGAAAAAGTGGGCAGCAGGGATGGGTTGACAGCCAAATTTAAAACGGTGCTGAAGTCGTTGATGGCTCCCGGAGGAAGGGTTCCAAAGCCCAAGGTTGGGAAATCCTGCGCCAATGTCACAGAGTTGAAGGACCCTGCGTTGTAAATCTCTCCGCCAACCGAGATGGAAGTGACATCGCTGGCATTTAAATTTTCCCCAAAAAAAGTGACTCCCAACATGTTGCCCGCCACGCTGATCTTGGTGGCTTTGTCGGTCTGCAAAATGACGTTATCCATGCTCGCGGCAACCGGCGTGCCATTTGCGTTTTGGCTGCCCGCAAGATTAATTGTGACCGGGGTTGTATTTCCCGCTTCCGCCGGGACGCTTGAATGGTCTGTTTCGCTGAATGGCTGGGCGCCTGAATTGGCGATAAACCACTGATGGTAGCTGCTGTCCGACATCAACAATGTGGCTTGACTGCCGTCGCTGTTTCCGCTGGTCAACCAGCCGCCACCCGTAGTATTGATGGAAAGATTCCCATCCGGCGACGGGAAAAGGGTGATATCATAGCTGAACAAGGATAAACTGTTGCCATTGCCATCCACTGCATTGGGGGTTTCCAAAACAACGCCTCCTGAACCCGCATTTATATTCAGGGTGGGTGGCAGGAGCATGGGAACCGCGCCATCAGGCCGGGGAAGACCCACACCAGTCAGGTAAACCGCATTCCCGGCGTCCAAGGTGACGGATGCCTGCGGGCTGTAATCAAAAAGGTGATTTCCTGCAGAGGGCGTGGATCTTCCGGGCGTCCTTGTGTTGTTGAAAACCCCATTTGGGTTTCTTACCTCTTGGAGATAAATACTTCCTCCCGCGTTTAACGTCCAACTACCGTTTACAAGGCTTAGGGCCACATCGTCTTCCAATGCGGATGGGTTGCCCGGGGAAGGTCCGTTGCCGATGTTTTGATTTGCCGTGATGGAGCCATTGCCATTGGCTTCAATAAAGTTGCCATAGACACTGCCTTTGGCGGTGATGGATACATTGCCCGCTTCCGGCCCGAATGCTCCAATTCCCGGATCACCCGCCGCCACAGTCGTGGCGGGGTAGCTGATCACATCCGCACCTGAATTGATGGCAACGTTTCCTCCCGCTGCCGTGGAAATGCCTCCTATATTGGAAGCGCTGAAATTAACCGTTTGATGGAGTGCGATGCCTGCCAATTGGAACGGCGTGTAATAGGGTAATGAGGCGGTTCCGTTTCCTGTGGCAAGATAATTATACCCGTTGGGGTTGGACCCAGAATTGACGCTTCCATTGACCGTGGTCACGAAAATGTTTCCTCCGCCAATGGTCCGAATGGCGCCAGAACCGACGGTGACCGAATTAACGGCGTTCAGGGTGAGATCCTGATTGTATGTTTGCAAATAACCAGAACCATTCAGGAGGATCGAGCCACCTGCGGAGAGATTGACGGCCCAATTGTTGTTGCCTGTGGAATTTGCAGCGCCATTGATGCCGGCGCCGTTGTCCACCGTGATGTTATTGCCAGCATTCAATGTAAGATTGGCCGGGGAGCTTTGACTGGACAGATTCCACAGAGTGCTGATTTCTATATTGTTGTTTGCCTGCAAATTTATTTGTGACAAGGTCTTGGAAAAGGAATTCACATTCAGGGTCAACAAGCTGGAGGTGTCGGAGGAATTAACCGTGCCCGAAGAATACTCGGAAGAGGTCCCATTTCCGCCGGAACCAACCAACTGGATGTTCTGGGGATCAAGGGTGAATATTCCGTCAATGTACCCGGAAGCAGCCTGCCCGTTGATGAGCGTATTCAATGAGTTGACCTGTGGCGCGGAAATATCCACCTGGCCTCCGTTGCCTCCCTGCGCGCCACCTGAGATAACAACACTTGATCCCGCCTGATCTGAAAAGGCACCCGAGGATTCAATTGTCACCGCACCTCCCGAACTCACTCCTGAGCTGTCACCTTTGGCAGAAATGGTCGAGTTCGCTCCAAGGGTCATGCTGTCACTGGCAACCAATTGAATGGTTCCGTTGACATTCTTGACGGAATTCGCCTGGACAAATCCATTTTGGTTTAAAAATTCCGCCTGGGCCACAATGCTTCCGGCGTCAGCAATCAGGTTTCCCTCATTGTCCACCGATCCTTTGGGTAGCGTCACTTCGGCGCTCAAGCCCCGTCCATCCGGGCTCATGGAAACCAAAACTTTTTGTCCTGCGTAGAGACCGATTTTCCCATCAGGCGCCGAGATGGTGCCATTATTTTCAATGTCGCTGGCTATCAGGTAAACCGAACCGCCATCAACCATGTTTATGCGCCCATAATTAATGACTTTGGCGGTGGGGGGCGGGGCATCAAACGACCACGGGCCGCCACCCGAAAGGTCCAGTCCTGGCGTGGGCGCAGTGGTCATGACCAAGCCGTGCGCGTTGATCACTGCGGATCCGCCCACCGTGAAGCCATTCGGATTTTGCAAAATCACATACCCATTGGCATTGAGCATTCCATTGATGGTGGAAGCGCTTGGGGCGTTGGCGTTATTGATATAATTCCATGTGACCGAACTGGACGAGGGCTGGTTAAAAATAGTGGTCTCACCCGCGCCAATGTTAAAGTTTTGCCAATTGATGAATGCGCTGGAAGAGGTCTGATTGATGACCAGGTGCGACCCGGAGGAACTGATGCTGGCGGATCCGAGGGTGACCACCCCTCCAGTGGGGTTTGCATGGGCGGAAACCAGCGAACTCAGACTCCCCAGAAGGAGGAAAGCCTTCAAATACCCTTCAATCTGGGTGATGTTTTTATTATCTCTCATGCAAAGCCCATGGATGGTTCCCTGCAAGCGTTGCAAAGATACGCCTATTTGAACCTGAAACAAAGCCTGTTAATGTTACAATCATCGGAGGGAACGGTTAAAATTGTGCCTTCAGCCCAAAGTTGAAATAGGGTTGGTCCCGGGGCGTAAATGCAGTGCTAATCAAGGGAACGGAAAACAGAAACCGCGATTCCCAGTGGGAACCAACCGCCGCAGTAAATCCAAAACCTGTGCCCCAAAGCTCGGTACTGCCTGCCGCACCGTGAGGATCCAGCAAGTAAGCATCTGCCAGGTCCATGTAAACCACCCCCCGCAAAGTCAAAGGCGTGTCTCCACC
Source organism: bacterium (assembly GCA_021817945.1). Lineage (GTDB taxonomy): Bacteria > Verrucomicrobiota > Verrucomicrobiia > Limisphaerales > UBA11358 > UBA11358. The sequence continues at coordinate 2,988 of JAKAFL010000010.1, read as the reverse complement.
AACCAGGCCAACTGTGTGGGTCGGAGTCATTTGATCCAATGACACGTGCCAGCCCGTATCTCCAAACACTTCGCCTTCATGATAGCCCCGAACGCTGTTTTCGCCCCCAATGCCAAACTGTTCGTTACTGATCAGAGGTTCGCTGGACCACTGCCCATCCGCACGGATCCGTTCCGGCCAGTTGGTGAAAAGCATAATATCCTGTGAAAAGCTGGGCCGGAGAACAACCCAATGGCCGGTGGACTCGGATGATCCGGCGATGCTTTGCAGGCTGTTCAAACCGTGCAGGTTTGCCGGCGCATTGGTGTACTGGCTCGTATAAAGGGTGGAGCTGGAATACCAGAGGTTGGCGCTCAACGCCAGCCCCAAGGTCGCAGCCCCCATAAAATTGTTCATGCTTCCGTTGAAATTGAGGGCTAGAGGCAGATAAGCCACCCGCTGTGCCGAAATCGGCGTTTGAATGATATCCTGACTTGTTCGCTCGATGAGGTTGCCGTTGGGACCTCTCACAAATTCATTGAAAATGAAAATATTGGTGTTGAAATTTTGCTGCTGGTAGGTCTTGAAATCCAAACCGCCCGAGACGGTGGAATTGAAGCCATTCACTTGAGGCAGGGGTTTGCTGATCAGGAACCCAATGTCTTGGTTGACCGTCAATCCCTGCTGGACTTCCTGTCTGGTGATTTGGCGGACATCGGGAATATCAAGCAGATCCTGATTAATGAGGGTTTCAATGCCTGTGTCAATGGAGGAGCGGCTGGCAAACAGGTTCAATTCAGCCAGCCCAGAGGGGGGGGGCAGGCGGAATTGCCGGGTGGCCTCATTGTATCCGAAGTTTCCAGGCTCACTCTCGACAATGTCATCCAAGGATTCCGGTGAACCAAGTGGAATCCGGTAATAGCCGCTATAGGTGGCCACCAGAGGGGTGTCATAAAAATCCCATTGGTTCCCCGTCTTAAAGCCTTCCGGGGTAAAACTATACTGAATCCCCAGAGATTGCTCCAATTGCCAGAGATTATTGGCCACGGCAGACGAGTTGACCCGCAGGTCAGGCGTGCCCGGTGTGTTCATGTTGTTGAGCTCCACCATGCCATGAACCGGCAGTTGATCCTTGACTCTGAGCATGAGGGCAGTCGTGCCTGGGTCCGGCCCGGGGCTCAGGAGCGGGTAAATTTGGCGGTCCTGGTTTGCATTCGCGCGGTTCAACTCGGCTTGAAATTCAGGCTCGTTCAAAACCATGTTGGTATGCAATCCAGGCATGGCTGCCAGAACGTTCTTGTCGCTGAAATAACGGTTGCCAATCACCTTGATCGCCTTGACCTGGCTCTCCACAACCTCGATTTTAACCGTGGCATTGGAAATAGTCTGCTGTGGCAACCTCGCCCAAACAGTCACGTAACCCCGGTCATGGTAGGCTTGTTGAATGCAGGCAACCGCGCCTTCAACGCCCTCAAATGTGACATTCGTACCATAAGCACCGTCTGCATTCGTCAGGGCCTCCGCCAGGATTTGGGGGGCAAGGATGGTGTTACCCACCACCAGGTATCTTTTCACCGTAAATGTGGATCCGGGCTTCGTCGGTGGTTTTTGAATTTCCGTGGATCGGAGCCGCGCTATTTCCCACCGATTGGTGGATATGTCTGGAATGGTGTTCCCAAATCGCAAATAGCATTGGCCTGAAACCACGATTTGCGGAATCACCGTTTGGAAAACGTTTAAGGTGACAATTCCATTCGTGATTCCATCCCTTGCCAAGGCCACACTCATGAATGGATATCCCAGCTTGCAATACTCATAATGCAGGTCTGAGGCGGCTTTCACCAATTGATCCTCGGTGATGTCCGGGCCGGTGTATTTCGCCAGCAGACTTTTAACCAGGTTGGTCGAGATCATTGGACTGCCTTCAACCCGGAAACCAAGCACTTTGAAATGGGCTGCACTCTGGTTCTCTTCAATGGAGAAAGTGACGTCGGTCGCGCTATACGAGGAGTTTCCTGCCCCCATTTCCACCGCCGCCAGCTTCTTCCCCGCAGTAAAAAAAATGCCGACCGAAACAAGCAGGATGGAAAAAAAACGCAAAATTCGCTCCGAGGATAAAAAGCATCGGCTCCGCGAGCCTGACTCTTCACCATCTAAAGCGGCGCTCCCGGTCTCATGCCTCCCACCAGCATTGTTCCGGTCAAAGGGATTGTTCAAATTCATTCAGTGGCAACGTGGAATTCAGCCGCCTGCGCATGCGCGCCTTGCAGCTAAGTCAAGCTTGCTAATTCATTTTAAAAATGACCCAAAAGACTCCAATTCAATGTGTTGTATCAGGTTTTCAATGCATTTCGATTCATTAGCCTCAAAACCAAAACTTTTCCATGATTTCCCGCGCGGTTTGCTCCCTTCCTCGCAAATCCTCGCAAAAAGCGCAGGCCGGAAGTTTTGCCTACCAGACCTTCCAAAACCCTCAAGACTCTCTCCGAAAAATGGAATGGAGAGGAATGTTCATTGCCAGTCCAATCGCCATCCAAAGTCAGCGATTTTTATTACATTTGTCTGTCGTTTTGGTGACAATCCGGTGACAAAAAGTTGTGATGCAGCTAAAATTCACCTTGTCATTAACTAAAGCAGGATGAGTCGGTTACCCCAGTTACGGGTTTGCGAAAGCGATGCAGGTCTCAGCCACCGGGATAACGCGGCGCCGTGGTTTTTGCTGCATGGTTCCTTCTGAACCACAGAAGGGGGCGCACCTCAGTTTTCAGGCTGGTGAAATTTGGGTGGAAGGAGAGCGAAGGGGCGGTTTTGGGTTTGTGTTTGACCATGTGGAGCATGTGCAAGCCCAACGAGGGGTGGATATTCCCTGCAATTTTGCATGGGTTGGATGCCTTTTGGTGTGCCGCCCCAACGGTGCGCGGAATGATTTTTGGAGATTGGATTTCTACAAATAGGTCGCCCCTCTGAGGCTGGGGCCAAATTGCCCGTTTCCGAAAGATCAGTGCCACC
>JAKAFL010000095.1 GCA_021817945.1 bacterium | reverse complement strand
AGACTTGAAATAGCCTATGACCCTCGCACACCCACCGCCTCTTCTCTCCCTCTCCGCCAATGAAATTGGGGGGGAGGGCCGGGGAGGGGTGGCGCTGAGCTTTATCATACCTTCGATTCGCTTGAGTCATGGAACGAATCTTTGATGAACTTTCGCGTGACTGCTATTGCGATTTCCCCTCTCCTTAATCCTCTCCCCACACTTCGTTTGCGGGGCGAGGAGACCAGAGGCGTTGGGTTGTTTCCAGCCCTTGAAATTGGTGATCACACTCAAGACTCGAAATAGCCTATGACCCTCGCACACCCACCGCCTCTTCTCTCCCTCTCCGCCAATGAAATTGCGGGGGAGGGCCGGGGAGGGGTGGCGCTGAGCTTTATCAAACCTTCGATTCGCTTGAGTAATGGAACGAATGTTTGATGAATGTTCGCGTGACTGCTATTGCGATCTCCCCTCTCCTTAATCCTCTCCCCACACTTCGTTTGTGGGGCGAGGAAACCAGAGGCGTTGGGTTGGTTCATGCGTTTGAAAAAGCAGAACAACTTTGGCGCGTGAAATGATTTAAAACCGCCATTGAACCCATCGTCTCCTCTCTCCCTCTCCGCCAATGAAATTGGTGGGGAGGGCCGGGGAGGGGTGGCGCTGAGCTTTATCAAACCTTCGATTCGCTTGAGTCATGGAACGAATGTTTGATGAACGTTCGCGTGACTGCTAATGCGATCTCCCCTCTCCTTAATCCTCTCCCCACACTTCGTTTGCGGGGCGAGGAGACCAGAGGCGTTGGGTTGGTTCATGCGTTTGAAAAAGCAGAACAACTTTGGCGCGTGAAATGATTTAAAACCGCCATTGAACCCATCGTCTCCTCTCTCCCTCTCCGCCAATGAAATTGGGGGGGAGGGCCGGGGAGGGGTGGCTCTGATCTCTCGGGACGGACGTTTTGCCCCAAAGCTCCAGAGGGGCGACATATTTGTAGAAAACAAACCCAAAAAATCATTCCAAGCACCGTAGGGGCGGCATAAACCCCCGCCAACCAAGGACGATTACGTGAATGTCCGTCTTCCAAGGTCCTGCCTATGCCGCTCCTATTGGAGCTAAAAAATTCTTTAACCTGTTATTCTACAAATATTCCGCACCTACGGCGCTCCTGAAATGGGCGATCACACCCAAGACTCTTACCAATAATGGTGGACCAGCGGCTTGATGAATTGGCTGTAAATATCCCCGGCCTTGCGCATGGACGCCTTGGATAGTGGGGGCAGGTCCGAGGCGGCGATGTTTTCGCGCACTTGGGCAGGTTTTTTTGCTCCAGGAATGGCGCAGGTCACCGCAGGATGCTCCAGGATCCAGCGCAGTGCGAATTGGGTCATGGTGAAGTTCTTGGGCACCAGCCTGGCCAGGCGCCCGACGGCGTCCAATCCTGCCTCGAAAGGAACCCCGGAGAAGGTTTCGCCGCGGTCAAACTCCTGGCCAAAACGATTAAACCGGCGATGGTCATCCGCCGCAAAACGGCTCTGGCGGGTGATGCGCCCGGACAACAATCCCGAGGCCAGCGGAACACGGGCCAGAATGCCAACCCGGCGGCGAAGAGCCTCCGGGAAAAATAATTCGGCGGGGCGCTGGCGAAAGGCGTTGAAAATGATCTGGACGGATTGCACGCCGGGGAACTCGATTGCTTTCAGGGCCTGCTCCACCTTTTCCACGCTTACCCCGTAATGACGGAGCTTGCCATCACGCACCAGGCCATCGAGGATTTCAAAAACCTCGGGCTGATAGTACACCTCGGTGGGAGGGCAGTGCAGTTGCAGCAGGTCTATGCAATCGGTCTTGAGGTTGCGCAGGCTGCGGTTGACCCAGGCGTGAAGGTTGCGGCGGTTGTAGCCATCGGGAACCTGGGCGGGCAATCGCCGGCCAGCCTTGGTGGCAACATAAAAGGTTTCGCGCCGTTCCCGGCGCAGCCGCGCCAGAAGGCGTTCGCTGCGGCCATCCCCGTAAACATCGGCGGTGTCAAAAAAATTCACGCCTCCATCCAGGGCGGCATGGAGCGCTGCCATGGATTCTGCGTCATCCACCCGGCCCCAGGACCCGCCTATGGCCCAGGCACCAAAACTGACTTCAGAAATTTTCCAGCCTGTCCGGCCCAGGGAACGATAGTGCATGCGTTTATTATAGGGCAGGCGCAAGCCTTTTCCAGCCTGCAAAACGCGAAAAAACAAAGTCATGAACGGCATCGCCAAGGAAGGACCCGGGTTTTCTGATGCGCCGTCCCGCATGCTTGTGCGGTGGCGGGATTGCTTGAAACGGGGCACAATGCGCGTCAATATTCACCCATCCTGCATGCAAAAACCCGACCTTTCATTCTGGCAAATCTGGAACATGAGCTTTGGTTTTTTGGGAATCCAATTCGGCTGGGGGCTTCAAATGGCCAACATGAGTTCGATCTATGGATATTTGGGGGCCGATCCCGCAACGCTGCCCATGCTCTGGCTGGCTGCGCCGCTGACTGGAGTGATCATCCAGCCATTGATAGGCCAGGCCAGCGACCGGCTGTGGACCCCGCTGGGACGGAGGCGGCCCTTTATCCTGGGTGGGGCATTGCTGGCCAGCGCGGCCTTGGTGTGGATGCCCAATGCGCCATCCGTTTGGGTGGCCGCAGGGCTTTTGTGGGTCCTGGATGGCACCATCAATGCCAGTATGCAGCCCTTTCGGGCGTTGGTGGCGGATAACTTGCCCGATCATCAAAGCGCGCAGGGGTTTGCCATTCAATCCTTGTTCATCGGGTTGGGAGGCAGCGTGGCTTCAGCACTGCCCTGGATGATGATCCATTGGTTTGGCGTGAAATCAGAGGGCGCCGGGGCCGGCCACATTCCCGCCTCGGTGCGCCTGTCTTTTTACATCGGGGCAGGGGCTTATCTCACCGCGGTTTTATGGACGGTGTTACGCACCCGCGAATACCCGCCGGAACCCGGTGATGTGACGCAGATGCGTCGCCAGGGTTTTGATTGGACATTGGGCCTGGGTGAAATCATACCTCTCTTCACCCGGCTGCCACGGCGCATGTGGGAATTGGGGCTGGTCCAGTTTTTCACCTGGATAGGCATGTTTGCGCTGTGGGTCTATTTTCCACCGGCCATTGCCCGCGGTGTGTATCACGCCGCGCCAGGAACGGTGGCCATGGAGGCGGCAGGTTCATGGTCCGGCTTTTGTTTTGCCATCTATAATTTGGTGTGTTTTGGCTTTTGCTTCGTTCTGCTTCGCATCACGCGGGTGGCGGGACCGCGCGTGGTTCATGCGGTCTGCCTGATGGCCGGAGCTGCGGGGTTGGCGTTGACGCCGATGTCCAGCCAGCCTTATCAATTACTGTTTTCAATGGTCGCCGTGGGTGTGGCATGGTCCAGCATTTTATCCATGCCCTACGCCCTGCTGGCACCCGCATTGCCCCCCGGCAGGGTGGGGGTCATGATGGGCCTGTTCAACCTGTTCATCGTTTTCCCTCAAATCATGCAATCGGCCCTCCTGGGGTTCGTGCTGAAACATTTTTTGAATAACAATCCCATGAATGCGCTGGTGCTGGGCGGTGGCAGCATGGCGTTGGCGGGGTTGTTGACCCTCTGGCTGGTCGGCAACGAGGCCGGGTTGAACAAGGCGGTGCCGAGGGCAGTTGCCGCGCATTAGGCCATTGACAGAAAAGATGTGGCGTTGGGCGACGAGGATTTTTGGACTTGGGCGAGGCATTGGCGAAGGCGCAGGTTTGAAAAACCCTGTAACTGAGCCGAAACGAAGCCCAAGGCCAAAAAGACCGTCCCGGTATACATACTAAGCACAGCGCCACATGTTTGATGGAAATGCTCAAAGGAGAGGGGAGATCGCAATAGCAGTCACGCGAACGTTCATCAAAGATTCGTTGCATGGCTCAAGCGAATCGCAGGTTTGATAAAGCTCAGCGCCACCTCTCCCCAGCCCTCTCCCCCAATTTCATTGGCGGAGAGGGAGAGAAGCGGCGGTGGGTTCAATGGGGTTTTAAATCATTTCGAGCGTCAAAGGGGAAGGCTATTTTTCAGGAGCGTTCGACAACCCAGGGCATCTGGTTTCCTCGCCCCGCTAGCGGAGCGCGGGGAGAGGGTCTGAGCATTGACAGAAAAGATGTGGCGTTGGGCGACGAGGATTTTTGGACTTGGGCGAGGCTTTGGCGAAGGCGCAGGTTTGAAAA
>JAKAFL010000009.1 GCA_021817945.1 bacterium | reverse complement strand
GACCTGAATCCCGACGAATTTGTCTGGAGCCACATGAAAACCAACGGGGTATCCAAGAAACCGTTGAAGCAGAACGAATCTTTACGTCAGCGGGTGGAAGAGGACTTGGTCAGAATTCAAAACAACCAGCCATTAGTCCGATCCTTCTTCGGCGCGAAAACAGTAGCCTATGCCGCTGACTGATTAGTAATTGGCGGAGAGGCAGTAAAACGGTGGGCTGGAGATGGATTTTCAACCCGGAAAACGAAATTCAAAAGGCCAATCTGCCCCAATCTACCGGGCGCAAACTCTTTGGAAAAATCTTACCAGACCGCTTCGTGTATGGTTTCGATTTTTCCAAGGAGTTTCCGTTCCAGCATCTTGCCGCATCTTGACCTCTTCCATTTCGCTTTCCGGATTAAACCGCCAGTAGCAGCCGCCGAATTTCCTTCAACCGCGCCTTGGGTTCGCGGCGGGTCAAACGCGGAAATTTTCCGCCTACGGTGATAAATTCACCGGAGCGCAGGAGCCGGACTTTGTCTTCGGCCACTTCAATTTGGGAAATGCTGCGCGCTGCGGCGAGGAGTTTGAGCTCCGCGATGGCGAGCAGCAGTTCCACGGCGGCAGGAAAGGGTCCGAAACGATCCCTTAATTCCTTTTGAAGCGAGTCCAGGAGGTTTTTATCGGCAGCCTGGGCGAGTTTGCGGTAGATTTCAATGCGTTGCCGGGGCTCACGGATGTAGTCGTGGGGCAATCCCGCGCTGGAGCGGGGGCTGCGGTCTGCGGTGATTTCCCCGGTCGTTTCGATGAAATCCAGGTTCACCCGCACATCCAGGCGCGGCGTGATTTTTTCACCCTTCAGGGTGGCGACGCTTTGCTTGAGCAACTGGCAGTAAAGTTCAAAGCCCACGGCGGTGATGTGTCCGCTTTGTTCGGCGCCCAGCAGGTTGCCGGCTCCGCGGATTTCCAGGTCGCGCATGGCGATTTTGAAGCCGCTGCCCAGGCTGGCGTACTGTTTCATGGCGGAGATGCGCTTGCGCACGTCCGAGAGCAGCCGCGCATGGCGCGGCAGCAGCAGGTAGGCATACGCCTGGTGCTTGTAACGGCCCACGCGTCCGCGCAGTTGGTAAAGCTCGCTCAAACCAAAACGGTCCGCCCGGTCAATGATGATTGTGTTGGCATTGGGGATGTCCAAGCCGCTTTCAATGATGGTGGTGGAGAGGAGAACATCGGCCTGGCCGTTGACAAACCGGGTCATCACCTCCTCCAGTTCATGGCTGTCCATCTGGCCATGGCCCACCACCAGGCGCGCGGAGGGGACCAGCTCCTGCAACTTCAGGCGCATGGTTTCAATGGTGGACACGCGGTTGTGCAGAAAAAACACCTGGCCGCCCCGGTTGAGTTCCCTTTGGATGGCATCGCGGATGAGGCGTTCATCATACGCCGCAGCCACGGTCTCCACGGGCAGGCGGTCGTGCGGTGGCGTCTGGATGGTGCTCATGTCCCGGGCGCCGGTGAGCGCCAGGTACAGGGTGCGGGGAATGGGAGTGGCGCTGAGGGTGAGAACATCCACCAGGGTGCGCAACTGCTTGAATTTTTCCTTGTGCAGCACGCCAAAACGCTGCTCCTCGTCTATCACCACCAGGCCGAGGTTCTTGAAGGCCACGTCATCTTGAACGATCCGGTGGGTGCCAATCAGGATATCCACCGTGCCCTGCGCCAGCCCCGCCAGAACCTGGCGCTGCTCGCGCGGAGTCCTGAACCGGGACATCAATTCAATGCGCACCGGATAGTCCGCCATGCGCTCGCGAAAATGGTTGAAATGCTGCTGGGCCAGCACGGTGGTGGGCACAAGGATGGCCGCCTGCCGGCCATCCATGACAACCTTGAAGGCCGCGCGGATGGCCACCTCCGTTTTGCCAAAACCCACGTCCCCGCAAATGAGCCGGTCCATTGGCTTGGCACGCTCCAGGTCGGCTTTGGTTTCCATGATGGCCGTGAGTTGATCCGGGGTTTCCTCGTAAAGAAAGGCGCTCTCAAATTCCCTTTGCCACGCCGTGTCCGGCCGGCAGGCCTGGCCCACCTGCGTTTCCCGGACCGCCTGGATGCGCAATAATTCCGCAGCCACGTCCCGGACCGCCTTTTCTGTCTGTTCCCGCGCCTTGGCCCACCTTGTGCCGCCCAAGGTGTGCAGCGGCGGATTGGCCCGGCCCGCCCCCACGTATTTGCCCACCAAATGAGCCTCGCTCACCGGCACGAATAACTTGGGCGGCTCCCCACCGGCCTCTCCCGGCGCATATTCAATCACCAGGCATTCCGATGGCGCGGCGGTCTTTGACGAACTGAGTGGAATCGTTTCCAGGCCCTTGTAACGTCCTATGCCATGCTGGACGTGTACCACCAGGTCCCCCTCTTCCCAGTCCGTGAAATCTATGTCCAGCGCCGAACGCGTGGCCAGCGCATGCGGCGATTTCAACCGGCGCGGCCTTTGTATCTTGTACCTGCCAAAAACCTCGGCATCGGTCACCACCACCCAGTGCGCGGCTTCCCAGGCAAATCCACGGGTCAATGTGCCAATCCGGATGTCCGGGCGCGGGGTTTCCCCGGGGTAAAGTTCAGTCCAGATTTCCTCAAACCGCTGTCGTTCGCCGTCGTTGTTGCAGAAAAGGTCCACCCGGTAATCCTGGCGCAGCCAGCGGTGCAACTGGCTGAAAAATTCCGTTCGCCGCGCATCCGCCAATTGCGGTTCCATGGGTTTTGCCGCCGCCGACTGCCATGCGTCCAGGCCGCTTATGGACAGTTCACACGCGCTTTCACTTTTTCCATCGCTCCACGCAGGTTCCCCTTCCGCGCCGGGCAGTGGGACGGACGTTTCGCTTTCATCCAATCCCACGGTGGTCATGCCCCTTACGGAAAGATCGGCCTGTATTGCGGACCAGGACCGGTGCAGGGGATGCCCGGCTGGAATTTGATCCTCCTGCGCCGCGCAGGCTTCCGCCAAATCCGCGGGATGACACAAGATCACGATGGGATTCCTGCCCAGATGATCCAGGAGCGATGCCGGACCGGGCTGTGCCGGAGCCTTTTTTTCAGAAACATGCTCTGCCTTGAGAAGACCCCATTCGCCTGCGGGCGGCAGGATGATGCTCTCAATGGCTTCCCTGGATATCTGGGTGGCGGGATCGAAAGTGCGGAGTGAATCCAATTCGTCGCCAAAGAATTCCAAGCGCGCCGGCCATGGGCTGGTCATGGGAAACACGTCCACGATGCCTCCGCGCATGGACATTTCACCTTTTTGAGTCACTTGGGCCACAGGTTCATAGCCCTGCGCTTCCAGTTGGGACAAAAGGTTCAGTGGCGGCAAGGAAGAGCCCCGCTTGAGGATGAGGGTGCGATTCTGCAATTCCCGGGGATTGAACGTGAGCTGGGTCAGGGCCTCAGCCGTGGTCACCACCATGGCCGGGCCCCTGGCCAGTGTCACCAGGGTTTCCAGCCGGTCGCTGATCACGTCCGGGTGGGGCAGCCGCGTCTCGTGTGGAAGCCCTTCCCAAGCCGGATGAAAACAAGGGGGCTGCCCCAGCCAGGTTTCAAGGTCCTGCCGGGTTTCCTCCTGTTCTTTCAGGTTTCGGGTGGCCACCAGCACGGAGCGTTCGGGAAACCTGATGCGGCAAAGGGCGGCCAGCAGGGGAAATGCCCGCGCGGAAACGCCCTTGAACAGCAATGATCCGCTCGATTCCATCCGGTGGAGAAAATTTTCCACTGCTGGTGTGCCGGCCATTTTCTCGCGCAGAAAAGCGGCGTTTGAGGGCGCAGTGGGCGGCGGTTTCATGGGGGACTGGGCGGGCGCGTCACCGTGTGCGAAGCTTTTTCAGCATGGAAAGGAAATCAGGCGGCAACGGGGCCTCAAAGCGCGCCGGTTTGCCGCTCTGGGGATGAATAAAACCCAGCGACGCCGCATGCAGCATCACGCGCGGCGGGGTCAGGCCGGTTTGTTCGGTGAACTGCCGGTTGAGGCGCGCGCCGTAAACAGAATCGCCCAGCAGGGGATGGCCCAGGAATTGGAAATGCACCCGCACTTGGTGGGTGCGTCCGGTGTGGATGCGCGCTTCCATGAGGGACGCATGGTTGAGGACCTCCATCATGCGGTAGGAGGTGTGGGCGGCGCGGCTCCGGCCCGGTGTGTTGGCCGCCATCCGTTTCCTGTCGGTGGGATGACGTCCTATGGCCGCCTGGATTTCCCCCGACACCATTTTGGGTTGGCCGCAAACAATGGCCAGGTACGATTTCTGCACCTCGCGAGCCGCAAACTGGGCGGAGAGAGCCAGGTGTGCGGCGTCATTCTTGGCCACCACCAGGCAGCCGGTGGTTTCCTTGTCCAGCCGGTGGACGATGCCTGGCCTGGCCAGCCCGCCAATCCCGCTCAGGGAACCGGCGCAATGATGCAACAGCGCATTCACCAGGGTGCCCCCGGCATGGCCCGCGGCCGGATGCACCACCTGGCCGGCCGCCTTGTTCAATACCAGCAGCCAATCATCCTCGTGCAGGATTTCCAGTGGAATGTTTTCCGGGCCGATATCAACCGGGCGCGCCTCGGCAGGGTGAATTTCAATGACCTCGCCAGCCCTGGGATGATGCGTGGGTTTGGTGGCTTGATGATTGACCAGCACTTTGCCTTCATCAATCAGGCGGCGCCAGCCACCCCGGGAAATGTCCGGGAAACGTTCCCTCAGAAAAGCGTCCAGCCTTGTTCCTGGCTGCGAAGATTCCACGATCAGCCGCTCCGGTTGGCCGTCCTTTGGCTTCCCCGCATTCATCGCGTGGCCGGTTTGGGCGGGGTTTCCTGGGTCCAGGTGATCAAAAAAATCAGCGCCACCCCGGTGCAGATGGCGGAATCCGCCAGGTTGAAAGCCGGAAAATCCCAAGGCACGTCACTGCCGCGGCGCATCATGTAGAAATGCAAAAAATCCACCACCGCATGCCGGTGTGGGTTCAAGCGGTCCGCCAGGTTGCCAAAAATGCCGCCAAAAATCAGGCCAAAGGCAATCTGGCCCCGGATCCTGTGCGTGCTGAAATGATGCCGCGAATAATACAGGGCGGCCAGGGCCAGAACGGCCACGATGGCCAGGAGGCTGTTGTTGCCGGTGAACAGGCTCCATGCGGCGCCGGTGTTGACTCGGAAAGCCAGGTTGAAAAAACCTGGAATCACCACCCGTTCATCCCCCAGCGGGATGGAGGAGGAGAGAATCAGCCATTTGGTGATTTGATCCAGGGCAAAGACCATCAAAGCCAACCCGAAAATGCGTCGGTTGGCCTGGCTGAGCAACGGGCCTGATGCGGCCATGCCATCGGTTTCCATGCCGCAGCAAACTAGCAGAATCCTGCGCCAAAACAAGCGTCTCCAAGAGCGGAGTTCCCGTATGTTCGGAGGGATTATTTGGGGCGCCCGAACCCCTCATGATAGAGCTTGCCGTCTGTATTTAAATTGCCGTATCATGCCTCAACGCTGGGTTGTACGGCGGGCTTTAGACTTTTGGAAACAAACGCAATTTGGCATCTGGTGACAGTTTGGCACAAGGCGGGGTCTTACCCAAGCATGCTGTAAATTGTTTGTTTCAAGCATTTTGCCTCGGTAGCTCAATTGGTAGAGCAGTTGACTCTTAATCAATTGGTTTCCGGTTCGAGTCCGGACCGGGGCACCACTTCGCATGGAATGGATTCGCGGGTTTTCTCGCGAATCCATTGCCATCCCGGGCGGGGTCAACCCCGGAAGCAGCCGATTGGATTCAACCCGAAAAACGAAATTCAAAAGGCCAATCTACCCCAATCTGCTGGGCGCAAACTCTATGAGCCTGTCTGAAAATTGGGAAGGGGCTGCGATTGGGGGTTTTGGCCTTGGGCGAGGCGGAACTGGCGGCGCATCCCCGTGGCGTGCTGTAACGACGACGACAACAAAGCCCAAGGGCAAAAGCGCCGTCGCCCGGCTTGTCCCGCCATAGCCCAAAGGGCGACGGCGGAAGGTTTTCGCGCCCAAGCCGGTCTGGCGTTGTTGCTCGTCGGTCGCAGACCCGCGTGGGGTATGCTCCATCGTCGCGCCTCGCCATACCGGCTTGGGCACGAAAACAGCATCCTTCCGAATTTTAAGACAGGCTCTGTGGAAAAATCTTACCAGACCGCTTTCGGGTATGGTTTTGATTATTCCAAAGAGTTTCCGATCCAGCATCCTGCCGCATCGTGACCCTTTCCATTTCGCATTTCGGATTCCGAACAGAAAGACGGTTTTCAGCAGGCATTTTTTCACCAGGAAATTCGCTTCCCATGACTTGACAAAAGATCGTCGTGGATTTAATATTTCGATGTATAACGAAATATAAAAATAATATGCGCGCGCTCATGAGAATCACCAAGGCTCTGGCGGATGAAAACCGCGTGCGCATTCTCATGGCCCTGCGGGGCGGGGAATTGTGCGTGTGCCAGATCACCGAGCTTCTGGGGTTGAGCCCGTCCACCATTTCCAGTCATTTGGCCATTTTGTATGGGGCGGAAATGGTGGTTTCGCGCAAGAAAGGGCGCTGGATTTACTACCGCCTGGCGGAAGGGGACGGGCCGAAAGAGGCCGCCGGGGCCATGGATTGGGTGTGTGCGTGTGTAAAAAGAGATCCGCAGGTCATTGCCGACGCCGCGCAACTCAAGATCGTGCTAAAGCAGGACGCCAGCGAACTATGCAAACGACAATGTCGCAAATGAAACCCACAATACTCATTTTATGCACCGGCAACTCCTGTCGCAGTCACCTGGCTGAGGGCCTCTTGAGGAGGGCCTTGGGAGACCTTGCTGACGTGCAAAGCGCGGGATCCAATCCTTCTGGTTATGTGCATCCCCTGGCCATTGAGGTCATGAGAGAGGTTGGAATTGACATCTCGGGTCATCGCTCCAAGCACATGAATGGGTTTTTGAACCAGCGAGTGGAGACGGTCATTACTGTCTGCGGCAATGCGGATCAGGCGTGTCCCACTTATCCGGGGCAGGTGAACCGGTATCATTGGGGATTTGATGATCCGGCGCACGCGACGGGATCGGATAGTGAAAAACTGGCGGTGTTTCGCCGGGTGCGGGATGAGATCGGACGCGTGTTTGAAGCTTATGCTGCGGGGCGGCGAGACCAGGCCAAGGCGGGTAAAACAGCATCATAATACCAATTTATGAATACGAAATCCGATTCCGAAAGTGTGCGTCGCACGATCCGCGAAGGGTTCAGCCAGATTGCCCAAAGCGGCAGTGAGCGGCGTCAATCCAGTTGCTGCAGCGGAATGAAAGCGCTGGATGCAAACCAACTTGCCCGGAGGATTGGCTATGCCGATGAGGAATTATCGGCTTTGCCTGACGGCGCCAACATCGGTTTATCTTGTGGGAATCCCTCCGTGCTGGCCGGACTGCAGCCGGGAGAGGTGTTGCTGGACCTGGGCAGCGGGGCGGGGTTTGACGCGTTCATTGCGGGTCCCAAGGTGGGTTCCAGCGGCAGGGTGATCGGGGTGGACATGACACCGGAAATGTTGATGAAAGCGCGCCAAAACGTCGCGTCGTACCGCGAGCGGACCGGGTTGGACAACCTTGAGTTCCGGCTTGGGGAAATTGAACATTTGCCAGTGGCTGACAACAGTGTGGACGTGGTGATGTCCAATTGTGTCCTGAATCTTTCAACGGACAAGCCGCAGGTGTGGAGGGAGATTTTTCGTGTGCTCAAACCAGGAGGCCGGGTGGCAGTGTCCGACCTGGCGTTGTTGCAGCCTTTGCCAGCCGGGGTATTGCAAATGGACGAGGCTTTGCTGGGATGCGTGGCTGGAGCAGCGCTGGTGTCTGAAACCGAACGGATGGCACGACAGGCAGGATTGGTCCGATTGCGGCTGAATCCCAAACCTGGTTATGTGAATGCCCTGATGGAGGGTGGCGATCCCCTTTATTTGAAAATCGCGAAAGAACTTCCGCCTGGAACGCGCCCTGCGGATTTCATCACGAGCCTGGAAGTGCAGGCATGGAAACCATAGGCGCCGCAGGAACGCGCCGGTGCCGGTCACAACAAATCCTTCACCCGCAATCCACCCAAATCATAGAACCATGTCCACTCCCGATGCTCCAGCCAGGAGGCTCGCCTTTTTTGAACGTTACCTCACCCTGTGGGTGTTGGTGTGCATGGTTGTGGGTGTTGCCTTTGGCAAATGGCTGCCGGGCGTCACGTCCGCCCTCAGCAAAATGCAGTTCGGACAGGGGTCGCAGGTGAATGTGCCCATTGGAATCCTGCTCTGGCTGATGATTTACCCGATGATGCTCAAGGTGGATTTCAGCTCGATTGGAGGCATTGCCAGGAGGCCCAAGGGATTGATGGTGACCTTGTTCGTGAACTGGCTGGTGAAGCCCTTCAGCATGGCTTTTCTCGCCTGGTTTTTCATGCAGCACGTATTCATCCGGTGGTTGGACGTGGAAACGGCCCGCAGCTACACAGCCGGCCTGATCATCCTTGCCGGGGCGCCCTGCACGGCCATGGTTTTTGTATGGTCCTACCTCACGGATGGGGACCCGGCCTACACGCTGGTGCAGGTGGCGGTGAACGACCTCATCATGCTGGCGGCCTTTGCGCCGATTGTGATGTTTTTGTGCGGGGTGGCCAACGTGGTTGTGCCGCCCAGGGTGCTCGTCACGAGCGTGATGGTTTTCATTATGGTGCCTCTGGCGGCGGGATGGCTCACACGGTTCACGTTGCTGAGGACGCGCGGGAAGGAATGGTTTGAAAAAAAATTCCTGCCCGGGTTTCATCCGGTGATGATTGGGGCATTATTGCTGACATTGGCCCTGATCTTCTCTTTTCAGGCGGATAATTTAACAAAAAAATGGATGGCAGTGTTGTTGCTGGCGGTGCCCATACTGATCCAGGTTTATTTCAATTCCAGCCTCACCTATTTGCTGATGCGCTGGTTGAAGGTGCCCCACAATATTGCCGCCCCCGGGGCATTGATCGGTGCGAGCAACTTTTTCGAGCTGGCGGTGGCGGTGGCCATCACCTTGTTTGGTCCAGGTTCAGGAGCGGCCCTGGCATGCGTGGTGGGCGTATTGGTGGAGGTTCCGGTGATGCTCTCAGTCTGCAAAGCCTGCAACCAGACGCGAGCCTGGTACGGGCGCTGATCATGGCAGACCCCCGGATGCGCCGACAGTTCCGCCTCGCCCAAAGCCAAAATCCCCAGTTGCAGCACCCTTCCTAATTTTTAGACAGGCTCTAAAAATCCAAATTACAAAAAAAACTTGCCAAGCCCGAAGTTGGGCGGAGAATGGCAGAAACAGCAAAAGGTATCGCATGGCTGCCGGCCGCAGGATTTTTGCACGCAGAAAACAAAACGCCGGTGCCGAATGGCACGGCATAATCCAAACAAACAAAACTCGAATCCCATGAAAAAAATCAAAATCATCCGCATGTTGGTTTTAGGCATCGCGATAATGGGCGTTTTGCCTGCGATTCACGCCGAATCTGTTGAGCCGACATTGACAACTGCGGCTGCCGTTCGCGGACTTTCCGCCGACGATGCTGAAAAGCATCTGCCGGTGAAGCTCCACGGGGTTGTGACATTCTATGATGACGGGCTCTTCTCACGTTTCGTGCAGGACGACACGGCGGGGATCTATTTGCAGGTGACAAATTCCAACCCGCTGGTCCCGGGGCAGATCATAGATGTGGACGGGGTGACGGGTTCGGGCGAGTTTGCGCCGGTTGTGCTGGTCGCATCCATCCAAGTGACTGGCCAGGGACCGCTTCCGGAAGCCAGGCCGGTGAGTGCGGAGGAGCTTCTAAGCGGGTCCCAGGACAGCCAGTTTGTGGAAATCAGCGGAATGGTGCGCTCGGTGAATTATGAGAAGCCCACGGGCGATTATTACCTCGAAATAGTGGCCGATGGCGAGCGTTTCACCGTGGTGACCAGGGAGGTGCCCACCAACCAGCTCAATGACCTGCTGGACGCCAAGGTGCGCGTGCGTGGGGTTTGTGCGACCTTGTTCAACCGCCAAAGGCAGTTGTTTGGGGTTCGTCTGCTTGTGCCCAATGCAGATGGCCTGACGGTGGTCAAGAACGCCCCGTTTAATCCTTTCAGCGCGCCAGCTCAGTCCATTGACAGCCTTTTGAGGTTCACTCCCGAGGGCGTGACTTCCCATCGGGTGAAGGTGACTGGAACGGTGACCTATTTTGAGCCGGGCCGGGCTATTTTCATTCAGGATGGATCACAGGGCTTGCAATGCCAGACAACCTTGCGCGATGAAGTGAAGCCCGGGGACCAGGTCGAAATTGTGGGCTGGCCGACCAAAGGGGAATATTCCCCGGTGCTCGAGGATGCGATATACCGAAAAACCGGCGTCAATTCCGAGCCTAAACCGGATGTCGTTGACTTGAATGAGATTTTGACTGGTGTCCATGACTCCAAGCTGGTGCAATTATCCGCGAAGGTCCTGCAGCGAGTGGATCGCGGGGTGAACCAATTCCTGTTACTGTCAGCGGGGGATTTTGTTTTTCAAGCCTACCTGCCGGCTGATGCCAGCATCGGACGCTTCTCGGACCTGCCCAGTGGTAGCCAGGTCAACGTGACCGGCATCTGCCTCATCGAACGAGGCAACAACTGGCAGGCAGGAAAGGATTGGAGGGCAAAATCATTCCGACTCCTGCTCCGTTCTCCACAGGATGTGCAGGTGGTCTCCCTTGCCCCAACCAGCACCCCGCCGGATAACTGGGTTCTGATCGTCGGGGCCATGGAATTGATCATTTTGATTGTTGTGATCCGGCTGGCCCTGTACGCAAAATGGAAAAGCTTGGATTCAAAGTGAGGGCTGGCCGCTTCTCGTTTTAGAGCCTTTCTGAAAATTCGGAAGGATGCTGTTTTCGTGCCCAAGTCGGTATGGCTAGGAGCGACGATGGAGCATACCCCACGCGGGTATGCGACCGGGGAGCAACAACGCCAGACCGGCTTGGGTGCGAAAACCTTCCGCCGTCGCCCTTTGGGCTATGGCGGGACAAGCCGGGCGACGGTGCTTTTGCCCTTGGGCTTTGTTGTCGCCGTCGTTAAAGCCCGCCACGGGGATGCGCCGACATCTCCGCCTCGCCCAAGGCCAAAATCCCAGGACGCAGCACCCTTCCCAATTTTAAGACCGGATCTCAGCGGATTTGGCTTTCGCGGTGCCGGTCCGGGGCAGGACCCTCCGGGCCGGCTGCCGGCATTTCTTGTCGTTCCCGCGAAATTACCCTTTAAAAATCGCCCGGCGGCAATACCTTTGAGGGATGCACAAAAAATCACCGCCAACCCAATGTGCGGGAGGCTTGATGGGATGTCGTGGCAGCAGGTTTCTTTTTTTCATTTGCTTTCTGTGTTGGCTTGTTTGGCAGCCAGACGGACGTGCGCAGGCCGGCAACACCATGGCCTTGGACGCAGGATGGAATGACCCACCGCGTGAAGCGCGTCTTCGTGCCTATTGGTGGTGGCTCAATGGCAATGTCACGCGAGCCTCCATCACTCGGGACCTGGAGGAAATGAAGGCCAAGGGTTTCGGCGGGGCTGTGCTCATAGACGCTGGCGGGGCGGACCAGGATGGCAATGCCCCGGTGCCGCATGGGCCCACGTTCATGTCACCCGCATGGCGCGAACTTTACAAACACACCCTGCGCGAGGCCAGCCGCCTGGGATTGGAGATGAGCCTGAACATCCAGAGCGGATGGAACCTTGGCGGCCCGATGGTTTCCAGGGAGGATGCAGCTGAAAAGTATGTGTGGTCGGAGTTGCAATGTGTCGGCGGCACGAATGTCACCCTGCGCCTGCCCGTCCCCGAGACCCGGGAGGGGTTTTACCGTGACACGGCTGTGGTTGCGTATCGCATAAAAATGGGTCTTTCCCATAAGCCGCTGAAGAACTGGAGGCAAAAGGCGCTGCAACAATCCCTCACACCCTTTTCCGCGCCGGACTCCAGCCCGTTATTTGCCGAGTATCCAGCCACTCCCGGCGAGCAGGATGCGGATGCGGCGGAGGTGGTGGATTTGACCGGAAAAATGGATGCGCAAGGCGTCCTTCAGTGGAACGCGCCGGATGGCGAATGGCAGGTGCTCCGGTTTGGCCGCACTGTGGGGGATCACGCCTATGTTTCCACCAGCAGTGATGACTGGGGCGGATTTGCCCTGGATGTTTACAGCGCCACGGCTTTTCAAAAATACTGGGACAAAGTGGTCGAGCCATTGATTGGTGATGCCGGGCCGCTGTCTGGAAACACCCTGAAATACCTGCACACGGACAGTTGGGAAATCGAGCTGGCCAATTGGACGCCTGCGCTGCCGGCGGAATTCAGGAAGCGCCATGGCTATGACCTGGTTCCATGGCTGCCGGTGCTGGCTGGACGGATAGTGAATTCGCGTGATCAGAGCGATCGGTTTCTCTTTGATTACCGCCAGACCCTTGGCGACCTGGCCATTGATGATCATTACCGGCTTTTCCGGGACAATGCCCACAGGCACGGGCTGGAAATTCATCCCGAGTCCGGCGGTCCGCATTCCGTTCCCATAGATGCGCAACGTTGCCTCGGCTGGGACGACGTGCCGATGAGCGAGTTCTGGGCATGGTCCTGGACCCATCGCATTGGCGATTCCAACCGCTTTTTTGTGAAGCAACCAGCGAGCGCCGCGCACACCTATGGTCACCGCATCACTCAGGACGAGGGTTTCACCACCATTGGCCCGAACTGGCAGGAGCGCCTTTGGAATAATTTGAAGCCATCCTTTGACCAAGCCTTGTGCGAAGGCATGAACCGGCTGGTCTGGCATGCCTTTGTCTGCTCGCCGGATTCAACCGGCATACCCGGCCAGCAATATTTTGCCGGCACTCATCTTAACCCCAAGGTGACTTGGTGGGATGATTCCGCGCCTTTCTTCGCCTACATCAACCGATGCCAGTTCATGCTGCAGCAGGGTTTGTTTGTGGCGGACGCCTGTTATTATTACGGCGATCAAGTACCCAATTTTTCCCAGCTCAAGGCCTCCGATCCCGCCCATGTGCTTCCCGGCTATGATTACGATGTCATTACCGCCGAGGCTCTGATCCAGCGTGCCCAGGTGAGGGACGGCAGGATTGTTTTGCCGGATGGAATGAGCTACCGCGTGCTGGCGCTTCCGGATCGGGATGCGATTTCACTGCCGGTGCTGGAGAAAATCCGTTCGTTGGTGGCGGCTGGCGCCACAGTGATAGGCCCCAAGCCAAGGCGGGGTGAAACGCTGGAAAAATTTGCGTCCACCGACGCAGCCGTGAAGAAACTGGCGGATGAGTTATGGGATGGAAACACCGGCAAAGGCCGGGTGATTGCGAATCGAACCGCGCGCGAAGTTTTGCAGGCTGATGGAGTGCCGCCGGATTGCATCTGGGTCAAGGATCCCCGCATGCAGGGTGGGGACAATCTGGTGCCAGGCCCCGGTGCGGGCCGCGAGACCCCGCTGGACTTGGGATACATTCACCGGAGGAATCCAGGAGAGGATATTTATTTCGTGGCCAACCGTTCCACGAATTCGGCCGCAGTGTTCTGCACCTTCAGGGTTTCCGGCAAAGCGCCGGAGATATGGGACCCCGTTTCGGGAACACGCCGGTTTGCCGATTCGTACACCCAGGCCAGCGGTTGCACCACATTGCCGTTAAGATTCCCTCCATGCGGTTCGATGTTTATCGTTTTTCGCGACCCTGCGGTGCAACACCCGGCCACGGCCAGCCTCAATGACCCGGATATTACAACTCTTGCCACCTTGGCTGGGCCGTGGCAGGTGCATTTTGATCCGCGCTGGGGCGGCCCGGCATCAGTGACATTTCCAGGTTTGACCGATTGGACTGCGCGGCCCGAGCCTGGAATCAAGTATTACTCCGGCACGGCAGTTTATACAAAGACCTTTGACCTGCCGGATGCGGTGAAGCCGGGGCAGGGTGGGGACATCTGGCTGGACCTTGGGGATGTGCGGGAACTGGCCCGCGTTCGATTGAATGGACGCGATCTTGGCATCACATGGACGCCACCTTTTCGCGTGAATATCTCCCGTGCAATTCAGGCCGCAGCCAATCACCTGGAAATTCAGGTTGTAAACTTTTGGCCCAACCGGATTATTGGAGACCAAACACTGCCATCCAGCCAGCGGTTTACCCGCACGAACATTCGCAAGCTGACTGCCCGAACCGCTTTGATGCCATCCGGCCTGCTTGGTCCGGTGCGTTTGCTGGGAGCGCCTTGAGGTCATTTGCTGAAAGCGGTGGTCAGCGCCGATGGGAAAAAATCCAAAGAGGAGGTGGAGGAGTAGCACTGGAATGCGGGACAGGTTTGCGTGACGCAGGCGCAGCGCTTCCTGTCTTTCATGAACCGGTCCTGCAGCATGTTGCATGATAAAAGTTTAAAACACATTTAAAACGGGTGGCTAAACACCTTGTGGTCTTGCGGTGAATAGACCCATTATTCGCCGCAAATAGTGCGGTGAAGAGTTGTTGCCATCACAGATGATTCGGCGGACAATCAAACCGTGAGCCACATTCACGAAAAACCCGGCTGGCCCAATCTTAAATGGAACGCCGCGAAGTTGTCGCCGTTGCTGGCGGATGTCCGGCATCGGCAGGGGCGTTTGCTGGGCCGGTTGGAGGGGCTTGGCTTTCGGTTTCGCGCAGAAGCCAGCCTGAAGACGCTGACCGCCGACCTGATCAGGTCGAGCGCCATCGAGGGGGAATTGCTGGATGCCGCACAGGTGCGCTCTTCAATTGCCCGACGGCTGGTGGTATGAATGTTCGATCAGTTACAACATGTGGTGCGTGAGCGAATTCACGCAGGTCGGGCTGGCTTAAACGCATTTCGGGGTGAATTTTCTCGACATGAAAGTGCCGGCCAGCTTCGTGATGGATGATTACATTGTGCACGCTGACTATCTCAAAGGAACCAATGCGCACACGTTCGAGAGCCTGCTCCAGTTGAAAGGCTTTCAAGGCTTGGAAGCCCCGGACAAAAAATTTCTGCGCCACGACGCGCTGTGGAATCCCGATGCGGTCGGGAGCGCGCAATTCGTCACCGACTGCAACTGGTATTCGGCCAGTGCGCCTTCAGTCGCGCAGTTTGAGGAACAGTGGGGTCCGGGCGCGGACAACGAAGGCTCTCGCTCCATCGGCAATGGCACTGGCGTGATGAAGCTTGGCGTTCATACGCTCTGGCCATCCAGACAGGAAATCATGATCGGGGCCGCGCCGGAAATGCTGGATGTGAACAAGCGGCTGTTTTACACGGTGCGCGGTAACGGGAAGACCTTGGCGGAAGGCAGATTCGGCGCGTGGATGCTCGGCTCGGCGGACCTGGATATGCCGCTGGCGGGCGTGAAGCAACTGGAATTGGAAACGCGCACCGAGCTTTCGCGAAAACCGACTTTGTTCTGGGCGAATGCGCGCATTGTGACCAAGGACGGAAAGGCAATTCCATTGAGCGAATTTGCTCCGAAGTTTGAAAACATCGTGCAACCGAAAGCGGCAGGGCAGGATTATTTCGGCGGGCCGATCAAAATTGCCGGCACTGAATTCTCCACCGCCATACCCGTGCAGCCGGCGGCGAATGAAACGAACGGTTTGGTGCGTGTGGATCTGTCCAGTGTGGACGCGGTTCGGTTTAAGGCGGTTTTGGGCAGTGACTATCCTCCCATGCCAGAGGCTCAGCGCCGGAAAGTTTATGCGGTGAAAGCCGCCGTGGCGACTGGGGCGGATTCATTGCGCATGACATTGACCGATGGCCGCGTGCGGGAGATTCACCTCCAGAACTTCACCGGCGACGGGAAAGGCATCATCGTGCAAATGACCGAGAGCAAGGAGGGGAAGGTTTTGCGTAAGGAATCCACTCTGGCCGGGGAAGGATTTGAAGGTTTTTAATGAAAATGTATTTACCAATCCTTACGGCAAGTTTTTTAGCCGCTACGTTGCTTGCGAACAGCGAGCCGGCAATCACGGACAGGATCGTCTTTGGCGATGCGCTGTCGGAATCCGGTCACGCCTTCCAGAGTGACGGCAGTGAAATCATTTCTGGTGCGCTGGGCGAGCCGGCGCGACGGCTGCTGCCGCCGGCCACGAACGCGGAATCAAATTGGTCCGGCGGAACCGTGTCGTTCATCCTCAAGGTGGATCCGGCCAGGCAAAATTATGTCACGGCGCGCTTCTGGGGTTCGGATACGAATGCCAGTCGCTTGATTTTGTTTTGCGAGGGAAAACAGGTTGGCTACCGGCACTTGGGCGACATTGACATTCTGGATTTCGGCGATGACAGTGGCGAGCCGGGCTGCAATGACCGTTTCTTCTACAATACCACGCCGTTGCCGCTGGCAATGTCACACGGTAAAAACGAATTACATTTCGAGATCCACAGCACCGGGCCGGTGTGGGGTTATGGCAATACCTTTGAACGTTACCAGAAGCCCATGACCGAGCCGACGCGTGGGCTTTACAAGATATATTCCCACACTGACGGTTGTTTCGTTCCGCCCTCCGACGAAAAACAAGGCGCGGCTCCGGTCAATCCGCCCGTGCGTCAAACACCAGGGCAGGAAGTGTTCGTTGAACTGAAGGAAAGGGTGAACCACGAAATTCAAAACGAATTAAAAATCTCGCGCCCGCTGAACGAAATGCAGATGCAGTTTCTGGCGCGGGCCTATTTTGTGAAATGGACGGATGCCTTCCAGAATCCCCAAGTGGTTTCGCAAGTATTGAAGGGCATGGACGCGTTGTTTGCCGCCTGCCGTGCGAATCCGGAACTGGCGCATAATGATCCCAGCACGCCCAATCCGGGCTGGTTTGAATTTGGTCCGGCGGGCGATGCGGTCAGCCTGCTCGGCGAGCCGTTGCGTCATTTTCTTGATGAACCGATCACGAACGGCGGCCAAAGCATTTCCCGGCGGGCGGCCTATTCGGAACTGCTGCTCGCGGGTCGCGACTGGCATCGGTATCACCGCCGGCTTTATTCCAACCAAACGATGATCACGGACATGAACATTTACTTGTGCAACCGTGGTCTTGAGGTGGTGGATCCGGACAAGGCTTTTTCCGAGCCGGTGGCGCGACGATATCTTTATGAAGCCATCGCCCTCGAACCCTGGAGAGACAGTGATCAGGACGGAACCGGTGATCGTCGAGGTTGGGGCGTTGGCACCAACTACTGGGAGCTGACTGACAAAGGACTGACGCGCGAACTGGGTTACGTGGGTTACTACGGGGAGGTGTTGGACTGGGTCACGTCCATCTATGACGCGACGCGTCCGTCACCCGGCCAGCCTGGCGACCTGAAGATCAGAGCACAGTTGGAAAAAATCATGCACGCCCGCGCCGCTTTCAGGTATCCGATGCTGGATGCCGAGGGGCACCGTGCCATGCGCATCGAGACAATAGTTGGCTGGCGCGACATGCATTATCCGGGCGACGTGTTGTATTGCGAACGGCCGACCTGGGATGCCTCGTCGCTCTACGCCGCGGCGGCGACCCTGGACCCGCAATCCGTCGGCGATGTCCAGCAGATGTTCGAGGACAACCAATTTTTTGCCTCCGTCATGCATCAGATGGGGCAAAACAACAGCCTGCGCGTCACTGCCGGCTTGCTCAATGTGCCGGATCAATATGATTTGTTAAAATCCCAGGCAGCCAGCCGGTATCGGTTGCCCATGACAAGTGGTCAGCCGGATTTTGTTTTCTCCGACGAGGAGGATGGCGTGGTCGCGATCAAGCATGGCGACGACATTCTCTATGCCTCACTTTACTGGCGGGCGCGGAATGCCATTAACTTTCTGGCCCGGGTGCATTATATCGCCCCGCGCTTTGACCGTATCGCCGACGTGCAGGAAGACGTTGACTTCACCCCGAGCGGCATGACTTTTACGCGGCCGGACTGGGTTAATTTCGGTTTCGGCAACGGCGGTCCAAAGTATCCCGTGCCGATGCACTCGGCTGAAGCGGGCGAAAAACTACCCATCGCAAAAATTCCTGCGGGCATAAAATTCCGTCCCGGCGATGAAAACGTCTTTGCTGGCAAAGGCGAATTCTACCGTCTGCATTATGGAAATTATGTGATCGGCATGAATATGACAATGGACAAAACCTTTGAGCTGAAACCGCCAGCAGGCGCAACCGGCGAGGCCTGCAACCTGGTTTCCAAGCAATCCCTTAAGCTGGATAGGCCGATTGAGGTTGGACCGCGTTCGACGGTGATTCTGTGGCTGGGCGCGAATTGAGTCTGTGCGCCAAATTTTCGCAGGAATTCTGGTTGTTTGGTGGTGGTGTGGGTTGTCTTAGACCGCAGCGGCAGCCGTGTGGCAATGGTCGGTTCCGGCGAATTCCATCACCTTGCCCAATTCCAATGAGCATCCGCGCGCCTTTCTCTGGATTCCGCCGAACTGCGAGCAGGTGCGGGCTGTGTTGGAGTCGGGGTATTTCCGGGTAAAACGGGTAGCTTGACCAAGCAGGATGAGTGGTGCATAATGACCGACTCTATTGATTTGATTATATGCTGCACATCCGAAACATAGCGATTATCGCGCACGTGGACCATGGCAAGACCACATTGGTGGACTGCCTGCTCAAGCAATCCGGCACCTTCCGCGCCAACCAGCACGAGAACCAGGTGGAGCGGTTGATGGATTCCATGGATTTGGAGAAGGAGAAGGGGATCACCATCCGCGCGAAAAATGCGGCGTTCAAGTACAAGGATTTTCACATTAACATAGTGGACACCCCAGGCCACGCTGATTTTGGCGGGGAAGTGGAGCGAATCATGAACATGATAGACGGGGTGCTCCTGGTGGTGGATTCCGCGGAGGGACCGCAGGCGCAGACACGGTTTGTGCTGCGCAAGGCTCTGGAGGCAGGGGCCAAGCCCATCGTGGTGATCAACAAGATTGACCGCGAGAATGCCAATCCCAAGAAGGTGTTGGACCAGGTTTTTGAGTTGTTCATGTCCTTGAACGCCACGGATGAGCAACTGGATTTTCCCTTTATTTACTGCTCCGCCAAGGCGGGTTATGCCAAGCTGGAATTGAACCAGGCCAGCGAGACCATGGAGCCGCTTTTTGATGCCATTGTGAAGTTCATCCCCCCGCCGCGCGCCCATGCGGGGGACGGATTTCAAATGCTGGTGGCAAACCTGGATTACAACGATTATGTCGGGCGCATCGCTTTCGGAAAGATCGTGGAGGGCAAGGTGCGCGTGGGAGACCCGGCCATCTGCCGCCATGGAGATCAAAAAATCACCCGCAACAAAATCACCGCGATTTATCATTTCGAGGGCATGAAGCGGATCGAGATCAAGGAGGCGCATGCCGGGGATATCGTGGGGGTGGCTGGCTTTGAGGAAGTGTTCATTGGAGAGACCATTTGCGACTCGGAAGCGCGTGCGGCCCTTCCTTACATACCCATTGACCCACCCACCATTCAGATGGAATTTGCCGTCAATGATGGTCCCCTTGCCGGGCAGGAGGGGAAACTGGTCACGGCGCGGCATATTTGGGATCGGTTGATCAAGGAAACGCGCACCAACGTGGCATTGCGCGTGGCTCAGACCTCGGACCCCAAGGTTTTCGCCGTAAGCGGACGCGGAGAGATGCAGATTGCCATTCTGGTGGAGCAAATGCGCCGGGAAGGCTATGAAGTGCTGGTGTCCCGGCCCGAAGTGTTGTGGAAAAAAGATGCCAGTGGCAACCCGCTGGAGCCAATTGAAAAGCTGTTTGTGGAAATCCCCAGCGAAAACCTGGGAGCAATCATGGAAAACCTGTCCGGGCGCAAGGCTCAGATCACCAACATGAATCATGTGGGCAACCAGGTCTCCATTGAGGCCCTTGTTCCCATGCGTGGCCTGATTGGGTTCGAAACGGACCTGGTGAATTCCACCAAGGGTATGGGCGTGATGAGCCATCTCTTTCACGATTACGGCCCGGATTGCGGTGAAATTGCCGCGAGGAAAAACGGATCGCTTGTTTCGATGGATTCGGGCGAGGCCACCAGCTATGCGCTGAACATGGTTCAGGAACGGGGGCGTTTGATGATTGAGCCGGGCGACAATGTTTATGTGGGCATGATTGTCGGGGAAAATTCCCGGGAGAACGACATTCCGGTGAATCCGGTCAAGGAAAAGCGGCTTACCAACATGCGGTCGCAGGGGGATGGCAAAGGCATCCAACTGGCACCGCCCCTGAGGCTCAGCCTGGAGCGCGCTTTGGAATACATTGACGTGGATGAATACGTGGAGGCCACGCCGGTGAACCTAAGGTTGCGCAAAAAGGAACTGGACGAAAACAAGCGGAAACGCTCCGAGAAATCCCGGATCATTAAATTTGTGCCGGAGTGAGCCTGCTCAGGCGTGGGAACCGCGTGGCAGGATGAGCTTGGCCACCAGACCCGTCCAGCCGGTCTGGTGGGAGGCCCCCACGCCGCGTCCGTTATCCCCATGAAAATATTCATGGAACAGGATGTAATCCTTGAAATGCGGGTCCGTCGCCAGCTTGGGATGGTATTTGAGAACAGGGCGCTGGCCATCCGGGCCGGGTTGAAAGAGACGGATCAAACGGCGGGATAATTCCTCAGAGACCTGCCCGATGGTCATCAACTGGCCGGAGCCTGTGGGGCACTCAATTTTAAAGTCATCCCCGTAATAGTGATGAAATTTCTGGAGGGACTCGATCAGGAGATAATTCATGGGGAGCCAGACCGGTCCCCGCCAGTTGGAATTTCCGCCAAAAAGACCGGCCTGGGATTCAGCGGGCCAGTATGAAACCTCATGAACGGATCCATCCAGGTCCAATTGGTAGGGTTTTTGTTCGTGAATTTTGGAAAGCGCGCGAACGCCATGGTCACTCAGGAATTCCGTTTCGTCCAGGGCGCGGCGCAGCAGGCATTTCATGCGGTGCCCGCGCAGCAGTGAGAGAAGGTGGCGTTCGCCCACGCCCACTTCCTGCCAGCGGGACACGAGTTTGGCCAGGTCCGGGCGATGCTTCAAAAACCATTCCAGCCGCCCGGTGAAATTGGGCAGGGCGCGCAATAGTTCCGGGTCCAGGTTTTCCACTGCAAACAGGGGGATCAATCCCACGATGGAGCGGATTTTCAGGGGAAATTTTCGCCCATCCGGCAGGCAGAGTTCATCATAGTAAAATTCATCCTCCTCATCCCACAGCGCCAGGCCGTCCCCTGGCACGGGGCCGTGCCCGTCGCTGACGCCGTTGATGGCTCCGGCGATGGCCAGGAAATGCTCCAGGAATTTGGTGGCAATATCCTCGTAAACCCGGTTGTGCATGGCCAACTCCAGGGAGATGCGCAGCAGGTTCAGGGAGTACATGGCCATCCAACTGGTTCCATCAGCCTGGTTGATGAACCCGCCGGTGGGCAGGGGTGAGCTGCGGTCAAAAACGCCCACATTATCAAGGCCCAGGAAGCCGCCCTGGAAAATATTGCGGCCCTGGGCGTCCTTGCGGTTGACCCACCAGGTGAAATTCAGCAGGAGCTTGTGGAAAACCCGCTCCAAAAATTCCAAGTCCCCCTTGTCGTCCGGCGCGCACTCGCGCCGGGCTTTGCGGTCAATTTGAAATACGCGCCACGTGGCCCAGGCATGCACGGGCGGGTTCACATCACCAAACGCCCATTCGTAGGCCGGCAACTGGCCATTGGGATGCATGTACCACTCGCGGGTCAGCAGGTCCAGTTGCCGTTTGGCAAACTCCGGATCCAACAACGACAGGGGAATGCTATGAAATGCCAGGTCCCACGAGGCATACCAAGGGTATTCCCACTTGTCCGGCATGGAGATGACCTCGGAATTGTTCAGGTGCGTCCAGTCCGCATTCCGTGATTTTTTGCGCTGGGGCGGAGGCGGGGGCTGCAAGGGATCGCCCTCCAGCCATTTGCGCACATCAAAATGATAAAATTGCTTGGACCAAATCATTCCGGCAAAGGCCTGGCGCTGGATCAGCCGCAGATCAGGATCCTTGATCTCCTCCTGCAAGGCATCGTAGAAAATGGAGGCCTCCGCGATCCGGTCCTCAAAGACCTGGTCAAAATCGGTGAAGGGTCTGGAGGCGGTGTCGCGGGTGAGCCGCAGCCGGACCTGCCTGGAGCCGCCCGCAGGGACCGTGAGGGTATAATGAGCACCCGCCTTGGTGCCCTTGCGCAGGGGATTGGTGGCGCCGGTTTTTCCATGGACGATGCATTGATGAAATCCATCCTTGAAAAACCCTGGCGGATTGGTTGAGCCAAAGATTTGTTCAAGGTTCGTTTCGTTGTCGCAAAACAACATTTCAGGCAGGTCCGTGCCTCCATCCGCCGGCCCGGGATACCATTCAAACAAACCCAGTTCCTCATGTTCCACCACCACGGCGGAGCTGCCCCGCACGGCGCGGAGCTGCGGTTTGGGATGATTGGGGTCCCAGGCCCAGATGTTTCGAAACCAAAGCTGCGGAACCAAATGCAGGGTGGCCGCCTCCGGCCCGCGGTTATGCACCGTCACCCGCATCAGGATGTCCTCGGGCGCCGCCTTGGCGTATTCCACGAAAACATCAAAATACCGGTCCTGGTCAAACACCCCCGTGTCCAAAATCTCAAATTCCGTCTCCTGACGGCTCCGGGCTGCATTTTCCCGCACCAAACGGTCGTAGGGGAATTCCGCCTGGGGATACTTGTACAGCATCTTCAGGTAGGAATGGGTGGGGGTGGCGTCCAGGTAGTAATAAAGCTCCTTGACGTCCTCCCCATGGTTTCCCTGCGCATTGGTCAACCCAAACAACCTTTCCTTGAGAATGGGATCGTTCCCATTCCAAAGCGCCAGTGAAAGGCAAATCCTCTGGAATCCATCGCTGAATCCGGCAATGCCATCCTCCCCCCAGCGGTACGCGCGGCTGCGTGCATGGTCATGGGGGAAATATTCCCAAGCCGTTCCATCCGGGGAATAATCTTCCCGCACCGTGCCCCATTGCCGTTCTCCCAGGTAGGGGCCGAATAATTTCCATTGCTTGGATCCGGAAAGATTTTCAATGAGACGCCGCTTTTCCACATTGATTGGCATGCCTCGAAACATAAACAGATGGGCACCAAATGCAACCGCAACCTCAGCCTCAGCCTGAAAATGACAAGACAGGCGGTTTTATGGTATCCACCGTTTGGTGATCCGGGTGAGTGCCCGGCGATTGCGTTGTTTTCATTTACCACCAATCAATCCCAAATCGGTGGCCCCTTTTCAACTGCACGGATTCGGCTGAGGGAATCCTGTGGGCGGACCCCGGCCGACTGCCAGGGCTTTCCAGGGGAGTTTTCACCGGGTGGGGAAAGGTGAAAGCCCATGTTTCAGGCTGAAAAATGCTTTGGCAAAAGGGTGGTTTCAAGGGAGATTGAGACGGTGAGTCCACATATTCGCTCAAGTGCCCTGGAGGTGGTGCAAACTTTGCGTGAAGCTGGCTTTGAAGCCTTCTGGGTGGGAGGCTGTGTGCGGGATCATTTATTGGGCCGGGAACCGCTGGATTACGACCTGGCAACCAGCGCCAAGCCCGAGGAGGTGGAGCGCCTTTTTAAATCCACCCTGCCACTGGGGCGCGCTTTTGGGGTGGTGATGGTCAAATTGGACGGGTTTTGGTTTCAGGTGGCCACATTCCGGAGTGAATCCGGCTATCAGGATGGGCGCAGGCCTGGCAGGGTGGAATTTGCCGACGCCCGGGCCGATGCCTTGCGCCGGGATTTCACGGTCAACGGTTTGTTTTATGACCCGGTGGCTGGCGTGGTGCATGATTGGGTGGATGGGAGGCGGGATTTGGATGCCGGAATTATCCGCACCATTGGCAAACCGCATGAACGATTTCAAGAAGATCATTTGAGAATGCTTCGGGCGGTGCGTTTCGCAGCGCAGCTTGGATTTTCCATTGAACCGGCCACTCTTGCTGCCATTCGGGAAGGCGCCCGGGACCTGTCACGCATCAGTGCGGAGCGGGTGCGGGAGGAGTTGTGCAAAACGTTTCAGCCGCCCCATTCCGCCCGTGGGTTGGAGTTGTTGCAATCCAGCGGACTGCTCAGGGTGGCGCTGCCGGAATTGGAGGCAACCGTGGATTGTGAACAATCCCCCGATCACCACCCGGAGGGCAGCGTTTTTAAACATATCCTCAAAATGCTGGAGTGCCTGCCTCCCAATGCCTCCACCAATCTGGTTTGGGCCGTGCTGCTGCATGACATTGCCAAGCCGGTCACTGCATCGCGCGACGCAGCCTCGGGCGCCATTCATTTTTATGGCCATGAAAAAACAGGCGCCGGCATGGCGGAGGCCATCCTGGGACGATTGCGCTTTCCCAGGCGGCTGGCGGCAGAGATCGTGGTGAGCGTGCGAAACCACATGCAGTTCAAGGATGTCAAAAAGATGCGCCGGTCCACGCTGCGCCACATGCTGATGCGTCCCACATTTGGGCTGGAGTTGGAATTGCATCGCCTGGATTGCCTGGGTTCGTCCGGCGACCTCGGGCATTACGAATTTCTTGTGTCGGAAAATCAAATCCTTTCGTCAATGCCCAAGCTGCACCCGCCATTAGTGAATGGCCGGGACCTGATCCGGCTGGGGATGAAGCCGGGCATGGAACTGGGGGCGGTGTTGCGCGAAATCCGGGAAAAACAATTGGCGGATGAAATCACGAGCCGCAGTCAGGCACTGGCCTGGGTGAAGCGCAAGCTGGCGGGAACGAATTGATGAAATGCATCAAGCCCGGACGGGTCAATGGGCCGGGGGCGGCGTGAGCAAACGGGAAACCTGCTCCAGGACCATGAATGGAGTGAGAGTTTCAAGGCATTCGTGGGCGGGATGCCTGTGGCAGGTGGATTTCAGGCAGGGTGAGCAGGGCAGGGGCAGGCGCAAAACATGGTCCCACTGTCCGTAAGGCCCGGTGCGCCTGGGGTCCGTGGGGCCAAACAAAGCCACCACTGGACGGTTCAATGCGGCGGCCACATGCATGGGACCTGAGTCATTCGTGACGAGGAGCATGCTTCTACGTATCCATTCCACCATTTCAGGAAGGGTGGTCTGGCCGCACAGGTTCAAGCTGCGACCAGGGCATGCCTCCTGAACGGCATTTCCCAAGGGGCTCTCTGATGCGCTTCCGATGATGGCAAAATGCAAGGAGGAATCCCGGCATGCCAGTTCCTGAACCAGCTTGGCAAAATGCCCCGCAGGCCACCGTTTATTGGCCCATCGCGCCCCGGGCTGCAGGACGATCCAACGGGCGCTCTTTTGGGGCCAGCGAGCTTCCATGGCAGTCGCTATCCGGGGTTGTGGCGCCAGCCAGATGAATGGGGAGTGCGTGGGAACATCCAGCTTTTTCAAGACAGCCAGGTACCAGTCCACTGCGTGGGTCAGCGGCGAGGGTCGCGGCACTGCCAGGTCGTAAAAAGCATTGGCCCCCTCCCGGGAATCGTCCAGGCCCACCAGGAAATCACCTCGTGCCAGCCAGCCAAAAGCGGCGCTTCGAAGGAGCCCCTGCAAGTCAATCACCCAATCAAAACCGCAGGACCGCATCCAACGGATGCTTTCCATTATTTCAGGCCAATACCGTGGATGAACCCAGCGCCGCCTCTCAAATCGCACCACACCGGTCAGGTCTGGATCGCCATCCAGCAAGGAAGCCAGGCTGGCATCAATCCACCAATAAATCTCCGCCTTGGGCAGGTACAATCTGAGGAACCGCAGCACCGGAAGAGCCTGAACCACATCCCCGAGGGAGCTGGGTTTGAGGATCAGGATTTTCAATGGATTGACCCGGTGGAGGATGACAAGGAGACCAATTCAACAGGCCGGCATCCCATGGTTTAAACCAACTGGCAGGCTCCGCCGGGAGCCGCGCATCAACGTCCGTAGGCCAGACGTTCCGCCAGCCTCTCCGGAAGGCCTGCTTCGCGAATCTTGGCCTGGGCCGCCGGAATGTCATAATCCAGGCGCCTTAATTCTATGGTGCTGGCGTCCGTGTCATAGACAACATAGGCCGCCTTGGGGTTGTTGTCCCGCGGCTGGCCTATGGCGCCGACATTGACAAAGTATTTCTTGGCCGGGTCCACCTTGAACTTGGAATAGGTTCCACCACGGACCACCGTATCGCGCATGAATGCCACGGGCACATGGGTGTGGCCAAAAAAA
This sequence comes from bacterium, assembly GCA_021817945.1. GTDB lineage: Bacteria > Verrucomicrobiota > Verrucomicrobiia > Limisphaerales > UBA11358 > UBA11358. The sequence continues at coordinate 65,015 of JAKAFL010000009.1, read as the reverse complement.
CAAACCTGCGTGGTCTGGTACGGGAAACTGGCCGCCGCCGCCAGCTTATCGAACACATAACCCCAGCGTTCAGGGGCATCCAAGGTGGCATGAACCAGCGTGAAATTGCCCGCGATGCGGGTGTGCTTCAAATCACGCAGCCATTTCTTGTCATCATCATCCAATTGGTTACGGGTCCAATGGACGGCATCGGCGGCATGCGGGTTGAACCCTTCCAAGTGATCCGAGCTGCTGCAATACTCGTCATGGTTGCCCTTCACACAGGGGATGCCCATCTCCCGCACGATGCGCAGGCATTCCTTGGGGCGGGCATTGTAACCCACCACGTCACCCAGGCAGACAATCTGGCTGATGCTTTGTGACTTGATGTCCTGCAACGCCACCTCAAATGCATCAAGGTTGCCGTGAATATCGGCTATAATCGCGTATTTCATTTATTATCGGGAAATTTCAAAATGGCGCATTTGATTCATTGGCTCGCACCACAGCACTTGTTCATCTTGTATTAATCCACCCAGACCCGCTTCACGCAGGGCCGCGCGGTAGGCATTCAATTCCTCTTCGCAACCTTCCGCAATCAATTCCACACGCCCATCCAGCAGGTTTCGTACCTGCCCGGTGATTTCATAACCCGTTGCGACCGTTTTGGCGGTGTAACGAAACCCCACGCCCTGCACCTTTCCGGTGTAGTAAACCTTCATCTGACGGCGTTTAGAGACTGGTTTGGAACTCGTGCTGGGCGGCACCATCCAGAGATGAAGCCAAAAATGGGGCTTGGAAGCAAACCTTTTTAGCTTCAAACAGAGGGGAAACGGTGTTTGCGAGCGGCTTTGGAGCGATTTTGGGGTGTTTGGCAGATTTTGGGGACGGAAATGGCAGAAATTTTACCAATAAATTATTAATAATGTTTGACGCAAAAGGTTTTTTGCCATAATTCATTTCGCTCTGCCTTAAAAACTGCTTGGAACCAATGCGAAGGGGTGGATGGCACTCCGTAGGCAAGCAGCGGAGGCAGGACTAGAATGTTGAACATCAAGTCATTTTTGACCATTGATTTTGGGGCGGGCAGCTTGAAGCTGGCTGAGTTTGCAATCAATGAGGAAGGCGGGCTTTGCCTGAAGAGTTTTATTATTCAACCTCTCGGGTTGGAAGGCTCGCAGGAAGCCAGCAGGGAAAAAGCCATCCAACAAGCCTTGCAGGGGGTGATCGCCGAACGCGATTTGAAGCCCAAGTTTGTGAATGTCTGCGCCCCGGGTTTTCATGTTTTTTCCAAGTTCGTCAAATTACCCCCGGTGGAAGCCAGCAAAGTGGGGCAGATCATCCAGTACGAGGCCCAGCAAAATGTTCCGTTTCCCTTGTCAGAAGTCGTTTGGGATTATCAAATCCTAGGCTCCGCAGCGAGTGGTGAGTTGGAAGTTTTGCTGGTGGCCATCAAGTCGGAAATCGTGGAGGGCCTGTTCCGGGTGGCCGAACAGTCCAAACTCAAGCTTCAATTGTGCGACGCCTCCATGGCGGCTTTGTGCAACGCCTTTAAATTCAACTATAGTGATTTGGAAGATTGCACCATGTTGCTGGATATTGGGGCAAAGACCAGCAACCTGCTTTTCTTTGAAAAGGGAAAAGTCTTCTCCCGCAGCATCAATCTTGGAGCCAATGCCATCACCCAGGACTTCGCCAATGAATCCAAGCTGAAGTTTGATGAAGCGGAGAAGATCAAGATTGCCGAGGGTTTTGTCAGCTTGGGCGGGGCCTACGAGGAGCCGGATAATCCTCATCAGGCGGCCATTTCAAAAATAGCCCGCCAGTTCATGACCAAACTGCACATTCAGGTCAACCAGACCATGCAGTTTTACCGCGGCCAGCAGGGCGGTTCGGCGCCCCAGCGCCTCTTTCTTTCAGGCGGGGCATCCATCATGCCTTACACAGCCCAGTTTTTTGCGGAAAAACTCAACCTGCCGGTGGAATACTTCAACCCCTTCCGAAATGTGCAGATTGATTCCTCCGTGAATTTGGAGGAGTTGTCGCGTGTGGCGCACTGTTTTGGCGAGGTGGTCGGATTGGGCCTGCGCAATCTGGCCAATTGCCCGGTGGAAATGAATTTAATGCCGGAAAGCACCTTGCGCTGGCAGGCTTTGAACGAGAAAAAACCCTATCTGGCAGCCACGGTTTTCAGTCTCGTTCTGGTGGCTTTTGCCGTGGGTTTTCTTTTTGACCAATTGGCGGGCAGCAAGCAGGCGGAGATTGACCGGATTCAGCCCCAGGTGGATGCCGCCCAAGCCAAGTCAACCTCGTTTAATCAAGCTTACAAAAAACTTCAAAATGCCAGAAATTCCGCCGAACAAATCTCCGATTTTTTGCAGGACAGGTATTATTGGGGTGATTTTCTGGCGGACATGAGGCTGGCCCTGATCAATGCAGAGAATCAGGTGGCTAGAAAACTGGGTGCTCAAAAGCCCGGAGTGCAGGTTGGGGTGTGGGTTGAAAAAATGACCACGGACCCCAGCCTGGCCGGTTCGGTGGCCCTCGGGGTCGGCGCTCCCCCTCAAGGGGCTCCCCCTCAAATGGGGATTAATTACCAAGTCCCGGTGCCAGGGGCGATGCCCGGAATGCCCGGAATGTCCGGTCCGCCTGCGTCGGCACCTGCTCCTGCGCTTGGCACCATTTCCAGTTCGAACACCAACTCCGTTACCCTGTTTTGCAGGGCGGTCAGCCTCACCAGTGTGGATCCTTCGGCCAACCCGGAAATTGCCTACGCTGTGGGGGATGCCATTAAAAGTTCGCACCTGGTGGACCCCAAGTCCACCATGGTCGTGGGCCAAATCACCACGGATGATACCACCGGAACGTTCTCGTTCACAGTGAATGTGACTCCTCTGAAACCATTGGATTTTTAATATGGGCTGGATAAAGCGAAATTTATTTTTTGTCGTTGGCGGTTCCATTGCATTGGTTTTACTGGGAGGCGCGGGTTTTTACATCTATCAGGGGTATTCCAAAAATTCAGATGCCTCAGGCAAGCTTGCAGACATTTACAGCACCTTGAAACAATTGGCTGATGAAAAACCAGGTCCAGGCGCCAACAATGCACAACTGGCCAAGGACCAGGAAAAACAGCTTAAAGACTGGATCCACTCCACCAGTGGATATTTTTTACCCATCAGCCCCATACCAGATGGGAACGTCACCAGCGAGCGGTTTGCCGCCGCATTGCGACGTACCCTGGCCCAATTGACCAAGGATGCCCAAGCGAGCGGGGTCATGCTGCCGCCTGAGTATATGTTTTCCTTTGATGCGCAAAAGCCGCTGATGCAGTTTGCCGCCGGCAGTTTGGATCCTTTGGCCCAACAGTTGGGAGAGGTCAAAGCGATTTCTGAGCTGGTTTTTTCCGCGCAGGTCAATTCCTTGGACTCCATTCAGCGGGTGCATGTGTCGGACGATGATATCAATGGGCCGCAGAGTGACTACGCACAGATGCAACCTTTCACCAATGACATGGCCATCCTAACCCCCTATGTGATTTCATTCCGGTCCTTCTCGCCTGAAATTGCCAAGGTCATCTGTGCCTTCGCCAATTCATCAAATGAATTCATTGTTCATTCGATCAACGTGGAACCGGCCTCCAACGACGGGGGAACAGATCAATCGGTGCCACAGGGCATGCCCATGGGAGCTTACCCAAATCAAATGCCGGGCAATCCTGGCAACCCGGCTTATCCAGGATACCCGCCTGCCACGCCGGGCTATCCGCCCGCGCTGCGAGGATACCCCGGATACCCGCCTGCCACACCCGCGCCACAGGTACCGGTTTCGGCCCGGGGTGGATTGCAGACGGTGCTCAAGGAGCAATTATTGCGCACCACAATGGAAGTGGAAATTGTGAAGCTATTGCCTAATAACTAAATGGACTTCATCAAGAAAAATTACGAAAAAATTCTGTTGGGCATCGTTTTGGCGGGCCTGATCGGGGTTCTTGTCTTCATGTTTTTTTACATCAGCGCCGATCATGAGGCAATGGTGAACAGTTCCAATGGCTACATCAAGCGCACGGCCCCCCCGTTGCCGGATTTGGATCTTTCGGTGGAGTCCCAGGCTCTTGCCAGGGTTCAAGGGGATTACACCCTGGATTTCAACACCACCAACAAGCTTTTCAACACCATGGAATGGCAGAAGACGGCGGATGGATCGTTGATCAAGATCAGCAATGGCAATGAAATAGGCGCTGGCGCGGCCAAGGTCACAGGCATCCACCCACTTTACTTCAAGTTGTCCTTCAATGAAACCATGACCAATGAATTTGGAGCGCGTTACCAGGTCTATGTCGAAAAGCAGGCCGAAAAACAGCTTTACAAACGCCGCCCCGAACAGCATTTCGTCTCTGTGGGGGATAAAAACGATGCCTTTGAATTGTTGAGTGTCTCCGGCGATCCCTCCAATCCAAGCGCCTTGAAGGTAAAACTGGTTGATACCGGCGAAATCGTGACCGTTCAACCGGGCAAACCCTATCAGCGCGTGGACGCCTATTCGGCGGATTTCAGTTACGCTCCTGAAAAAAAGGTTTTCAATGGAAAACGAGTGGGCGATTTGGTATCATTCGCTGGAGTGGATTATCTGGTTCAGGATGTCAACCAGGATGAATTAGTTTTAGAGGACCAATCAAACCAAAGAAAATACACGTTGCCATATACGCCCTGAGCTGGCATATTCCACCCTTACCAACAGCTTTCTGACGAACCCGATTTTGCCATGATTAAAGTACCTTGTTTAGCGTTCGGATTATCCGCGCTGCTTTTGATTCCATCGCTTGCCCTGGCCCAGGGCACACCCATTGACATGGCTGTGCATCAATCAGTGGAAAACCAGGCCAATACGATCGTTTTAAGGCAGAAGTTGGTCGAAGCCCAGTCCATTTACCAGCGGGGAGACATTCTCGGCGCTGCGAAAGCCTATCAGGAGTGCGTGGATTTGGCCCAGCAGATTGGTCCGGGCATTGAGACCGAAACCGCCCAAGCCGTGGCGGGCCTAAGCACTACCTCCATGTTGCTGGCTCAGGATGCCCAAAGCCGTGGTGATTATCGCGAGGCTCAGGTTCGGGTGAACGCGGTGCTCAAGGCGGACCCATCCAACCAAGCTGCCATTGCTTTCAAGCAAAAAAACGATCAGATCCTGGATTCGCTCAAGGGCAAGCTGCCCTCGCCAGCCATCATGGACGAGGTGCCCCAAATCGCCTCCCAGAAAGTGGACGCGGCCACCATGGTGCAGGATGCCAAGGTGTTGTACGAAATGGGCAAACTGGATGATGCGCAACAAAAGCTTCGCGATGCTTTGAAATTGGATCCTGATAATCGTGCCGCCTATTACTATCTCAACCTGATCGGCGAGGCAAATTATGCCCGCAATTCCGCCGAGCACTCACTCGATTCACGTTTGCGGATGGACCAGGTGGAAAAACAGTGGGTTTTGCCAACGCCGCATGTGCAATTGCCCGTTCCCAATCCATACGCCACCAACGATTTGGTTTACACCGGGCCGGGCCGTCAAATCATCATGGACAAGCTCAACCGCATTCATTTGGATGAGGTGAATTTTGATGGGTTGCCACTGAGTGAAGTGCTGCGCCAATTATCGGAACAGTCCAAGTTGCGGGATCCAGATCGGAAAGGAATCAATTTCCTCATTAACCCTAATGCCGATGAATCAGGGCCTCCCATTGCCGTTCCACAGGTCAACTTTGGCGGAGGTGCGGGTGGCGGCGGCGGCGGATTTGCAGCGCCTGCTCCTTTGCCTGCGCCGACAACAGCCCAAAGCGGAGCCATTGATCCGAATACCGGATTGCCTGTCGCTTCCCCGGCCGGAGGTGGCGGCAGTGAGCCTATTGATATTTCCTCGGTTCAAGTCAAATTGGACCTCAGTGACGTCACTTTGGCGGAGGTGCTGGATGCCATTCTTTTGGTTGCGGAACATCCATCCGGCCATTCCATCAAGTACTCCGTTCAAGATTATGGCGTGGTGTTTTCAGACAAGGGAGTTGAAACACCCCAGTTGATGATGCGGACCTTCAGGGTGGATCCCAATACGTTCTACTCCGGTTTGGAGAGCGTGGATGCTGAAAACTTTGGTTCTGTGCAATCATCCAGCACAGGCGGCGGTGCCGGTGGTGGTGCTGGTGGTGGCGGCGGTGGCGGCGCGGGTGGTGGTGCCGGTGCTGGTGGCCAGACCCAGAATACTGGGGGTGTTTTGGGCGTGGTGGATGCCGTTCCTGGAGCTGCTGCAGCCCGCCAAGCTGGATCGCAGGGTGGTGGAGGCGGAGCAACCGGCGGCGCTGGCGGCGCTGGTGGCGGATCCACGGATCCCTTGGCGAGAGGCGGCCTTCCCGGTGGTGCTGGCGGAACTTCGACCTCTGCAGGCGGCCTGAGGTATATTACCACAGTTAATCTGTCTGCCGATGTCAGTCTTGCAGCCCGTAACTTTTTCACCACGTTGGGGATCAATTTGCAGAGTCCTCCTGGTAAATCGGTGTTTTTCAATGATCGCTTGGGGTTATTATTTGTGAAAGCGACTGAAGATGATCTGGATACCATCGAGCGTGCCATTCAAGCCTTGGATCAATTACCTCCACAGGTTCACATCAAGGCGCGTTTCATTGAGGTTACAGAAAACAATTCCGAAGCTTTGGGCTTCCAGTGGTATTTGGGTCAATTCAATATCGGTCAGGGTGTTGTAGGACAGGGTGGTTCATCAAGCTCACTCAACACCACTCCGTCTGCGGCCAATCCACTGGGTGTGTTCCCTGGAACATCCACGGCTAATGAAGTTCAACCTTCGGCCAATGACCAATCCCTCACCTCGGGGCTCAGAAACACCTTGGGTGCGCCGACCCTGGGGACCATCACTGGAATCTTTACCCAGCCTAATTTTCAAGTGGCTTTGCAGGCCCTTCAACAAAGGGACGGGGTGGAGCAGTTGGCTGAACCGGAAGCCACCACCATCAGCGGGCGCCAGACGCAGATGCGCGCCACGGTTTTGCAATCGGTGGTTACGAGCTTCGGGTTCCAACAGGCCAATACCACCACGAGCTTGGGTGTGGGTGGACTTCCCTGATTTTCAGTCCTGATTCAATCCATTTCCTTCATGAAAAAGATTATGACGAAACAAAATTGCTCAAGGCAGGCGGTCCTGGCCTGTGCCGTGGGACTCGGTTTTGCTGCGGCGCCAGATTTGATGGCTCAGGTGACCAGCATCACTCCAGGGGCATCAGCAATCATTCCCTATACCCAGCAGGTGGAGATTGGGCCGATTCTAGACGTAGTACCCTATGTCCTGTCTGATGGCTACACGATCAACTTGACGCTGATTCCCTCCCTGACCGATTTCAACGGTTACGACACACCACCCAATATAGCGAATGTCACGGGAAGTTTGAACGTGGTTCAATTGCCGGTGATTTTGCCCAACTTCACAGTGCGCCAGGTGATTGCCACCGTGAACGTTTGGGACAGCCAGACGGTGGTGATTGGCGGGTTGATTTCTTCACAAGTGGAGAGCACCGAGGATAAAGTGCCCGTTCTTGGGGATATTCCGGTTGTTGGGAATTTGTTTCAAAGCAGCAGCAAGTCGTCTGTCAAAAAAAACCTCATGATTTTTGTGACGGCGACCATCGTTGACCCGGCCGGGAACCGCGTTCATTCGGATGATGAGCTGCCTTTTGCCCAAAACGCTATTCCATCCCAGCCTGCGGGTGCCACCACACCGGAGGAAACGGTGCAGAACACGCATTCCATACCCAACATGCAATAGCGGTGAACAAGCTGTTGTTGATTGATGGTCACGCCTATGCCTACAGGTCGTTTTACGCAATCAAGGAACTCAAGTCTCCAGAAGGTATGGCGGTCAATGCCATCTACGGGTTCATAAAGGCGTTGACAAAAATGCGGTCGGATTTGGGTCCCACGCATGTATTGGTGGTTTGGGATGGCGGATTGAGCGCGGAGCGCCTTAAAAGATGGCCGGCATACAAGGCGCAACGGCCATCAATGCCGGATGATTTGAGGCCGCAGTTTGAGAGGATTCGCCACTACCTCTCTGCAGCGGGGGTGGCGGATTTTTGTGCGGATGGAGTTGAAGCGGATGATCATATCGGCTGCGTGGCACGTCTGGCGGCAGATGCGGGGTGGCAGGTGATCATTGCCAGCGCCGACAAGGATTTTATGCAGTTGGTGGATGATCGAATTGGCCTGTTGAACCCCAATGATAAATCGGGGATGGTTTGGGGGGCGGAACAGGTTAGGGCCAAATCAGGCGTGAACCCTGATCAGGTGGCAGATTGGCTGGCCCTGATGGGTGATCAGGTGGACAACATTCCGGGTGTGCCGGGTGTGGGACCCAAGACAGCCGCCTCTTTGCTGGGGCAATTTGGATCGGTGGACAAGATTTATGAGCGGATTGCGGAGGTGAAATCACCCCGTCTGGCCGCAGCTTTGGATGCCTCCAAGCCATTGGTTTACAAAAACCTGGACTTGGTCCGCCTGCAGAGTGTGCCATGTGAATTTATCCCGGATCAGGTCAAACCCGGCGCTGAAGACACACCCAGGCTGCAGGACCTGCTGGCGCAGTTCGGGTTCAAGGGCATGCTGAGGGAATTAATGGAATCAAAGACCGGGCGGTTGGCCGGTTTGAATTAAGATGATGTTGGGTAAACAAAAAAAGAAAATGGTTGGCGGGGAATTTTCTCTGCTTGGAACCGTGTTATGTTTTCGACAATCAACCCTGAAGGGGTTATTGTCACTGAAATCCATGAAAATGTTGTCTCCGTCAATCACCACGGCGTCTGCCTTGGTCGCGGGCGCGGCGTTGATGGCCGCCGTGAGTGCAATCGGCCAAACCAGCTACTATACCACGAATGGCGTGGAGTATCCGATTGCGGGCAGCCTGCCCGGTGACCAGATGTTCCCGGACCTGGCGGTTTCCACCAGTGGCGGGTATATTGTCTGGCAGGATAACGCCACGGATGGAAGTGGCTGGGGTATCAGCGGGGAACAGGTGAGTGGTAACCTGTCAGGAAGCGGCGATGTTTTCCGGGTCAATGTGCAGGGTGCAAATGACCAGGAAAACCCCAGGGTCGCCCTGCTTAAGGGCGGTGGCGCGGTTTTTGTCTGGCAGGGTGGAGTGGAGGGTTCGCAGCACATTTACGCCCGCTTCATGAATTCCAGCAACGAATTCCTGACCACCACCGACTTGATGGTGAACCAAGCCACCAATTATTTTCAGGCCAATCCGGCCATCGCCACGCTTAATAATTCAAATGTGGTCATTGTTTGGTCCAGCTATGACCAGGCTGGAACCAACTCCTACCAGGATGTCTATGCCAAAATCCTCTCGCCAACAGGAGCCACAGTCCAGAATGAATTCCTGGTGAACCAATTCATCCCGTATAACCAGCGAAACCCAGCCGTGGCCGCCCTGGCCAATGGGGGGTTTGTAATCTCCTGGGTGTCAGAGCAGGAAACTGCATACCCCACCTTTGTCAACGGCAGCCTGACCGTAACCAATAACTCTGACTTGGGGGTCACGGGCATCCAGCCCAGCGTGGATGTTTATGCCCGCCTCTATCTTTCCAATGGAGCCGCTGCCGGAAATGAATTCAAGGTGAACTCGGATTCGAATCCCTGCGCCGATCCGGCGGTGGCCGCTGCGGCTGACGGCAGCTTCCTGGTTTCCTGGGCGGCGTACGACATGAACAGCGTCACCAATCAATGGGATATCTATGCCCGTTCCGTGAACATGGGTGGAACCAATGGGTTGAACAGCAGCGTGGTGCGTTTGAATTCCTACCTGAACAACTCCCAGTTCAGACCCAAGTTAAGCTCCATTGGCAATGACTACTTCGCGGTCTGGTCGAGCCAGGGGGAAGACGGCTCGGGATTGGGTGTGTACGGCCAGTTTGTCCATTCTGACGCCAGCCTCGTTGGTGGCGAAATCAGGGTTAATACCACCACGGTGAGCCAGCAAATGCAGCCGGTGGTGGCGTCGGATGGCAGCGAGCAGTTTTTGGCGCTTTGGACCAGTTACACAGGAACGGCTTCCAGTTTTGATTTGTTTGCCCAGCGCTATATTAATGTTGCGGCTGTTTTGGATCCCATGCCTGCACCGTTTGTTTATGCACCGTTCACCTTGGTTTCAAACGTTTACCAACCCCAGTTGGTCGTGACTTGGGCTCCACTCCAAGGCTTGGAAGTTTCCAATTATCAGGTGTATGTGGATGGATCCAGTTTGCCCATGGGTGTGGTCGGAACCAACCAGTGGACCATGACATCCGCCAATGGTTTGACGGATGGCAGCACGCATTCCTTTCAGGTCAGCTATTCCACGGCGGCAGGCACGGCTCCCAAATCTCCTGCAACCAGCGCGGCAACCTGGGGAGGGGCCAATTGGTATGGAATACCGTTTGAATGGATGCAGGCCAATTTTGGCACGGACATTTCCTCCTGGCCATCCGGTCTTGCGCGAATTGCCCCCGGTGGCCCAAGCATTTACCAAGCCTTTTTATCAGGCGCCACCGCCGACCCGTCCACCTGGCTGGAACAGACCATCACCCAGACCCCTCAAGGGACCTTTTTGGATTGGCATACAGTTCCTGGAGCCACCTATCAAGTGCAGGTTTCAACGGACACCAGGACATGGTCCAATTTGGGATCTCCTCGATTTGCCTCTGGAAATGATGATTCCATCTATGTGGGTGGCAAAGGGGGATCAGGCTTTTATCGGGTGGTTTTACTGCGTCAGTGATGATTCTATGCAACTGTTTAAGAAGATATTTTTGTTGGTCGCCATTTTGACCCTGGGTTGGGCTCAGGACAGCCGGGCATTCTCGCTCGGCGGTCCAATAGGAAATGGCGGCGATGCATGGCAGTTGCCAGTCATTGGATATGGGTTGGCGTTTGACTTGGATGCACCCAAAAATTGGGGCCAAGGATACCGCAGGAACACTCAGACGATGTATTACGCCGTGGATGCCAATTTCGCGGATTTCTTTGGAACCAATGGATTAATTGCCATTCAATCATCATTTGCAATCCTCAACGGCGCATTTACGAATAATCCCACCGGAAACATTGATGGTTACAGTTCCTCGCTATCAGAATTTCCTTTTGATGCTTCGCACATAAATTACCAGGCGCAGGCCTTGGGAATATTTGATCTGAAGTCAATGAATTTAATAATAATGATGGAGCAGCTAGGTTTGACGGATCCGGTGCGTTACGATTGGACTCTGCATGATCGAATCATCCCTTCAGGCGTGACTTGTCCAGTGGGTCTTCTTTACGACGTGGTCCAGCGTAATTTCGACCTGGGTGGATACATTTTGCCTGGAAGTTCAGGAAGTAGCACCATTGACTCACCATATGTGGATGGAAATTTATACACATATCAAATTATTGAGGCTTGCAAAGGGCCAAATCCTTTGGCGGTGGCAGAACCGATTTTGGTGAATGAGGCATTGGGTGGCGGGCTGGGCCAAGGTTTTCCTTTGGCATCGCGCTCGGAAAATGATTTTGCTGGTCAATATTTCAATGGGCTGACACGGGACGATGTCATGGGCCTGCGCTATTTATTGTCCAGTAATAATGTGGCTATGGAATCCATTTCCCCGGATGCCTCGGTGACGCTTTCCGTGACCAATCTGTTAAACGAATCCCCCTTTCCGGTGAATCCAAATTTTACCAACAGCCTGGCGAACATTATTGGAACAAACACTTATGGAACTTATAATCTTGGCACCTTGATTGCGGCGTCTCGCGTTGTGGATCCTGTGACTCTCGTTGGCCTGTTCCCGGGTTTGATTGTCGCAACCTCCACCAGCCAGCTTGTGCTGGTGACCAACCAAACCGTGGTGATTTATTTTACCAACTATCCGGGATCAGCCATCGGCAGTCCGCCTTATTTGTTCGTAGGGACGAACTATTCTACTGGCGTGGCCACGGAGTACACCGACACATTCGAAAATGTCATCACGAATAATTATTATCCCTACACCAAATACCAGGTTCAGACAACCACGGTGGGACCGATAAAAGGCGCGGCAGCCAGTGCTCCTTACGTCACCAATACCACGTATCAGACGATTTTAGATACAAACAATCCTTCGGGTGATTATTATTATGCGCCGTTGGGACAATGCGGCCTGGATATTACGAGGCCCCTTCTGACCAATGTGTACAGCGTTACAAATCTTTCCTATTTTGAGGTGATTACCAACACGACCACCACAAATTCCACCACAACCAGCGGAACCACAAACGCAAACAACACTGTTCAAAGCATTGCGGTGAGCAATATTATCAGCTATACAAACATAATCTATGCCACGCATCCGGTGACATGCTCGCAAACCGCCGGAGCAACAGCCTTGTACGAGGGCGTTGGAAAGCTGGATTTTGTTTATAGCAGTTATGATTCACTGGTCGGACAATTGTTCCAGCCCATCACAAACACCTATACCATGGAGTCTGTGGTGGATGGACAGGTAAAACCTCAAACCATCACGAGGGTTGTTACCGCTCCAGATTTTCTTTATTCCGCAAGTGATTTGGTTGTTCCTGCGGGTAATGGAATTATTGACAACCTGTATTTCAGAACCATTGATTTTAACCAGGCTAATATTTTGCCAACCGAGGCGGGGCCCGGGACCATTCAAACACCTTCAACAATTGCATTTAATAATTCATCGGCTATTTTTATTAATCAGGGCACGCTAGATCTTAGCGGGGCAAATTACCTCAATAACCAAAACTCGGGATTGTTTGGAAGTTATTTTATTTATGGCTCCTATGATGGAACAACAAATACTCCAATCATTTATCCAAATTCAACCAGCCTTTTCCAGCTGCAAAATCAAATCCTTATTCAAGTCAGTCCGGCGAGTCTTCCTGCCGGAACCAATGGGATGGTTTATCCTCCGCAGTCATTTACCGCCTCAGGAGGGTCATTTACGCCGCCTTACACCTGGTCTGCTGCGAATCTGCCTTCAGGGTTGAATATGTCAGGCACAGGTATTCTTTATGGCACGCCAACTCAATCCGGCACTAATTTCATTGTGACAGTAACTTTGACTGACAGTTTGTCTAGAACGGTTCAATGGGGCTATCCTTTGGATATTTATTGAAAGTAATTTCATGAAGAAACTTTTTAAAAAATTTCGAAAGTCGGGAATCCTGAAAAATATTTTTGTCCTTTCCCCCCTGGTTGTCCTTTTTCTGGGGTATTTGCCGGTGGCTTGCGCAGCAGACAGTTTTTTCATCAACACGGGGTCATTCCTTTATCCTGGAACAGTCACTTCGGATGACATTGACGCGACCAATTTCGTAAATACGGGTTATTTTGACATATTATCTGGTGGAACATCGCTCTATGAAACGCGTGACACCCTGAATTATACCAACTCCGGCGAAATGACATGCTATTCCGGGTTTTTGATGGATGACGAAAATCCTCTCAACAATAGTCGTTCCATGTCCGCGAGTATTTTTAACAGTGGTTCTATTTTTTGTTCTTCGGGATTTGTATCAACCAACGGAGGACTTTTTATTAGCTCCTCCACCTCGTTTGGGTTCTTTTTTTCCGGTTTGTATGGCTACGCCGCTTTGGCCACAAACATAATTAATCCTGGATTGGTTGATGTGGGTCAGGGTGCTTCAATGGACTTCATCGGAAATGACGTGGATTTAAGCGGGGCTACTTTGACCTTTGAAGGCCCCACCTATAACACAAGCGGTGTCGGCATTCATGGCACCAACTATTGGGACCCATCATCTCTCACGGCCACTTCTGCCGGGACTGGTTTTTTTTCAACCAACGCAGTTTATTCAAATCCGGGCTATCTCCAGTATGGCTTCACCCTGAATCCTACCGTCCCATTTTATTCCACCAATGCTGTGGGAACAAATTCCGAGACCATTCACTCGGCGTTTGTTCAGGATTATAGTGGTGGGAATGTCACCTACGCGGTTTATTTCAATACCGCCGGCAAGGGGTTGGGGCCTGGGAACGTGACGATTCAATGGTCTGCGCCATACACCAATCTTTCAACCGGGATTGTTTTAACCAACTATCTATATCTCAACAATGATTACCAATTAGGTTCCAGCACCAATGTTAATTTTGTAAACGGATTGCCCAATAATTTTCAAATCACCCAATCCTTTTTACCTTTGCTGACCAATGCGACTGCTTCCACGTCAAATTTTTATTCGGGTTTCGTCGCAGGCCCGCTTACAAACCAGTCATCGCTTGGCATTATTTATTTGTCCTCTGGAAGCGCCAGCACCAATCAAATTGCCAATGGATCACCCACAAATTTGCCCGACCAACTGGTGATCAGCGCCTCTCATTCGTTGAATTTGACCAATGCCCAGATCAGCGGCCCCAATTATGTGTCCATCCAGGCTCCCAATCAGTTTGCCGCCAGTTCGGGGGCATCCTTTGCCGCTCCCTATCTTGACCTTAATTTGGGATCAACGAATGGCAGCCTTGTTGTTTCCAACCTTATCGCGACCCAGATACCCTATTGGAATGGGCTTATTCAAGCGTGGTCAACGCGATGGTTGGTGGGCATTACCGGGACCAACGGTTCGACAACCACCGGCACCAACGATTTTCGTGTTCTCGTGGTTTCCAGTTTTCTCTCCCCCACAACGATTCCACAAGTCATGAATATGGCTTTGAACGCCACCAACAATCTGACTTTCAGTGATTCGCTGAACATCTTGAATTCATTTGGCGCCAATTCCTTGAGCCTGACAATAACCACCAACGATGTCAGTTTGGGTGCAGCCTCTCCAGAGGGTGGATTAAACATTGAAAACCCGCTTTTCAATTGGCCCTCTGCATTTCCAGACCTTCTGAACCTCACCAATTTTGGTTTAATTAATCTGGCCAATAATGGCGTTTTTGAAAGTTCCACCAATACCACGACCGTTACAGCGGGCACTCCCCAGGCAAATGCCACAGCCGTCCTTTCAGAAGTGTCGGGAGCCACGAATGTCGCCCCCTTGGACACTGTTACCGTTGGATACACCACCTACACCTATGTGAAACACCTGACAAACACGATTGCTGATCAGGTTTCGGTGGCTTCATCCCTGGCAGGATCCATCAGCAACTTGATTCAGGCCATCAATGTATCATCCGGATCAGGCTCTCTTTACAGCACCAACACCACTGGCAATCCATTGGTCACTGCCGGGCCTTTTGTCACCAATGGTTTCACGGTCACGTCTATTTTGACCGGTCCATCCGGCAATGGCCTGCCTGTATCCGTCAGTTCCAAATCTTTGGTTTGGTCATCAGGCTCATCGCTGTCGGGGGGTGTGAATGCCACTCCTGGAACAACCAACGTGGCCTCTGTTCCAGTCTGGTACAATAATTTTATCAACCAGGGAAGCCTGAATGCCTCCTCACTGCATGTATTTGCAAATAATTTCGACAATGGAGGCTTCATATTCAGCGATAATATTGAATTGCAGGCCCAAACTGCCGCGTTTTCCGGTGGCTCGGTTTTATCCGTTTTCGGAATTTCTCTGGCTTCCCAAGATTTGATTGTCAGCAACGCCCTCCTGACCGCCTCTGGCTCCATCAGTTTGCAGGTGACAAATCTTTTAACCGATGGCGTGGTGGCAGGTCCCATTCCATTGGCTGCCCCATATGTCTGGAATGTGGGCGGCACCAATTCATCGGGCTTGAATTTGCTGGATTTGCCCGCATTCGGAGGGTTGTTGGGCACCGCCATATATGCCACGCCCCCGCCCAATAAAGTGGTGTATAACACTTGGGCAGGGGCCGATCTGGGTGCAAATCCCTCGGGTTTCAACAATAATGCCGCAATCGGCGAACTGAACCTGGCTGGCGCACTGGGCGGTGTCTGGTACTATTTCGGAACAGGCAGCACCAACGCCATTTATATTGACTCAATCAGTTTGAATGGATCATCGGCTGGCACGGATTCCCAAGGAAACCCAGTCGCATTGAAAAGTGCTCCCAATTTCAACATCTACTACGCCCAGGCTTATTCGAATGGCGTTTCTGTGGCGAAGGCATTGGATGGCAAGAACAATGGGCACCTCCATTGGATTTCCAGTTATGTGGGACATTTTAGCTCGGCTGCCTACACCTATAATGGCCAAACCTACTACGTGAATGCCGGATTGCTGGCAAGTTCTCCCTCCACTGTTTTTGTGGCCGGTCAGGTGAACTTGACTCCCAGTCTCACCAACGTGGCGCCCAACCAGATCAAGCTTCAGTGGAACACACCCCCAGGCGCCAATAATATTGTTCAATATACCACCAATCTGGTGTCCGGTCCGTGGCTGTCGCTTCCAAAAATCAGCCAATACTACTATGGCTCGGGTGTCAGTGTGTCTAATTCCAGCGCCTCCGGCTTTATTTCGCCTCAATCTGCCTCCGGCCCGGTGACCAATGTCTGGATTTTTGATTCCTTGACCAACTCTTCCGAACGCTATTACCGCGTGGAAGTCTTGCAGTGACCGGCTTATTCATCCACGGATGGCTGGTTTTATTCGGCCATCCAAACATGAGTAGCCCGGCGGGTTGGGGGCATTGACGCGTTGCCAGGATTGGATTTTCGTGCCGTGTCAATGGCACAGAACCTATGTTGGAGAACAAATCCTGCTATTTTACCTCATGAGTGTCTGGGCATTGACGGGTGGCATAGGGATGGGCAAATCTACCGTTGCCTCGATTTTCAGCCGCAAGGGAGTTTGGGTCACGGATACGGATCAAATCGCTCGGGACCTGGTGCGGCCCGGGTTACCGGCCTTGGAAGCATTGGTTCAGCAATTTGGAAACGTGATCCTGGCTCCTGATGGAGGACTGGCCCGCAATAAATTGGCTGCGATAGTTTTCTCGGATTCCTCCGCCCGCCGCAGGTTGGAGTCCATTTTGCACCCAATGATCCGTCAGGAATGGCAACGGCAGGTTCAGTGCCAGCTATTGGCAGGTGCAACCCTGGCCGTGGTGGTGATTCCCCTGCTTTATGAGACTGAGGCAGAGAGCCTTTTTGATCAGGTGGTGTGTGTGGGCTGCACACCCCGGGCCCAAATGGAAAGATTGATCCAACGGGGCTGGTCCACTGAGGAAATTCACCGGCGCCTGGCGGCCCAATTGCCTGCTGAGGAGAAAATGAGCCGATCCCATAGGGTTCTTTGGTCCGAGGGAAGCCTTGGTATCTTGGAAGAGCAGGTGGCCAGAATTTTGCGAGAAGCACGCTGGTCGGGCCTGGCCCAGCAGGCCAGACTTTGATGTTTGAATGCCCGGGAAACCCGGTTTGCCATGTCTCAATCCTTTCACGCGGTTTTTTCTTTTATTTGTCGTCCAGACGATGGATTGTGGGTATTATTGAATCATGATCCTTACGGAAAGTGAACTGCAGGGACTTCTCGAGGTGACTCATCCTTCGCCTCATTCATTGTTGGGAATGCATCCGTTGGCTGACGGCTCCGGCCTGGTGGTGCGGGCTTTGCTGCCCAACGTCAAAAAGGTTTCAATCCGCCCCGTTCATGAACCTGACCGGCCCTCTTTTGAATTGAAGAGGCTGGGAAACAGCGACGTTTTTGAGGGGGCCACACGCAAATCGAAGGAGGTTTATGCCTATGACCTGGTTGCGACAGATCATCAGGGGCACACACGAAGTCAGCGTGATCCTTATTCATTTCTTCCGACATTGGGTGAGACGGACCTTTTTTTGTTTGGCAAGGGGGATGAGCGGCGGATTTTTGAAAAGCTGGGAGCACAACCCAGGGTTTTGGATGGAGTGGCTGGGGCTAGTTTTGCCGTATGGGCGCCCAATGCCCGGCGCGTCAGTGTGGTGGGCGATTTCAACCAATGGGACGGTCGTGTTCATGCCATGCGCCTGCTTGGAGCCTCCGGCGTGTGGGAAATATTCATTCCTGGCGTTGCGCAAGGGGCGCACTATAAATTTGAAATCCGCGATGTGCATGGCCGGCTGAAGCTCAACACGGATCCATACGGATTTTTCTTTGAAGTTGCCCCCAAGCAGGCTGCGATTTTTTGGGATACCCGGTCCTTCAAGTGGAGCGACGCGGCGTGGATGGAAGCCCGCGGTCGGCGTGATCCGCTGCGGTCGCCCTTGAGCATTTATGAGGTTCATTTGGGATCATGGCGCAAAAAATCCGCCAACGAATCCTGGAGTTACCGTGATCTCGCCGAACCACTGGTTCTCTACATCAAAAAGATGGGCTTCAGCCATGTGGAATTCATGCCTCTGGCGGAGCATGCATTTTACCCCTCATGGGGTTACCAGGTGACCGGTTTTTATGCGCCCACCAGCAGGTTTGGGACGCCGGAGGATTTTCAGTGGCTGGTCAATGCCTTGCATGAAGCCGGGGTGGGTGTGATTGTGGATTGGGTGCCCGCTCATTTTCCTCGTGATGAGTGGGCATTGGCGCGGTTTGATGGCACGGCCTTGTACGAACATGAAGACCCACGCAAAGGCGCGCATCAGGACTGGGGAACCTTGATCTTCAATTTTGGCCGGAATGAAGTGGCCAATTTTTTGGTGGCCAATGCCCTCTATTGGTGCGAACGCTTCCACGTGGATGGCTTGAGGGTGGATGCGGTGGCATCCATGCTTTACCTGGATTATTCGCGAAAAGAGGGTGAATGGATTCCAAACCAATACGGCGGAAGGGAAAATCTGGAGGCGATTGAATTCCTCAAAAAATTCAATCACATCACCCATACCGAGCATCCTGGCATCCTGACCATTGCCGAGGAATCCACGGCGTGGCCGCTGGTGACCCGTCCGCCTCATCTGGGCGGCTTGGGATTCTCCTTCAAATGGAACATGGGTTGGATGCATGACACCCTGGGTTATTTCAAGCGCGAGAGCGTGCACCGGCAGTATCACCAAAATGATCTGACCTTTGCGATGCTTTATCATCACAACGAAAACTTCATCCTGCCGCTCTCGCACGACGAGGTGGTGCATGGGAAGCTGTCCCTCTTGGGACGGATGCCGGGGGATGACTGGCAGCAGTTCGCCAATTTGAGGGCGCTGCTTGCCTACCAATGGCTTTTTCCGGGTAAAAAACTGCTGTTCATGGGCGGCGAATTGGGTCAACGCAAGGAGTGGAGTGAAAACGGCCAGGTGGATTGGTGGTTGCTGCAGGCCGGGCCCTATCATAAGGGATTGCAGGATTTTGTCGCTGATCTAAACCGGCTTTATCTCCAGTCACCCGGGCTTTGGCAGGCCGACCATGACCACCGGGGTTTTCAATGGATTGACTGCAACGACCATCACCACAGCGTTTTGATTTTCATGCGCCAGACGCAGGATGGCCAGAATCAAACCGTGGTGGTTCTCAATCTCACCCCGGTTCCACGTTTCCAATATCGGGCGGGTTTTCCGGCAGCGGGCCAATGGGAAGAGGTTTTGAACAGTGATTCCGCAGTTTATGGTGGAAGCAATTTGGGAAACCAGGGAAGCGTCGCCGCCGAACCCCAGCCGTGGCATGGACAACCCTGTTCCGCCAGCCTGACACTTCCCCCGCTTGGCGTGGTGGTGTTTCAAAAAGATTGACCGGACAGGTATTCAAGGCTTCATCAAAATGCGGCCATGGAATTGCCCTGCGGGAGTCCCTGCTTTCAACCCGAAAAGCGAAATGGAAAGGGTCAAGATGCGCCCGGTAGATTGGGGCAGATTGGCCTTTTGAATTTCGTTTTTGGGTTCAAAAGGTCATTCGCCCAATGCGGTTTCGCAGTTGGTGGTTCCAGCGGTTTAAATAGGCCAGCATCCGGTAATGCTCCTCCAGGCGGGGCAGCAGCGCGGTTGCGGCCATGGCAGGTTGCAACCTCCATTCGTCGTCAAGCGCTTTGAGATCCGCCAGGATCCTTTTTTCCCATTCCAAAAATTCAGCCTGCAACCGGCCGGCCTTTTCCAGCCATGCCTGGCTGCGTTGAAACAGCCCCACCCGCAAGAGGGGCGACTCCGTCCTGGATTTTTCCGCAAGCAATGCATCCCCTTCGCGGCAGGTGTGAGCCACGCCAATGAACCGATCCGCCAGGGCTGCGGGGATTTGTTCCATGTCATCCGGCTTTTTCCCGCGGGTTAATTCCAATAAATGCAGCAAACGGGCCTTGGGATCCATGAGGCATTGATAGGCCTGGTTTAAATCGGCAAATTCCCTGGCTGCCTTCGACCGGGTTGCCGGGTCTGCATCCCCCTGTTTATCGGGGTGAAGCTGCGCGGCAATGCGGTGGAAAGAGTCCTGCAAACTCTGCTGATCCAGCCAGGGTCGCGGGACTTCATTGAACAGGGAAAAATAATCAGTCATGAAACGAAAGGGTTCCCGCCGGGCGGGGCTGGTGGAATATCACTTGCGCCACCAGGCAGCGTTGACCTCAGGCGCTGAAGCTTTCACCGCACGAACAACTGGTGGCTGCGTTGGGGTTGTTCACCTTGAAACCGCCATCCAGGGTTTGCAGGTAATCCAGTTCGCTGCCGGTCACATAAAGGGCGCTCTTGGGATCCACCACCACGCGGACACCGGCAGTGACCACTAAAATATCCCTGGAAGCCGGCTGGTCCTGCAGGTCCATTTTGTATTGCAGGCCGGAACACCCCCCACCCACCACCGCCACGCGCAACACCCCGCCGGGCCGGCCTTGCCGGGTCAGCAAACCAGATACCTTCCGTGCGGCATTTTCCGTAAGCCGGATCAAACGCTCGTCTCCTGTCCGTATGGACGCGGTGGATTGGGATTGGACTGTTGCTTTGGCAATCATTACTCATCAACAAGCTAATCCCTGGATGACCCCGCGTCAATGCGCTGAAGAGCTGAAGAGCAGCAATCGGGCGCCGCCGCCATTCCGGGCTGGCGCACGCCAGCATGGGCATTATTCTGGGTTGGTGAAAATTTTATCTTGGAATGTCAACGGCCTGCGCGCGGTCCTTAAAAAGAATTTCCTGGAATTCCTGGAATCAGAAAAGCCGGATGTCCTGTGCCTGCAAGAAACCAAATGTTCGCCGGATCAGGTCACCCCCACATGGCCCGGGTATTATGCGTCTTTTTGGAATTGCGCCGAAAAAAAGGGGTATTCCGGCACGGCCATTCTCACCCGGATACCGCCCTTGAAAATCCAAACTGGCATGGGCAAGCCATTGCACGACAAGGAGGGCAGGATTCTGACGGCTGAGTTCGAGGATTTTTTCCTGGTAAACGTTTATGTGCCCAACTCGAGGCGGGAATTGGAGCGGTTGCCCTACCGCCAGAAATGGGACCGGGATTTCCTTGCTTACCTTCGCAAACTGGAACGCCGAAAGCCGGTGGTGTTTTGCGGCGACCTGAACGTGGCGCATATGGAATTGGACCTGGCCAATCCCAAGGCAAATGTTCGCAACCACGGGTTCACCGTGGAGGAACGGGAGGGGTTCACGGCATTCGTCAAGGCGGGTTTTGTGGACACGTTCAGGGAATTTGAAAAAGCCGGCGGCCATTACACCTGGTGGAGTCCCATGTCGGGTGCCCGCGCGCGGAATGTGGGGTGGCGCATTGACTACTTTCTTGTTTCAAAAGTCCTGCGCCCGCGCCTGACATCGGCCCGGATACTGGCCGATGTGCCCGGCAGCGATCATTGCCCGGTTTGCATCACACTGAAAACATGAATTGAATGAGCCTGGGCCAGGCCCCCGAGCCTAAGCGTATTCCTCCATGCCAACACAGGAACAAACCGGGTTGCGGTCGCCAAAGACGTTGTCAATGCGTCCCACATGGGGCCAGAATTTGTATTCGAGTTGGTGCGGGGATGGAAAGGCCGCCTTCATTCGGGAGTAAGGGCGGTCCCAGGCATCTCCAGCCACCTGGTCAGCAGTGTGCGGGGCCAGTTTCAACATGTTGACCTGCGCGTCCAAACGCCCGCTTTCCACCTCCACCATTTCTGCATGAATGGCGATCATGGCATCGCAGAACCTGTCCAGTTCCTTTTTGGATTCACTTTCAGTGGGCTCCACCATCAAGGTGCCGGCCACCGGCCAGCTTAGCGTGGGAGCGTGGAATCCGTAATCCATCAATCGTTTGGCCACGTCCTCCGCGGTGGTGAGGTGAAAGGCGCGCAAGTCCAGAATGCATTCGTGCGCCACCAGGTTGCGATTCCGGTAAAGGGTGGGAAAAAAAGGTTGAAGTCTGGCGGCGACGTAATTGGCATTCAAAATGGCGTGTCCGGTGGATTGGACAAGGCCCTGGGCACCCATCATGGCAATGTACATCCAGGAAATGGGAAGGATGCTGGCGCTGCCCCAGGGTGCGCCTGAGACGGGTCCGATATGGGACTTTTCAACCTTTTTGGCCAGTCGCCCGGTGAAGAAGGGGTGGCTGGGCAGGAAAGGAACCAGATGGCTGGCCACCCCAATGGGACCCACCCCGGGACCTCCCCCGCCATGGGGAATGCAGAAGGTTTTGTGCAGATTCAAATGGCAGACATCCGCCCCCATGCGCCCAGGCGAGGTGAGGCCCACCTGCGCATTCAAATTCGCCCCGTCCATGTAAACCTGTCCGCCCCGGGAATGAATCACCTCGCACATTTCCCTGATGGTTTCCTCGAATACGCCATGGGTGCTGGGATAGGTGATCATCAGGCAGGACAAGGATTCCCGGTGCGCATCCGCTTTGGCGCGAAGGTCTGCCATGTCTATGTTTCCATTGGCATCACATGCCACAGCCACCACCTTCATGCCAGCCATGACGGCGCTGGCCGGATTGGTTCCGTGTGCGGAAGTGGGAATGAGGCAGATATTCCTTTGCGATTGGCCGCAGGATTCCAGATAAGCGCGGATGACCAGCAAGCCGGCATATTCACCCTGGGACCCCGCGTTTGGCTGAAGAGATATTCCGGCAAAACCCGTGATTTCCTCCAGCCAATCCTCCAGGTTTTGGAACAAAATCTGGTATCCGCGCGCCTGATTGAGTGGCGCAAAAGGATGTAAACGTGAAAATTCCGGCCATGACACCGGCAACATCTCTGCTGCCGCGTTGAGTTTCATTGTGCAGGACCCCAGTGGAATCATGGAAGCAGTCAATGACAAATCCCTGGATTCAAGCCGCTTGATATAGCGCAGCATTTCCGTTTCGCAGTGGTGGCTGTTGAAGACTTTGTGCGTGAGAAATGTTGAGAGCCTTCGGGCAAAGGGCGGCATGTGATTCGCGGGCTCGGGAAGCTCCATTTGGGCCAACGCCACTTTTTGCCCCGTCAAGGCGCTCGCGATCAAGGCCAAATCAGATCCCTGGCAAGTCTCGTCCAGCGTTATTCCCACCCGTTCACTTGTGAGCATGCGGAAATTGATGCCGCACTCTGCGGCGGCGCGGTGAACAGCCTCGGCTTCCGGAACCACCACCGTGAGCGTGTCAAAGAAGGCATCATTTTCCACCCGGAACCCCTTGCGCACGAGCCAACCAGCCAAACTGGCGGTCAGACGGTGAATGCGCGTGGCGATGGATTTCAAGCCCTCGGGACCATGGTAAACCGCATAAAGGGAAGCCATGTTGGCGAGGAGAGCCTGGGCCGTGCAAATGTTGCTGGTGGCTTTTTCACGGCGGATGTGTTGCTCACGCGTGCCCAGGGCCAGCCGCAAAGCCGGTTTTCCACGGGAATCACGGGATACCCCCACGATTCGTCCGGGCATATGGCGCTTGAATTCGTTTCGAGTGGCAAAAAAGGCCGCATGAGGACCACCGTATCCCATTGGCACACCAAACCGTTGGGCGCTGCCCACCACCATGTCTGCCCCAAACTCCCCGGGCGGCTTCAATAGGGTCAAGGCCAGCAAATCCGCCGCAACGATCAGCAGCGCTCCATCTTCCTTGACCTTTTTCGAGAGTTTTGTGAAATCATGGATCACTCCGTAAGTGTCCGGGTACTGCACCAATACGCCCATCACCTGGTCATTCAAGTCAAAGGTTTCAGGGTTTCCAACGTGAACCTCCATGCCTAATGCCCGGGCGCGGGTCTGAACCACTTCAATGTTTTGGGGATGGCAGGAATCAGAAACCAGAAATCTGCGCCGTCCCTCCTTGAGCCTGGCGCTCATGGTCATGGCCTCCGCACAAGCGGTGGCTTCATCCAAAAGTGAGGCGTTGGCAATATCCATTCCGGTCAGGTCAGTGACCATGGTCTGAAAGTTCAGCAAGGCTTCAAGGCGTCCCTGCGATATCTCCGCCTGGTATGGGGTGTATTGGGTGTACCATCCGGGATTCTCCAGCACGTTGCGCTGAATCACGGGCGGGGTGATGGTGTCATAGTACCCCTGGCCAATGAATGAGCGAAAAACCTTGTTCTCCCCGGCAATGCGTTTCAGCTCCGCCAGCGCCTGGAATTCGCTCCGTGCGGGAGGCAAAGCCAGGCTCTTTTTGAGGCGAATGGGCGGCGGCACGGCCGCATCCACCAAGGCTTCGAGGGTGGGATAACCCAGCAACTGCAGCATTTCACCAGTTTCATGCTCATCCGGCCCAATATGACGGTGTGCAAACGGTTCGGAATCCGCTAAAAAATCAAGTGTCCTAGACATTTTGGCAGAGTACCTCAACAGCCGTGAAAATCCAGTTGGAATTAGGAGGAAAGGAAAAGCGACAGGCACAACAGGTTTGGCGGAGGGGCAAATTCAGCCACAACTAATGGTGTTTTATCCCAAAAAAGTCGAAGATTAAGATTGTGGCTTTCCCCTTGATTTTTTAACCTGAAAGCATGGCTTTTTTGTCACCCCAAACTCAAGATTTGCAGTTGTCAAACAGCCTTTAAACCAGATTCAAACATGCCAGACGATATTAATTCAGTGGAGGGTCAAAACGAGGTGATTTCCGAAGGGTACGACGCCTCAAAATTATCCCAGCTCAAGGGCTTGGAAGCCGTTCGCAAGAAGCCAGGCATGTATATTGGGGGCACGGACGAACGGGCACTGCACCACTGCGTCAGTGAAGTGCTGGATAATTCCGTGGATGAACACCTTGCGGGACATTGTCACCGGATCGAGGTGACCATCCATTTGGATGGCTCCATTTCCATCAAGGATGATGGACGCGGCATCCCGGTGGATATTAACCAGGAAAGTGGCCTGCCCGGGGTGGAACTGGTTTTGACCACCCTGCATTCCGGTGGCAAATATGGCCAGGGAGGATATAAATTTTCCGGAGGCACCCATGGCGTGGGCGCCAAATGCGTGAACGCCGTCAGTGAGTGGTTCGAGGTGGAGGTTTCCCGCAGCGGCCAGGTGCACCAAATGAGTTTTGAACGCGGCAAAACCATGGAGAAACTCCATGTCATCGGCCCCGCCAAAGGCACCGGAACATTGATCACATTCAAACCGGACCCGGAAATTTTCCGCGAAACGGTCGAGTTCAAATCCCATATCATCACCCAGCGCCTGCGAGAACTGGCATTCCTGAATTCCGGCTTGGAAATCATTTTTCTGGATGAAAGGGTTTCCTCCTCGGAACCCGAGCGGTTCTATTATCGAAATGGTGTGGAGGAGTTCGTCAAGCAGCTCAATAAAAGCAAGGAACCCCTTTATCCCAAACCCATCGCGTTCCGTCGTGAAACCCGGGAAAAACTCGATGACAAGGAGATTGAGGTTCACGTGGAGGTGGTCCTTCAATACAACGACAGCTACAACGACCAGGTCTTTTGCTACACCAACACCATCCATAATCCTGATGGAGGCACCCACCTATCGGGATTCCGCAGTTCCCTGACCCGGGCCATCAACCAATACGCCAAGTCCAATGAATTGCTCAAGGAAAAGGATCCCCAAATCACGGGTGATGACGTCCGTGAGGGTCTGACGGCGGTTATTTCGGTCAAGCACAGCGACCCCAAATTTGAATCCCAAACCAAGGTCAAACTGTTGTCCCCCGAGGTGGAGCGGATCACGGGGTCGGTAACCTATGAAGGATTGATGTCCTATTTTGACGCCAATCCGCCCGTGGCCCGCAAAATCGTGGACAAGGGCCTGACTGCGGCTCGCGCTCGCGAAGCGGCGAGAAAAGCCCGTGAAGCGGTTCGAAAATCCGCCCTCTCCGGCGGCGGACTCCCGGGAAAACTGGCTGATTGTTCCGATCGCGACCCAGCCAACACCGAACTTTATATTGTGGAGGGCGATTCTGCAGGCGGGTCGGCCAAGCAGGGCCGGGATCGCAAATACCAAGCCATCCTTCCCATCCGCGGGAAACTCATTAACGTGGAAAAAGCGCGGCTGGACAAGGTTTTGCAAAATAATGAGATCAGGACCATGATCACCGCCGTTGGCACCGGGATTGGGGATGGCGAAGGGGAGGGCGCTTTTAACCTGCAAAAACTGCGCTATCATAAGATCATCATCATGACTGATGCGGATGTGGATGGTTCGCACATTCGCACCCTGCTGCTGACTTTTTTCTACCGGCAAATGCCGCAGCTCGTGAAGCAGGGATTTGTTTATATTGCCCAGCCGCCACTTTATAGCGTCACCCGCAAGAAAAAGACGGATTACATAGATGACGACCTGGCCCTGAACCGCATTTTGCTCCAGAACGGGGTGTCTGAGGTGCGGCTGAGGAACCTGGCGGATGGAAGGGAGATTGCGCCCAAGCAACTGGAGGAAATCCTTTCCTTGCTTGAATCCCTTGACAAGCATGCCACGCATTTGAAGCGGCTGGGTGGGGATTTTGCGGATTTTGTGGAAATGCGCGGGCCCGATGGTGCGCTGCCTCAATCCATGGTCAAGGTCCGGTCGGGCAATGACGATTCTGTGCGCTATTTCCTGACCCCGGCGGAAGTGGAAGACTACAAGGCCGCCAACCCTGACTTGTTCGGCGGGGACAACAATTCTGACCGCAAAAAAGACGGCCCCACCCGCAGGGCTTCCTACTCCGACCTGCACCTGGAGGCCAAAGCCATTGGCGAATTGTTGGGCAAATTGGGCAAAAAAGGGTTGGTGGTGGAACATTATGCGGCCCAGGACAAGCCCTTATTCGAGTTGATAGAAGGGGAAGGCGACCGGGCCACGGTGCTGCCGCTTTTTTCCATCCCTGAAATCCTCTCCAGCGTCAAAGCGGTGGGGCGCAAGGGAATTCAAATGACACGCTTCAAGGGCCTTGGTGAAATGGATGCCAAGGAATTATTTGAGACCACCATGAATCCCGCGCGGCGCAAGCTTTTGCGGATCGAACTCACCGATGCCATTGAAGCGGAGGAAATGTTTGTCCGCCTGATGGGTGACGAGGTGGAACCCCGCCGACAATTTATTGAGGACAACGCACTGAATGTCCGCAATCTGGATGTTTAAGACCAAAACACTTTCGATCCTTTACCTCTACCATGCCTGACGAAAACGAACCAAACGTGCCGCCGCCCCAGAGCCCGGCCGAAGGCGGCGCTTATACCCGCGGTGAAAAGATTTCCGCCATCAACGTCGCGGATGAAATCAAGAATTCGTTTCTCGATTATTCCATGTCCGTGATCATCGCACGGGCGTTGCCCGATGTGCGGGACGGGCTTAAACCGTCCCAGCGGCGAATCTTGTTTGCCATGCACGAACTGTCGCTTTTTCCCGGACGCAAACCCTATAAATGCGCCAAGATTTGCGGTGATACGAGCGGCAATTATCATCCTCATGGTGAGGCGGTTATTTATCCCACGCTGGTCCACATGGCCCAACCATGGGCCATGCGCGAACGCCTGGTGGAGGGCAAGGGCAATTTTGGCTCCATCGAAAACGATCCCCCCGCAGCCATGCGTTATACGGAGGCCAGGCTTACCCACCTGGGCGCCGCGCTGATGTCAGACATGGATCGCGACACAGTTGATTTCGTTCCAAACTATGACGAGCGGATGACGGAGCCGGCCGTGTTTCCCGCAGCTTTTCCAAACCTGCTGGTCAATGGCGGCACAGGCATCGCGGTGGGAATGGCCACCAACATGGCTCCCCACAACCTGGGCGAGGTGGTGGATGGAATTTGTGCCCAGATTGAACGTCCAGACATTTCCATCCCGGAATTGATGCAACACGTGAAAGGTCCGGATTTTCCCACGGGCGGCATCATTTGCGGCTTGGAAGGCATCCGCAATTACTTCCTGACCGGGCGTGGCAGCGTGAAGTTGAGGGGGCGCGTGGGGGTTGAGGAATTAAAGGGAAACCGGGAACAGATTGTCATCACCGAAATCCCCTACAACGTCAACCGGGCGGCGCTCGAAGAACGCATTGCTGAACTGGTGAATGAAAAAATCATTACCGAGATCAGCGCCATGCGGAATGAATCGGATGAAAACACGCGCCTGGTGCTGGAGCTCAAGCGGGATGCGAGCGCCAAGGTGGTGATCAATAATCTCTTTCAGCACACCCAGATGGAGGTGACCTTCAATGCCAACGCACTGGCCATTGACCATGGAAAGCCCAAGACGCTGAACTTGAAGGAAATGATCCAGTGCTACATTGAGCACCGCCGCGAGGTCATTCTCCGCCGCACCCGCTTTGAACTGAAAAAGGCAGAGGAGCGGGCGGAATTACTTGAGGGCTATTTGATTGCGCTGGCCAACTTGGATGAATTCATACACATCATCAGGTCCAGCAGCAATCGCGAGGAGGCACGCGTTAAAATCCTTGCCTTCGAATGGACCCGTTCCCAGGTGGAAAAATGGGGCATCCTTATTCGGTCGGAGGCCCGGCTGGCCAGTGGCCGCTATACCTTGTCTGAACGCCAGGTGGATGCCATTCTTGACCTGCGCCTTTACCAGCTCACCGGCTTGGAAATTGACAAGGTCGAGGCCGAATACAAGGAGTTGCTCGAACGCATCAAGGATTTGCTCGATATCCTCGCCCGGGAAGCCCGCGTCATGGCCATCATGAAAATGGAATTGCTGGCCATCAAGGAAAAGCACGCCACACCGCGCCTTACAGAAATCCTGCCTGACGAGGGGGAAATGGCCATTGAAGACCTTATTCCCAATGAGGGGGCCATCATTACGCTCACGCATGGCGGCTTGATCAAGCGCACCGCCGTCAGTTCCTATCGCGCGCAGCGAAGGGGCGGCAAGGGTGTCATTGGCATGACCACCCGAGAGGGCGAGACGGCGGAAGACAAGGACTTTGTCGAGTACCTTTTCACTGCCAGCACTCATGATTACCTCATGTTTTTCACCAGCCTTGGCCGCGTTTATGTGGAGCGCGTCCACGAAATTCCAGACATGGTGCGCACCGCCAAGGGCCGCAGCATTGCCAACCTGCTCGAGTTAAAGGCGGATGAAAAAATCGCAGCCATGATCCGGATTTTATCCCGAACCGATGAAATGCGGCAGGACGTGACCTGGTCCCAGCCCGGCGAATTGTTTTTTACCACCCGCTTGGGGACGGTCAAAAAGACATCCCTGAGTGAGTTTTCAAACGTGCGCAAAGGAGGCATCATTGCCATTGGCATAGATTCCGGGGATGCCTTGATGGACGTGAAGCTCACGACCGGCCAGGATGAAGTGGTCTTGATAACCCGGTTGGGAATGAGCATCCGTTTTCACGAAAATGATGTGCGTTCCATGGGCAGGCCTGCCAGCGGCGTCAAGGGAATCACTTTGGATGCCGAGGATGCCGTCGTGGCCGCAGCAGTGGTGGTACCAGATGCCAAACTTCTCGTCGCTGCGGAAAATGGCGTCGGCAAGCGTACCGCCTTTGATGAATACCGGGTTCAAAGCCGTGGCGGCAAAGGCATCATCACCATGCGAACCGGTGATAAAACCGGCGGCGTGGCCGGGGCTTTGACGGTGCGGGATTCAGATGAAATCATGCTTATCACCGTGGGTGGCCAAATGGTGCGCACATCCGTGGCCGCGATCCGGGAAACTGGTCGCAACACCATGGGCGTAAAACTGGTCAATCTGGATCCAGGCGACAAACTCCAGGCCATTGCCCAAGTTGTGGAGGAGGAACGCGAGCAAAACCCCGGTGATACCCAAGCTTCCGCTGCGCGGTAAAAACACACCACTCTTATTGCCTTTGTTCTTTAATAAGAAATGAGTTTCGAAGGGGCGATAAGATTGTTTGGAAAGGTTTATTAATTTGGGTTTGGCAAACCTGCGACTTTGCCAAAGTCTCGCCCAAGGCCAAAATCCGCGGTTGCAGCGCCCTTTCCAATTTTCACACTGGTCCTAAGACCATTCATTGAAATTTGTACAATGGAACACGGACTTAATTATTTATTGCAAAAGGACTTAAAATGAATTAGTTTTAATTCATGAGTTGCAACCAATCACTTATGACAAAAAGTCTGGCCTTTGCGCTTTTCTTAATGGTTGTCGGGGCGGTTCCCCCCGTCAAGGGTGCAAGTATCCTTACAAATGAGAACCAAACTCTTTCCAGCCTCCTTGATTCTGATTCCCAGAGTTTGTCAACAGCCGGGCTTGGGGCACCAGCAGGCCGTCCCGTGGGTTTGATGTTCAGTTTGGATCGTTTGTCTGGCCTGTCATCCACCGAGACACTTCCAAGCCCAATGGTTGCGTTTTCCAGTAACCAATCTGGGACCCAGGCGACAAAAATGAAATCGCCGGGTTTGCCTGGTTTTTCAACCGGCCCCGCAGGTGATCTTTCCACCGCGGTGTGGGTCCCCGCGTTTCAGTCTGGTTCTGGCAGTGGCAGCGGCGGCGCCATGAATCCAAATTCCCCGATGCCGGACCGCGTTGTCCTTCCCGAACCCAACACCCTGTCGCTGATTATTGTTGGCCTGGCATCTCTTGCATGGTTTCACCGCAAGAAGCTTCGCAAGGCTTGAGTCGCTTTTGCGCCTCCTCCAGATTTTCATTGCCGCCCAAAAAAGCCGCCCTGGAATTGCGGCAGCGAATGGTTGATTGAACTTTTTATTTCTTCCTACTCATGGCTTTGACCCATGAATTTCCGTGTCTTCCGCTGCATCCGCAACATTGCCGGAAATGTGGACCGAGTGTTTGCAACGGTTGGTAATACGCGTTTTGCCTGTGAAAACATTGTCTGAAACAATGGCGCGGCGAACATTTGCGCCTAACTCAACCTGTGGTTTGTCCGACTGGAACTCGCAGCCGTTCACCAGAACGGTCCCGCTTTCAGCCTGAATGGCATGACGCCCCTGCCTATTACCATCCCATTGCACAAAGGTGCAATCGCTGAATCCCACCGTGCCATGGCCGGAAATTGCGGCAATCTGATCGCACGGCCCCCAAAAGGTGCAGTTCACAAAACGGACGCTGCCGGAATTGTCCGACTCCACGCGAACCATTGTCGGGTCTTGTCCGTGGAAGGAAGTGAATTCGCCATTGGAGATAAGGATGCCAAACGGGGCGGAATTTTCCACGACCACCGCCGAGTTGCAATCGTCCGCGCCTATGCCCAGGAAATTTCCATTGCAAACACCAGTGTCGCTTTTGATGAATTTGTAACCGATGTGGTACCCATAGCAGAAGGTATCAAACACATATTGCCAGTCGCTCCGGCCAAAAACAAAAGCTTCGCCATGTTCCTCCTGCCAGTGAAACAGGGTCGGTTTCATGCTCCACCAGGGATTGAAATGCACGTCCTCGATCCGGCCAATGTCGTAAACGCTGTCCACGAAAATGCCCCGTCTCAGGGGTTGCCCCTGGACGTCGCGAATGAGATGCCGCGCATTATCACTGGCGTCAATGCCATTGTACGGGTTGAGCAGTTCAACTGACAATACAGCCGGGTTTTTACCGCGCATTGCGATGGCCCACGGATAAGGTTTCGGATCTCCTGCCGGGTTTTGTCTGGGATAGTAGAGCGTCACCCCCTTCAATGTGCTATTGTTGTGCAATGTGATAAATGCCGGTCCGCTCTCTTTTCCCTCATTTTCGACAATCAGAAATGTGGTTCCATCCGTGGTTGGGGTTTCGCTTCCACCATCCCGCAATCCTGTGTGTGAGGGCACGGATTCCCAGACTCCTTTGAGTGTCACATTATCCGGCACATCAAGATGGCCTGCGAAAAGGTAATTGCCGCGAGGCGCATATACCACGCCTCCGCCCGCATGGCTGGCGGCTGCAAATGCGTTCTCAAAAGCCGCAGTGTTGTCGGCCTGGCCGTCCCGGACAGCCCCGTAATCCAGGACGGAATACACGTCGGAGCCAGCCGCAGCGCTGGCCAGCGTTGCTGAAATTAAGATTCCCATGAGCCCATTGGCCTTCTTCATTTATTTTAAGATTTGTCGAAGGTATGAACCGACTTCGCCTTCCTGGCCAGTGTGACAATTCAATCCCCGTATTTCCATGACTGTTTTTGGGGATTTCGCTGCAGGGCATAAAAACGGTGGGGATTTTAAAATGAAACAGCTTTGCATGGACCGTTAAATTATCTCCGGAATGCAGGCTGATGAACCAGATGAACGCCCCTGCATGCGCGGCTGATGAACTAAACTATTTGGAATGGGCCCGGGATCATGCCCAAGCGACGGACGATTTCCGCCTTTTGGGCTGGCCGCGCATGATGTTCGACGAGATTTTACTTTGGAGGATTTCTGGGCGCGTCTCTGTCAGAACGCACTCAGGCAAGCCCCAAGCAAATGATCTCAGGCCTAAACCCGGGATTTCAATAGGCCAGGAGGGGTTTCTGGTAAACTTTTACGTAATCCACCACCATTTTCTGGGGGTAGGAGCTGGTTTGGTCAGGATACCCCGGCCAGAATCCGCCCACGGCAAGATTGATAAGAATGAACTTGGGCTGGTTAAAGACCCACGCGGCACCTTTGGGAAGGCTGGATTGGGTGACGGTGAAATATTTTTTTCCATCCAAAAACCATGAAATGGAGCCGGGCTCGCAATCCACTGCAAAAACATGGAAATCGTCTGCCATGCGCTCCTGATTTGGCAGGTAAACAGGCATTCCTATCCCGTGAGCACCGGAATAACCCGGTCCGTGAATGGTGCCGTGTATGGCTCCTGGCTCCCGCCCGATGTTCTCCATGATGTCCACTTCCCCGCAATTTGGCCAGGAATTGGTGGAGATGTCATTGCCGAGAAGCCAGAAGGCAGGCCAGATTCCCTGGCCGCTGGGGATTTTGATCCGCGCTTCAAATACCCCATACGTCCAGGCAAAATGTCCACGGGTTAGTATTCTCCCGGATGTGAAATGACGGCCCCCAAAATTTTCCTTGTCCGCCTCGATGACCAGTTTGTTGTCCTCAATACGAACATTGTTGGTGCGTGTGGTATAAAATTCCATTTCGTTGTTTCCCCAGCCGTCACCTCCTGTTTCAAATGTCCATTTGGAGGGGTTCACGCTGCTTCCATTGGCCTGGTGAAAATCATCACTCCACACCAGTTGCCAGTCCCCGGGAATGGATCCAGTGGGTTGGGCCTGGGTCGAAGAAAGGGAACCTGAAATCAGCAGGATGCTCGCGCAGCAAAAAAAGGACACCATCCGGGCGGCGGGGCAGGGGCGCCGTGCGGCTGATGGGTTCATGTGATAGGCAAAGTTAGGCATAAAATTTCCTGGGCGGGTGGTGAAATATTCACTTAAAAAATCAAACCAATATTGGCAATCTGGCGGGCATGGTCCTTTCGTGGGATTCCTTTTTTGAAGACTCAAAAGGACCTGATGGCAAAGACATCGTTCAAATCCGTGTCCAAGTCCGCCCAGCGCCAGCTTTCCACATGGCCGTCACAGAAGGAGAAAACAGCCTTGCCGGCGTGCCGGCAGGCAGCCTGTTTTTGGGATGGAACATGGACCCAGCCTGCTCCAATCATCGGCTTGATAGTGGTGATATCGGTATTATAGGCGGTGGGCATGATGTTGTACTGCTGTGGTTGCTTGGGTGTGCCGACATCACCCACCAACCAGATCTGGCTCGTGCGCAAGATGGTGCTCATTTTGCGGCCACCCTCAACATTGCCTGCCATGTCGAGATAATAACGAATGATGCTGTTTTGGGGGTTCTGTGTGTCCTCGAGCGGTCCATACCCTTCACAAGGCGCGTCGTAATAGGCTACTGTGCCTGGTTGTATGTCGGAATCCAGTACGGCAGGGCATCTCCAGACGTTATTGGAGATGCTTGAGCTGGTGATATAGGCGCCGGAGCTGACATAGACAAACCACCAGTTTGTGGTGTGTGAACTGAAATTCCTTTGGTTAAGCGGGGGCAGGGTATCGTTGTTATCTCCGGCGTACATCACGATGGCCAGGCCAATTTGCTTGTTATTGTTGGTGCAGGCGATGGCTTTGGCCTTGTTTTTGGCCGCGCTCAAGGCTGGAAGCAGCATGGCTGCCAGAATGGCGATGATGGCTATCACCACCAGCAATTCTATAAGGGTGAAGGCCGCGCGCCTGCCGGCCTCTGGCGTGGGCAAAGCCCCGGCAGGGTGGCAAACGGCATCCAGCTTGGTTTCGGAAAATGTTTTTTTCAAGGATGACTTGTTATTTTCAGGGTTCATGACTCAAAAGGTTTGGCCTGGCCTGTGGATTACCACAGGCCAGGCCTTTACAACTTATTGCACTAGGATTCGATAAAACCGGCTGGACTGGTTTTTAACATCTGTGGCCAACTGAATGGAACCATTTCCAGTGAGGGTGGTCAGGGTCTGCCAGACGGGATCTGTCAGCAGGTTTTTGTATTGGATCACATAAGAATGACCCATTTGCGTGGCAACCGAGATTTGCATGGACCCGTTCACAACTGAGGCACCAATGGAAGGGCGGGTCACCTGGGCGCTGCTGTTGTAAAAATAGATGTTGTCCAGGTAAAACGTGCTTCCAGAAACGCCGTTGGTCATGTTGTCAATCCACAACATTTGCTGGAGGTTCGTGAATACTGTCAGGGGATTTGCGGTGGCAAAGGAACTGAGCGGGATGTTCAAGCTCACCCAGCCAAAGTTGGTGATGCCGCCGCCGGGAGGAACGAAATTCACCTGAGCGGCCTCGGTGGGATTAATGCTCACCAATTGAATTCCAAACTGGTTGCCGTTCGGAGTCCAGAGGTCCACATGCATGGTGTCATAGCCGGTGGTGTTGATGGAGAAATTGGTGGCTCCGCCCACGTTGTCCCCACCCGCGCCCAGCGTGGGATCGTTGTTGTAAAATTCCACCCCAGCGTATTGCAGGTTGGAATATTTCAGGACGGTCCGCCCGGTGGCAGGGATGGTGAAGGGCGATTCTGCGGCACCGCTCCAGGTGGCAAGCCATCTTTCAATGGGATGGTTGGTGTAAACGCCGCTGCTATTATAAAGGCTGAGCACCGCGCTTTGGGGCAGGGTGGGGGTGGGGGCATTATTGGTCAGAACCGGGGTGGGAGAAGGCGGCACGGCTGCTGAAAGGACCACGGCGCCCAGGCTGGCAGCCGTCGTCGGGTTGGCATCGGGTCCCACAGTCTCAAACCCGTATTGCACATGCGCGGCACCGGACGTGTTCAAGCTGATCTCGAAGGATTGGCCAGCCGAAAGCGGGATGGTGGAACTGCCCAGTAAATTAAAGCTGGCGTCAAAAGTTTTGATGAAGGCCGAGGAGGTGTAGGTCACGCCGGTCAAAGGCTCTGGACTCAAGGTCAGGCTGTTGCTCTGGCAGGTTCCAATGAATATCAGGTTTGTGTTGATCAAATTATCGTTCTGCACATAGGCGCTTGCATCGCACATCTTGTTTGGCGTGGTTCCGTTGGCTTGAACCCAGTAGGTGTTGGTTGTTTCCCACACATTGGTGCAGGGCAAAAGTGTGAGGTTGGATTGGGTTAAGAATGCCTGCAGGTTGGGCACGCCCCAGGGACTGCCAAATTGGTACACCCCATCCCCTCCGTTGGCAACGGGAAGATCCGAAACGTTCATGTATCCGAGCCAGTTCTGGCTCGGATCAACAGTGACCGTGGCGGACTGTCCCGCCACTGCCACGACAACATCGCCAAGGGTGGTGTTCGTAGGGGAGGCATCCGGTCCAAATGTCTCGAATCCATATTGCACATGCGCGGCATTGGCGATTGCGGTATTTAACCCAATGGAAAAGAACTTGCCTGCGACCAGGTTGGTGGTAACGGATCCAAGGAGGCTGTAAGCGGAATCAAACACCTTCACGAAGGCCACCGAGGTATAGGAAACTCCGGTGAGAGGTTCCGGGTTCAAGGTAAGGGTGTTGCTGGAGCAGGTTCCGGAGAAAATGACATTGGTGTTGAGCAGGGCGTTGTTCTCCACATAGAAGTTGGCGTCCATATCCACAGCCGGTGTTCGCCCATCCGCCTGGACATAGGTGGTGTCCACGGTCTCCCAAACATTGGTGCAGGGGCTCAGCACCAGGTTGGTGCTGCTAAAAACGGCCTGCAGGGCGGCCGTGCCATCCACGAAACCAAACTCATAGGCACCGCCATTGGCCGGGAGGGCAAACACGTTCATGTAGCCAATCCAAGGCTGGCTGGGATCCACCTGAAGAAGCACCTGAGCCCGGGCCCCGGCAGGGGCAAACAAGGAGGCGCATGCAATGATGAGGAGTATGTATAACTGAGTGATTGTTTTTTTCATGGGTTGTTTTTTTGGTTTGGGCAGACAAATCGTGTGGGTAGATCGTGTGCAATAATGTTGTCGGTGTGGGAACAACATACGCCATCATGGCCAAACCGGAAGCTAGCCAACCGGCTAGTTTTCTGAGGAGGTTCCCTGTTTGAATTTCAGTGCGGCTTCGGTGCGGGAATGAACATGCAGCTTTTCATAGATGTGCTGCAAATGCCATTTTACCGCCGCAATGGTCACCCCAAGGCGTTCGGCTATGGCTTTGTTGGCGTGACCGTGCATGACTAAAACCAGGACTTCCCGCTCCCTTTCAGTAAGGTCTTCCACCTCCGATCTCACCGTGGCTTGTTGCCTGAATTGGCCTATGACCTTGCGGGCTATTTCCGGGGTCATGGGCACTCCGCCCTCGTGCGCCTCCTGGATGGCTGAAAGGATTTTTTCAGGGCCTGACCTTTTCAAGAGATACCCGCAGGCTCCGGCCTGGAGAGCCTGGAAAATGCGCTCCGAATCCTCGTAAACTGTGACGATGACGATATGCACCTTGGGCAGCAATTCCTTGAGTTTGGCGGTGCATTCCACGCCCGTGGCATCCGGCAACTGAATGTCCATCAGCACCACGTCCGGGCTGAGTTTGGGGATTTTCTTGAGCGCCTCCCCCACCGTTGAGCAGGAGCAGGCACACTGAAACCCCGGGGTTCGCGTGAGGAGAGTTTCGAATCCTTGGCGGACGGTGTTGTTGTCCTCAACAATGCAGACCTTGATCATAAGATGCTTTCAGGGAGCGGGGCGGTGAAATAAACCTCCGTGCCGGCGTGATCCGAGCTTGATATAACGCATTGGCCGCCGATTTTTTTCAGCCTTTCGCGCATATTTTCCAGCCCGTCACTTCCCGCTGGCAGGGTGGTGGCAGCAAAGCCTTTCCCGTTGTCATGGACCCGCACGTGCAAGTTGCCGGCATTAACCGATATTTTAAGCCAAACCTGCGTGGCTGAGGCGTGACGGACCACATTTGTAAGAGACTCCTTGAATGCGAAAAAAACCTGCTGGCGAAACATGGGGTCTAGCGGGTGATTGGGAAGGTCCTCAGCTATGTCCAAGCCGCAGGAAATACCTCCCAGGTTGAGCAAACGCTGGGCGTAGGAGGCAAAATAACTGGCCAGGGAGGGAACGGTGTCGTTGCGCGGATTGACTGCCCAGACTATCTCGTCCAATGAATTAACCATGCGTGAGGTGGCTTCACTAAGGTCGTTCAGGTAGGAGGATTTTTCCTCGGGGGAAGTGGCCGGGCTCCGCACCAGGGACCCAAGCATGTTGACCTCGGTAAGTCCGGCCCCCAGGTCATCGTGCAGATCATGTGCCAAACGAGCCCGTTCCTGCTCCATTTCCCTCCGGCGCTCGGCGCGTTGCCGTTCAAGGATTTGAACCTCCAACTGGCGGGTGCGCTCGGCGATTTGCCGTCGAAGCACCGCCACCCACCCGAAGCCAGCCAGAGCAGCCAAACCCAAGGCGCCGGCTACCCATAACATTCGTTCCAATGTCCACCAAGATGGCGCTTTCAGGACCTGT
Source organism: bacterium (assembly GCA_021817945.1). Taxonomy (GTDB): domain Bacteria; phylum Verrucomicrobiota; class Verrucomicrobiia; order Limisphaerales; family UBA11358; genus UBA11358. The sequence continues at coordinate 26,945 of JAKAFL010000009.1, read as the reverse complement.
ACATCGTCAATGGACCGCATCAAGATGCCAAAGCCCCGCGCACGCCACGCATCGCCCGCCTGCCACTTGCCCGGGTCAATCTGGCAAACCCCGGTCACTGCCACCCGGCTGCCATTGGCAATGGACGCAAATAAATCCTCACCCTGAAGCTGGGCCAGGTAGGCATGAAAAATAAAATCCCCATCCTGGAGGATCAAATAATGATCCCCTCCATGCTCCGCGCGGTCCAGCACCCGGCCGGTTAGGCGCACCAACCGGCAATCGTGCGTGCCCTTGAGTGTGTCATCCAGACTCAGCCGGGTTGGCACCACGGGCGTACCTGGCCCGATGACGCGGTACACTGCGTCCTCCAGGAAGGGGGTGTAAGGTCCTTGGCTTACAAATCCCAATACCTCAACCCGGTCACCAAGTTTCACCGGCGTTTTTTGAAGGGTTTGCACCTTCACCCCCTCCTCCCCGTCATCCAAATACAAAACATTCCCGGGATCGTTAAAAATGACCGTGCCTGTGGTTTTAACCCGATGCCCATAAGATTCCTGTGGTGCAAATTGAAGCAGGCTGTTGATGGGTTTGACCGGGGCCGAGAACGGATTGGCCGGGGCAGCCTGCAAAACCTGGAGGTCCTCTTTTCGGGGCACCATGAGTTGGATGGCAAAGAGCTGGCGCTTCCGGTTGAATTTAGTGGAGCAGACACCGCGAACCCGGACCGTGCTGTCCGGCAAGGCCTCAGGCCGGGCCACCGGCAAGTTCAGCGAATAAACCGAAAGGCGCCCGCCACCCGTGGCGATATCAACAAGCTGATACGGGCTGTCTGGCACGGAGGATACCGAACGGACAATGCCGTTGATTTCAACAAATTGACTGTCCTCGGAGCCGCTGGCCAGCTTGTCAAATGTCACCAATTTGGGCTGGGGCAATGGCCTTGTGCCCAGCACTTTTAAATCTTCAATTTCCACCACGGGCGCGTATTCACCAGGATTACAGAATCCGGTAATGGCAACAAAGGTTCCCGGGTCCAGGCGGAGTGGGGCCACATTCGTGGGAAACCGAACATAAATGCCAGCCGTTTCATCCTGGATGAAGTGGGAAAAAAGCTGTTCGTCAAAAAACGTGACCACGCCCTTGAGATAAACCGGAAGATGCTGGCTGGTCTGGGCGACACTCAACGCCCGCACTTGGGCGGCAGTCTGAAGCACCCCTGGGGCAGGTTGAGCATGGGCACACTGGCTTAGGAAAAACTGCATGGCGCAAACCAATGCCAGCAGGGGCAGACTGGGCAATGAACCCAATGCCGATGGGCAGCAATACAAAGATTTTGAAGGAAATGGGCGCATTTTAACGGTTTGCGGTTTGGAGCCCAAACCGAATTGATAGCTATTGCCTTCAGCTATTCCATCAAGTTCATGGGGAAGTCAAGTTTTACATTAAAAAGCAGGCCAGCCAAAGTTTGCCGACATCAAATGGCAGGAACGAGAAAGGTGGGTTCGAGAGAACTGGCACCACCCAAAAGGGTGCAAAACGGGGTGATCAAAAAAAAGTTTAAAAAAGTATTGCATCCAGCCAAGGCTTTGATAGATTCATTGCTCCTCGTCCTCCGCAAGGAAGACGAGGCAGCCTGTTTGCCGACCGATAACTAGTCCCTGCAGGGACAGGATTGATGGCCGGCCAACTTCAAAGTTGCTGTCAAGTAAACACTTGAATTTTTTATGCCAGTTAAAACATTTAGGCCGCTGACACCATCAACGCGATACATTACGATCGCGGATTTCAGCGATATTACAAAGACGAGACCGGAAAAATCGCTGGTGGAAATTCGCAAGAAGACCGGCGGACGTAATGCTTACGGTCGTGTGACAGCCCGCGGCATAGGCGGGGGCCATAAGCAAAAGATCCGTCTGGTTGATTTCAAACGAAACAAGCATGGTGTGGAAGCTACCGTGGCGGCCATTGAATATGATCCCATGCGTTCGGCGCGCTTGGCCCTGTTGCAGTACGCGGACGGAGAAAAGCGATACATTCTGGCGCCTGTTGGAATCAAGGTGGGCGGAAAAGTTTCGAGCGGGCCATCAGCGCCTCCAGAAGTTGGCAATGCTTTGCCGCTCAAGGCAATACCTGTGAGTAGCGCCATTCACAACCTTGAATTGACGCCCGGAAAAGGGGGGCAAGTGGTGCGTTCAGCCGGCGGGGCAGCCACGTTAATGTCGATTGATGAAGGATACGCCCAGATTCGCCTGCCCTCCGGTGAAATCCGCAAGGTGAACGAAGAGTGTTACGCCACTATAGGGCAGGTTGGGAACACGGAGCACGAAAACGTCATTTTGGGCAAGGCGGGCCGCTCCAGGCACCGTGGCATTCGCGGGATCACCCGTGGCATGGCTCGGAATCCTGTGGATCACCCCAACGGTGGTGGTCAGGGCAAATCAAAAGGCGGCGGCGGATGGCAACAGTTGATGTCCCCATGGGGCAAGGTGGCCAAGGGTGGCAAAACCAGGCCTAAATTTAAATTTTCCAACCGCTTCATTGTGGTGCGCCGCAATGGGTTGCCAATCAAGAATAAATAATTGATCAATAATTTATATGGGACGCTCGATCAAAAAAGGCCCGTTTGTTGAAGAACACCTGCTGGAGAAAATCCAAAAGGCGAAAAGCACCAATCAGAAAAGCCCGATCAAAACCTGGTCGCGTCGCTCCACCATCACCCCTGATTTTGTGGGGCTTACCTTTACCGTTCACAACGGCAAGGTGTTTAATCCCATTTTTATCACGGAAAACATGGTGGGTCACAAGCTGGGTGAGTTTTCCTTGACGCGAACCTTTAAAAAGCACGGAGCCCACACCGCCAAGGCGGAGGCCAAATAGATTTATGGAAGTTTTTGCGATTGCCAGGAACGTACCGATGTCCGCTCAGAAGATGCGGGAGGTGGTGCGTCAAATTCAAGGGTTGCCTGCACTTCAGGCAGAAGCGGTATTGGCCGTGGTGCCGAGGAAGGGGGCCCGGTTTGTGGCCAAGACCCTGCACTCCGCCATCGCCAATGCGACGAACAACGCGGACATGCGCCCGGAAGGGTTGCGGGTGAAGGAAGCCGTTGCCGGAACCGCGACCAGCATGAAGCGTTTCACCCCCAAGGCTCGCGGCTCGGCCGGTCCCATTATCAAGCGCCGTTGCCATATCAAAATTACTTTGTCAGACGAATAATCCCCAAGCATTAATATGGGTCAAAAATCCAATCCAATCGGTCTGCGCGTCGCGGTCAACAAAGACTGGCGTTCCAAATGGTATGCCGGCAAAAAAGAGTTTGGCCAGTTGCTGAACGAGGATCGCGAAATCCGGGCATTGCTTAAAAAGAAGCTGGAGTCGGCCTCGGTTCCCAAAATTTTGATTGAACGCGCCACCAATCGCTGCCGCGTGACCATCCTCACCGCCCGCCCAGGCGTGGTGATTGGCCGTAAGGGGTCTGAAATTGACAAGTTGAAGGAGGAATTGAGCCTCAAGACGGGCAAAGAGGTTTATGTGGACATTGTGGAGGTGAAGCAGCCTGAATTGGATGCGCAATTGGTGGCTGAAAACATTGCGTTGCAGTTGGAGCGCCGGGTTTCATTCAGGCGCGCCATGAAAAAAGCCCTTCAAACTGCCAGGGATTTTGGCGCGGAGGGAATTAAAATTCGCTGTGCAGGGCGTTTGGGCGGGGCTGAACTGGCCCGCACCGAGCTGTACCACTGGGGACGTGTTCCGTTGCACACGCTGCGCGCGGACATTGACTATGGGTTTGCCGAGGCCCTCACCGTTTACGGAAAGCTGGGCGTGAAATGCTGGATCTGCAAGGGTGAAAACAAACCCAAGCGGAATGAACCCGCCGTGGATAACAAGGCAAAAAGCTGACCTGGGGCCAGTTGAAATTTTAAGGAAAGACATTTGATATGGCAATGCAACCGGCAAGAGTAAAATTTCGCAAAATGCACCGTGGAAGCCGCAAGGGCATGGCCTTGCGCGGCAGCACGGTCGCCTTCGGCGAATACGGTTTGATGGCCTTGGAACGCTGCTGGATGGATTCCAAGCAATTGGAGGCCGCGCGCGTGGCCATCACCCGCAACATGAAGCGCAAGGGAAAGATGTGGATTCGCGTGTTCCCGCAGAAGTCTTTCACCAAGAAGCCGCTGGAAACCCGAATGGGAAAAGGAAAGGCGCCGTTGGAAGGCTGGGTGGCCGTGATCAAGCCGGCAAACATCCTTTTTGAAGTGGATGGCGTGACTGAGGCGGAGGCCCGTGAATCCATGCGATTGGCTGCCACCAAGATGCCCATCAAAACCAAGTTCGTTTCCCGTCATCCTCACGCGGCCTGAGTTACTTTTTATGAAATTTGACGAATTAAAAGATCTGACGCTGGCGGAACTGGCTGCCAAAGGACGGGATCTTCGCCAGGAAATGTTTACGCTGCGCCTCCAGCAGGCCAGCGCCCAGTTGGAAAAACCCGCGCGCCTGCGCACCTTGCGAAAGGATATCGCCCGGGTTGAAACGCGTATTTCCTCGTTGCGCAACAAGACAACATCCACGACCCGTTAACTTTTTGTATGGCTGAAGAACAAAAATCCTCAACCCCCCGCGGCAACCGCAAGGAACGCGTGGGTCAGGTGGTCTCCAACAAGATGACCAAAACAATCGTGGTTCGCGTGGAACGCCGTTTTTCCCATCCACAATTCAAGAAAATCGTCACCGCTTACAAAAAGTTCTATGCGCACGACGAAAAAGCGGAAGCCAAGGTTGGCGACACGGTGCGCATTCAGGAAACCCGCCCGCTGTCCCGCTTAAAGCGCTGGCAGCTCGTCGAGGTCGTGGAACGCAACGCCGAAGAAACCGCAGCCGTATAATCATTTTATGTTGCAAGTTCGATCCAGTCTGGATGTGGCGGACAACACCGGGGCCAAGGTTGCTTGGGCCATCGGTGTGCTGGGCCGCAATCAAACGTATGCCGGCATCGGTGACGTCATCAAGGTGCACATCAAGGAAGCCGCCCCGGACGGTTCCGTGAAAAAAGGCGAAGTTCATGACGCTGTCATCGTGCGCACACGCCAGGCCATCCGCCGTGATGATGGGTCCTACCTCCGCTTTGACCGAAATGCCTGTGTCATCATTGACAAGGAATTAAATCCAAAGGGAACCCGCATCTTCGGTCCCATCGCCCGTGAATTGCGAGATAAAAAATTCATGAAGATCATCTCATTGGCTCCGGAAGTGATTTGAATATTATGACCAAACATCATGTCAAAAAAGGGGACGAGGTTCTGGTGCTGGCCGGACGGGAAAAGGGCAAGCAGGGCAGAATCATCGCCGTTTTCCCCAAAAAATCACGCGTGATTGTCGAGGGGCTCCAGTTGATCAAGCGGCACACCCGGAAAAACCAACAAAATCCACAGGGCACCATCGTGGAGCGGGAGGGCACCATTCATATTTCAAACGTGCGGAAAACCGCGCCAAAGGGAGCCTGATACCGGGCGCATGATAAAAAGTTCACGGCAAATCCGTGGCAACAAAAAATGAAATCCAGACTTTACTTAAAATACAAGGATGAGGTGGTTCCTGCGTTGAAGCAGAAGCACAACTATAAGAATGTTCACCAAGTCCCCAAATTCGTCAAAATTGTTGTGAACATGGGCATCAGCGCCTCGCTTGAAAAGGGCGCCATGGATGATGCCGCCAAGGATTTGACCCTGATCACCGGGCGAAAGCCGGCCATCAGCCGCTCGCGCAAGGCGATTGCCCAGTTCAAACTCCGGGAGAACCAGCCGATTGGCTGCCGTGTAACGCTTCGCAACGATGCCATGTTCGAGTTTTTTGATCGGCTGGTTTCCACCGCGCTGCCCCGCATCCGCGATTTCAGGGGATTGTCACCGCGCAAATTTGACGGACGTGGAAATTACACCTTTGGCGTCAGCGACCAGGCCATTTTTCCGGAGATTGAACTGGAAAAGGTCAAACGCACCCAGGGCATGGACATCACCATTGTCACCACAGCCGGCGACAACACGCATGCTCATGATTTGCTGAAGCTGATGGGTTTTCCATTTTCCGAAAAATAATAATTTTTATGGCCAAGAAAGCATGGTTGGAGCGCAACAAGCGCAAGTTGGACACGGTAAAAAAATATGCAGCCCTTCGCGCCGAGTTGAAGGCCAAGAAGGACTACGCCGGTCTGGCCAAGCTGCCGCGTGACGCCAGCCCAACCCGGGTGGTGAACCGTTGCAAAATGAGCGGGCGCCGCCGCGGTTACTGGCGCAAATTCGGCGTTTCCCGCCTTACGTTCCGGGAGGCTGCCTTGAATGGTTTGATACCCGGTGTGACCAAATCAAGCTGGTAAAATTTTATGAGCGATCCCATTTCTGACATGTTGACGCGCATCCGCAATGGCGGACGCGCACTGCTGCCCGCTGTGGAAATGCCGCACTCCCGGATCAAGGAAAGTGTGGCCAGAATCCTGAAAAGCGAGGGTTACGTGAACGACGTTGCCGTGGAGGGCGAAGCCAAGAAAAAAATCAAGATCCGGCTGAAATACGAAGGTAAAAAAAGTGTGATTGAAGGCCTCCGGCGAATCAGCAAGCCCGGTCTTCGCAAATACGTGGGAGCCACCGAAATTCCGCGTGTCCGCGGAGGATTGGGTGTGGCCATTCTCTCCACGTCCGAGGGACTTCTCACGGATTCCCAGGCCCGCCGCAAAAATCTGGGTGGAGAGCTTCTCTGCCATATCTGGTAAAATTTATGTCGCGCATTGGAAAACAACCGATAGCCATTCCGCCCAAAGTCAAGGTGGAGGTCAAAGGCCGGAACGTCCTGGTCGAGGGGCCCAAAGGCAAATTGAATTTGGAGTTGCCCCGCCAAACCTCCTTGAAGGTGGAAGGACCCAACATTTTGGTCAGCCGTTCTGGCAACGGGGCGGAGGCCAAGGCCATGCATGGGCTGAGCCGCGCCCTGGTCAACAACATGGTGAAGGGCGTCACGGATGGATTTGTCAAAAAGCTTGAAATCCAGGGCGTCGGTTTCAAAGCCGCAGTGGTTGGCAAACAGGTCAACCTCACCTTGGGTTATTCCCATCCCATTAATTACAACATCCCCGACCAGATCAAAGTGACGGTTGAGGAGAATACCAAACTGACCATCGAAGGTCCTGACAAAATGGTTGTGGGCCAGGTGGCTGCGGAGATCCGCGGCTTCTATCCTCCGGAGCCTTATAAAGGCAAGGGAGTGCGCTACGCGGGCGAGCATGTCCAGCGCAAGGAAGGCAAGACAGTTCAATAAATTTAATTAACACCATCCAAAGACTGCCACGGCCTGATCCGTGGCAAACCAGTCATGAAAACGGAAAAAAAACTGAAATTGGCCCAACTGCGGCGCTGGCGGATTCGAAAGAAAGTGACCGGCACATCATCGAGGCCGCGCATGGCGGTTTGCTTTGCGAACGAGAACATTCATGTTCAATTCATTGATGATGAAGCAGGCGTGACGCTCGCTTCGGCATCCACGGTCAGCAAGACCGAGGCCCGCGAGCTTTCCGCAAACGTGGAAGGAGCTAAAAAACTGGGGGCCATCGCCGCTAAAAACGCGCTGGCAAAAGGAATTGAAAAAGTGGTGTTTGACCGCGGCGCCCGGCGTTACCACGGCAAGGTAAAGGCGCTGGCCGATTCCGCGCGTGAAGGCGGATTGAAATTTTAACCTGTAACCCAAAGAATATTGTGGCTGAATTTACTAGACCCGGACAAGGACAAGGCGCCAGTGGCGGCGGAGGAGATCGCGGGCGTGGCTCCCGTGGTGGACGGCGTCGCCAACCCGGCGATGCGCCAGAGAACGCCTTTGAAAAGGGTGGTGGCGAGGATTTGTCGGAAAAAGTGGTTTTCATTAACCGCTCCTCCAAGGTGGTGAAAGGCGGGCGCCGTTTTAATTTCAGCGCCTTGGTTGTGGTGGGTGACCGACGCGGCCGCGTGGGTTATGCCTTGGGCAAGGCTGCCGAAGTGGCTGATGCCATCCGTCGCGGGGGTGAACTGGCACGCAACCAGATGCTTCCCGTGATGATCAAGGATAACACCATTCCCCACGAGGTGTATTGCACTTACGGCGGGGCAAAAATCCTGCTCAAGCCGGCTTCGCCTGGAACGGGAATTATTGCTGGCAAAACTGTGAGGGCAGTTTTGGAATCTGCGGGTGTCAAGGACATCCTGACGAAGTCCCTGGGTTCCAAAAACGCGGCCAACGTGGTGAAAGCCACGCTTCAAGCGCTGCTCAACCTGCGGACACGCGAGGTGATTTACGCCAGCCGCGGCAAAGAAATCAAAAAGGTCACCACGCCTGTGCCAGCCACCATTTGAAAGGAAAATCGAATATGCGACTTCATAATTTAAAACCCCGCCCTGGCGCCAAACACCGGACCAAACGCCTGGGACAGGGCGAATCCAGCGGCCACGGCAAAACGGCGGGACGCGGGGGCAAGGGCCAGACTGCGCGCTCAGGCAGTTCCATTCGCATTGGTTTTGAAGGCGGCCAGATGCCTTTGTATCGCCGTATTCCCAAGCGCGGTTTCAACAACACCCGCTTTGGCACCCGTTACCTGAGTGTCAACGTGGGGGATCTGAACCGTTTTGAAGACGGTGCCAGCGTGGACGAGATGGCATTAAGGACAGTGGGCCTGGCCAACGGCCGGTCCGGAGGGATCAAAATCCTTGGCAATGGCGAGTTGTCCCGCAAACTCAAGGTTCTGGCACACGCTTTCAGCGCCTCAGCCAAGGCCAAAATTGAGGCCAAGGGCGGCACCATTGAAATCGTCCAAAAATCCAAACAGGCGGAAAAGCAGTCCACCTGATTTTAACAAAGCTTCATGCTGCGCAACTTTTACAACACCTTTGTAAACTGCTTCAAAATTCCGGAGCTGAGTTCCAGGATTTATTTTACACTGGGGCTCCTGGCTGTGGCGCAGCTTTTGGGTTTTGTGCGTCTGCCGGGGATTGATGGAAACGTTTTGGCGGCTAATTTAGCAAAGGCTCAAAGCAGCGGCGGCATACTGGGCCTCTACAATACCTTCGCGGGTGGGGCTTCAGATCGGTGCGCGGTGTCTGCCTTGAGCATCATGCCCTACATCAGCGCCACCATCATCATTCAATTGCTGACGGCGGTATGGCCGCGTTTAAGCAAATTGGTGCGGGAACCGGACGGTCGCACCAAAGTGGTCCAATATGGGCGCTACCTGACTCTCGTCCTTTGCGTGGGCCAGGGCATTTATTTTGCCAATGGATGGCTGCATCCACAGAGCATGGCTCCGCTGGTTTTAGTCCAAAACCATGCATGGTTTGTGGTCCAATCTGTCATTTTAATGACGGCTGGTACCATGCTTCTGGTCTGGTTGGGTGAACAAATCACCGAGCGGGGTATTGGAAACGGTGTTTCGCTCATCATTGCTGCAAACATCCTGGCCAGGCTTCCCAACGCAGCCAGAGGCCTTGAGGGCATGTTTGGCGGCGAGAACCCCACCCATTCTCTTATCGGCACCGGTCTTTTGCTTGTGATACTCCTGATAGCCGTCATCGCCGGCGTCATCGCCATCACCCAGGCTCAACGGAAAATTCCTGTCCAGTATGCCAGCCGGATGGTGGGTCAGAAAATGTACCAGGGCAGCACCAACTATATGCCCCTCAAGGTCAATTATGCCGGGGTCATGCCAATCATTTTTGCCTCATCCATTTTGATGTTTCCAAGCCTCGCCCTTCAAAAACTGGCGGATATTGTTCATGTGCCATTTTTGCAGGACCAATTCCGCGGGCTGGCCATGGATCTCGCCTACGGCTCATGGCTGTATCTTTTGGTTTATGCGTTGATGATTCTTTTCTTTTCCTATTTCTGGGTGGCAACCCAGTTTAACGAGATACAGATTGCCGATGATTTGAAAAAAAACGGTGGTTATATTCCGGGTGTTCGCCCAGGTCAGGGGACCAGTGATTATTTGCATCGGGCCATGAGCCGCATCACACTGGCGGGCGCGCTTGCTCTCACCATCATTGCCACCATCCCCATCATTCTTTACAAGCAATTGAGCATTGACCAGAACGTGGCCCAGTTTTTCGGTGGAACCAGCATCCTCATCGCCGTGGGTGTTTTGTTGGATACCATGCGTCAGGTGGAATCACACCTGATGATGCGGCATTACGACGGATTCCTGAAAAAGGGAAAGATTCGGGGTCGTTTCTAGCTGATGGCCTCTGGAATCAAACTAAAATCCGAGGCAGATTTGAAATGCATGCGGCCGGCCTGCCGGATTGCCGCAGAGGTCTTGAATGAAATCGTCCAGTTCATCAAGCCCGGAATGACGACGAGGCATGTGGATGAGTTTGCACGTGACCAGATAAAGGTGCGCGGGGCGAAAAGCGCCTTTTTGGGTTATCGCAAGTATCCTTGCCATACTTGCCTGTCTGTTAACGACGAAATTGTTCACGGATTGGCGGGTGACCGTGAGCTGAATTTGGGCGACCTCATCAGCGTGGACGTGGGCGTGATTCACAAAGGTTTTATTGGCGACAACGCGCGGACGATAGCGGTGGGTGGATGTGGCCCGGCGGCGCAGCGGTTGATGGAAGTCACCGAAACCGCACTGAACCTGGGCATTGCTGCGGCTTTGCCGGGAAACCGGGTTACCGATATATCGCGGGCGGTGCAGGAATATGTCGAGTCCAACGGGTATAGTTTGGTTCGGGAATTTGTGGGCCACGGTGTGGGCAGATCCATGCACGAAGAGCCGCAAGTGCCTAACTTTGTGGACATAAAGTCTAATGAAAAGCTTTTGCCCGGAATGACCATCGCCATTGAGCCCATGGTCAATGCGGGCGGGCCGGACATAAAAATATTGAAAGACGGCTGGACAGTGGTGACAAGAGATGGTTCACTCTCAGCCCATTTTGAGCATACGGTTTTGGTGACTGATGGCAAGCCGGAGATTTTAACATGGGCGGGCTGACATGTCCGACGCCTTTCAGGTTGAGGGCAGGGTGCTGAAGGTTCTGGCCAATGGCACCCTCCGGGTGAGGCTGACCAATGGGCACGAGCTTTTGGCTTTCGTGGCGGGCAGGGATAAGACCTGCTTTGACATGAGCTCGGTGCACGCAGGTGACACGGTGAAATTGCAGTTGACGGCTTTTGATTTGAATGTGGGTCGGGTCTTGGTAAAACACAAATAATTTAGAAAATGAAAGTAAGAGCGTCTGTTAAAAAATTGTGTGAGCATTGCAAAGTGGTGCGTCGTCGCGGCGTCATCAGGGTGATTTGCTCCAACAAACGTCACAAGCAACGTCAGGGTTGATATAATTTTATGGCACGTATTATTGGGGTGGAAGTTCCACCAAACAAAAGAATAGACATCGCCCTGCGCTATATTTACGGGATCGGTCCCGTGAATGCGCTGGAAATTCTGGAGCGGGCCAATATTGACCGCTCCATCCGGGCCAAGGATTTGACGGAGGCGCAGCTTTCGCAGATTGTGCATGCCATTCAAGAGGGTAAGTATGTGATCGAGGGGGACCTTCGCCGTGAGTTGGGCATGAATTTGAAGCGTTTGCAGGCCATCAAGTGCTACCGCGGCGTGCGTCATCAGCGCAGCCTGCCGGTGCGCGGTCAACGCACCCAGACCAACGCCCGCACCCGGAAAGGCCCGCGCAAGACAGTGGGTGTGCAGCGCAACCCGAATGCCAAGACCGGCATCCATTGATTTTTAAATAAAGTTCAAGCATAGGTTCACGTTATGGCTGAAGAAAAAAAGCAAAAAACCGCCCCCAAAGCGGAAGGAAAAAGTGACGCGGCTGCACCTGCAAAGGAAAGCAAGCCGGTTGCGGCAACTGCGGCTCTAGATCCCTCCAAGGCTCCTGATGCCCCCGCAGTCTCCGCACCCACTGCGGCGGAATTGCTGGGTGAGGATGCCAATGCTCGCAAAATCATCAAGGCAAAGCACGCCAAAAATGTGGCCATCGGCGTGGCCAACATTCATGCCACTTTCAACAACACACAGGTGACCATCACCGACATGCAGGGTAACCTGATCGGTTGGTCCAGCGCCGGCAGGGTCGGCTTCAAGGGTTCACGCAAAAGCACCGCCTATGCCGCTCAACAAGTGGCGCAGGATGCGGCGCGCCAGGCCATGGCCCATGGGATGCGTGAAGTGGAAATCCGCGTCAAGGGCCCAGGATCCGGACGCGAATCCGCCATCCGTGCCATCCAAGCCATCGGGTTGGAAATTTCCTGCATCAAGGATGTCACCCCGGTGCCGCACAACGGTTGCCGCCCGCGCAAAAAGCGTCGCGTCTGAACCCAAATCCGAAGCATTTTAAACACTATATTATATGGCTCGTTATACAGGTCCCCGTGTTCGCATCAGCCGCCGTTTTGGCGTCCCCATTTTTGGTCCCACCAAATATCTGGAGCGACGCAACTACGCCCCCGGGGTGCATGGCCCGAAATCCCGCCGCAAGACCACCGATTACGGCTTGGGGCTTATCGAAAAACAAAAGCTCCGTTATTACTATGGCTTGATGGAGAAGCAATTTCGCGGAGTGTATGAGAAGGCCAAAAACAAGCGTGGCATCACCGGTGAGACCATGCTGCAGATTCTGGAGACCCGTCTGGACAACGTGGTTTATCACTTGGGGTTGGGCATCACCAGGTCGGCCGCCCGCCAGATGGTGTCCCACGGGCACATAACCGTCAATGGCCGCAAGGTCAGCATTCCCTCGTTCGCCCTCAAGGTGAATGACGTGGTGAGCGTGAAAAACACCAATGTGTCCCGCCAATTGGCCACCAAAAACATGGAGGGTTCCACCAGCCGCGCCGTGCCAGACTGGCTCTCCCTTAACAAGGAGGATTTCAAGGGTGTGGTCATGCGCGTGCCAACACGCGAGGAAATCCAGCCCATCGCCAACGAGCAGGCCATTGTTGAATTTTATTCCCGCTAAACTCAAAATAAAAAGCAATTACATGGATGTCCCGGCCCGGGAATAACAAGGCCGGTTCATCAGATTAAAATTGTTGAAAGGAAAATATGCCAGTACGTCTAGGACGATTTGAAATGCCCAAGCGATTGCAGAAGGATGAATCTTCCGCAACCGCCACCTATGCCAAATTCATCGCTGATCCGTTCGAAACCGGATATGGCCATACCATCGGCAACTCCCTTCGCCGCGTGCTTTTGTCCTCCCTCGAGGGCGCAGCCATCACCTCAGTCAAAATTGATGGCGCCATGCACGAGTTTGCCACTGTGGAAGGTGTTGTTGAGGATGTCACGGATATTGTTCTCAACCTGAAAAAGGTCAAATTTAAAGCCCAATCCCGCGATGAACAGGTAATATTGCTCTCCGTAAACAAGGAGGGCGCTGTTACCGCCGCGGACATTCAGGTCAACCAAAACCTCGAATTGGTCAACCCCGACCAGTACATCTGCACTCTCGACCGCAAGAAAAAGCTCGAAATGGAGTTAACCGTCCAGATTGGCCGTGGTTTCTGCCCGAGCGACGAAAATAAAAAACCAGATCAGGCCATTGGTGTCGTGGCGATTGATTCCCTTTTCTCTCCCGTCACCCGCGTTCGTTACAATGTGGAAGCCGCCCGCGTGGGCAACCGCACGGACTATGACCGGCTGGTCCTGGAAATCTGGACAGATGGGCGGCTTACGCCTGACGATGCCCTGACCCAATCCTCCGCCATCCTGCTTCATCATCTGGATGTTTTTGTGGGGTACGACAAGAATGCCGTCGAGTTTGAGGAAGCTGCCGACAAGCAGGATGATGAGAAGGCCAAGCTCAAAAAGCTTCTCAACATGAGCGTGAATGAAATTGAGCTGAGCGTGCGGGCGGCCAATTGCTTGAATAATGCCAACATCACCACCGTGGGGCAACTGGCCCTGAAGAGCGAGCAGGAAATGCTCAAATACCGTAATTTCGGAAAGAAATCCCTGAACGAAATCAAGGACAAGTTGACTGCGCTTGGTCTTGCTTTGGGGATGAATTTTGAGCCTGGCTTGGTGGATTCCACCCCCAAGGAAGAGGCTTCTGCCATTTAAAAACGTTATGCGCCATTTAAAAAAGACAGCCAAGTTGGGACGCACCTCCGAGCATCGCAACGCGATGCTGGCCAATCTGGTGTGCAGCCTGATCATTCACAAAAGAGTCACCACCACCCTGGCCAGAGCCAAGGCTGCGCGATCTGTCGCTGAAAAAATGGTGACATTGGGCAAAAGCGGCACCCAGCATGACAGGCGCCTGGCCGTTGCCCGTTTGCACCAGGAGGATGCCGCAAAAATCCTTTTCAAGGAAATTGCCCCAGTCTTTAAGGACCGAAAAGGTGGCTATACTCGCATCGTCAAAATGAACCAACGCATCGGTGATGCCGCCCAAAAAGCCATTCTGGAGTGGGTGGATTATGCGCCTGCCGTTCCTGAAGCGCCCGCGGAGGCTCCAAGCGGCCAGTAATTCTCCCGTCCTGTCGTATCTTCAAAAAGCCCGCTCTACAAGAGCGGGCTTTTTCCTTCCCATCAGGCAGGAGGAAAAGGTGCGCCGACCCATTCCAACTCAATCCGAAAATCGAAATTCAAAAGGCCCATCTCCGTCAATCTACTGGGCGCAAACTCTTTGGAAAAACCCCAAAAGTCCGTTTCGGATGTGGTTTCGATTTTTCCGAAAAGTTTCCACTCCAGCATCTTGCCGCATCCTGACCCTTTCCATTTCGCTTTTCGGGTTCAACCCGGCCAGACCGAATTGGGCAGGGATAGAAACCAAGTCAATTCACTGGCCAGTCGTCTGTGCGGAACGGGACCGCAGGCAGGTTGGCCTTATTATACAGGGTCGCGATGGGATTGGCCTGCCATGCGTACCGGGCAGCTAAAGGATGGGAAACCTCGCTTGAATGAAGCCAGATGGCGTTTCCATCCACGGTCGCCTTGGCCCAAAACCAATGATGGTCCTGTCCCGCAAGGCTGAATTCTGCTGCCTGCCCTCCTTTGATGACCAAGCCGCCATCGGCATGGCTGAAGATTATTTTACAACCGTCGTGATTAAAAATCGCCTGCTGCAATTCCGGGCCGCAACAGGGAATTGAAATTCCATAATCCCGGGCCAAAGCCCACCGCGCAAGCCGGTTTCCAACATCCATTTTATCTGGGGCATGGATGTTCGCTGCATCGCCAATGTCTATGGTGATGGCCAATCCTGAGTTGCTCACGCTCTGGGATGTGATGGCCTGAGCCTCCCTCAAGGCAGCCCAATCATCGTCCCCAGGTTGGTCCCGGTGGGGCAAAAATGCCGCCAGACTGACGATATAGAATGGAAATGGGCCTTGATCAAAGTCCCTCCGCCAATTGCTGATCATGGCAGGGAGCAGTTTACGGTATTGGATGGCGCGGCCCACATTGGCTTCGCCTTGGTACCAAATCACCCCTTTGATGGCAAAAGGCAGAATTGGAGCGATCATTCCATTATAGAGGACGCCTGGCATGACCGGCCAGTTTTCAAAGGTCAAGGGTAAGGGAAGCGGTTTGCGGGCATCCACAGCCATTCGTCCGGCCCAAATTCCGGCCAGGGGAATGGAGTCCCCGTTTCCAAGCACAAGTTTCAGGATGCCTGGGGCGGATTCAAAGCCGCCTTCCGGCTTGGTTTTAAAAACCCTGACCGTGATGAGGTTGGTTCCGGGTTTCAGAATCGAATGTTTAACGGAATAAACCCGGGGATTTTCCACCCAAGCGCTGGCTCCCACCCATTTCCCATTGATGAAGGTCGTATCCATGCGTTCGACGATTCCCAAATGAAGGGTGGCGTCGCCAGGTGGCACTGGATCTGGCAACACAATGCTTTTGCGAAAGTAACAAACCGCCGGGTTCGTGCCCGCCCCCAATTCCTCAAACCCGCCAGGTAGGGGAACGGGTTTCCAATCCTCATCAGAAAAGCCAGGGTTTGCCCATGATAAACCTTTCTGACCGGGATCATAATCATCATACCAATGCATGATATAATTTCCGTATTCAGGGTCGCCGTGCGACAAATGGCGGGATTCCTCGTCCAAACCTTGTTGAAATCCGCCCAGTTTCATGAGGGTTTCAGGAGAGGTCCAAGCCTCGGCAGGAGTTCCACCCACGCAATCCTCAATCAAACCAATGGGAATGTTGGTGTGGGATTGGATTGTTTGTCCAAAGTAATAGGCCACCGCGGAAAAGCCTCCATCGGCTGAAATTGTTTCCGGGGTGCAAACATTCCAGGAACCCTTGACGAGTTTCGCCGGGGCATAAGCTGGTTGGGATGGGATTTTGAAAATTCGAATGTTTGGATGCGAAGCATTTCGGATGGCTTCCAATCCGTTGCTCGTACGGCTGAGTGGAAGTTCCATGTTGGACTGGCCTCCACACAACCAGACATCTCCCATGAGAATATCATGAAGGATTTCCTGTTGCCCTGGCGATTGGATTTTTAATGAAAAGGGCCCTCCCGGGCCCGGTGTGGTAATGAAGACCTGCCATTTGCCATCTTGATTGGCCAGGGTAGATTCCGAGGCTGCGCCGAGAGTCACCTGGACCAGGGTGCCCGGTTGGGCCCAGCCCCAAATGGGTGTTTGTTGATTGTGTTGAAGCACCATGTGATCCCCAAATATCGGGCTCAAGAAAGGCAGCGGATCCCGAGGGTTTGCCATCGAGGCGAAGGGTGAAAGAAAAGCCAGCAGCAAAGGTCCAATGATGGAGTGTTTTTTCATAAAAACCAGGGCCGGACAATGTTGAATGGATGGCAAGCAGATAAAGAGTTATAAGGGATGGTTCACGGGCCCAGTAGCAGACGGTAAAACCGCCGGGGATCGAGTGTGTTGGAAACCTGCAAGTTTAGCGGCATTGAAACAGGGTTGGTGGTGGACAGGGAACTCCAGGTGATGAGGTTGGTGGATGTCCTCAGGGTGTAATCAGGACCAAGGGCGCCCGTGATGGAAACGAGATAACTGTTTGGATTCAGCCGGCCCAGGTTGAGGACTGGCAATGCCAAGGATTGGACTATTACCTCGAATTGGTTGGTGTCCGAGAGGGTGGTTTCCACGTTGTCCACCACTTTCACGACAATTGAATTGGTGGTGTCCGCCTGGCTCACCAGCGGGCGCCAGGTGAAAATGCCATTGGTGGTGTTTATTTTGGCATTGGATGGAGCGCCAAGCAGGGAGTAAGTCAGGGGCGGAAAAGGAATATTGTTATCCGATGCCTGATTGGTCAGCGTCAGGGTCATGCCAGCGCCGATGATCTGGGTGGGAATGGAAGCCAGAACGGGAGGTTGGCGGTTGGTGGCGAATCCCACAAAGGTGACAATGGACATGGGTGGGATGACGGCGGAAAAAGCAGAATTGGTGACAGGAATGATAGACTGGCTGGAAAGAGAGAGCGAGGCCGAGGTGATCCAAGGGGTTACCTGCGTGGAATCAAAGGATTGAAGGTTAAAGCCCTGCGTGACGGAGGAGGACGTGGGGTTAATGGCGACGATGGCAAATTGTTCGTTGGTGGCATCCTGATAAGCACTGATTTCCAGCGGACCATTGTTGGTGTCCACGCCCATCCGGTAATAACCGGGCCGGACAAACCGGCTGAAATTTCCCAGGGCATAAAGTCTCTTGGCCGGATTCCCTGATGAATCGGTGAGACCCTGGTTATCGCTCCCGGAAGGAATGAGCCACCAATAATGCCAGGCATTGGCCTGGGCCACGGTCATGAAAAGATGGATTCGTCCCGCCCAATAAACAGCGTTGGAAATACTGCCATCGAAAGGATCGCCTGTGGAAACCTCGGTCTCCCAAAGGGCCTTGCCATAATTGGTGATGGCGGCGGGCGGGTTGATGTCGCCGGTTTGGAAGTTGATTCCATCGTAATTATGGTCGGCAATGATCCCCACGAGCGGGGCCACGGACGGATCGTTCATGGCTGTTTGTTGAAAATAAAGGTGGCCAGCCCATGTGAAGCTTTCAGGGAACAGGATTTTTGTTGAGGCAACATTGGAGGCGGCAAGAGTGGCGGAAAGGTACGGAATAAAATCATGAAATTGCTGGGCCGTCCAGACGCAGGATTCATACTGGGTCGTATCGGTGTCCGGTTCATTCTGGACGGAAATGGCATAGATGGGAATGCCGTAATTGTTTTTCATATTGACCACATAGCGGGCCAATTGACTGGCATAGGCCTGATAATTGGAGGGGTTGCCGATCAAGGGTCCGCCATTGACACTGACCACGCCATTTTGATTGGTGCCCTTGATGGAGGCCGGAGGGGACCAGGGGGTGCTCCAGACCCGGGCGCCCAGAGACTGGGCCATCTGCATGACGCTGGATTCCACTGTGGTGCCATCCGGTGCAATCCGGCTGCGGAGCAGGGAAAGGCCCGCGCCGGAGTTGGTCGAGAAAAACAGGCTGGCTTGGGCACTGGAAATGGAACTGTTCCATGCCGAAGAGGCTCCAAAGCCGTCAATTCTCTGGAACACCTTTGCCCAATCCACCACGCATTGCGCGTTTGTGGAGGGAGGGGTTGAAAGGGTTGCGGAAACATCGTCAATATAAAAGGAATTGGTCGGACTGGAAGGCATCTCCGCGTAGAGAACAAGGGAAGTGAGGGTGCCGGAGTAGTTCAAGGAAAAGGAGCCGGAAAGTTGCGACCAAACCCCGGGTGGCAGGGAGCCTCCGGCCACATGGAAATAGCTGGTGCCATTGCCATCGGTTTGTTGCACGGTCAGGTACATGGTCTCGGCGGAGGCGCTGGCGGGCTGCAGCCATGCAGAAATGCTGCATGACTGGCCGTTTTGGATCAAACCCTGGAGAGATTGGGCAATGCCCATGTATGTCGCGGTGCGCTGGGAAACCAATGCAGCGTAGGATCCGCTATGAACACTCTGGCTTTCGATTGAGAGGACATCCGAACCAAATGAAAACCATCCATTCAAATTGCCAGATTCAAAACCCGGGTTTGTGATCAGGTTTTGGGAATGCAACCCGGCCGCCGTCAGGCCAAGAAAAAGAATCACAAGAATGGCTTTGCATGCGGGACGATCGGCTCCAACCATTGATAAGATATTCATGAGCAGGCAGGGCCGCTGGATTATGAATGGTCTTGCGGACAACAAAAGGCTGGCGTGAAAAGCATTGAATGAGGTCGAATAAAAAGTTTGAAGGGCGGTGGGTTTTTCAAAGCCCCCGCGTGGTTTGGTCCGCGCGGAGGCTGAGATGATTACGCAAGGGACTAGTTCACAAGGGGCGGGTTGAACAGCCTGAAAAAGGCATCGGGAGACTTCGCCCCTGTGGAGGTTCCGTCCACGGTGGGCAGGTCATTGACCGGGAGAAGGAGCCATGTTTTTGAACCTTGTATGGCAGCTCCGGGAATGGTTTGGCCATCTCCGTAGTTGTTATAGTACTCAGGCAACATATAGGGATTGGATGTGTTGGTGTTGCCCGTTACGGTTTCAGCCGTGCCCAGGCCGAACCCGCTGGCTGGCAGTGTCCAATTAATCCAATAGGGAGTGTTGGTGGTGGCAAGCTCGATGCTGGACGCCTGCGCCGAATTATTCGCCCATTGGGATGTGCTGTTGAACGTGGATTCATTGCTAAAATTCTCATTTTCAGCCGTCCCGCTGACTCCGGTTACGGTGATGGAGGCCCAATCTTCATATTCGCCTTCGCCGGCGGTGGAATTGGGCTGCAATCCAAAATACGCCACCAAGGGATTTGCGAAATCAGCAGCCACGTTGGGATCGGCAATACTGAAGCTCACCGGGCTGGCGCCGGGAGCGGTCAAAGTGCCGGTGGAGGGACCGGTAAAAGCCAGGGTCCAGGTGCCTATGGCGGTGCTGTTGGTGATGGTCAGGGCCGTCACGTTGGGATTGGAATTAGGAAGGTTGGTTTTCCATTGGACGCTGGCCGTGACGTAACCCGCCCCGGCGGCGGCTGGATTGATGACCATCCAAAGCGTGTTTGATGCCTGGTACTCAATGAACTCATTGGGTGTGCCGGCATTTCCCATATTAGCCTGGCCGGATGGGGTGGATGGCACCAGAAAAATATGCGTCTGGTTGATATCCGCGCCACGGTCCAGAAGAGTGAACGAATAGGTTGCCGGAGCTCCGGACCCGGCGGAAACCCAGGACTGGTTGTTGTCCGTGGTGGCCAGTTCCTCGCGGTCATAGGTGTTGGCAGACGATCCCGCAAAAATGCGCAACGCGGGAACAGCTTTTTGGAGGCCCAGAACCGGTGGAGGAGGCGTGCTGACGACCGCAGGACCCACAAATTTGATGTTATCCACCCAGAAAGTGGATGATCCGCTCAAGTTCAATCCGAAATATCCGCTGTCAATGCCCATGATAAGGCCTTGGATATTTAGCAAATTAGTGTCGGTCACTGCGTTCAGGGGTATGCTGACATGAACCCAGCCTGAGTTGGTGGCGGCCACTTCAACCCCGCCGAACCAGTCTTGTCCATAACTTGCGGTGCGCGTCCCAAAGCGCAAATAACCATAAATGGGATAGCCAAACGTGCCTGCCGCAGATGCCGATCCTGGAGCAAACATGACATCGCATTGGAAATTGGTATAGGTCAGGGCGCTGATGTTGAGCGCATAATAATCGTTCACCTCGCCTTGGTCCCAGACCACAAACTGGGTGTTGGTGCTGTCAAAAGCCAGGGAAACCTTCATGGAGCCGGAGGCGGAGTTCGAATTGGCATCCACGGTTCCATCCCAAGACAGGTCTTGGAACGCTCCGCCAAACCAATTCCACCAGACATTGGTGATGTAGCCTTGGGAGTAGTTTTGCGCGCTGGAATAGTAATCGTCATTGGTTGGATTCGAATTGCTCACGCCATTGGTTGAAAAATCATCCACGATGAAAGTGGAGGTGGTGACGGCTGCCGGGGCGCCGGAGAGGTTGACGTTATTCAGGTAAATATTGGTTGGGGCCCCGCCGCCGGTTTGAAACACAAAAATTATATTGAGATAGCTTGGATTGGTGCCAATGGCAGCCTTCGCTCCGGAATAATTCCAAGTCACAACCTGGGAGCGGGAGGGGGAATTCGCATAGAAATAATAGACCGGCTGGCCGCTGGAATCATTTCCAGTGCTTCCAGTTTCGCTGAACCCATTGGTTCCCCACCCGCTGGTGATGTTATTAAAGCCAGCTTTGTCAGAAATGTATTGGAACTGGACCAACTGCATGTATCCGGCACCAGCGCCGGTGTCCGGTCCGCAGGAGAAGGTGAAATTCAGATTGGAATTGGCGTTCCAAGCCGCCACGCCGCCGGCGAGGCTGGCGATGTTGATTTCGGCCCGCACATTGCCATAGCCCGTTTCCTTGATGTCCAGGCTTTCTGGATAACCCGCCACAACATTGGTCACCTGCTGAAACGCGCTCGGGTCATTGGACGATGCGTAGATGGAGCCAAGGCTTGCGCCGGACCCATTCACACGAACCCATCCGTCGTCTGATGAGTCCTGCCAACTGCCGAGGATAAACTGCGCGTGAACAGTCACAGCGGCCAAAACCGCCATGGCTGGAGCCAGCCAGGCGCGCCGGGATGGGAAACTGCGGTTGAACAATTTGTTTTTCATGGTTTTTAGTGGATGTTTGGTTGAATGGACTGGTGGATGGTTGAAAGGTTTGACGCGCCATGGCAGCACAGCCTGTGATCAATAAAAATAACTTTGCTGTCCGGCATTTCCGGTGTACTGCCAAGCCACCTTGGCTTGGTTGTGGGTTTCCACATGGCCATCGGCATAGCCGACATTGATGGAAGACAGGGCATTTCCCTCAAAGTGCGCCTCAGTGTTCGGAATGGAATTGAGGTTGGTGGACCCGTTGCCTTCTGCCAGGTCACTGATGATGGGTTGCCAGGTTGCCGAGGTGTCGCTGGTCTTGACAGGCCAGGGCAGGGCACCTGGGGGAACGGTTCCTGATCCGGACGATGGGAATGTGGCTGGATTGCCTGTGTTCCGGCGCGGCACCCACCAATCATGGAACAATTTTCCATATCCGCCATTTACCGATCGCCCGCTGGTGGAGGTGAAATATTGATTCAACTGGCCAATGGTGACGATTCCCAGCGCGGAATGGTAGGGGATGCCATTGTTATAAAACCAAGTGTTGGCGGCCGTGAGGTCGCCGGGGCGCACAGGGCAGAAAAACATGGGCACATTCATTCCATACGCCGCTGTGTTGGTGAGGAAATCAATGGAGACATCCGTGGGGTTTCCGCCCGAGGAAGTCGTGTTGAAAGATGGCAGCCGACCCATGGGATCATCCGCGGCATAAACATTGGCCATGATTCCCCACTGCTTGAAATTGGAGGTGCAATTGATGACCTTGGCGCGGAATTTGGCCCTTGCGAGGGCCGGAAGCAGCATGGCTGCCAGGATGGCAATGATGGCAATCACCACCAAAAGTTCAATCAAGGTAAAAGCGGTCACCCCCCCCGCCCGGGCACGGTTTGGAAATTCAGGATGGGAAAATCGGGCTCTGCGTTTAAAAAAGGGGCGCGGAATCATGGAGTGGTCCATCTGATAATGGTGCGTGTAACTCATTTACGCTTTCAGGGTGATAATTTAGAAACATCATAACCCGAATTCTGCGTCGTGCCATACGACATGTGTCCGATAACCTTGCCCGACAAGGCATGGCCCAGGCCAGACTGGCCCGACGGATGAATTTGGGTTATGATAAGGCTTGAATGAATCTCCATGAAGATGGCGCTGGACGTGCATCCTGCATCGTGTGGCCGGGTAGGCTGGCCTGGCTGGCCTTGGGATTGTTGATGGGGATGCTGCCAGTGCAGGCTGCTGCGGACCTTATGGTCACGAATGTTCATTCCTTGCGGCTGGCGCTGGCGGATCGTGAACGCTGCTTGTGCCATCTGGATCTGGTCGGCGATATTTGCGGGGCTGATCCTGCGGCGTCCACATTTGTCATTCGCGATGATTCCGGCGTGGAATTATGCCGGTGGGAGACGCCCCAGTCGGGATGCCTGCCGGGTCGGCGCATTCACCTGGCTCTGGGCATGTGCGAGCTGATCCGACGCCCCGGATTGATTGAACTGGGAGAGCCGCCCGTGGTGGATGACGGTGGCATTCACTCGGCGGAGGAAAAGTCCAGTCGTATCCACCTTGAGGCCGGTTTTCACTCTTTCCGGCTTTTTTATTTAAATGCCAAGAATCCGGCAGAGCTGGAGGCGACATGGTCCGGCCCGGGGTTCACCAACCAACCTTTGGGGGCGGGCAATCTTTTTTTGGAGCCTGAAGATTCGGGTCAGGGAACTGCCCCGGTCCCTGGGGTGAGTTATTTTTGTTACAATGAAACGCCCTCCAGCATGGATGAAGCTTTGGATGACACGCCATCCGTTTCAGGGAAAGCCCCTTTTTGTGATATTGAGCGGCGAAACCCGGAGGAGTTTGTGGCCATGATTTTCAAGGCCCGGCTGCAGGTTCACAAGCCTGGGGAATACGAATTCAGGCTGCGGTCGGATGATGGGAGCGAACTCTACCTGGGTGGGCTGCATCCGGAGATTCAGGTGCTGGTCACCAACCTGCCAATACCCATCCCCAACATTCAATGGCCCGCCCCCGGAAATGGGGTGGATTCAGGCCAATGGATTTCTGCGACCGGTGTGGTCCAATTTGCAGGGTTGGCGGGGAATGAGTTGGAGATGGACCTGGCTGTGGGAGACCGCGAGATTCAGGCATGGGTCCCGGATGGTTCAACCCTCGGCCCAGCCCTGCTCGTGAATGCCACCCTCCAAGTGGAGGGGGTTTTGCATCAGGTGACCAGTCCCGGGGGAAGGATGGAATTTGAAGGCTTATCCATTGCAGGGCCCCAATATGTCCACATTCAGCGACTGGCTTCTGAGCAATGGGACAAATATCCGCTCGCCTCACTGGAAGAGTTGCACCGGCGCAAGGCCGGAAATTTCATTGCCCATCTCCGCGGCAGGCTGGAGTGGGGCAACGGTCGCTGGCTGTTGGCCGAAGGTGGGGAATCCATGCCCATTCAACTGGATGATGTGCGTGGTTGGACCAATGGGGCAGATGTGGAGGTTTTGGGAAGCCGTCGAATGAGGGATGGCAGGGAGGAATTGAGCCCGGCGTACTGCCGGTCACTCTCGCCGGGTTTGGGCTTGCCCTCCACATTGACCATGGCGGCGCAGGTGCAGCAGTTGAGCGCCAGCGAGGCTGCACGCGGTTTTTCCGTGCATATCCGAGGTGTGGTGACATCGTTGGTGGAATGGCATGGGGCAACGGTTCAGGATGACACGCGCGGCGTGTTTTGCAGGCTTCCCGATTCCTACCGGGACGGCTTGGAGGCGGGAGATTTCGTGGATTTGCGCGGGGTGACGGGAGTGGGTGATTTCGCGCCGGTGGTGGAGGTGCAATCGCTCAATTTGATGGGCCCCGGGAGGATGCCCGTTCCAGTTCGCCCCAATTACAACCAGCTCATAAGTGGCAGCATGGATGTGCAATATGTGGAGGTGCGCGGCATCATCACGGGCTTGGCATCCAACACAATGACCCTTCTTACAGATGGTGGAAAAATCAATGTGGAGGTTCATGGAGTGGGTCCTGGGCAGCTTCAGCATTTTGAAAACACCCTGGTGCGGATCCGTGGATGCCTGCTGGCGCTGTGGAATTCCAAAACCCGCCAAGTCCAGGTGGGGATGATCAAAATCCACAATGCCGAGGTTCAGGTGGATCAACTGCCCCCGGTCGAGCCATTTTCTGCGCCAGCCAAAAGCATCGGGGATTTATTGAGGTTTGACCTTCATGCCAGCGGATTCCAGCGGGTGCGGGTTTCGGGCCAGATTGTGCACATGGGCACCGGGGATGCCTATCTGATGGCGGATGGCCGCGCGCTTCGGTTTGTGGCGGAGGGAATGAACGGACTGGCGCTTGGGGATTTTGTGGATGTGGTGGGCATTCCAGAACTCGGTGGACCTGAGCCTGTGCTGCATGAGGCGGTGGTGCGGAGGACGGGCCATGGAGACCTGCCCGCGCCAATGCCATGGCCGGATGCCGGAAAAGGGGATGGGACCATGGATGGGTTGCTGGTGGGGACGGAGGCAAGATTGATCAGCCTGCAAAGGACCGGGCAGGACTGGCTGTTGGAATTACAAACAGGCCTCCGAAACTACCGTGCGGAAATCGTGACGGCAGACAATCTTGCGGGGGAATTCCCGCTGGGCAGCCGGTTGCACATCACTGGAGTCTATGTCACCCCGGTCAATGGCAGCATGGGCGACGGTTCGGGTTTTGAGCTTTTGTTGAACCGCCCCCATGATATTCAGTTGTTGCAGCGCCCGCCCTGGTGGACTCTGCGCCGCCTGTTCTTCATCGTGGCAGCCCTGGTGGCGGTTCTAGCTGCGGCATCCTTGTGGATCACCCAGTTGCGGAGGAAAGTCGAGCAGCGCACCCGGATGCTGGAGCGCGAACATTCACGGCGTGAGCAGGCCGAACGGATGCGCGCCCTGGAGGCCGAGCGCTCGCGCATTGCGAGGGATTTGCACGATGACCTCGGGTCCAGCCTCACGGAAATTCGGGTGATGGCCAGCACCGGACTGAGGGGCCACGGCCACGACGGGCGCTCCAATGGTTTGTTTAAATCCATTTCCCAAAAGGCTCACAACCTGGTGTCTGCCCTGGATGTGATTGTTTGGGCCGTGGATCCTGAGGCAAATTCCCTTCAGTCCCTTGCCGATTATCTTGGCAGTTATGTGGCCGATTACCTCTCTGGCGCAGGCATTGCCTGTCGTTTTCGCATCCCTGTCTCCCTTCCTATGGTCACCCTGGATGGGCGCCAGCGCCATGAATTGTTCCTGGCTGTCAAAGAGATTATTCATAACATCGTCCAGCATTCAAAGGCGACCGAGGTGGGATTTCATCTTCGAATGACCGGGACGATCCTCGAGATTGAGGTCGAGGACAATGGCTGTGGATTCGACCCGGCCCGCGCAATGGAGGCCGGACGGGGTTTGAAAAACATTCCAGAAAGATTGCAGCGGTTGGGCGGCAGTGCGGATTTGAAGTCAAACCCGGGGCGGGGAACCATCGTTTGCATCAGTCTGGACTTTTCCCTGGCGCAAGCCAAAGCATGAGGCCGCTGCGGATTAATCGTACATATGTCCGATAGGCCGGAACCAAACCAGGGTGTAGCTTGTGATTGTGAATCATTGCACCAGACCATGGATTGCCATAGGATGTCAATGCCGCAACTGACCGCAGCGCCCCTGGGGTTGGAATCCGGCCAGACCGCCATGAAAACCCGCATCGCCATTGTTGAGGACAATGCCACCCTGCGCCAATACCTGGCGGAGTTTGTGGCGGGCGCCCCCGGCAATGCCTGTGTCTGCGCCTGCGGCTCAGCCGAGGAGGCGCTCGTCAAAATTCCCCAGCATAAACCGGATGTGGTTCTCATGGATATTCACCTGCCGGGGGAATCTGGAATTGTCTGCACCGCGCGGCTGCGGGAAAAATTGCCCAGTTTGCAGGTTATCATGCTGACCGTTTACAAGGACACGAAAATGATTTTCCAAGCCTTGAAAGCCGGAGCCTGCGGTTATGTTCTCAAACGCTCTGATGATGAGGAAATTCTGGAGGCCATTGCGGAAGTCCGGGCCGGCGGAGCGCCCATGACCAGTGAAATCGCGCGCATGGTTGTAAGGTCTTTCATTGGGGACACCGCCGAGGTGAAGGACACCAGCCAACTCTCGGCCCGCGAATCAGAAATCCTGGCGCTGCTGGCAGAGGGCCTTTCAAACAAGGAAATCGGTTCCAAACTCAACATCAGCTTCACCACCGTCCGCACCCATCTCATGCATATTTATGAAAAACTGCATGTGCGATGCCGAACCGAGGCGGCGGCCAAGTACCTCCGGGCCATCCCCAAAGCCGATTTGCGCCTGGGGC
>JAKAFL010000056.1 GCA_021817945.1 bacterium | reverse complement strand
GAGGGGTGGCACTGAGCTTTCGGAAAGTGAGATTGCTCATTTATCGCGCTGGCTGTTTGCGATTTCCCCTCTCCTTAATCCTCTCCCCGCGCTCCGCTGGCGGGGCGAGGAAACCAGAGGCGCAGGGCTTTTGTTTGCGCTTAAAATGGCGATTACCTTCGACCTTCGAAATGGTTTAAAACCCTATTGAACCCACCGCCTCTTTCTCCCTCTCAATCAATCCTATTGATGGGGAGGGCCGGGGAGGGGTGGCACTGATCTTTCGGAAACGGGCAATTTGGCCCCAGCCCAGAGGGGCGACCTATTCGTAGAAATCCAATCTCCAAAAATCATTCCGAGCCCCGTTGGGGATGCACATACAAGGCATCCAACCCATGCAAAATTGCGGGAAATATCCCCCCACTGGGCATGCCTATGCTCCACATGGTCAAACACAGACCCGAAACCGCCCGTTTTCAAAAACGGCAGGGTGGCTTCATGTGAACAAATCCAAGGTGTTCCCGGCGGGGGGAAGCAGGGCTTCCTTGCTTGCAAGGGACAATGGCGCTTTCCGGGACCATTCTTTACTTTTTGCCGGTTTAGGGGCATCTTTGTTTCGGATGATTTGCGTTCAATTTCAGGTGCGGTTTTTTTTGGCGGCGCTGGCAATCCTCATGGGGATTCGAGGGGCTGTGGGTGGCTTGGTGGAGGCGCGCCTCCTGGATAATCGGATTGCTTATTTTCGCGTGGGCAGCGCCGGGGCGCACTTGGATGATGAAATCAGCTCTGCGGAGGCGGGTTGGGCAGCCACCAATCAGCCGGTGGGGACAATACTGGACCTGCGGAATGCTTCCGGTTCCGGACCTGTGCCCGACGCGGTGGCCAGTTTTTTTGCCAACCGGAACCAGCCGTTGGCCGTGTTGGTGGATGAAAAAACCCAAGGGGCGGCGGATCATTTGGCGCTGGCCTTGCAGGCAAATCGAACAGGCCTTGTCTTTG
Source organism: bacterium (assembly GCA_021817945.1). Taxonomy (GTDB): domain Bacteria; phylum Verrucomicrobiota; class Verrucomicrobiia; order Limisphaerales; family UBA11358; genus UBA11358. The sequence continues at coordinate 19,352 of JAKAFL010000056.1, read as the reverse complement.
GCAGCCCCACAGCCGATGTGCAGCCTGATATCATGGTGAAAGTGTCGTCCTCGGACGAAATGCTTTACCTGGCCAATCCCTATGCCGTGCTGGATACCAACAACCCAGCCGGAGAAGGGACCGGCACGAATTTTGTGCCCTATGTGGATCACACCAGTGAGGCCGATTTGGTGCGGGACAAAATAAAAGATGGAGACGAGGACGAAAACACCCCCATCAAGGTGGCGCCATCCAAGCCGGTGATTCGCGATCCGGCTCTGGCGCGGGCGGTGGACCTCATCAATGCCATGGCCATTTTGCGCCTCTCCCGCAGCTAAAACCACCCAACATTTCTCCATTGACGATAGGGCCTCTGCCCATCACCTTTTCCACTCGCTTTGAATGAAAACCATCCTGTTTCTTTGCACGGGCAATATTTGTCGCAGTCCCATGGCTGAGGCATTGTTCCGACATGCCGTGCGGGGCCGGGGTGATTTCCGGGTTTTATCGGCTGGCATAGGCGCCATGGATGGGCATCCACCCTCCCATTATTCCGTGCTTGCGATGCGGGAATTGGGCATGGATATTTCCCATCAGCGGAGTCGGCAGCTCACCGTTGAGTTGGTGAAGCAGGCGGATTATATTTTTGGCATGACGCATGGCCATGTGGACACGGTTGGCCTGCTGTATCCCGCTGCTGCGGAAAAGACTTTTTTGCTGCGCGAATTTGACGATACCCTTGAGCCGTTTGAAAAAGACATCAGCGATCCCATAGGGTGCGCTTACAGCGTGTATGTGGATTGCCGGGATCAGATCGAACAGGGCGTGGCCAGTATTTTGAATTTTATGGAACAACAGCATATTCTCAGTCCGGTTTCAACGGCCAATCCCGCAGGCCCAGTCACCTTTGCATTGGGGGCAGATCATGGCGGTTATGAATTGAAAGAGGGGCTGAAGCGGCATCTGCAATCCAAGGGTTTGACATTCAAGGATTTTGGCGCCCACACCCAGGATCCATCCGATGATTACCCTGATTTTGCCCAACCAGCCTCGCAGGCGGTGGCTGATGGGGTGGCACGATTTGGTTTGTTGTTTTGCACCAGCGGAGTGGGGATTTGCATTGTAGCCAACAAATTCCCTGGAGTTCGGGCCGGGGTGGCGGAGGAACCAGGGGATGCCACGCTGATGCGGCAACACAATGACGTGAACGTGTTGTGCCTGAGCGGAAAAAAAACCAACCTGGAAGCGGCAAAAAAAATTGTGGACGCTTTCTTGGCGGGTGAATTTGAAGGAGGCCGCCATGAGCGCCGGGTTCACAAAATGGATGTCCGGTTTGCCCCGGCCAACCTGAGGTTGCGGCATGTGGACCCTGCCGTGGCCGAGGCGGTGGAGCGCGAGCGCCAGCGCCAACAGTTCAACTTGGAATTGATTGCGAGTGAGAATTTTACCAGTCCAGCAGTGATGGAGGCTCAGGGATCCGTCCTCACCAACAAATACGCCGAGGGCTACCCGGCCAAGCGCTGGTATGGAGGGTGTGAGAATGTGGATGTGATTGAAAAGCTTGCAATTGAGAGGGCCAGGCAGCTATTCGGCGCTGAGCACGCCAATGTGCAGCCGCACTCCGGGAGCGGCGCCAACATGGCAGTTTACTTTGCCATGCTCAAACCGGGCGACAAGATGTTGACCATGGACCTGAGCCATGGCGGCCACCTGACCCATGGCAACAAGGCCAATTTTTCAGGAAAATTCTTCGAGATAGTGCACTACGGAGTGCGCCAGGAGGACGAGCGCATTGATTATGATCAACTGGCCAAAATGGCCCGGGAACATCGGCCCAAAATGATCACCGTGGGCGCGAGCGCTTATCCCCGGGTGATTGATTTCAAAAGGATGGGCGAGATAGCCCGTGATGTGGGAGCCTATTTGCTGGCGGATATAGCCCACATTGCCGGATTGGTGGCGGTGGGATTGCATCCAAATCCCATTGAGCATGCTGATTTCGTCACCACCACCACCCACAAGACTTTAAGGGGACCTCGTGGCGGGCTCATTCTCACGCGGGAAAAGTATGCCAAGGAAATAGATTCGCAGGTGTTTCCGGGCATTCAGGGCGGCCCGCTTGAGCATGTCATTGCCGCCAAGGCGGTGTGTTTGCTGGAGGCATCCCAACCAGCCTTCAAGGCCAGCCAGCGCCAAACGCTGAGCAATGCCCAGGCCTTGGCGGAAGGCATGAAGCGCAATGGCTACAGGCTGGTCAGCGGTGGAACAGACAACCACTTGATGCTCGTGGATGTGGGGGCCAAAAACATGACCGGCAAGGATTGCCAGATTGCCTTGGACGAAGCCGGCATCACCACCAACAAAAACACCATCCCATTTGAAACCCGCTCACCCTTCCAGGCCAGCGGAATTCGTTTGGGAACCCCCTCGGTGACCGCCCGAGGCATGAAAGAGCCGGAAATGGCTGCCATCGCCGACATGATCTCCGAGGTCCTGCTGGATTTGAAAAACATCGAGGCTGCCCATCAGGTGCGCAACCGGGTGCGTGAGTTGACATCTCGTTTTCCATTGCCGTACCTTTGAACGACACTGGCTGACCGCATGGCAAAGATTTTTTAAAACACGGAATCCTCACATGTTCAAAATAGGACAAAAAGTGGTGCTGGTTGACGATCACTGGCCTGAATCAGTGCGCCAGATTTACCTGCATTTGCCGGTGTTGGACACGGTTTATGTGGTGCGAGCCATCCGGGTGGGTGTCAAGGCGGATGAACTGATCATGGATATGCGACGCGTGCTTGAGCCTTCCCTGTTGCTTACGGGTGTGGTCAATCCAGTCAATAAACTCGGTGTGGAGGCAGGATTCGCAGCCCATCGTTTTCGTGCCTTGGAAGAAATCAAGAGCCGGACTTCTCAACATGAGGAAATAACGGTCTAGTTTCAGGTCTCGCTCTTCCGGTTTGAATGCCTTTTGAAAAAGCCTGGATTTGAGTCGTTGCAAAACGATGCAACCTGTCTGGTTGGGTTATGGCCTGCGGCCCACCGCATTAAGTCGTTCCAGGGGCATGTTTTTTTCCCTCTTGAAGAGATTAAATTCAAAATTGACAATCCAGCCTCAATACGGCATTATGGTTACCGTTGACATTGTATTTCCCCTTGCCGCTTCGAGGGCAGTCATTCCCTGGAAGTGCACGGTAAAATCGTTTGAACTTTTCCCGACATCGCGCGTCCAATAAGCGGTTTATTTCCCGCAACCGACACGGCACAGGAATTTCCAAGTCACACTCTGAATTTATTTATGCCAAGAATTGCCAAGAAAACCAAAGCCAGGGCGGCTGAGGAAGCAACAGTTGTCTCTGAGGCCCCGGCGGAAGTCGCAGACAGGGAACTACCGCCCAAACCCGGGGTCAAAACCGCTCCGGAACGCCGCGTTCCACGCGGGGATAATTCCCGTCCGCCAGGGAACAAAAACGCCCCGGCCAAAGCGCCTGTCAGGGAAGCCTTGGATCGTCCGCCCGTTGCCGTCCAGCCTGCCACCGACCCAGCGCCCCACTCAAATGAGCGTACGGTGGATTCGATTAAAGCCTCAGCCCAAGCCGATGCCCGCCGCGAACAGGAGGAGGTTCTCAACCGGGAACGCACGCAGGCTCTCAAGCCAGAATCAGGGCAGCTTCCTCCTCATCCGGCCAATCCGGCGCCCGATGATTCCCGCATGACAGAAAGCAGGGGCTACCAGCGTGATAAAATAGCGGCTTCCATCAACATCGCCAAGCTGCAGGGAATGAGCATGACGGAGTTGAACGGAATGGCCCGTGAGTTGGGCGTGGAAAATTTTGGCACCATGCGCAAGCATGAAGTGATTTTTCATATTCTTGAAAAAAATGCCCAAAGGGCAGGGGTTCTGTTTTCGGAGGGGGTTATCGAAGTCCTGCCTGAAGGATTCGGTTTTCTCAGGTCACAAAGCTTTAATTACCTGCCGTGTCCTGAGGATATTTATGTGTCCCCCTCCCAAATCCGGCGGTTTGACCTCCAGACGGGCAATTTGATCACCGGCCAGATTCGGCCCCCCAAGGAAAAGGAAAAGTTTTTTGCCCTGCTCAAGGTTGAGGCGGTGGATGGTGAGGAGCCTGACAAGGCCAAGGATAAGACGCACTTTGACAATCTGACACCGCTGTTTCCAAACAAAAGATTCATACTCGAGACAAGCGGGGATGAGCTGAGCACAAGGGTGCTGGACTTGGTTTGTCCGATTGGAAAAGGCACGCGTGGACTGATCGTGGCTCCCCCCCGCACGGGCAAGACGGTGTTGATGCAAAAAATCGCCAATGCCATTCTCAAAAACAACCCGGAATCCTACCTGTTTATCCTTTTGATTGACGAGCGGCCCGAGGAGGTCACGGATATGGAGCGGACCTGCAAAGGCGCCGAGGTTATTTCCTCCACTTTCGATGAACCTCCGGAACGCCACGTTCAGGTGGCGGAAATGGTCATTGAAAAAGCCAAGAGGATGATTGAACACAAGCGTGATGTGGTGATTCTTCTCGATTCCATCACCCGCCTGGCCAGGGCCTATAACACGGTCCAACCCCATTCTGGCAAAATCCTCTCAGGGGGCGTGGATGCCAATGCCCTGCATAAACCCAAACGCTTTTTCGGGGCTGCACGGAATATTGAGGAAGGCGGGTCCCTGACCATCATGGCCACTGCCTTGGTGGACACTGGGTCCAGGATGGATGAGGTGATTTTTGAGGAATTCAAGGGGACCGGCAACATGGAGGTGCATCTGGACCGCGCGCTGGTGGACCGCCGCATTTTCCCCTCAATCAATATAGAGCGTTCCGGCACCCGCAAGGAGGAGCTTCTTTATCATCCCGATGAGGCGTCCCGCGTGGTCATCCTCAGGCGCGCCCTCACCGGCGTGCCGCCTGTGGAAGCCATGGACCTCATGCTCAACAAGCTCAAGAAAAACCGCAGCAATATTGAGTTCCTCCTCAATATGGGGGTCGCCTGAGTCATGGATTGCGCGGCCGGGTCCATCTCAATGTAGATGGGCCCGGAGCATCCACGCCATTTTTTCGTGGCTCTCCATCAGGCTGGTGATGAAATCGCTGGTCCCCGCATCCTTGTGCTTGTCCGCAAAAGCGGAGACACATTCCCGCAAAAAGATGATGATGCTTTCGTGGTCTCCCAGCAATTCCTTGATGAACCCCTGGCTGTTGTTCTTCTCGCTGGTTTTTTCGGTGAGGCGGGCAAGGGCCAGAAATTCGCCCAGTGTCGCAGGGGTATAATGGCCCAGTTGACGGATTCTTTCGGCCACGGAATCCAGGATTTCCTCAAGTTCCCCGTATTGGACTCCAAAAAAGGAATGGGCCGATGCGAAATCCGGCCCTTCCACATTCCAGTGAGCTTTCCGGGTTTTTGTGTGGAGTATGAATTCATCGGCCAAAAGATGGTTCAGTTGACGGCAAACCTCCTTGCGGTTGGCCTCGGTGATTCCAATGCGTGTTTCCATATTTAAATATTTTCTTCTCCTCGTAATCCATCCCGCAGGCGCTGGCAAGGGAAATAAGCAAGATTATTCATGGAAATGATCAAGGCACGGGTGATAATGGTTTCGCGATAAGGACCGGGCGTCTGGGTATGCGTCGCCATCGAGATCAAGGCCGGAAAAGTCCTGATAATTGTCTGGCTGGAGTGAGGGCTTCATGGTAAGTGAACTGCCATGTCCATGAAGATTGCTGTGGTGGGATTGGGTTATGTGGGGTTGCCTCTGTCACTCCAGTTCACGCGCTCCGGCGTGCATGTCACGGGCGTGGACACAGACCCGTTCAAGGTGGAATGTTTGAATGCGGGGCGCAGCTACATTGGTCATGTGGACGGTGCGGATATTTCCCGGGCCAGAGCGGGAAACCTGTTTGAAGCCACGACAGATTTTAAGGAGATTCGGGGAGTGGAGGCGGTCATCATCTGTGTGCCGACACCCTTGAATAAAAACCGTGAACCCGATTTGAGTTACATCCTGGAGACAGCGCGGAATCTGGCACCGCAACTGGCCCCTCATGCATTGGTGGTTTTGGAATCCACCACCTACCCGGGTACCACGGAGGGTGAATTGCGCAGTGAACTGGAAAAAGGCTCGGGAAAAATGGCGGGCAGGGATTTTTTCATTGCTTTTTCGCCCGAACGCGAGGACCCGGCCAATGACAGGATGGCCATGGCTGAAATTCCCAAAGTAATCGGTGGTTTCACACCGGCTTGCCTGGATCGCGCCAAGGCACTGTATTCGCGTGCCTTCAAATCATTGGTGCCGGTTTCCTCATGCCGGGTGGCCGAGGCTGCCAAGCTTCTGGAGAATATCTTCAGGGGAGTCAATATTGCCCTGGTGAATGAGCTCAAAATGGTTTATGCCGCCATGGGGATTGATGTTTGGGAGGTGATAGAAGCCGCCAAGACAAAGCCGTTTGGCTTTATGCCTTTTTATCCAGGCCCCGGTCTGGGCGGGCATTGCATTCCCATTGATCCATTTTACCTGACTTGGAAAGCCCGGGAATTTGACCAAGGCACACGGTTTATCGAGCTGGCAGGGGAAATCAATACTGCAATGCCCCGGTATGTGTTGGAGCGAACGGTCGCGGCTCTTAACGCGAGGCAAAAATCTGTCAAAGGCAGCCGCATTCTCATTGTGGGTCTGGCCTACAAACCCAACGTGGATGACGAAAGGCAATCTCCCAGTTATCTCCTCATGGACTGGCTGCATGAAAAGGGGGCGAAGGTTGATTACCATGACCCACACATTCCGGTGATCCGCCGCACGCGTGAACATCCCCACTGGGCAGGAGTTCGTTCCATCTTCTGGGATGCCACCGTCTTGCGAACTTATGACGTCGCCATTATCGCCACCCATCACTCGGCGATTTGCTTTCGGGAACTGGCTGAATGGGTTGAATGCATTGTGGATACACGCAACGCCATGGCAGGCATCCAAACCAGGCCGGGCCAGGTTTGGAAAGCTTGAAGTCACGGGGTTGGGGCGGTTTAAGCGGTCCTTTCTTGTGTGGTTTTTGTCGGTTTTCAATTGAATTTGCTTGGGAGGTCCCTAATTTGAGGGCGTGAAATCTTGCATGCCCGGTCCCGGCGCCAAATCCAATGTCATCCTGTTTTTTGCTGGGGCGCTTTTCACACAGCCGCTCTGGGCTGGATCGGTCATCATCAATCAGGCCCCGCCGGTGGCCACCAGTCCGGTTGTTGCACAGGAAGATGCCCAAAGCAACCCCATGAATGTTTTTCTCCCGGCGGGGTTTCTCAGCCTGGACCCGGAGGGCCTGTTTCAATATTCCGGCGTGACACTGCACCCGCATGTGAGCTATGTGGTTCAGGATTCCACAGGCATCAATTACGCGCCGGGAAACAACGTGTCCGTGGTCAGCCAGGAGTTTTCACCGGGCTTGACAGCGGACTTGGGACGTCATTGGACAGTGGATTACACTCCCACCTTCAACTTTTTTTCGGTGAGCGAATTGAAGTCTTATGTGGATCAAAGTGGGTCCATCAATGGCGTCACACATTATGAGGATTGGGATTTGAGTTTTTCCCAGACCTTGAATTCCAGCTCAGACCCGGTGGCCCAAACAGCGGCCCAGACCGACCAGCAGGCTTACGCCACCACCCTGAGCGCCGGCTACGCTTTCAATGATCATTGGGAGGGCAGTTTTCAACTGTCTCAGGACATTAATTTGGTTTCCGGTTTTCAAAATTCCTACACCTGGCAGACCACGGATGGTGCCACCTATAGTTTCTCCCCCACCCTTAATGCCGGGTTTAGCATGGGTGCTGGTTACACCGCCGTGTCCGGAAGTAGTGGTGTGCCGGGCCAGAGTAACCCAGATATTGTGAATGAGCTTTTTCAACTGACGGGCGGATGGCGGATCACCCACAAAACCAGCATCCAGGCAAGTGTTGGTTTGAGCGATCAACAATACCTGGCAGCCGGTTACGGGGATTCCCTAAGTCCCATATTTGGATTGACCCTTCAATGGCAGCCGTTTAAGGACACCCAAGTCAGTCTTTCGGGCAATCGCACCACAGGGGCATCCGATTATTATGTGCAGGCGCAATCCATGGATGCCACCACGGTGGGCCTGACACTCTCCCAGCAATTGCTGGTCAAATATAATTTGGTTTTGGGGGTGGACTATACGCGCGACGATTACACCAGCGCAATTTTGTCGCAGAATATATTCCCCGGTAATGTGCGGACGGACAATATGTACTCGTTCAATGCCAGTTTTGGGAGGAGTTTCTTCAAGAACGGCTCATGGTCCATCACCTACTCCTATCAAAACATTGTGTCGAGCCTGGCTGGGTTCAGCCAGCATGGGAATCAAATTGGTTTCCAGATTGCCTGGTCCTATTGATTGGACTCCGGCATAAAATTCGTGGATGGATCAGATCCCAGTGCGTGGTACCCCCGGGAGTGGCATATTGCGCCGAAAGGCGATTGAAAGGCTGTTTCTTAACCCATCCGTATGGCCATGCAGCAGGCGGCAGTGCGGGCATGTGGCGCCAGTTCGCTTCGGTCATTGATGGCAAGTTCATGATTGCGAACCCTGAGGAATTCGATAGAATGCCGGGAACATTTTGTAAAAAATTAGAAACAACATCAATTTATGTCTCAACATCCCAGCCTGCGAGCGGCGTCCACCTTGGGCGGCAAAAGAAACGTATTGAAACGGTTTGAGCGTACCGAATTGCTCAAAAAACGCGGCCAGCGCAAGGACGGTGACCGCATCACCGGATTACGGAAAACCAAACCCGAGGCCTGAACGGGTTTTCCGGGTGGCGGTGAATTTCCTGGCAGGACCATGAGGGTTTTTCAGGGAGCCCGCAGACTTGGACGCATGCAAGTTCGATTGCAGAAATTTCTGGCCGATGCCGGTTTGGCGTCCCGTCGCTCCGGGGAGAAGATCATCCTGGAGGGTCGGGTGACGGTGAATGGCCGCCCGGTTCTGGCGCTGGGATCCAAAGTGGATCCCATGCATGACAAGGTGAGCCTGGATGGCCGGTTGATCAAAGCCCAAAAGAAGATTTATGTGGCTTTGAACAAGCCCGTTAAGTATGTGTGCTCGCATCGGGATGATCTGGGGCGACAATTGATTTATGACTTGTTGCCAAAAGAATGGCAACGAGTGAGCAGTGTGGGCAGGCTGGATTACAACAGCGAGGGATTGATTTTTCTGACGAATGATGGAGAATTCTCACTGCGCCTGACCCACCCACGGTATGGGGTTCGGAAGAAGTACCTGGCCACGGTGGAAGGCGAAGTAACGCCTGAGATGCTGCGGCAATTTGTGCGCGGCGTGCATGACCAGGGTGAAATGCTCCGGGCATTAAGCGCGCGAATCGTGACTTCGGGCCATTCGCGCAGCGTTGTGGAACTGGAGCTTGGCGAGGGAAAGAATCGTGAAGTGCGCCGCTTGTTTGAATCACAGGACTTGGTGGTCAAACGGCTGCAAAGGATTCAAATTGGAAAAATCCGGCTTGGGGAATTAAAGCCTGGCAAGTGGCGGATGTTGACGGCGACGGAAATTAAAACGTTGAAAACGTTGAAAAACTTGGTAACGGACCTATGAAAATCAAAAACTATCTGGCAGTGAGCATGATGGCGGCCATGGGCGCAGTGGCCCAAGGCACAAACCCGATGCCTCCGGGCGGGACCCCCCCTTTGCCAGCCATACCAGCTCCAGCGGCTCCAGCTGCTCCAGCGGGTGCTTCCGTGACGGAAGCACCCGTGTCGCCTGCTGCCACCGAAAAGGCGGCGCCCAAAAAGAAAGCCGCAACCAAGCATCACAAAAAGGTCATTCACAAGACTACCAAGGCAACGGCCAAGTCCGCCGCGACTGAGAAGGAAACCCCGGCGGAGTCCAATATTAGCCTGGTTGCGGGGACGGCAAATGTGGTGGCGAGCGATTTGAATGTGCGGGGTCAAGCCGGACTTAAAGGTGAAGTGGTGGCCCATTTGCAAAAAGGGGATACCGTGACGGTTCTGAGCCAGATCAACCTGTCCAACCACAAAGCTGGGGAACCTTCGCAATGGGCCAAAATTTTGCTTCCCAGTGGGACCAAGGTATGGGTGCGGTCCTCATTCATCAATTCAAGCGATAAATCAGTTGAACCCAAAAAACTGAATTTTCGAGCGGGCCCCAGCGAAGATTACAGCGTGTTGGGCGTGTTGGAACATGGCACGGTGGTGAACGTGGTGGAAACCAAGGGCGAATGGGACAAGATTGATGCGCCGTCCGGGGCCTTTGGTTTTGTGGCTGCCAATTACCTGCGCCAGGACAATACCAATGGGTTGGGAGCAAACCCCATATTGGCTGGTTCACCTGAAAACGGGATGACCGTTCCTCCCCCTGCTGCGGCGTCCACACCTGTCCCGGCCCCAGAGCTTGTGGCCGCTCCCCCGGCAGGTTTCGCTCCGCCGCCTCCACAGGAATCTTTAAACCCGTCACTGGCGATCAGCGGAAATCTGCCGCCATCATCCCCTCCCGCTGCTCCTGAGATGGTGCAAACCCAGCTGGCGCCCTCCCCGCGGATTGTGACTCATGAAGGTTATGTTCGCGATTCTATCAGCCTGGTGGCGCCCACCTATTTCGAGCTGTATGACCCGACATCCCAGCGCGCCATAGATTACCTGCATTCCACCACCACGAACCTTGATTTGTCCCGATACGATGGATTTCAAATCATCGTGACGGGCGAGGAGGGGTTGGATGCGCGGTGGAAGGACACCCCGGTGTTGTCAGTTCAAAAAATCTACGTGGTTTCGACCAACAAGCCGGTTGTGCCCGTGCTCAAGAGCCCCCGTGCCAGCACAATGCATTGACGGCCGGGCTATTTCCGGTCAAATCATGGCTGAATTGTCAGCCCGCGTGGGTGCTTTGGCGCAACGCGGGGTGGTGCCCGGCCTGGCTTTCATCCGGGTGGGAGAGGATGCTGCCAGCAAGGTTTATGTGGGGCGCAAGGAAAAGGCCTGTGCGGAGCTGGGTTTGAGATCCGAGACCACCGTGCTGCCGCAGGACACCACCGAGCCGCAACTGTTGGGAATCCTGGACCGGCTGAATGCCCGGGAAGATATCCACGGCATCCTCGTTCAAGCGCCTTTGCCCCGGCACATGTCTGAATCGCGGGTTTACAGCCATGTTCTTCCGGGCAAGGATGTGGATGGATTTCACCCGCAAAACGTGGGCAAATTGATGTTGGGGGATGCCACTGGTTTTCGCCCCTGCACACCTGCCGGGATCATGGAGTTGCTGGCGCGCACCGGCATCCGGACGGAAGGCGCGGAGGTGGTGGTGCTGGGTCGCGGGAACATCGTGGGCAAGCCCATGACGGCCATGCTTTGCCAGAAAGGCCGATGGGCCAATGCCACCGTGACACTGTGTCACTCTGCAACGCGTGAAATTGCCGCGCACTGCCGGAGGGCGGATATTTTGGTGGCGGCGATGGGTGTGCCGCTCTTTGTGAAGGCCTCCATGGTCAAGCCCGGGGCTGCGGTTCTGGACGTGGGAGTGAACCGGGTGGCCGATCCATCATCTTCCACCGGCACACGATTGGTTGGGGACGTGGATTTTCAAGCCGTGCAGCAGGTGGCTGGTTATTTGACACCCAATCCTGGAGGGGTGGGACCCATGACCATTGCCATGCTTCTGCAAAACACCGTTCAAGCGGCGGAACAGGCCGCAGAGCGAAAAGCGTCTGTCCCGGAGCCGCCGCTGCCAAGTTGAGCGGATTTTCAAAAATGTTTCAAGACATCAGCCTGCAATATGATTTAATGACTGGACAATAGAAACAACGATTTATGAACCCGACTCGAATCCTTCCTGATTTGCAATGTTCCCTGGTATGTGAAGAAGTGCGCCAGGAAGCCAATGGCAACCTGTTCCTGATTGGCGTATTGAACTTTATCCGGGTGCCCCAGCTCCCCGTGATGGTGGGTCGGCTGTTTATTTTAAACCGTTGGACGGCGGGGATAGGCCAGTTTAGCGACAGCGTGAGGCTGATCGCTCCGGACCAGACAACCGTTTTGAGCCAGACCTCGCTGAAATTTGAATTACGGGATCCCTCCCATGCTGCGACGGGAGTCATGTTGTTCACCAATCTAAAATTTGAGGCGGCCGGGACCTATTATGTGGAGGTGCTGGTGGATGAGGTGATGAAATTGCGCTACCCACTGCCCGTGGTTCACACGCCCCCGCCCGCGACGCCTGCCGCAGGATGATGTCGCCGGCGGAGACCCGGGCGGCAATTCTACGGGCGACCCCGCAGGATTCCGCCAAGCCACACTTCATTCAACAGCACTTTAACCGGGGCCGGGACGAAGGGTGCCGTCTGGTGAAACCAAATGAGCTTCATGGGCAGGGTGGCTGAAATGCAATGGGTCTGGGAACCGTTCACTCCCCGTGGGGTGGCGGCATTCGCCCGGTCACGTTTGTCGTCTCTTTTGGCTGTGCAGGCGGTCGTGGCCTTGGCCTCGGCCTTTCTGGTGGTCTGGGTTTTGGACCATGGATTTGCCCCCACAATCACCCAAGCCATCGAACAATTGCCCGATTCAGGAAGAATTTCAGAGGGCAATTTGACACTCACCGATTCCAACCCCCGCATGCTTGCCTGGGGAAATTTCCTGGCCATTGACCTGGACCTCCATCATTCCGGTGAGGTTCGGTCGCCAGCTCAATTCCAATTCGAATTCGGGGGGGATTCTCTTCTCATAATATCGTTGTTCGGGGAACTGGAACTGGATTATCCGCCCGGCCAGTCCTTTTATTTCAACCGTGTGGATTTGGAGCCAAAATGGGCGGCTTGGAAGCCGGACCTGCTCGGCATGGCAGGGGTGGGTGTGTTTTTGGCATTAATGCTGACTTGGACTCTTTTAGCCACCTTGTACATGTGGCCGGTGTGGCTGGCTGGCTTTTTTGCAAACCGGGATTTGAGCCTGATACAGAGCTGGAAATTGGCTGGGGCAACCCTCATGCCCGGAGCCATGATCATGGGACTCTCCATCTGGTTTTATGGAGAGGGAGTCTTCGACCTGGTTCGCCTGTTTTTCGGGTTTGCCATGCATCTGCTGGTGGGATGGATTTACGTCCTGATAAGCCCGGTCTTTTTGCCCGGGGCCAAATCTGAAATGGCGGAGAACCCCTTTGCCCGAAAGGGCTGAGGGTGGCGTGTCTTTCCAATGCGTATGAGCGGGAAATTGACACTCATTCATTCAGAACGTAGGCTGACCGCCCATGTTGAACCTGCCTTTTGAACTGCTGCTGGCCTTTCGCTACCTGCGGCCCAGGCGCACGTTTGTCTCCATTGTCACCCTGATTTCAGTGGTGGGGGTCTCTTTGGGAGTGGCGGTATTGATTGTGGTAATCAGTGTCATGAGCGGCTTTGACCACGATCTGCGGGAGAAAATCCTGGGTTTCAGCCCGCACATCACCGTTGTGCAAGAGGATCCAACCACGCAAATGAGCACCACCATGGCCGATTACCCGTCAGTCATGCAAAAGGTTTCCCTGAATCCCAATGTGCTTTCCGCTTCGCCCTTCATTGCGGGACCGATTTTGTTGGAGACAGAGCCTGGCACAAACTACCCCGCCTTGCAGGATGCGCCCATGTTGCGCGGAATGGACCCGGAGGATGATGGGACGGTGAAAATGTTGAAGAATGGCTTGGAAGGGGATTTTGACCTGGGTGGACGAGGGATTCTCGTGGGGGTGGACTTCGCGGATCACATGAATTTAAAGGTGGGCGACCACGTCTCACTTTTTTCGGTGGTTGAAATCAAAAAAATCCAGGCTGCGCTCAAATCCAAATCCGATTACGCCGCACTGCCTGATGATTATGAAGTTCGAGGCATTTTCAACACGGGATATTACGATTATGATTCACGCGTGGTGATCACATCCCTGGACAATGCCCAGGACTTGTTTGATTTAAATGATGTGGTGCATGGTTTGTTTTTGACGCTGAAAGATCCTTACGCCGCATCCCTGGTTGCCGGGCAGTTGGAAAAGAAGCTGGGCGGCCTTTTTAATGTGAGCACATGGATGCAGGCAAACTCGTCCATGCTCACGGCGGTGGCGGTGGAAAAAAACGTGATGTTTTACCTGCTGTTTTTCATCGTGCTGGTGGCGGCGTTGTGCATACTAAGCGCGCAAATCACCTTTGTCATTCAAAAGACCCGCGAGATCGGAATGCTCAAGGCCCTGGGAGCGTCGTCATGGCAAATCTCGGGCATTTTTCTCGTTCAAAGCGCCTTGATAGGGGTCATTGGAGTGGCTTGTGGTTTGGGGTTGGGGTTGCTGGCGGTGACTTATCGAAATGGTTTCCTGCATTTTTTAAGGAGCGTGACCGGGTTGGAGATTTTTCCGGCCTCAGTTTATGGGTTCGGTGAATTACCGGCATTGGTCACGCCGTGGGACGTGGCCTTCATCTGCCTGGCCTCATTTTTCATCTGTTTATTGGGCGGGGTTTTGCCAGCCTGGCGGGCTGGCCGGCTCAAACCCGTTCAAGCTTTGCGCTATGAGTGATGTCCCATTATTATCCGTGGTTGCGGTGCGGAAAGCCTATGTCATGGGCCCCCGTTTGCTCCAAGTGCTAAGCGATGTGAGCCTGGATATATTCCGAGGGGATTTTGTGGCGTTGCGGGGAGCGTCGGGGACTGGGAAGAGCACGCTGCTGCATCTTATGGGCGGGCTGGATACGCCCGATGAAGGTGTGATCTGCCACAGGGGCAAGGCTTTGCACACCCACACGCCCGGGCAATTGGCCCGTTTCCGAAATCGTTGCATCGGATTTGTCTTTCAGGCATATCACCTGCTGCCGGAATTGACGGCTCTGGAAAATGTGTGTCTGCCGGCGCGGGTGGCCCGGATTGCCCACTCGGGAACCCTTCACCGGGCACGCGAACTGCTTGACAGAGTGGGGCTTGGGCAGCGTGGAGACCATCGTCCCGCCGAATTATCGGGCGGGGAACAGCAGCGGGTGGCCATTGCCCGGGCCTTGGTGAACGACCCTGAGTTGGTTTTGGCTGATGAACCCACGGGAAACCTGGATTCCAAAACCGGCTTGGAAATCATTGAACTTTTAAAGCAATTGCGTGTCGAAAAGCAGGCGACATTGGTGATGGCCACGCACGATGAAAAAGTGGCGGGGCACGCCATGCGAACGATTGAATTGATGGACGGAAAAATCATAACCGGATGAATTATGCTGGAAGATAGGGATTACATGAGGCAGCCAGAATCGCGCACGGCCAGCGTGTCTTTCACGATGGTCCTGCTCATTGTCAACGCCGTGGTATTTCTTATCCAGATGGCGACCGCAAACCTGCCCAATGGGCTGGAGTTGCAAAACCAATACTTTGCCCTGAGCCTGGAGGGGTTGCGGCATGGCTATGTCTGGCAATTGTTCACCTTCCAGTTCATGCACATGGGATGGCTGCACATTCTTTTCAATTCCCTGGCCATTTATTTTTTTGGGCGCACGGTTGAAACCAGCCTGGGAAGCCACCGGTTTCTGGGTCTCTATTTCTTGAGCGGGGTGGCGGGTGGTCTGGTGCAGATGTTGTTTGCCTGGGCGGTGGGGGATGCCTATGTGCCCGTGGTGGGCGCTTCGGCGGGCGCCTCGGGATTGATCGCTGCCTTTGCCGCGCTGAATTGGACGGAGCCTTTCACGCTCATCCTTTACTTTGTGCCTGTGACCATGAAGGGCCGCACCCTTCTCTGGGTGAGCCTGGCCCTCGCGGCGGTGGGGGTTTTGGATGTGCATAGCCAGATTGCCAATGCGGCGCATTTGGGAGGGTTGCTGGCTGGCTACCTGGGTGCGCGCCAGATTATCCAGGGCGGTTTGCCGCAGTGGCGGAATCCCTTTTCAAGGCCTGTGTCGAGGCGCAAGGCTTTTGTGGCTGCCGCACATCATCAGGTTTCATGGAGGGTGGCGCAGCCGGAGGAGGAAACCGGCGCCACGGATTCTTTCATTCACCACGAAGTGGATCCCATTCTTGAAAAAATTTCAGCCCAAGGCATCCAAAGCCTGACCAGCCGCGAGCGCGCCATTTTGGAGGCCGCCCGTAAAAAAATGAAATAACCCCGGAGCCGTCGGCATCATGAGCCTTGGGGACAGGGCCTTGGAGCATTCCATCAAGGATGTGGCCCTGTGCGTGGTGTGAAAGGATGACCCGAAAAGCAAAATGGAAAGGGGCAAGAGGCGGCAGGATGCGGGAGCGAAAACTGTTTGGAAAGATCGAAACCATAACCCAAACGGTCTGGCGTGGTTGTTCCTCGGTCGCAGACCCACGTGGGGTATTCTCCCTCGCCTCGCCTCGCCATACCGGCTTGGGCACGAAAACAGCATCCATCTGAATTTTAAGGCAAGCTCTTAGGCGTTTATGGACTTTGAGGCATCCAGGTTGCAGGCCGGGTGTCCCCACTTGGCGATCGTTGGCCTGTTTTTTCAACGGATGTTTCATCCGGCGCCTCGTTTCACGGGTGTTTTGAAGAAAATGATGGCAAAACATTAAACTCCGGTGGAAGATAGGTTCGTGTTGAACCTGTGCCTCAACGATTCGCAGAACCCGGGATTCCGCTCTGCATGGCAGGGGATCGGGAGGGTTGGTTCGTTTCAAAGCGTGGTTGGGATTATCTGTGGCTGGGTTGCGCTGCGGGCGGAGATGGCGATGGCGGTGGAATGGATAGCCGGACGGCTTCAGATGGGTTCGCAGGGATATGTCAATCATCTGCTGTATCGCAGCCGTAAGCCGGACCCAAAGAGTGGCACAATATGACAATATCAAGAACTGCCCCCTTCAGGAATGTCTATCAATTGATCGTGACAAATAATGGCGTGCCGACAACGATGGAGTATGACCTCGACGGAAATCTCAGTTCGGTGATGACGGCCAGCAGCACGAACACGTACCAATGGGACGCGGCCAACCGGCTGGTGAGCATCGCTGGACCAACCAATCGGAGTGTGTTTGGGTATGATGGTTTGGGGCGGCGCACGCAAATTGTCGAGTGGCAAAATGGCGTGGCGGTCGCCACCAATAATTTTGTTTGGGATGGACAGGCGATGCTGGATCAACGAGACAATACCGGTACAAATGTCACCAGAAGGTTCTTCGTCCAGGGAGAACAGATTTCTGGGACCAATTATTACTTCACCAGGGATCATTTGGGTTCAGTCCGGGAAGTGGATGATGCATCGGGCGTGATGCTGGCGCGCTATGATTATGATCCATACGGAAGGCAAACACTGTTGGTCGGAACGGCGATTTCTGACTTCGGATATGCCGGAATGTACCTGCATGCGCCCAGCGGACTTAACCTGACGCTTTATCGCGCCTACAATTCGGATCTTGGGAGATGGCCAAATAGGGATCCCATCGGGGAGAACGGCGGGATTAATCTCTATGGCTACGTCGGGAACAATCCGCTGAACCACATAGATCCGCTGGGGCTATCCACCTATTTCGATGAGAACTATGGCGATATAAGTTCCTATCAAAACCCAGCTAATTTACCAGTTGTTGGCGCGTACGTAGGTGCTGGCGTTGCCGCAGGTGCTGCAGTAACGGGAGTGGGCGCTTTAGTTGATGCTTACGGGGCATCCGTTCTGGCTTGGCTGGGATTAGGCGGAGCCGCCGCTGAAACACCCGAAGGGCAAGCGGAAATGCAAGAAGCTGAACAAGCACTTGCGAACGCTGCGAATACTGTAAAATCTTGTCCAGCACCTTCGCTTATCGGGAATACAAGTCCAGCACAATCCATCCTCAAAGCTGTCTATAACGCCGATACGAGACAGATTGCAGTCCAATTCCCGGCGACGCAAGGTACCCACGCAGAAATTGCAGTGGATGCAGGTTGGGGAGAAAGTCCAAATCTCATTGGTGGTTATCTAAACTTTTCTGGAGGCAATATTACTTTAGGTGATTGGTTGGATGCTTCCGGTTTGCTTCCCGGTACCCCTGAGCTTGCAACTCAAGCTCAGGCTGCAACGCAGGCAATTATATCTAATCAGTAACATCAAACGTGAATAATTAGCACCGCATGAATTTCATTAGATTTGAGGAATTAAACGGGATTCCACTCGGAATGTTTGTCTCAGACGCCATCAAACGTGCCGATGTCGATGATAGTATTTTGGCGTACTACTTCCAACACAAAGCGGATCTCGACAGCCCGCATTTGGAAATGATTATATTACTATTGGAGAAGTTGGGGACACCTGCTGCGCTGAATGAAGTCGCTGGCCTACTGGACCACCCAGTAAAAAGCGTTCGATATCAAGCTGCCCAAGTAATAACCAACGCTGCCTCGCTTGACGAAAATGCAATGGCGAAGGTCATCAATGTATTGTCAAACGCACCTTACCCGGATGACACCATTCGAATCGGGGACGCGCTTTATCGTGGAGGCACTGATGCGGCCAGAACGCTTGCAACGCGATTCAGGGAAGCGAATGGGCCGCAGGGGGCGGAGCGCTAAAGAGGTCAACCCAGAATGGAGCGAGTTTATGAGCGTCGTTGTACTCAATTTCAGGGTGGACGCCATTCTCCTTGCTGGTGCAAGGGGCGGACGTAACACGGGCCATTCCAGACGGCACGCCTAACGTCTAACGGGGTTAGTTGATTTTGCGGACGAGAGTTGTCCGAAATCTGGCCGAGGACTGGACGAAGACCGTTCGAGACCTGGTCGGTTTTTATCCGGGATCAGTCAGTCTGCCGGACGCATCGCGGTAGCCCATCGCTTCATCCAGCGCCTCTTGTGCGCCACGCGGCGGGATGCCAGCGGCACGCCGTTTTTGTTCCTGCCGCAATCGGTCGCGTTCGCCGCGAGCCTGCCAGTTGGCGGCCTGCTGTTTTTGCCGTTGCTCGATCATGGGCTGTCGCCGCTTCGCTTGGAAGTCGCGCACGCGCTTGTCCGGGCGGTTGACCACGGAGAGTTTGCCGCTGGCGATGTCATCGAACAGCCGCCGCCAGGACGGGGTGCCGCGATACTCGCAGCCGCAACCGGCGGCGATGCCCAGCAAAACCTGCCAGTCAATGTCATCCAGTTTGAGCGATTGGCGCTTCAAAAAGGAGTCAAACTATAGGATTGTCTGTTTTGTGGTGATGGGTTAGATTGGACGCATGCCGCGCCAGGTGCGAATCGAGTATGCGGATGCCATCTATCATGTGATGAGCCGTGGGAACGGAGGGAAGAATATTTTTCTCAACGACGTGGACCGGCAGGATTTTCTCAAGACGCTGGCGGAGACCTGCGTCAAGACGGGGTTTCAAGTGCATGCGTATTGTTTGATGCGCAACCATTTTCATATGGTGG
>JAKAFL010000094.1 GCA_021817945.1 bacterium | reverse complement strand
ATTTATTGGTCGCATTGGATGTGAGCGAGAACCCCTCTCCCTAACCCTCTCCCCGCGCTCCGCTGGCGGGGCGAGGGAACCAGGGGCGTTGGGTTGTTTTGGGGACTTGAAAATGGACCTCAACTTTGACGCTCGAAATGATTTAAAACCCATCGCCAGCCCACTGTTTTTACCCCCCCCCCTCTCCGCCAATTACATTGTGCGGAGAGGGCTGGGTTTTAGAAATTGAAATTGGCGCTCAAATTCAAGGCTGGGAATGGTTTGACCCAAAAAGCGAAATGGAAAGGGTCAAGATTCGGCAAGATGCTGGAGCGGAAACTCCTTGGAAAAATCGAACCATACCCGAAGCAGTCTGGGGAGGTTTTTCGAAAGAATTTGCGCCTGGTAAATTGGGGCAGATTGCCCCTTGATTTTCGTTTTTAGGGTTTAATTTCAACGGCGTCTGATTTGACACCGCGCGAGGCCGCCCTAAAAGGATGGGAACCTGTTCGCTGGCGGAGCGGTTCCGGCCCGGCATTAGTGTTTGCGTGGCCGAAGGATTAGGACTTTTTTCTCAGTGCCTTCCACTTCCACACTATGGGTTTCCACATCCGGGTCGGTGTGAAGAGCCTGGTGGACGATCCGGCGGTCGAAGGCGGACATGGGCTCCAATTCGACCGCGTCACCCCAGCGGCGGACCTTTTCAGCCGCTTCGCGGGCCTTTTTGATGAGGGTTTCCCGGGCTTGAAGCCTATACCCGCCAATGTCCACAATGACCTTGGGCGATGACGGGTCTTGATGAAAAAGAATCCGGTTGGTGAGGTATTGAATGTCCCCCAGCGTTTGTCCCTGGCGTCCGATTAACCGGCCGGGATCTTCCGCCGTGATGTCCAGGACCAAACCTTCCGGGAGGTTATGGCTGGCAACCGAGACCTTGAACCCCAAGGTGGAGAGCAAGGTTTCAACAATTTGATTAGGCTGGGCCTGCATAGGACAAAAGCATGTTTGGCATCGGCGCCGGGTAATGGTTCAGTGGACTGCCCTTATTTTTTCGATTTGGTGGCCGGGGTCAAGCCTTGAGTTTCTACCGTGGAAGGTTTAACCCTCGTCAAAATGGTTTGAATGGCACCGGAAAGGGTGCTGATGGTCATGTACAGGGCCATGGCAGAGGAGTAATTGTAGAGGAATACCAGGAACATGAGGGGCATGTAGCGCATCATTTTTTGCTGGGATTCATCCATTCCCGGTGAAGGGGGCTGCAGGTGGGCCTGCCAGACCATGGTTCCAACCATTAAAAGGGGAAGCAGGTTGAATGGGTAATTCAAACCTGGAATCATGAAGAGAGTGTCCGGCTTGGTGAGATCGGATACCCAGAGGAAATGGGCGCCGCGCAATTCAATGGCGCAGCGGATCATGGCGAGAAAACCGAAAAAGACGGGCATTTGAATGAGCATGGGCAGGCAGCCACTCATGGGGTTGACCTTGTTTTTGCGCCAAAGCTCCATTTGTTTCTGGGTAAACTTCTGGGGGTCGTCCTTATACTTTTCCTTGAGCGCCTTCACTTCCGGGGCCAGGGCCTGCATTTTTTTGGCGGACCGCATGCTGGCAGCGGTGAAGGGCCAAAAAATAATGCGCAGCATGAGAGTGATGACCACGATGGTCCAGCCATACCCCATGTGGGTTACATCGTGCATCCAATTCATGGCGGAGAGCAGGATTTTGGCAAAGAAAGTGCCCACGCCCCAAAATCCGGCGTAACCGGTGCCGAAATTCATGGCGAAATCGGCATGGTTGTTCATCTGGGCGCCGATGTCGGAGAGGGTGCGGAATTCCTTGGGTCCGGCGAAAAGGGTGAGGTGTCGGCTGAGGCTGGAATTGGCGGAGATGGATTGTCCTGCAAAAATGAGGCGCGCCTCGATGCCGCGAGGGTGGAGGAGCCGGGGATTATCCGTTTGAACATCGAAGGCCGGGAGTGAAACGGGCCTGGCTTCCACATGGCTGGCCGGTTCATTGGTGGGGGCCATGGCCAGGAGCGTGAAAAACTGGCTGTGTGCGGAAGCCCACAACACATTGTTGTTGCCGGCATTCAACTCCGGCGTGGGTTTCCGCGGGATGATGCCCAGCGTGGTGGTGTTGGTGTTGAAATAGGGCAATGGAGTGTCGTAATAGGTGGTTCCATCGCACCAGGTCACACCCAGGTACATGCCGGTGTCATCCACGTCCATGGGCGTGGCAGTGCCGACGATGATTTGTTGGGCCGGCAGGTCCAAAGGCTTTTCGGAAGGGTTGTGCCAGGTGAGAGTGGCTTGGACCAGATAATTTGATTCCAAATGATATTCCTTGGTGAGGACCAAGCCGTTGGAAAAAACATGCTCCGCCTTGACTCCGTCGTGGATGGGTGTAAGGCTGAAATTTTGGTCGCCCGCCATTCCTGCACCTCCAAAGGTGGCAAATACAGGTTCGGTGGCTTGAGCGTTGAGTTCCACGACCTGGTCCGCCTCGGGGTGGGAGGTGTTGCGCCATTGGGCGGAGAGGGTGACAGGGCTATCGAGCAGGTCAACTTGTTGAAGTCCGCCGCTGCGTGAGGTGAAGATGTAACGAATTCTGCCATTGGTCACTGTCAAGGTGGCGGCGGGACTGCTGGCTTCTGAATTTGGCTCGACGGATGATTGGGAGGGTTCGCCGGCCTGCATGTCCGGTGGGTTGGCAGGTGCGGCCTGGCTGGCATGGGTCACTTGGTTGGTGGCATTGTAGAGGGCCTGCTGCATGTTCAGGCGCTCCTGCGTTTTGGCTTGAAAAACCAGCCAGCCGATCAAGGCGGCCAGGCATAGGGAGATGGCTGCAATTCCTGTCTTATCCATGAAATTTACAAGGTTGTTCCGCAGGATTGACCCCGTGGGACGTCTCGTCCCATGCTGCGGCAGGGACAGGGTCGGGGCCGCTGCCGCCCCACGGATGGCATCGGCAAAGGCGAAGGGTGGTCAGACGGGCTCCTTTCAATGGGCCATGGGTTTGGATGGCCTGAAGGGCGTAGTGGGAGCAAGTGGGTTGAAAGCGGCACCCGGCAGTGGGGCCAAACAGAAAAACCTGCGCAGGAGAAAGTACCCACTGATAAAGCCGGATGGCGCCCGAAAGAATGGCAGCGAGGGGCGTCATGCTTTAAGGAGCTTCGAGCGGCTCAAAACACACAGGTAATCTTTTTCAACGCCGGCAAAATCTTTTTGAACGATGGAAGGGCGGGCCACCAATACCAGATCAACCGGCGCGGCAAGGTCATGCTGGTGAAGGCGGAAGGATTCGCGCAAGAGGCGCCGGGCACGGCTTCGTTTCACGGAGTTTCCAATGGATTTTGCGGTGACCACCCCCAGTCTGGAGTTTGATCCATCGGGCATGATCCGCCAGTTGGCAATCAAGCAGCCCAAGGCCAGCCTCCTGCCGTTCTGACGGATAAGGGCGAACTCCCGGGAACTGGCCAGACGCGACGCGCGGCGCAAGCGCAGATTTTTCGGCGGTCCGTCAGGCATGTGACGCGCGCTCGATGGGGCTTGGGCTGTTGCTTAAACCGGGGTCAGGCGTTTGCGGCCAACCCGGCGGCGGTTTGCCAGGGTGGCACGACCGCTTTTGGTGGAATTGCGGTTCAGAAAGCCATGCTGGCGTTTCCGGCGTATTTTGGACGGTTGATACTGGCGTTTCATAAATTCAAAATAACTGTCTGCCCGGGTCAAAAAAGCCGGGTCAGGGAGAGTATCACCCCTGTGCCAGGAGTCAAGACACCGCTTTTTGAAATAATCCCGAAAAGCGAAATGGAAAAGGTCAAGGTGCGGCAAGATGCTGGAGAGGAAGCTCTTTGGAAAGACCGGAGCCATACCCGAAGCGGTCTGCGCCCGGGGAGCAACAACGCCAGACCGGCTTGGGCGCGAAAACCCGCCGTACGGAATCTCAGAGGGGGCGGAGGAAACTTAATGGATGGTCTGATGGCCGTTTGCCACGATGTCCGAAAGGACGTATATACTGGAAGCCATTGGCCTAAACATTTTGCGCCTCCGCCCTACTCGACTCAATGTCTTTGGCAACAACAGCGCAGGAAATTGAGACAGGATGAACAGGATGGACAGGATGCCGAGATGCTTGGGGCAAGGCCCGCCGGGTGAGGGCACCCGGCCATAAGCGTTAACCTAAGAATTTTTAAAGATCTGCCGGAGTTTTCGCAATTGCATGGGGCGTTTGGTTCTCCGAACGCGCAGTGAAAGCGCCAGAGATCGCCCATC
>JAKAFL010000093.1 GCA_021817945.1 bacterium | reverse complement strand
GAGCGTTCGCGGTGGTCCTGGCGGACAAGATGTTGTTCGTAGCTGGCGATGGTGCGGAGCATGGGGGTGACCTGGCGGATGCAATCCTCGGCGGCCCCGTTATCGCGCATGAACTGGAAGACGAGGACCTTGTAGAGGTCCATGAGGGTGGCGAGGTCGGGAGGGTTGTTGGATTGAATCCAATCCTTGATGGCCTTGGCCTTGGGGCCGGAACTGGTGAGCCATTCTGCCGGAAACTTGTCCTGGGCGGGGTTGGAAGCGGGCTTGGGGGCGGGATAGTTTGCAGTGTTCATTTTTTGACAGGGTTGGTTTCAATTCATTTTGTACGGCCATGATGGTGGATTGGCTGGGGTGCTAAAATGGCATGGTGCGCATTTGAGGGTTTTTCATGGGAAGACGCGAAGGGGAGTTTATCCGCAGATGGACGCAGATGGACGTAGATGGGAAGGGGAAAGCGAGGGTGTAAAAAAGAGATGGAGAATCATTGCGGATGGGTTTAGGGTTTCCGCATGCTGAATCCATGCTGCAACGATTCGCGGAACCCGGGATATTGTGCCGCATGGCAGGGGATCGGGAGTGTTGGTTCGTTTCAAAGCGCGGTTGGGATTATCCGCGGCTGGGTTGCGCTGCGGGCGGAAGGTGGCGACGAAGGTGGAATGGATAGCCGGACGGCTTCAGGTAGGTTCGGCGGGATATGTCAATCATCTGCTGTATCGCAGCCGAAAGCAGAGCCCAAAAAGGGGCACAATATGACAATATCAAGAACTGACCCCTTTTCGAATTCAACAGAGTTTGTTGTCAATCCGAATTCCAACCTGCCTGAAGTTTTGATGAGCATTCAGAATGGCGTGACGACCTATTACGTTTATGGGCCTGGATTGCTTTATCAGGTTATTGAGACGCCTACGGAGACAAACACTTTGACGTATCACTACGATTATCGGGGCAGCACGATTGCACTTACGGATGGAAATGGCAATGTCACCGACCGCATGGAGTATTCGCTTTACGGAACGCTGACTTACCATTTGGGCACAAACAGCACGCCATTCCAATTTAATGGACGCTTCGGGGTGATGACCGACCCCAACGGGCTGCTCTACATGCGCGCCAGATATTACAATCCGTATATCAGCCGCTTCATAAATGCGGACCCGTCTGGATTTAATGGAGGGCTGAACTTTTATCTATTCTGCAATGATAATCCGATCAATGCGGAAGACCCGTTTGGGCTTTGGACTTGGACGCAGACAGTTGGATTGCTGCAGGGCGTTGGCGGTGGATTGCAGGCTTTGACTGGATATACGTTGGCGACAGGGTCAGCAGCTTTCGGAGCAGCCGCCAGTTGGACTGGGGTTGGCCTAGTCGCTGGTGCAGCGGGAACGGCGGGCGGTATCGCCATTGGAGCGCACGGGTTAGACCAAGCGATTGCCGGATTCAGCCAGGCATTTTCTGGAAACCAAACTCAGACGTTTACCTCGCAGGATTTACAAGCATTGGGCATGTCGCAGAATGCTGCCAACTTGACAGATGCGGGCATTAGCGTTGTTGGCTCGCTAGGTGCTGGTTTTGCCACCGCCCCGCTTCGCGTTGCGACGCTCCAGTTGACCGACCCACTTGCAACAGAGGGCCTCAGCTTTTCCGACATCCTCAGCTATAACGAAATGGGATCGCAAGCTCTGAACGGCGCAGACTTTGAGGCTTTGGGCGGAGGGGAGACGAGTTCTCTTTTCAAAGCTCCGTACATCAATGACGGGATTGATTTAAACGGCAATCCGCTTACTACGCAATGGTATCAAAGTTCGGGCTTGAATCTTATTCTCACGGGAAACACGCCGTATGCGAACATGGCG
The DNA here is from genome assembly GCA_021817945.1 of bacterium. Classification (GTDB taxonomy): domain Bacteria; phylum Verrucomicrobiota; class Verrucomicrobiia; order Limisphaerales; family UBA11358; genus UBA11358. The sequence goes on along the minus strand of JAKAFL010000093.1, from coordinate 2,430 downwards.
TCTGGTGTTTTGGGGGCAGGTCTCGGAACCGCGCAATTAGGGAACAGCAGCACAGGAAAATAATTTAATGACGGACAAAGAAAGAGAAGACCTGCCGCGCAAGTATCTCTCGCAGGCTTGCCGCGACTTTTGTCTTCAGTGGTTGCCGAAGCATTTTCCGATATTCTTAGGCATCAGTGCCATCGTTTTGGCCCCGTTTCTAATCAGTTCGTGCTACGGCGCGGGTTGGGGGCTGGTGGCGGACATTGTAGCAATTGCAATATGGGTTTGTGGGATAAAGCTCTGGTTCTTCCCCACGATTCGACTAATCTGGTTCATTATTCTCGTGCTGTTCCTTGCGTTCGCTGGAATTGAAATTGCGCAACTTTACCGCCACTGAACCGCGATGACGCTGATCGACGTTCTCATTCCATTGGTTCCCGGCGTTGTGCTGGTTGCATTTCCGCACGTCCTGACGCCCAAGACAGCATCTGCGGACGACGCTGCCAAAAGGACGAGCAAAACCCGGAAAATCGGCTATGTGCTGGTCGCGGTAGCCGCCCTGTACTTTTTCATCATGCTGGCCGAACCACACGTTGGGCATTGAGCCTGGAACATCGCCATCTGTAACGGCCAGCGTGCAAGCCCTTGATTTTCGGGTTATTCCGGGCTTTTTCAGCTTTTTCAAGCCTCTTTGACCGGGGCGATTTTGATGCGAGCGTAAGCGGTGCGCCAGGCGCCAATGGTGAACGGAGCCGCAAGTGTCGTACCGTATCGGTATGACAAATACGGAAGATATGGCGGCTCTGCCGGAGAAGTCTGGCAGCGGGCCGGTGCTCAAAAGTGACACCTTGGGCCGGGTGCGGACGCCGGTCGGGCGGCGGAGGGAGTTGCTGGCCGAGTTTGAGCGCAGCGGACTGACTACTTTAGGACTATCTGCAACAGCCGCGTCAGCAACTGTGACGGTCGGAGTTGGAGCAACTGCGGTAATTGGAACATCCCAAATTGCCGGCGATATGGCAGGCAGTTGGGGCTACAATTGGAATCAGGTCAATTATGATGCCGGCCTTTTGACAGGAGGTTTTGCTGTTGGGGCAGCCGGGGCTGGACGAGCACTAGGACAGGGTATCTCCGGGCAGCCAAGCTCACTTGCTCCATCACTGAATCCGTTTGCGGATACAGGACTCGGCTATGATTCTAATTTTCAAAATGGCAGCTTGTTGACTTGGCTTGGATCTGCACCAACTCCCTCCAGTGGTGGTGCCGTGATTGGTCTCATTTCGGCTGGCGCGGCTTCATTCATCCAGCAATCCTCGCCAGGTAGCTGGCTCACCCCATCAACCGGCTCGTCGCAAAATCAATCATCCTCCACGGGAAAGTAATATGCCTCCACTTCAAGAAAACCAAAGCGGCGGGCGCGGGGTGGCCTTGATTGACTTTTTAAGCCTGGTCGCTGGTGTGGCTGGATGTTCCGGCGCGGTGCTCGCGGGAAAAAATGCGGGTGGCCAGGTGATAGGTTGGATTATTGGATTAGCAGTTGGCCTTGGCTGCTCGTCAGTGGTTTGGAAATTTGGCAGACGAGCGATTTACCGTTTGAAACTCCATGACGCAACGCCTTCGCCGTTCCGGTTGATCCTTTCCTGGATTTTCCTTTTTGCAGTAATCGCGTGGTGTGTAGCCGCCGCCTTCATCGGCTTTTGGCTCACAAAATTGGTCATTCACTTGTTGAAATAGTGTCCGGTTTTCCAACCAACATTCCCGCCGCGTTCCCCCTCCGCGGTCCCGAGCCGTCACGCTGCCTGCAAATGAAAGGCCAGGCAGCGCGCCGTCACGCGGCCGCTCCGCCCCAAAAGCAAAGTGAGTCTGCCCGTGGCGTCGTTCGTCACGCCGTCCGGGCGAGACGCGACGAATAAAGTTTGGTGTCTCACCCGGTCATCGCGCCGAGCCGCCACCACCGGCAGCACAGGCAACGACCGCTGACGCTGTCCGGAAACTCTGGTTCGCTGTCGCTCAAATGTAAAAGCCACGAGCGCGCGCAAGTGGAGACGTGCTTCGTGGGGGAATGGTGGCCCACCGCAAGGTGCGCGCCGTCACGTCCTGTGCGGGAAGCGTCCTACCGCTCGAAAACAAAGACGAGCTTGCTAGCTCAGATAAGAGTCACATTGTGCGACATAAAGTAAGCGGTGAAGGAGGGACCCACTATTCCGCGACGGCGTGGCGTGTTAAAAATGTGGGCGATTAAAACAATCAATGGTTCTTGTCGACTCCGGTCCGCCCGTATTGATGCCGCGCAACGGGCCCAAATCGTGTCGGCGTTTGAAAAAAGCGGTTTATCTGCCGCCGCGTTTGTCCGCCTGCACGGACTCAACTACACCACCTTCTGCGGTTGGCGGCAGCGACAGCGCAAGGTCAAATCCTTGCCGGCCTTTGTGCAGGTCGAAGTGGCAGCAC
>JAKAFL010000092.1 GCA_021817945.1 bacterium | reverse complement strand
GGTTCATTCTGAGGGCGGGGGCTTTCACTCATCCGTTTCCAGTGGCGGAAGCTCTTTTAGCGGCGGCTCATTCAGTGGCGGCAGCCACGGGGGCGGAGGTTTTGGTGGAGGCGGCGGCGGATTTGGCGGCGGTCATGGCCGATAAATCCGGGGTTCAGTTGCCCGGATTGGGAGTTTGGTCGGGGCTGGACTGGAAGCTTTTAAGGATGCCCATTTGAAAGTAGCCTGCCAGCTCCATGTGAATGAAATTCGGAGAAGATGCTTGTGCGCCTGGGGTTTGACGCAAGGCCGAAATATCCGGCGAACCCAAGGCTATCCAACTGCCCACCCGGATGTCGTTCAGGATTTGAAGGAGTCTCTCCGTATCATCAGGGCTGGCTTCAAAAACAAAACCGGAGCCGCTGCTTTGGAATCGGGTCCCAGAAACCCAGTGTTTTTCCATCCACGACCGATGCTGCTCCTGCATGAACTGGGCCGATTCCAGGAGCAACTGGCGTGATTCGGCAAGGCGGGTGGAATCCCCATGTTTTTCGGGCGCCTGATGAGATACGGGGACCAGTGGGTAAAGGTTCAGGATGGCCAGCAACGCCGTTTTCTCCTCAGGACTGATGAAGAACACCCTGTGATGATCCTCGCGCCGGAGCAGGATCATGATGCAGGCTCCATGGACGCGTGCAAATGATATTGCCGGAGATGGCTGACGAAGAATTCCGCCCGTTCCAGGCACTGATGTGTGAGCACGCTTTTGCCTTTTTCGTGAACTTCCAGCATGTGCCGGTGAGCCACGGCATGGTCCCAGCCAAAAACCTTTTGGAAAACGTGGGTGACATATTCCATAAGATTCACCGGATCGTCCCAGCATATCACCGCATAAACTGGATCATGATCTCCGCGGCCTTCCGGGGCGGAGGCAGGGTCCTGGACCGGGCAGATTAGGGGTTCAGACGAGGTCGCCACGGCTGCAAAAATAAGGTTTTGCCTTGAGTTTGTCCAGCCGCCACCCTGACGCATGATCCGTTGCCTGGCGTGTCACCAAAATTTAACAATGCCGGGTCGTGTTTGCAGGCTGAGCTGGATTAAGATTAAAGCATGAAATTTTTTGAACCATGGATTTTGATGTTGTCCTTTCTGGCTTGGAGCGCCAGCGGGCAGGAGAATTTGTCAGGGCAGGAAACCTTCGGGACCATGATGCCAGTGGGCCAAACAAACGGAGGGCTGATGACGCCGGTCAACCAGTGGGTGGAGCCGGCTGGGAGACAGGTGATGCTGGATGGCGTGCGGCCCAATGCCCTGGCCCTGAGCTCTGGTGGTCATTTACTGGTCACATCGGGTTTGACCAACCAATTGCTGGTGCTGGATCCGGCGAATGGCGCGCTGCTGCAGCGGGTGACGTTTCCACCTGGTGAAGCGGCGGGACCGGTCAATCCGGTATCGGCTCAAATCTGGGGTGGTGATTCCAAGGCCAAGTTGAGTTACACCGGCCTGGTATTTTCGCCGGACGGCAGGCGCATCTATCTCTCAAATGTGAATGGAGACATCAAAGTGTTTGGAGTGGCTGCGGATCATCGGGTTTCTGCCCTTTGCAGTTTCAGCCTGCCACAGGCAAACACCCCGGGTCGGTCACAGGAAATTCCCTCAGGCCTGGCTGTTTCCGCGGATGGGAAGCGGCTTTATGTGGCCTGCAGCATGGCGAACCGGCTTCTGGAATTGGATACCCAATCGGGCAAACCCCTGCGCGCCTGGAATGTGGGCGTGGCGCCCTATGATGTGGCCGTGCTGGGTTCCAAGGTTTACGTGAGCAACTGGGGGGGCAGGCGCCCCTACGCGGACAGTCTCACCGGTCCGATAGGCGAGACCGGCACGGTGCGCGTGGATGCGGATTCCATTGCCAGTGAGGGATCGGTCTCGGTGGTGACTCTCAAGGGAGATTCCAGCCTGGAACATCCGGCGACAGCCCAGCAGGAAATAATCACCGGCCGCCACGCCTGCGCGCTGGCGGTTTCCCCCAACCATCGCTTCGTGGTGTGCGCCAATGCGGGGGATGACACGGTAAGCGTGCTGGATGCGCGGGCGGATACCGTGGTGGAAACCCTGTGTATGCGCCAGCATCCGGGTGATCCGTTTGGCGCACAACCCAATGCCCTGGCCTTTGACCATTCGGGGCGCCGACTCTACGTTTGCAATGGCACACAGAATGCCGTGGCTGTGGTTCAGTTCAAGCCGCGTGCCTCCCATATGCTCGGGCTTATTCCCGTGGGCTGGTTTCCTGGCGGCGTGGTGGTGGATGGGGGCAGGGACCAGTTGATTGTGGCAAATTTGAAAGACATCAGCGTCCGCCCGCAGCCCGCCCGGCTGGGTCATGGGCTGGGTTTCAACACTCATCAATATTGCGGGTCCCTCACCTTGGCTCCATTGCCGTCTGCCGGGCGCCTGAAAACCCTCACATCCGCGTGTCTGGCGGACATGCGCTACCCGCTGCTGGTTGAAGCCGCCTTGCCGCCTCGGGAAGACCAACCCCCGGTTCCCGTGCCGGCGCGGGTAGGCGAACCTTCGCTGATTCGGCACGTGATCTATGTCATCAAGGAAAACCGGACTTATGACCAGGTGCTGGGGGACATGCCCGCAGGAAACGGGGATTCGAACCTGTGCGTATTTGGCAGCAGGGTCACTCCGAACCAACACGCGCTCTGCAACGATTTCGTGCTTCTTGACAATGCCTATTGCTCGGGAATTCTCAGCGCGGAGGGCCATCAATGGGCTGTGAGCGGGATCGCCAGCGATTATGTGGAGCGCTCCTATGCGGGCTGGCCACGGAGCTATCCAGCCGGCGGCGAGCCGGACGGGCGGGATGCCCTGGCCTATTCCCCCGCCGGGTTTATCTGGACCGATGCGGCCGCCCATGGGCGAAGCGTGGCGGATTTTGGGGAGTTCACCACGCCGCATCATGTCTGGCGGCGCACAGGCAGGCTCCAGCAGGGCTGGCGCGAGGCTTATGAAGATTTTTTAAGTGGATCCAACGCGATCGCCTATTCCTGCGAACCTGATATTGCCGCCCTCCGCCCGTTTGTGGTCAGCAATTATTTTGGCTTTGACCTGGATGTGCCTGATGTGATCCGGGGGGCGCGATTCATTCAGGACTGGAAACAATACGAGGCTGAGGGGCATTGCCCGAACCTGATCATAGTCTGGCTGCCGAACGACCACACCAGCGCCACGCGCCCTGGCTCGCCCACGCCCGAGGCGCAGGTGGCTGATAATGACCTGGCCTTGGGCCGGATTGTGCAGGCTGTCAGTCATTCTTGTTTCTGGACCAACACCTGTATTTTTGCGACCGAAGACGATCCCCAGAATGGTTGGGACCATGTGAGCGCCTACCGAAGCACCATTTACCTGGCCAGCCCCTACGCGCTGCGGCATCAGGTCATTCATACGCAATACAACCAGACCAGCGTGCTGCGCACCATCGAACTCATGCTGGGGTTGCCTCCGATGAACCAGATGGACGCCACCGCCACGCCCATGACCGATTGTTTTACCAACCAGCCGGACTGGACACCTTTCAGCGCGCTGCCCAACCAGGTGCCGCTGGATGAAATGAATCCCCTTCCCGGGCGAATAAAAAATGCGCGGATCAGGAAGGATGCCATGGTCTCCGCCCGCCTGCCCCTTGAAAGGGAGGATGAATGCCCGGAAGACTTGTTTAACCACATCCTGTGGCGTGCCATCAAGGGTCCCACCATTGCGTATCCCGCACCCTCTGCAACGGATATCCAGTCGCCTGTGGATACGGATTGACATGTTCAAAAGCCGGTGCGGGTATGTTAATTCGCCGTTTAATCCAGAAAGCGAAATGGAAGGGTTAAAAGGGGCAAGATGCTGGAGAGGAAACCCTTTGAAAAGATCGAAACCATACCCGAAGCGGTCTGGTAGGATTTTTCCAAAGAGTCTGCTCCCGGCAGATTGGGGCAGAATGGTTTTTTGGATTTTGTTTTACGGGTTTAAAGACCCAACCGCAAAATAGGCGTGAAAAGAGGCCCTGCAGGAAGTTTCCCGCCACAATTTGTGATGTGGCCTTTTCATGCCACATGACCAGGCTCTCTGATTGCTGGCAATGTAGTGCTGGAGAAACTTATGAATTTTATGAAAACCGAGTCTGAGACAAATAAAAGTTCAAGGCCCCGGAACGGGTTTATCTATGTTGCTCGTCAAGCGCGAGGTGGGATTAATTTTGTTTTGGCGAGCGATCTGGGGTGTGGCTTGTCACCGCACCCGAGCCGGACTGGATTTTGGCAAAGCCTCCTAAATGCGATA
>JAKAFL010000055.1 GCA_021817945.1 bacterium | reverse complement strand
TTGCTGGATAAACTCGCCGTCATCAAACTCTTCGCCACCACCCCGGATTGGGCTATGTAGCCAGACAAAATCCCCAATACCCACTATTTATTGGGGATTTTGCAAATACGGGGGGAAGTTAGGTTAATTCATTCAAACGACGCTTTAGGTATTCCCATGCCGCCAAGGAAGCCGCGCGGTCGCAACACTTGGGATCCGAGGCATCAGCGCAGAGGAAAACATGGCGCTGGTAATGTTCCAGCCCAAGTTTTTCCACGGACGGGCGCAGGACTTCATCCGGAAGCGGCATGACAGGCGCTGGTGTTTAGCGCGGTTGCACGTCCGGGACGGCCCGGCCACGGGCTTGGGGAAAGGAAATCTTGGAACGCAACAGGAGGGTGCCCAGGCAGAGGTCGGCGATGGGCAGCACCACGTTGAAATTTTTGTGCAGATACCGGTGGTGCAGCAAATGATGGCCATTGAGCCGGTAAAAAACCCAGGATTTCTCCACCCGTCGCGCCTTGGGCAGGTGCATGCACCAATGCATGTATTCATAAGCCCCGTAGTAAACGCAAAAGGCGATGAAAGTTCCCACCGCAGCATCCCAGCGGCCAAAAGGAAGCAGAGCCAGCGATACGGGAACCATGCCAATCAGCACCAACGCCGGCCCGTTCCACCACGCCATGGGAATGGTTTTTTTGTCCCGGTCATGAATCAGGTGGTAGGTATGGTCCGCCTTGAAAATGTGATGATGCACCAGGGCATGGGCTTCGAAAGGGTAACGAAACTTGCCCAAGGGCTTGTGCATGACGTAACGGTGGAGCGCCCACTCAAAAAACGAGGCAAAAAACACCCCAGCCGCAAAACCGCAGGTTATCCAAAGCAAAATGTTTTCAATCACTGGCATATTCAGACATGGCGCCCGGATGACAGGACCCGGGTGCGAAAATCAGTTTTAATGATGCGCGCAAAGAATGATCAAAACGCAAGACAAAGGATAGTCTTATTTTGTTGTGCGTCATGAAATATAAGCCGCCTTCCAGAAATTTTCGCCGACCAGGGTCATCCGTGTAAGAGACGTGAAACCGAGGCTTGGATGGCTGGATCCATCTGGATCAACGGCGGCCAGGCTCTTTTGAATCCTTCCCCGGGCATTTTGCGGGTGGCGTCCAAGCCCATCTTGCCCCCCACCCCCACCTCGTTGGTGGCATGGTCCAGCACGTCTGATGGCCCGCGCGTAAGAATGCTGTCGCGCATGGGATCCGTGTTGGCCGTCAGATGAAAAAGCACCTGGCTGGTGTCATGCACGTTCACATCCGCATCCACCACCACGATGTACTTGGAAAACATCATCTGCCCCATGCCCCAAAGGCCATGCATGATTTTATAGGCCTGCATGGGATAGGTTTTTTTGATGCTCACAAAGACCAGGTTGTGAAACACCCCCTCCGCAGGCAGGGCGATGTCCACGATCTCCGGAAAATTCATTTTGAAGACCGGCAGGAAAAGCCGGACGCTGGCCCCGCCCATGTAAAAATCCTCCATGGGCGGAATTCCCACGATGGTTGCAGGAAAAACAGCCTTTTTGCGATGGGTAATGGCCGTGACGTGAAAAACGGGGTAAAGCTCCGGCAACGTGTAATAACCGGTGTGATCGCCAAAAGGCCCTTCCTCGCGCAAGGGTTCGACAGGGTCTATATAGCCCTCTATCACAAAGTCCGCATTGGCCGGCACTTCCAAATCGTTGGTTTCGCAGCGCACAAGTTCCACTGATTTTTTGCGCAGGTAACCCGCCAGCAGGAATTCATCCAAACCATCGGGCAGCGGGGCGGTGGCTGCAAAAGGAAACATGGGATCGCCTCCCAGGAAAATACTCACGGGCATGCGCTCGCCCCTTTCATAATATCGGCGGCCATGGCGGGCGGCCACTTTTTGCAATTGCCAGTGCATCCCCGTGGACTGGGAATCATAAATCTGGACACGGTACATTCCCAGATTGCGCTCGCCGGTGTCTGGATCGCGGGTGACGACGCAAGGCAGGGTGATAAACCGCCCGCCATCCAGCGGCCAGCACTTGAGAATGGGCAGATTGGCGAGCGTGGGTGGATTGGGATTCGTCCCGGCCCGCCAATCGGGTGCAGAAGGCCATGCGCTGGCTCGCGTTTCCGGTGCATTTAGCAGTTGAATCACTTCCTTGCAGGGACCGGTGGCCACCCTCTTGGGTTTGGCATGCCGCAAATCCAAAGCCAGCGACAGCAATTTGATGGCTTCCTTGAACCCGGTGGGAGGCTTGGCCTTCATCAATGCCCCCAACTCCGCAGCCACTTCATCCACCGATTCAGCGCCCATGCTCATGGCCATGCGCCGGTGGGATCCCAAGGTGTTGATGGCCACTGGAAAGGGTGAAACCTGGCCATTCACCGTGGGTTTTTCAAACAACAGGGCTTTGCCGCCGCCCGGAGATTTCATTTCACGATTGGCTATTTCCGTGATCTCCAATTCCGTGGCCACAGGCTGCGAAATTCTCTTCAGCTCACCCGCGCGATCCAGGGCTTCTACAAAATCATGAAAGGATTCAAAGGCCATTCGTGGATATGCTACCAAAACGCCAGAGACTGGCAATGCGCGGGAAGTTTTTACAAAAACACCCGGCAACGCACATGGCGTTGCCGGGCATTAAATCCAGCCTAATAAGGAGTGGATGACCTTATTTGGGCAGCAAGTCAGCCACCAAGGAGCGTTCCTCCTTTAATTCCGCCTCCGTGGCGGCGATTTTTGCGCGGCTGAAATCATTCAGCGGAACATTCTGAACAATTTCAAATTCGCCACCATTGCTGCGGATGGGATAGCTGAAAATAAGGCCTTTTTCGATGCCATAGCTGCCATCGGAAACCACAGCCACGCTGAACCAGTCTCCGGGGGGGGTGGGGTGAGAAAGTTTATAGACTGTATCCACGGCTGCATTGGCAGCGCTGGCGGCGCTGCTCAGGCCGCGGGCCTTGATAATGGCGGCGCCGCGTTGTTGCACCGTGGTGATGAAATCCTTTTCCAGCCATTCCCGGTGACTGATGATTTCCGGCACGGGGCGTCCGTGAATGCGAGTGTTGTAAAAATCCGGGTACATGGTGGCGCTGTGGTTGCCCCAGATGGCCAGGTTGGTGACCGCCGTCACATCCACGCTGGCCTTCCTGGCCAACTGTGACTTGGCACGGTTTTCATCCAGCGCGGTCATCGCAAAAAAACGGTTTTTGGGAACGCCCGGGGCGTTGTTGGCGGCTATGAGGGCATTGGTATTGCAGGGGTTGCCCACCACCAGCACCCGCGCGTCGCTGGCCGCGTTTTTGGCAATGGCGTTTCCCTGGCCGGTGAAAATTTTTCCGTTGATGCCAAGGAGATCCTTGCGCTCCATGCCCTGTTTCCGAGGCACCGCCCCCACCAGCAGCGCCCAGTTCACCCCCTTGAATCCCTCGTTCAAATCCGACGTTGGCACAATCCCCTTCAGGAGCGGAAAGGCGCAGTCATCCAATTCCATGCACACGCCCCCAAGCGCAGCCATGGCCTTTTCATCCGGCACCTCTATCAGGTGCAAAATCACCGGCTGGTCCGGTCCAAAAGCAGCACCGGAGGCGATGCGAAACAACAGGGAATATCCGATCTGTCCGGCTGCGCCGGTGACGGCCACGCGAATGGGTGTTTTGGTCATAATTTTTAAATCGTCCCGATTATACAAACCCCCTTGAAACGGACGCAAGCACGGATAACCCCAAAACTTTGATTCAGTGAAAAATGTTTATTGTTTGAAATTGACGGTGCCAATGCGGGCTTGTACATTTTTCGTCCCTTTGCGTTCCAGAGTAGCTCAATGGTAGAGCACGCGGCTGTTAACCGTGTGGTTGTAGGTTCGAGTCCTACCTCTGGAGCCAATTTGAAAATTCTAAATTTTCATCACCTACCCAGCGGACACAAACAGTCCGCGCTATCATCGGATTGTGAAGGGAGAGAACCGGAGCATTATGAAATGCCGAAGGTTTCTTGAGCCGGTGTGGGTCGCTGTGGCAAGGGGGCTGACTCCGTCTATCACGCCGACGATATTCGCCTCATCGCAATCGGCGGATGGGTGAGCATCCAAAATTAAGGCTATACCTGGGTGCCCTCGGTGGCCAACGATGTTTGGGTGTTGACGTTTTCATGTTTCCGTTCGGCAAGGAGCGGCGGCATCCGTTTGTCATTATTTCCAATGACTAAACCTGCCAGAATCCCGTCATTGAGGAAGTTAACGCCTTGCTTTGCACGTTGGCTAAAATGAATCGGGAACCGAAAGCCACCGGGGAGGTTTTAGCCGTAGCGGACGGGCTGGATTGGAAAACGATGTTGCGTTGCAACCGGATTTATTTACTGCCCAAAGAACGGTTCGACGACCAAAAGGGCAGTCTTAACGATGAACGGCGACATTTGTTTGCCCGCAAAATGATGGAGGTTTTAAGGCTGCCTATTCACCGCAAACAGCAAAAGTGTGTGGTAAAATTAATAAAAGTGTGGTTTTGGAGTAATGACGGATTTTGAATGAATGTAAGCGGTGAAGGACGAATCCGCTAGGCCGCGTCGGCGTGGCGTGGTAAAAAATGTGGGTAATGAACCGGATTTTATGCGCATTTCACAAATGATTACCGGCGCAGCTTTGATAGCTGCATTTTGCATCGGCTGCTCAAAAAGTCCGAGCCACCCGACCTCACGTTTGCCAGCAGGCGCGAAAGATTTGGGAGTGATTGAGTTCACCGAAGGCACGCCACTGCAGTTCAGTCTTGGCCGCGGCAGGGGTTGCACGGCGACCGCCAAGCGGATTGATGGCGACAATATCGAGGTGGATTTTGCGATTGTGTCCACCAACGCTGACGGGACAGTTTCTGATTTTGCCAGACCGTCCATTTCCACATCACCCGGTCGCCAGTGTGCTGTTTCCGTTGGCGAAGTGAGCATCGAATTGGTCCCAAAATGGAAGACACCATGACGATGTCTAACACAGCAGCCAGCACGAATGATTCAAGATTTCTCGCGATTTATAGGGTCGGCGGAGCTGGCTCCTTTCTGAATATTTTCTATTATTTTTAAATGAGCTTGCCACAAGGCTGGATGCGGGCATAATGCGGTTCAGGCTTGAAGAGGCAGGGTTGGAGAGACCAACGGAGACGCGGTGAAAGCGCGCTCATGAATGGGGCGATTTTTAGGTTTAATTTTGGGCTCGATTTCGGGGTCTTTTGCGCCTCAGGCAATTTTGGATCGGGTATCGGAGCGTAGCTCAGCCTGGCTAGAGCACTTGCTTTGGGAGCAAGACGTCGCAGGTTCGAATCCTGTCGCTCCGACCATCTTCAGGCAGGGCAGGGTTAACAGCGTCAGGTATTTTTCCAATTCTTTCATCGCATGGTATCCGCAATAATTGTAGCCGCAGGCAAGGGCACCCGCATGGGTTCAACGGTGGACAAGCTCTGGCTGGAAGTGGCCGGACGTCCGGTGGTGGCGCACACATGGGCCACTTTTGAAAAACTGGATGCCATTGCTGAAATTGTGCTGGTGGTGCGGGAGGGATTGCAAAACCAATACCTGGAGCTGGCCCAAAAGTGTGGATTTCAAAAAGCCTATCGCCTGGTGGCTGGGGGGGCCGAGCGTCAGGATTCTGTGTGGAACGGATTGATGGCCCTGTGCCCGGGTGCGGAGGTTGTGGCCATTCAGGATGCGGCTCGGCCGTGCACCCTGCCTGAACTGATTCTGGGCACCATCGCGGCAGCGCGGGAGACTGGCGCCGCCGTGGCCGCGCAGCCCGTGACGGATACCATCAAGGAAACGTTGGATGGAGAATTGATCCATCGCACGGTGGATCGCTCGAAACTATGGTCGGTGCAGACCCCTCAAACTTTTCAGGTGCCGGTCATCCGGCGGGCAATCGAGGCGGCGCGGAAACAGAACCTGTGGTTGACCGATGACACTGCGGCCTGTGAGCTGATCGGCCAATCCGTGCGGTTGGTGAAAAGCCATCAACCCAATCCCAAAGTGACCGTGCCCGGGGACCTTCCGTTTATAGAAGCGCGTTTGAGAGCCTGATGGGAAACGCGACTGTCCCCGGGAATGATTCAAAAACTTGGCTTTGGGAACCGGGTTGGGGTAGATTGGGCGCTCATGGAATTTTTAGGCAGGTTTGCGTTTGCGGAATGGCTGGAAGGGCTGGGGCGCATCACGGTACTGGCGCGGGATGCGTTTGTGTCGTTTTGCCGCCTGAAGGTGTCGTGGAAGGATTTGCTGTACCAAATTTATTTCATAGGCATCAAATCACAATCCGTGGTGTTGGTGACCGGGGCATTTACGGGGATGGTGCTGGCGGCGCAGACCGATTTTCAATTCCACAAGGTGAAGATGGACACGGCCACGCTGGCGGTGGTGAGCGTGTCCATGTGCAGCGAATTAGGACCTGTTTTGACCGCCTTGATGGTGGCAGGCCGGGTTGGGGCGGCCATTGCGGCGGAGTTGGGGACCATGCGGGTGACCGAGCAAATAGATGCCCTGCGCACCCTGGCCACTCATCCGGTGGATTACCTGGTGGTGCCGCGGGTGGTGGCGTCGAATATTGCGCTCCCCCTGCTTACGGTGGAATCCATGTGCATAGGGATTGGAGCCAGCTACGTGGTGGGGGTTTACCTGTTGGGTATTGAGCCGGCTTATGCCTGGTGGAACATGCTCAAATACTCGGGGGATGCAGACGTGATGATTGGGCTGATCAAATCCATGGTATATGGTGGAATTATTTCACTGATAGGCTGTTATAAGGGCCTGACGTGCAATGTGGGTGCCCAGGGGGTGGGGCGTGCCACCACCGAGGCGGTGGTTTATGCCTCCATCACCATCTTGGTCGCCAACTTTTTCCTGACCATGACACTGGAGCAGGTTTGCGTGATACTCGGCTTATGATTGAAGTGCGGGGTTTAACCAAAAGTTTTGGCAGTCAAAAGATTCTGGACCAGGTCAGCTTTCAAATTGACCATGGGGAATCGGTGGTCATCATCGGACGGAGCGGAGGCGGCAAGAGTGTTTTATTGAAGCACCTGATTGGATTGTTGCAGCCGGATGCGGGGCAGGTGATCATTGATGGGGAGAACATTGTGGCCATGGATGAGCGGCATTTGCTGAGAGTGCGTCGCAAATTTGGGATGGTGTTCCAGGGCGCGGCGCTTTTTGATTCCATGACCGTGGCAGAGAACGTGGCATTTGGCTTGAGGCGGCATGAACATTTGACGGAGGGAGAGACGGCGAAGCGGGTGGCCAAGACGCTGGAATTGGTGGATTTGCCCGGGATTGAACACAAAAACCCGGCGGAATTATCCGGGGGCATGCGCAAGCGCGTGGGGTTGGCCCGCGCCATCATCTATGAACCGCAAATCGTGCTTTATGACGAGCCGACCACGGGTCTGGACCCCATTGTGTCTGACAGCATAGATAAATTGATCATGCGGGTGCGGGATCATCTCCAGGCCACCAGCGTGGTGGTGACGCACGACATGCGTTCTGCCAGGCGAGTGGGAAACCACGTCATGATGCTGCACGACCGCAGGATTTATGCAAACTGCACCCCGGAGGCGCTGTTTGACTCCCCGGACCCGGTGATCCGCCAGTTTGTGGACGGGGTGGCGGACCCGGAAGGAACCCAGTTTTGACAAAATATTAATGAATCCATGGAAAACCCGCGTTTACAATTAAAAGTCGGATTGTTTGTGTTCATAGGCCTGGTCCTGCTGGCGGTTCTGCTGATACAATTCAGCAAAAGCTCCAGCCTGTTTCGGGGCATTTATGTGGTGCGACTGCACGCCACCAACGTAGGCGGCATCAAAACCAGGGCGCAAGTGCTGCTGGCGGGGGTGCAGGTGGGCACCGTGACCGACATCAAGCTGGCCCCGGATGACCGCAGCGTCACCATCACCCTGAGCATTTACAAGGATTATCCCATTTACCAGGATGCGCGGTTTGCCATTGAGCAGGCTGGTTTTTTGGGGGACCAGTTTATTTCCATTGTGCCCACGGATAACCAGCCGCCGGTTTTGACCAATAACTCGGACGTGGAATGTTCCCCTCCTTTCAACCTGCTGGAGGTGGCGCGGTCCGCCTCAGGTTTCATTCAGAGAATTGATGCAACGGCCAAAAAACTGGATCAATCCGTGTCTGATTTGCAGAGCCAGGTTTTGAATGCCCATACCCTATCGAGCTTTGGAGTGGCCATGACCAACATGCGGTCCTTTACCGAGCAAGCTTTGGAGGCGGTTCAGGACATTCATCAAATGGTTGCCACCAATGCCGTCCAGGTGAGCATGGCGGTGAGTAATCTGGAGGGATTTTCCACATCCCTTGATCGTTTAGGCGCGCAAGCCGGCGGAATTCTGGCGAGCAACGGGCAAAACATGGACATCACCACCAGCAACCTGGTCGTGATATCCGGGACGTTGCGGCGTGTTTCCGAGAATCTGGAGGAGGGCAACGGCCTGGCTGGCGCCCTGCTGCAAAACCAGGCTCTGGCCACCAATGTCCAGATGATTGCCGCCAACCTGGCCGTAACCAGCAGCAACCTGAACCGGCTGGGTCTGTGGGGAGTGCTTTGGTCTCATAAACCCGCCCCGGCGCCCGCCCATTCCAGCCAGAATCCATGACCCCGCTCCTTGCCATCCGGTTGTTTTTCCTGGCGCTTTGCACCGCCGCCGGTTTTGCCATCAGCCAGGTGCGTCCAGAGTTTGTGGACATGCCGCATGCCGGATTTTATGGAGTCCTGGCGGGATTCCTGTTTGCCGGCGTTTTGGTGGCAATGGATGAACTGCTCAAGGGCTTTTCACTGAGGGCCTTCTCGGCAACCACCTTCGGGTTGCTTTTGGGGATGGCGGTGGCATCGCTTGTGGATCATTCCGGGTTGTTTGTGAATACAGATGAAAAAGTCCGCTGGGTGATCCGGCTGTGTCTTTTTCTGGGATCCGGTTACATCGGCGTGGTGTTGGCCATGCGCAGCAACAAGGAGGATTTTTCCCTGATTATTCCCTATGTCCGGTTTTCTCCCCAGCAGAAACCGGACACACTGCTGCTTCTGGACACGAGCGTGATCATTGACGGTCGGGTGGCGGATGTCATTGAATCCCGCATTGTTGAGGGATTGGTGGTGGTTCCGCGCTTTGTGCTGCTGGAATTGCAGCAAATTGCCGATTCGGCGGATGAAATCAAGAGGGCTCGGGGTCGGCGAGGATTCGAGATGCTTAACCGCATGCAGCACAATCCCAAGCTGGAAGTGCGTATTCATGACGGTGATTTTCCCGAGGAAAAGGGCGTGGACGCCAAGCTGGTGCGCCTGGCGCGGAACCTGAACGCCAAGCTGTTCACCAATGACTATAACCTGACCAAGATGGCCGGACTGCAATCGGTGAGCTGTGTGAATCTGAACGAACTGGCCCGCTGCCTGAAAATGGAGATGATTCCCGGGGAGGTGGTGCAGTTGAAAATTGTCAGGGAAGGCCGGGAAAAAGGGCAGGGAATAGGCTATCTTCCCGATGGCACAATGGTGGTGGTGAGCAATGGCCAGCCGCTGGTGGGCACCAGCGCCGAGGTTCAGATCAAAAGCACCGTTCAAACCGGCGCGGGGGTTTTGGTTTTTGGCGAAGCCCAAAACAACGGCTGACCCAGCGATTCCAACCCTGGAGACCGCTCTTTTTTCCTCCAAGCCGCGCGGTTCCGATAAACCCCTGAATTTTCTCTCCAACATCGGCCATTCATCCTACCTTGGGCCTATGCAAAGAGTGGCATTTAAAATGACCTTGAAGGCCGGCTGCCTGGAGGAGTATCGCAAACGCCATGATCAGATATGGCCCGAACTGGCTTCAGCCCTGAAAAAGGCCGGGGTAAGGGATTATTCCATCTTTTTTGATGAGTCCACACTGACTTTGTTTGCAGTGCAGCGCCTGGAGACAGGGCACCATGCCGAACAGCTTCCCGCCCAGGAGATCGTGCGCCGATGGTGGGACTGGATGGCTCCGCTGATGGAAGTGCACCCGGATAATTCTCCCATGACCGCGCCGTTGCAGGAGGTTTTTCACCAGGACTGATAGCCTTCAAGCACGCGGCCTGGCGCAAAGGGTCCAAAGGATCAGCTCCAGCGCATTTTCAAATTTGAAAATCCGGCGCGTGTTCGCGGTCCAGTTTGTTGAGGACCCTCATATCCAGGCCGTCGTAAATGACCAGCGAATGGGGTGCCACGCTGTTCATGATGAACACATTTCCGCCAATGGTGCTGCCCGTGCCAATCACTGTGTCGCCACCCAGGATCGTGGCGCCCGGATAAATGGTCACCCGGTCTTCAATCGTAGGATGGCGGCGTTTGCCACGCAGGGTTTGGCCGCCGCTGGTGGAGCGGGCTCCGAGCGTCACGCCATGATAAATTTTGACGTGGTTGCCAATCACCGAGGTTTCCCCAACGACTGTGCCCGTGCAATGATCCACAAAAAAGTGGGAGCCGATTTTTGCTCCAGGGTGCAGGTCCATGCCGGAACGAAAATGGGCCCATTCGGTCATGATGCGGGGAATGAGCGGCACCCCTGCCGAATATAATTCATGCGCCAGGCGCTGGACGGCGATGGCCTCCACGAAAGGATAGGACACAATGATCTCTTCAGCGCAGGACGCAGCAGGGTCCCCATTGAAGGCCGCCTCAACATCGGTCTGCAAAATATCCCGGATGTGGGGAAGTTTGCCCAGGAATTCCACGGTCATGGCATGTGCGGTCGCCTTCACCTGGGATTTGGCCAGTCCTTCCGGCGGAAGATGCTCCAGGCTCTTGCGGATTTCATCCTCCAAATTGCCCAAAACCGAATCCAGGAGACTCGCCGTCATCACGCGAATTTCCGAGGAATGGACCGGATGCTCGTCAAAAAATCCGGGGAAAAGCATGCGCAACAAATCCTGCGTCAAGGCTGTGACCGCCCGCTTGGAAGGGAGGTTTTTGCCGTCCAGATGGTTGATGCCACCCGCCTTTGCATAAGAGGCGACCAGTTGATGTGTGAGTTGAGTGACCGATTCCACAACTGCGGTTTATCAGAAACCAAGCCGTTCTGGAAGAATAAAGCCGAATAACCAAATTCCAAAGGCCAACCTGCCCCGATCTACTGGGCGTAAACGCTTTGGAAAAATCAAAACCACACCCGAAGCGGTCTGATGAGATTTTTCCATGGAGCCTTTCTTAAAATTCGGAAGGATGCTGTTTTCGTGCCCAAGCAGGTCTGGCTAGGTGAGACGAGGGAGTATGCCCAACGCGGGTCTGGGACCGGGGAGCAACAACGCCAGACCGGCTTGGGCGCGAAAACCCTCCGGGCGACGGCGCTTTTGCCTTTGGGCTTTGTTGTTGCCGTCGTTACAGCCCGCCACGGGGATGCGCCGCCAGCTCCGCCTCGCCCAAGGCCAAAATCCCCAGTCGCAGCACCCTTCCCAATTTTCCGACAGGCTCTGAGCCCGGCAAAGCCGGAAAAGGGAGGAAAAGCAGGGAAAAGGACGCAAAAGGAGGGTGGGCCCCAATGGTTTTCCGATTCGATCAGGTGAAAAAGTTTTGGTTTGGCATTGACCGTTTCATGGGGATATGTCGAAATGCACAAACTATTGATTTCAGATGCCGAGATTTTCTGCAAAAAACGGGAACGGAGCGCCGCGCAGCGGGCCGGGGGCCAGCAAATACGATGCACACCATAAGGTGCTTTCCCAAACCTATGGCGCTTTCGCCGATCTGCGCCGGGAACTTTCTGATTCCAAGACCACGGTGACTGAAAGGGAGGAAATCCTCCGCACTTTTTCCCAATGCCCGGATTCGCAGCGGGCCTGGCTGGCGCTGGAGGATTATTTCGAGAGGTTGTCGTTGTGCCGGAGGGACTTTCCGGCCACCGACTGGTGGAGCAGGATGCTGGCGGCGCAGGGATCGGGCCGGTTGGAAGAGCTGGCTTTTTTGTTTTTGCGAGCCAAGCGGTCGGTGCCGCCCGAGTTGGCGCCTTACGCCAGCCTTTCCCGCTTTGCGGAGGCCGAGGAGGCGGCGCAGGAATTGCAACTGGTACGGGAATTGGAGCATTGGCTGAGCCCGCCCACGCCGCTGCATCTGGACACCCCGCGCGCCACGCTGCGGGTGGTTTGCCAGCCCTGCCCGGAGGGCGTGGATGCCGCGCGCCACACTCTCTCGGTCCAGTTCCTGCTCCTGCGTCCGCGCACCGGTGAAAAGGCCCGGTCTCTCAGCGACTTGGTGGATGTGGTGGTGCGCGCGGCGCATGAACAGGAGTTGTTTGCGCCCCAGGACTGGGAATTTGTGCAGTGGATTTATGACACGCACCGGGACAGGGCCACAGAGGACTCCACTTTGGTTTTGTCCGATGCGGATTTGCTGCAATGGCTCGCGCGGTGGGGGCACACCGACCGGCTGGAATCCGCCGTCACCCGCCGCCCGCTGCATTTTTACGGCCATGTGGTGGCGCTCTCGCCCCATTTGGAAAACCAGAATGGAGAGCTGTGTTTCACACACCGGGTCACGCTGCCCGGCGGGGAAACGCACCCGGTTTCAGACGTCCGGTTTTTCAACAGCCAATCCCCCCTTGCCTTGGTGGGCAATGAATTTTTCCTCTTGCGCAATGCGCCGCCCAACGGTGTGCTCAAGCACCTCGCCGGGCGCCCCAGCGTGCCTGTGCGGAAATTGAGCCACCGCCTGCTGCTGCACCTGCGCAAGAAACAGGCCCATCACGGCGTCAATTGGGAGCAATTATGCGTGGCCCACGCGGCCTCGCCCCAGTTCATTTTTGAACTGATGGATGATGCCGTGCGCCTGAGGCTGGTGGCGCGCAGCGATCGGGATAAAAGTCTCTGGCTCTGGAACGGTCATGACTGGGTGCGCGACCGGACCGGGCAGGCTTCCGCGCCCCACGGGTCCGGCGATACCCGTCCGGAAGTCCTGGATGACCCGCGCCTGGAGCCAACCATTCAATGGCTTCGCAGGCTGGATTGGTTCATGCAGGAACCAGGCCTGTGGACGGGGGATGCCAACGAGAATTTCCTGGGAGCCTTGGCCGAGGCCTGGGCGGATCGTCCGCCCGGCGCGGAGTTTTTGGGAAACCCCGCTTTCCACCGGCTGTTTCTCACCCCAAGGCAGCTCAAGCCGAGGCTGGTGGTGAAAGGCAGCGGCATAGATTGGTTGTCGGTCTCCGCAGACTGGGAGGCAGAGGGACTGAAACTGACCAAGGCGGACCTGGAGCGGCTCGCCACCGCAACCGGGCGTTTTGTGAAATTACCCAATTCCGGCTGGGTGGAATTGGATTCCCGGGCAGTGCAGGGCGCCCAGGAAGCCATGGCGGACCTGGGTGTGGAGGGCTTGGTGGCGGTGCCGCAACGAGTCGGCATGGAGCATGTGGCGCATTTGAGCGACGAGGATTTCACCCGGTTTGCCCATTCGCCTGAGGCGCAGGCATTGCGTGAAAGGGTTCGTGATTTCAAAGGCATTGATCCGGTGCAGCTACCCCAATCCCTGCAGGCGGAATTGCGGCCCTACCAAAAGGAGGGCTTTGATTTCCTGGCGCATCTCGTGAATGTGCGGCTGGGGGGCATCCTGGCGGATGACATGGGGCTGGGCAAAACCCTGCAAACCCTCACCTGGCTGGCCTGGCTCCAGGAGCAAAACCGCAAAAACCACCTGCCATCACTCGTCATCTGTCCCGCTTCCGTGCTGCACAACTGGAGGCGCGAGGCGGAAAAATTCACGCCTGACCTGCGTGTGCTCGTCCTGGAAAGCGGCGCCGCGCGGCACAATCTCCGCAAGCAAATCCCCCAGCACGACCTTATTGTCACCAATTACGCCCTGCTCAGGCGGGACTTGGAGGAGTTTCATAAATTTTCCTTCAGGGCCGTCATTCTGGATGAGGCGCAATTTATCAAAAACCCGGGCGCACAGGTGACGCAATCCGTGAAGCAGCTTAAATGCGACCACCGGATTGCGCTGACCGGCACGCCCTTGGAGAACAGGCTGCTGGATTTATGGAGCATCGTGGATTTCATCCAGCCCGGCTACCTGGGCAGCCAGGATCAATTTCTGGAAACCTACGAGCCCAAGGGATCCGGCAACATGGAAGCCGCGCAGCGCATAGCCCGCCGCAGGCTTTCGGCCCGGCTGAGGCCCCTCCTGCTGCGGCGCCTCAAAAAACACGTGGCCAAAGACCTTCCCGACCGCATTGAAGAACGCCGGGATTGTCCCCTGGGCGATGAGCAGCGCAAACTTTACCTGGCAGAGCTGCGGCGCAGCCGCGACCAAGTCATGAAAGCGGTGGAAACACAGGGATTGAACAAGAGCAAAATGCACGTGCTGGCGGCGCTCACCCGATTGCGCCAGGTTTGCTGCCATCCCGCCCTGGTGGGCAGCGACACCGCCTCGGGAAAAACAGAAACCCTGTTTGAGCTCCTGGACCCGCTGGTTGCAGATGGGCAGAAGGTGCTGGTCTTCTCCCAGTTCGTCCAAATGCTGGAATTGCTGGAAAAGGAATGCAAGGCGCGCCATATCCCCACCCACATGCTGACCGGCCAGACCAAGGATCGCCAGCAAGTGGTCCAGGACTTCCAAAAAGTCACCGGTGCCGGTGTTTTTCTCCTGAGCCTGCGCGCCGCCGGAACCGGCCTGAACCTCACCAACGCCAGCTATGTGGTTTTGTACGATCCCTGGTGGAACCCCGCCGTGGAAGCCCAGGCCATTGACCGGTCCCATCGCATCGGCCAAACCCAGACCGTCAATGCCTACCGCCTGATTGCCCCCGGCACGGTCGAGGAAAAAATCTGGGAATTGCAGCAAAGCAAGGCCCAGACCATTGCCGACGTGCTGGGCGAGGAAGGCTTTGCCCGCAGCCTCACCGCCCACGACCTGGAATATTTGTTCGCAGAAGACTGACCCGGGCCGGCTGATCAAGGATCAGACGCAGGGATTCATTTGCCAGAGTTTTCCCCAAGGTCGCTTTTCGGGTTGAAATAGAGCGCCAAATTAGAGGGGGTTGTTATTGTTGATGGCACCAGGGTGACGAAGGGCGTGCGGCGCTTCCATTGATGGTTTGCAGGGCGATGTAAAGATAATCAAGACTGATCCTTTTGACGGGCGCTGGATTGTTGGTGCCCAAAATCACAAAATGCCCGTTGGCCGGATCAAATATCGCGCCACTCATTTGTATCCGTGTCAGCAACCCCGTCTGGTGAGGCAGTCTGGCTTTTATGACTGCTGGGATCGCTGGGAATTTTAGGATGAGCGGATTTCCAAGCGGCGGGGGCAAGCTTCGCCACCGGTGTGCTTGGCCAATCGCCAAGCCGTGGCCAAATAGGCCCGCAAGTTCATGATCAATCGGCGGCACCTGTTCACGGTTGAGGCTGTGGCCGCCTCCTTCGGCCCGGCTTCCTCACTGCCAATGTGCAGTCAGTTCTTCCGGTCCAATGTCACGGGCTCCATTGACTTTCGCACCAGTTCCTGTCACCCCGGGCCGGGGCGGCAGATATGGAACCGGCAAAAGGGGGCAGCCTGGGACGGAGGCTTGGATGCGGATTGGCGCAACCAAGTTCGCAGAGTGGATGTGCCAATATTATATTGGCGGGCAAACCCGGGTTTTGTCAGCAAAGATTCTCGGTATGCGGCAAGAATCCTTTCACGCTGGGTGGGAGTCAATCGCTTGCGATGGGGATGGTTTGCATTCCTTCAGCATTCCATGACGCACAGGCAGTCAACCAGACAAGGTTGCTGACACGAATGCACTGTTTCAGCAGGATCCGGTGCCAATGGCAAAAGACAGAAGATGAATTAAGCTATTTCAACAGGCTGGCTGGTCAGTAGGCTCAATGCTTGGAACAGACGCCGAAACAAGGTGACCAGACCTTTAAGTCTAAATGCATGACTGCGTCAACTGCATGATGATACGTCAGCGAATAAAAGGGTGGGGGTCGGGAATGCGGTCATCGCCGCCATGGAAAACTCCGAATGGCTGCCGCCGCATACATGTGCGGTTAAATTTATCGAGTCACGAGATCTCGTGATTTCCTAAATTCACCACCCCATGATAATTTTTCCAAAGTATCCCATGAATCAGCCATCAATTCGCCATTGGGGCCATGCGCGGTCCTCCTTGACAACGTCATGTCTTTCCCCTGTGACCATGGAATACCTCCAAAGAAACGCAACATCAGAGAACCAAAAAACAGCATCATGAAAACATTTAAATCCATGGCAGCATTCGGCCTGCTGGCCGGTGCAGTCACACTTCATGCCACGACGTATTGGGTTGACAGCGTCAACGGCAATGACAGCAATAACGGCACGTCGGGCCCCTCGGAGGCTTGGAAATCAATGGCGACTGCCGACAGCCGGTGGGGCACGCACAAATATCCCCTTAACCCAGGAGACCATATTGAACTTGCAAACGGGAGCACCTGGTATTGGCCGGTTGAATTGACCGGCGTCCAAGGCGCCAATGGCAACAACATCCTGATTCAAAATTACAAACCTGCCGATGGCAATACCACCCAGCCGCTCATTTATGCCCAGAATTTGTATTGCGGAGTTCAATTATGGAACTGCTCCTTCATCACGGTCGAAGGCATTACAGTGAACGGATATAATACCGCCTCACACGGCGTTTATGTTTATGCCACCAATTATGTTTCTTCAGGCATTATCATAAACGGTTTGACGGTTGAAAACACCTTTCATAGAGGCACCGGGTCTTATAGTCCGTCAACCGCCGGGGGTGACGGAGTTTATGTCCATCCAGTGAGCGCCGGCCGGGTGGATAATATCACCATCGAAAACAGCGTCTTTAAAAACGTCAATTACGGGATTGAAATTGATCCGCCGTGGGGCGGGTCCTGGTGGCCCTGGGGATTTGCAGAATCATGCAGCAATGTCCTGGTTGAAAACATTGACGTCAGCCAAAACGATGGCGGGTGGGACGGATTGTTTTGCCACAATTGCAAATATGTGAACTTTCAAAACAGCACCGTCACAGGCGCTGAGGCAAGCTGGATGCAAGATTGTGAATACTATCTGGCCCACAACATCGTCGGCGAAAACGCCAATGACCTCACAGACGGAACAGGGATTCATATAGACTATGATAATGCCTACGTCACCATAGAGGACTGCTTCTTTGCCAACAATTCCGGGGGCTTTGTGGAAATCCTTCCCGGCTGTTACAATTGTTGTTTCCGCTACAACATAAGCTTCAATGACGGCGATCGCATCCTCGGTCAGAACGGTGCCGGGCAAAACGGCAAATCACTGTGGATCGCGAGCAATTGCCGCAACATCTATATCTACAACAACATGATTTCTGTGAGCAATTTTGTTTCGAACATGTCC
Organism: bacterium; assembly: GCA_021817945.1. GTDB lineage: Bacteria > Verrucomicrobiota > Verrucomicrobiia > Limisphaerales > UBA11358 > UBA11358. The sequence continues at coordinate 3,367 of JAKAFL010000055.1, read as the reverse complement.
CTTGGCACCAACATAAACGCATTGGTTCAAAACAATGTGTTCAACTATGTCGGCGGCACCCAAGGTGATTCGCAATTTGGAAACAATCTCATTGAGGACGGCGTGGCTGACAGCGTCGTGAGTGATAATAACTGCACTCCTGACGGCAATGGAGGTTATTACGGGGTCGCCGGCCTGAGCGGACCGGCTCTTTTTTACGCTCCAGACATCAACCAATATGGGAATGCGACCGCTTCGGGACTACAAAACGCGGGAGTTGATGTGGGACTTGTTCCCGGAGACAAGGGTGTTGCCAGTGGTGCCCCCGGTCCTTATACCGGTCTGAACAACCCCACTGAAGACGTGTGGGGTCATGCCACGGATTTGACTGCCCCAAATGTTGGAGGAGTCCAGTAAAACCAATTTTAACGGCAGTCAAAATAACTGCAAAGCCTGATGTCATCACATGCCGCGAGCCGGGGAAAAACCACCCTGGCTCGCGGTTTTCTTTTTATGGTTGCGGGGCTGGCCAGCCCGAAGCCGCTGGCAGGATTGTCGCCACCGTCTTGACTCCCGCCGGCGCTTCCAATCCCACTTTGGCCTTGAAGGCCGATGGGTGTCTTTGTCGTTTTGCTTTCATTTCGTTGTCAGTTTTTCTACCGCCCTCACGGGCGATTGTCCATCAGACACCAAAAAGCCTTACTTAGCCACTGGTCCGAATTTGGGGGATAAGCCCCCTCAGCCCGGTGTGTGAATATATGGTTTTATTTGCATTTGCCATGGGACAATCCGGAGAAATCGCCTGGAATCGAACTACTTGTGCGGGTTCTCCATGCGAATATCATTCACCATTTGTTTATATGAATCCACGATTCGCCTGCGAAAACGATCCCAGGTGAATTGGGCAACATGGCGGGAGGCGTTTATTCCCATTTGATAAAGTTCATTTCTGTTCAGGCGTGCCCATGAAATGGCGTCCACAAGCGCCTTGGTGTCCCGCGACGGAACAATAAACCCATGCCTGCCGTTTTCAATAATGTCAGGAGCGCAGGTTGAATGGGTGGTTAAAACGGGCACTCCTGATGCAAGGGCTTCAATTATTGAATGGCCAAACCCCTCCGCCAGGGATGGAAGTACGAATAAATCAGCGGAACGCAGTTTAAAAGCCAGTTCTGATGTGGGCAATCCTTTGAATATTTTTATGCTTCGTATTCCTTTTTCCCGGATTAAAGCCGCTTCTATGTCTGAATTGCCGATAATGAACACTTGCAGGTTGTCCTGATTCAAAGCGCTCACGGCATCCAGAAAATAGGACAACCCCTTTCTCTGTGTCATGCTTCCAACCCAAATAATGGTAAAAGGAGATGAGGTTTTGGGAGGGTTTGTCCTGCAGGGAAAGGCATCAAAGTCCACACCATAGGGAACAACATGAATTTTTTCCCTCGGAACTCCATTTTCAACAAGGGAATTTGCCGTGAAAGTGCTTGCCACCACCCAGCCATTTGCCAGGGAAGGCTCCAGGCAAAGGCTTTGAAAATGCTCCTCCGAGGACCCGATTTCGTTTTCCCATTTTAATGAATTTGCGAATTCAGGCTTGTTCCTGATTTCCTCTGACAATATTTTCCTGACAGTCGCCGGGTGTGGATGAAGCTGGAAGAGAAAGCGAAACCTGGGCCGGTTCGGGCAATCTGCCAATGCTTGAAAGGCATAGTAACTATAGGAAAAAATCGCGCAATTTCTCTTTTGTGCCAGACCCAGCGCTTTTTCCCCGATGCTTCCGTCCAATCGCTTTTGCCTTTCTTTCGAATCAAATGGAGTTCGGGTTAATGCGCTCTCCAGGATGAAGGAGGGATTGCATGTTGTCATTTTTGCCGGAAGGTATTTGTTGGATCGGGCAAAAATCTTCAGGTTTTTTCGATAAAGATAATTTGAAAACGGAAAAAAATCGGGCGAAAAATAAAAATCGGTGACCAGTGTTTCCAGCAATCCCTCCAGGTGGAGGGCTGCGGAGACCTGATAATAATCCCTGGACCCCCTGTGGCAGACCACAGCTTTTGGCAAACCATCTGAATTATAATCCATTTGATTTAAGGAGATTGGTTAAAGCTGGATCATGGATTGGCAATGGCCCCTTCTTTTTAAGTTTCCGGCTCAATCTGTACACGGAGGATGAAACCGGCCTGCGATCTGCCTTGTTTGAGAGGCAAAGTGAATAGGCATCCCAAACGCCGCGCCATCGGGTAAAGGCCCTGTTTGGTTGATGATTTTGGATGGAGGTTAAAAAGGTGGTCAAAGCAAGATGAAATGGAAAATAGGGAAACGGAACATTATTCCAGGCGTAAAGGACTTTGTTCCGGGCTCCATAGAAATCCATGCGTGAAAAGCTCCTTCGGGGGGATTCGAAATGGTGAATGGGGTCTGATCTTCCACACCTTACAATGTGGCCGGAATTCAACATTCTTATGCACAGGTCCTCCTCTTCGCTTTGGTGGATGAGCAATTCCCTATATCCCCCCAAGGATTGGAAAATGTCCTTTCGTATGGCATGGGATGTTCCTATGTAGGAATAGGCGGCATAAATTAATTCATTGCTTGGAGACAGATCATTTATTCTCGGACTTTTGTTTATGTCAATATAAGGAATGGCGACAGCCCCGATAATCGGGTTGTCAAAATCCTTTAAAGTCTGTTCCACTATGAGCGGGCCTGAAAAAACGGCATCATCGTCCATCGAAAATATTATTTCACCCGAGGCAATCCTGGCGCCAAAATTTCTTTGAAAAATATACCCTTTGGAATTTTCCGACACATGCAGCTTAACATCTGGGAATTCCTGGCGCACCATGTTTGCCGTGTTGTCCGTTGATCCATCGTCAACAACCAAAATCTCAGGGCGAGCCGATTGGCAGAGCGCCGATTTTATTGCGTTTCTCAGGTCATCGCACCGGTTTTTCGTTGTGATCAAAACAGTGGCCTTTGTCATGATTGGATTCAAAGAAAAATTAATGGCCGCTTTTGGATGTTTTTCTGTAGAACAGCCAGTGCATTAAAAATATTTGCCCCAAAAACTGCGCCATTCCGGCTGTGGCATAAGCCTCCATGCTTCCCAGCCCCTTGTAGGGATGAATCAAAACAAGGCTGCCCGCCACCAGCATGGCGGCCCAAATTCCATTGGATGTCAGGTCTATCCAGGCGCGGCCCGCCGATTGCATGGTGCGCGAGTACAGGTTGTTGATGGAAACCACGATCCCGCAGAACATGGTGACGACGAAAATTAAAATGCCGTTTCGGGTTTGGAATCCATGTCCATAGAGGCCCATGATGATTGGGGAAAGGATGGCCAAAGGCAGTGCGATGGCGGCGGCCACCACGCCATTCAAAAGGAGAT
>JAKAFL010000054.1 GCA_021817945.1 bacterium | reverse complement strand
ACATCCGCCGGACCATCAAAACCGCTGGCCGGGTCCAACACCCGGCCTCCCTCAAGCAACAACGAATTCATGGCGAAACTTTAACCACCGAATAACGTCAACGCAAGAACACCCGCCAGGCAATCCATTCAGGAATAGGGCCGATGGCTTGCATTTCCATTGAAATGAATGAAAAAAGTTTCCATGCTGCGGCATGAAACAGACCGGCGCCAAATTCGCTTCCCAACCACCTTTCTTGTTTGACCCCCTGATGTTCGGCGAGCACAGGGAAAGGTTGGTCTCTCTTTTGCCATCCAGGTCCCTCGCCGTCGTCAATAACAATGACCTGTTGCCGACCAATGCGGATGCCTCCATGCCCCTGGTTGTCCAGTCGGATTTATTCTACCTCACCGGCATCGAACAGGAGCAAACCATTCTCCTGCTCCATCCCCACGCCAAGGATGAGGCATCACGCGCAATCCTCTTTATTCGAGCCGCATCCCCGGAAAAAGAACTGTGGGAGGGGCGAAAACTCACCTTTGAAATGGCTCGAAGCATCTCTGGAATTCAACAGGTGCATTACCTGGAAGAATTCCCGCGCATTTTTCACAGGCTCATGTGCGCCACGGACCATGTTTTCCTCAATTCCAACGAGCATTCGCGTGCGGATAATGAGGTGGAAACCAGGGATGAACGTTTCATTGCCTGGACCCGCAAACGCTACCCATTGCACGATTACAGGCGCCTGGCACCCTTGCTCCATGGTTTGAGGGCGGTGAAATCACAGGGGGAGGTTCTGGCCATAACGAAGGCTTGTGCGGTGACGCGCGATGGCTTCCTGCGCGTGGCCCGGCACGTAAAGCCGGGTGTGACCGAGTATGAATTGGAGGCCGAGTATGCCCATGAATTCATCCGGCACCAATGCCGGTTCGCCTACCCCCCCATCATCGCCAGTGGATCCAACGCTTGTTGCCTGCATTACCAATCCAATTCAGCCGTCTGCCAACCCGGCGATTTGCTCCTGTTGGATGTCGCAGCCCGTTGCCGGAATTACAACGCTGATTTGACCCGGACGATCCCGGTGAATGGCCGCTTTACCCCCCGGCAAAAGCAAATTTACAAGTCGGTCCTCAGGGTTTTGCGCCAATCCATCCGCAATCTCAAGCCTGGAAAGACGCCCAAGACATGGCAGCGCGAGGCCGAATCGCTCATGGAAAAGGAATTGGTGGACTTGGGGCTTCTCTCAATGAGCGAAATCAAGCGTCCCAAGGATGGGTATGCCCCGGTCAAAAAGTATTTCATGCACGGCATCGGCCATTCATTGGGCCTGGATGTCCATGATGTGGCGCCGGTGGATGAACCCATGCGCGCCGGTTGGGTGATGACGGTTGAACCGGGCATTTATATCCCCGAGGAGGGGTTTGGGATCAGGCTGGAGAATGATGTTTTAATCACCTCAAAAGGGACGCGCGACTTGATGGATGATGTGCCCATTGAACCGGACGCAATTGAGGATTTAATGAGCCTGAGATGAGCCTGAAATAATTTTTTGCCAATGGTTTCGGCTGCTTCGAGCGGCCCCAATGACAAGCTGGTTGGGTGGCATCAAGTCGGATTTCTGAAGTTTAAACCCGAAAAGCGAAATGGAAAGTGTCAAGATGCTGGAACGGAAACTCTTTGGAAAAATCGAAACCCTACCCCAAGCGGTCTGGTGAGATTTTTCCAATGAGTTTGCGCCCGGTGGATTGGGGCACATTGGCCCTTTGAATTTCGTTTTTCGGTTTAAAGGCTGATGAACTCCGTGTGCCATCGAGGATCTTTCTGGGGTTGCCCGGCGGCTTGTATCTTTTCCATGATCCGCACAAGTTGCTCCCACGTCAGCTTCACATCGCCGGTGTCGGGCCAGTCATCGCTATGGATGATTTCCCCGGACCAGAATTTCAGGGAAATGTCCAAACCACCCTGGTCATCCTGCGGGGTGGCCAGGCTGTAGTTTTTCAGCGCTTGACTGAGGTCATGTGAGGAGCGTTGACTCCACAAAATGAGAATTTCCTCGGTGATGTCAACGGGAGCATGAGGCGGATTGACCGCGAATAACCGTGGCCGAATTTCCGGTTTCCCCTCGAATAAGAAATCCCGTTCCGCCACAAAAACCGCCAAAGGCGGATGAACGACGGCATTCTGGCAGTAAAGGGAGGGCCAAATGACCCTCGAATGACCGTTGCCATTCTGATACCTTAGGGAAATTCGCGCAGGTGGTGGGGCGGCCTGGGTCCATTGGATTTGGGAATGGCGGATTTCCTCGTAACCGCCTCCCAGCGAGGCGTGTGAACCCGGGGTGGTGCATCCGGCCAAACCTAGCGCGCAGGCCAGCCCCAGAGTGGATGCGAGCTTGGCGGCAGGTTTGGTCAACGTGGACCTTGCCCTCTGCCGGTTAAAATAGGGAGTCATTATTGGTTTTGTCACGGTTTGAGCCTGGCATGGAGCCTAAAACATTTTTGGGCTGCTTGCAAATCCGACCCAGCGGGAATAGTGGGAGCCTGTCCAATGGCTGCAACCAATCGAAAAGGACATGGGTTGGCAAATTGAATGAATTCCGTTTTGCCTTTTAAAAAATTTCCCCTCAAGCTTGCACCATGACGCGACCCTTAGCGCTTTTGCTTTTTGAAAGATTGATGCCGGGCAGCCAACTCGTAAACCGGTTGCAGGACATGCAATACCGCGTGATGGTGGTGAGCGACCCCGAGGGTCTTCCTGACTTGATTTTGAGGGAACAGCCGCTTTTTTTAATGGTGGACATGGAGTCGCGCACGAATCTTTTTGAAGCCATCCAGAGGCTCAAGGCAGAGTCGCCCACCCGGCATTTGCCCATCATAGCCTTTGGGCCGGATCGCAAAACCGAGTTGTTTGAGGCCGCCCAAAAGGCGGGGGCCAACCTGACCATTGGCGAGGCCCGCCTGGCGGCCCATTTGCCCCAATTGTTGAGCCAGGCCCTGGAAGTGGATTGATCACTGGCAGGAAACATTCCAGAAACGTTTTTGGCACTTTTCCTTGACGAACGAATTTCCATCCGATAGCATCATTGAAAATCTGGGGTGATTGTCAGGGGATTATCTTGGCTTGGTGACATGATAAGCTCAAGACCTAATGATAACTGTTGTCCACCAGTTCAACCTTGAAAATCAGGAGTAGCTATGGCCAGCGGAAAAGTAAAATGGTTCGATAACAAGAAGGGATTTGGATTCATTGCCCAAGATGCGGGTCAGGATGTTTTTGTGCATCATACCTCCATTTTAGGCGAAGGCTTTAAAACGCTCAACGAAGGGGATGAAGTATCCTTTGAGGTGCTTCCCAGTGAAAAGGGGTTGAAAGCCCAAAATGTGCAGCGCCTGACGGCGTGACACAGCGGTTTGGATTCGTTGTCCGGGCCGTCCGTTAAAACCACCAGGTGGACCGCCGTGGGCTGGTGTTCCCCCTGTGGGCTTTGCGGTTTGCCGTCCGTCCGGTTTCAGGGGTGGCCTGCAGCGGCTTTAAATTCCTGCGACGATGTCCTTTGTGCTCGGGAAAAGGTTTTCGCGACCTTCCTGGCACGATCCTGATTTGGATGAAGACGCGGACGTTCCGCGTCCCTTTCTGCTTTCCAGTTCATGCGTTGAATTCGTAGTTTTTTTCTCAGGCCGCCACACCTGCCTCATCAATCCGCTGCCTCATCTGGCCGGTTTCCTTCTTTGCAACCATTCAACGGGTTCAACCAATCACCACATTTACCACCGCCATTCCACCGCCATTCGGGGTGAGCCTTCATTCATGGGGCCTTTTTTGACCCGCCTGTTTGCCAGCAAATAAGCGCCGACACAATCCGTGTGGTTAAGCTATGGGTTTTGACTTTTGAGAAAGTCAAAACCCACACCAACAAACCGCTGCGGCGGTTCAAGCTGCCGGAAAAATGTTGGACGCTTGAATAAAAGGAGGTACCCGGTTTAAAGGGCAGCGCCTGGATGCCTAACTCCTAGGTTGAGGGAGATCAAAGCGGTCCAGATTCATCACCTTGTTCCAGGCTGCGGCAAAGTCGTGCACAAATTTTTCCCTTCCATCATGGCTTCCATAGACTTCGGACAGGGCGCGAAGCTGGGAATTGGATCCAAAGACAAGGTCCACCCGGGTGCCGGTCCATTTGATTTTCCCTGTTTTTCGGTCGCGGCCCTCAAACAAATCCGCCTCTGCCGAAACCGGTTTCCATTCCGTTCCCATATCGAGCAGATTGACAAAAAAATCATTGGTCAATACCCCGGGTCGTTTGGTGAAAACCCCGTGTTGGCTACGGCCAAAATTGATGTTCAAAACGCGAAGGCCGCCCACGAGAACAGTCATTTCCGGCGCGGTGAGTTCCAGCAACTGCGCCTTGTCCACCAACAACGCCTCGGCTGGAATTGTGTATTTGCCCTTGAGATAATTGCGGAAGCCGTCGGCAATGGGTTCCAATGCCCCAAAGGACTCGACATCCGTTTGCTCCTGCGCGGCGTCCATGCGTCCCGGCTTGAATGGAACTGTCAACTTGATCCCTGCGTTTTTTGCCGCCTGTTCAATGCCGACGCAGCCAGCGAGGACGATCAAGTCAGCCAATGAGACTTGTTTCCCGCCTTTGGCAGTCTTGTTGAATGCGGCTTGAATGGTTTGAAGGGGCATCAGCGCCTTTGCAAGCTGCTTAGGTTGGTTAACCTCCCAATCCTTTTGGGGGGCCAGCCGGATGCGCGCGCCATTGGCACCGCCTCTCTTGTCCGAACCACGGAAAGTGGATGCCGATGCCCAGGCCGTCGCGACCATTTGCGGGACGGATAAGCCTGAAGCGATGATTTTTTTCCTCAGCGCGGCAATTTCCGCCGGGCCGATCAACTTATGCTTGCGCACGGGGATGGGATCCTGCCAGATCAAGTCCTGTTTTGGCGCTTCCGGTCCAAGATAACGCTGGCCTGGTCCCATGTCCCGGTGCGTCAATTTAAACCAAGCGCGGGCGAACGCGTCGGCAAATTCCTCGGGATGCTCGTAAAACCGCCGTGATATTTTTTCGTACGCCGGATCAAACCGCAGGGATAAATCCGTGGTCAGCATGGTTGGCCGGTGCTTTTTGGATGAATCATGCGCGTCAGGAATAGTGGACTCGGCCCCTTTAGCCACCCATTGATGCGCGCCCGCAGGGCTTTTGGTCAGTTCCCACTCATATTTGAAGAGGTTTTGAAAAAAATGGTGGCTCCACCGGGTCGGTGTCTGGCTCCAGGTGACTTCGAGGCCGCTGGTGATGGCATCGCCGCCCTTACCGGAGCCATAGCTGCTCTTCCAACCCAAACCCATTTCCTCAAGTCCGGCTGCTTCCGGTTCCGGCCCCACATGAGTGGCGGGGGCGGCGCCGTGGGTTTTGCCAAAACTGTGGCCGCCGGCAATGAGGGCCACAGTCTCCTCGTCGTTCATCGCCATGCGCTTGAACGTTTCGCGAATGTCCACCGCAGCCGCGACTGGATCAGGATTCCCGTTCGGGCCTTCCGGGTTCACGTAAATCAAACCCATCTGAACGGCGGCCAGGGGGTTTTCCAAGTCACGGACGCCGGAGTGGCGTTTGTCGTCCAGCCACTTCTTTTCTGCGCCCCAGTAAACGTCCCGGTCCGGTTCCCACACGTCCACCCGCCCGCCCGCAAAACCAAATGTCTTGAAACCCATTGTTTCCAGCGCGACATTGCCTGTAAGGATGATCAAGTCTGCCCAGGAAATTTTCCTGCCGTATTTTTGCTTGATGGGCCACAGCAGCCTGCGCGCCTTGTCCAGGCTGACATTGTCGGGCCAGCTATTCAGCGGGGCAAAGCGCTGTTGGCCGCGCCCGCCGCCGCCGCGTCCGTCACCCGTGCGGTAGGTGCCGGAGCTATGCCAGGCCATTCTTACAAACAAACCGCCATAGTGGCCGAAATCCGCCGGCCACCATTCCTGCGAGTCGGTCATCAGTCTGGCCAGGTCCTTTTTTAAGGCGGCGTAATCAAGGCTCTTGAACTCTCTGGCGTAATTGAAGTCCAGGGCCATCGGGTTGGACTTGCTGGAATGCTGGCTCAAAAGTTCGAGCTTCAACTGGTTCGGCCACCAATCCTGGTTTGTGGTTCCGGCGCTGACGGCGCCGTGATGGAAGGGGCATTTGGCTTCTGTTGACATATTTTTATTAATCCGTCATTTCAAAAGTTTCATCCGTGGTGACCTTCAAGCCTGGTCAATCCACCGGTCTTAACCTGATTCAAACATTAACCCGGTGATTGTTGAAATATTTGTTTCCTCTGGCTACCATAGGCGTTGCCTATGGAAATGCATCAGCTTCGCTATGTGGTGGCCGTGGCGAGGGCGGGGAATTTTTCTCGCGCCGCAGAACAGTGCCATGTCTCCCAGCCTTCCCTGAGCCAGCAAATCCGAAAACTGGAGGAGGAATTGGGGGAACGTGTTTTTGACCGGATGAAGCGCGCGGCAAGGTTGACGTCATCAGGTCACGCGTTTTTGCGCCGGGCAGTCCGGATTCTTGAGGAGGTGGCTGCGGCGCAACGCGAGGCGACCGAGGCGAGGCATTTGCTATGTGGCGCGGTGGCGGTGGGCGTTCTGCCCACCATTGCGCCCTACCTGCTTCCCAAAGCGCTGGCGCAGTTCACCAGGCAATATCCAGGCGTGGAAGTTATTGTCCAGGAAGACACCACCGCGCAATTGATCAAACTTTTGCGGGGATGCGAGATTGATTTTGCCATTGCCAGCCATCCGGCCGCCGGGGAGGGGTTGGAAATCTCCGAATTGTTCACCGAAGAGTTGTTGCTGGCGCTGCCACCGGGGCATCCGCTGGCCCGTAAACACAAGGTCTCGATGTCAGACCTGGAAGGTGAAAAATTCATCGTGATGAAAGAGGGCCACTGCCTGGGCGACCAGGTGCTGGGGTTTTGTAACAGGCGGGATTTGCACCTGAAAATGAGTTTTCGCAGCGCTCAATTGGAAACCATTCAGGCACTTGTGCGTGCCGGCGTCGGTATTTCCCTGATTCCGGCCATGGCCACCCGATGGAACCGCAATGACCAACCTCTGTATCGTGCCATGAAAACGCCCAAACCCCTGCGCCGGATTATTGCGGTTTGGCAGAAACAGCGTCCCCCCAACCGGGCAGCCCAGGAACTGCTGAAATTGCTCTCCGGGTGAATCTGCAATTTTAGAAGCCTTTCAAGATGTTATCGGTGGGACGATGAGAGGGTGGAGAAAGCTCTTGGAATGAGAGTTTGTTCATGTTTGCGCTGGGTGTTTGCGTTTTTCCCATAATCCTCCCCCACGGTTCGTCGGCGGGGCGGGGAAACCAGAGGCATTTACTTGTTTCAGGCGCCTGAAAATGAAGAGAGGTTTTTGACGCGTGAAATATTGCTAAAATCATTTCAAAGATAGCTCCTCTTTCTTACCCTCATCCTTCATCCCCTTGAATTTAATTAGCGAAGAGGCGGCCAATCATGGTTTGACCGCACAAAAATGCGGTGGAATTATACCCATTATGGTTCATATTGGTTCAATGATCCAGAACGCATGCGGTGAATCCAGCTTCTTCATAAGCAGGCTGCCAGTCGCCTTTCACCCTGCAAAGATGTCTCGAAACCATGGCGGTTGGATTTGCATTTCGATGATTGGACTGAAAACAGCATGGTGCGAGGCTGTTGTGGAGATCATTTAGGATCATGCTGAGGACTCTTCAGGTGTGCCGGAGTGTGCGGGTTCCCGATCCTTTCATGCAAAAGCCGAAGACTGTGCAAGCTTAAGCCGTAAAAATTTGTGAAACCATCCTTTCGTGTGCAGTATTCGAGCGGCAAAGGACCAGACTCCCGATGTTTGATTCTGATGCTGATTTTGGCAGTTGCCGGCATGCGGGTGCGTGGTGAGGCCATGCTGGAGTTGTTCCAGCAAACGTGGCCTGAAATCACGCAGAAAATGCCTGAAATTGCCGAGGCAGGCTACGACAGCCTGTGGCTTCCCAACCCGGCCAAGGGCACCAGCGGCACCTACTCAACCGGATATGACCCGTTTGACCCATTCGATTTGGGCAGCACCAACCAGCAAGGGACCATTGCCACGGCCTATGGCACGCAATCGCAGCTCATTGAGATGGTGCAAACAGCCCATCGGTTTGGCCTGCGCGTCTATTTTGACAATGTGATGAACCACCGGAGTTCGACAGTGCCGGGGTATCCCGGAGGCGCCCCCGCCAACTTTTATCCGGGGCTGGTACCGCAGGATTTTCACCTGCAAACCATTTCAGGGGGCTATCAAAACTGGCCGAATGTAAGTGACTGGTGCAGCGTTCAAAATGTGGAAAACCAACCATTGGAAGGGCTGGCGGACCTGGCGAACGAACCGGGCACTTTAAACTGGAATTTTGGACCCTCCTTGGGTGACACCACGAATAAGCCTGTTTTTGTGCGGTTCCCGAACCGGCCGGACCTTTACATGGATACGAATGGGGTTTTTCTTGGGGCAGGGTGGGGTGGAGCGGGATGGAGGCCATTTGATGGAAATGGCCAGCCTGTGCCGGAGGATGTCTCTACCTATGAATGTCGGGCTGTGGCTTGGACGCTTTACATGACCAAATGCGATGGGTTTCGTTTGGATGCTGTGAAGCATGTTCCGGTGGGTTTTTTTGGAAACGAAACCGGCCAGGTGAATGATCCTTCCTTTGCCGGTTACACCGGCGCCATTCAGGCCATGTTTGATTATGTGCATGGATACGGGAGCAATGTGACTGAAAATGGATATGTGGAAACGGATGGAAACCGGAACAGTTTGTTCGACACCGAGGCGCCACGCAATGATGCCATGCTTTTTGGAGAGTATGAACCGGGCGCCCTGGCGGCGGGGAATGATTTCGCGGATTATCTCAATTCCGGGATGCGCCTGCTCAATTTTCCCTTGTTCACCCAAATGAACAACATTTTCAACGGCGGAACCATGGCTGGGATGGATGGCCGGGATTATCTGCCGCCTGGGGGAAATTGTGATTCAAATGGAAATTTCAGCGCCAAGCAGGCCGTCAACATGCCGCAAACCCAGGACCCTGGCAGTTGTTGCCCTGCCAACGAAGGTTTCGAAAACACCTATTTTTTCATGCACGAGGGGTTGCCCATGGTTTACAGCGACGGATTTGACCATAACACAAGCGGGAACACGCCCATCGCTTCCTATGCAAACTATCTGGGTGAATTTGGGGACAATTCGATGCCGGAGATCATGCACCTGCACAATCAATTATCGCGGGGCGGAACCTGGTCCAGGTGGAGCGATCAAAACGTGGTTTTATTTGAGCGATATGATTACCGCGAGGGAAATGCCTCCCAGCCACAAACCCAGGACGTGGCGCTGGTGGGGCTGAATGATGACACTGGCTACCCTGGGGACATTGCCTTTGATGATGGAGTCACCCGCGCGAGTGATGGCTATTATCTCAACCCATCCAACACCACATCCACGGCAGTTTCCAATTCCCGGAGCCAGGGAATCGTGGTGGGATTCGCACCGGGCTCCGTCCTGGTGCAACTGGCCGATGCCTCACCCACAGGAGGGCGGGCGTACAGGAAATTGCTGGTGCACGGAGCCACAAGCAGCTTGGCCACGGCCCAAAGCACGGCCAATGCGGCGAATCCAACCCAAAGGTTGATTTATGTGGGTGGGCAGACCATACCTTCGGGGGGCGGGGCCATCGAGTTGAATTTGCCTAGTGACGCATGGGTGATTTACGGATATCAATGGCCCCAGGCAAGCCAGGCCAATCCAGCCACTAACGCCATTATTCTACGGCAAAACGGCCAGGAAGTTCCAAAAATGCTGGTGTATCGCACGGATGGAACCAATGGTGACCCCAAATATTCCCCCTTGTTTCCGTTTCAAATGCGGGGAAGTGTGGATGCTTACGGCAACGTCATCACCGGTGCCAATGTTTCCAACCTGACCTATGCCATAGACATTCCCATCGTCACCAATGGCCCTTTTGATATCCTTGCCAACAGTGATGCCTCGGCGGGGAATGCGATGATAAAACTGGATGGTGGAATAGACCTTAATAGTCAAATGGGGCTGGGCGCCACGCAGAGTTTAATCACCAATTTCGTGGATTTGAGGGATAATCCCCCTGGTTATGCGGATGATGTTTTTTTAGGGTATGAAAACACTGCATTTCAATTCCGAAATGGCCCGGAAAAATTTGCCTCGCGAAATATTTTGAGCAACAGCGTGGTGGCAGTTGCCTCTGAAACGTATGTTTATACCGTTGGCGGAGGATTGAATTTTACTCCCGGCACCGGGTATGGGCAAGGCATCACCAATCAAACCGCCCTATGGGTATTGCACAATCCCACCAACTTGGTCACAGCTTCGATTGCCAATCCCCCTTATCAAATGAATCCCTTGTCGCCCAATTCAGGCCAGCCTGAAGAAATCTGGCTTGAGATGGCAGACAGTGCGCCCATCAATAGTTGCTTTGTTTATTACACCACGGATGGAACCACCCCGGATGGAGGGTTCGGGGTGGGCAAATCCAGCACGCTGGTCACCCAAGCGGCGTACGTCACCAATGATGTGAGTTCGGTGGGATTGGGTTGGTGGCGTGCTGTTATTCCAGGCCAGGCCGCAGGCATCACGGTTCGCTACAAAATCGGTGCTTTCGTGGGAGGAAGCGCCAACCCCGGAAGGGACATTGCCCCCATTTCAGACGCTGAGGTTTCGGGGTCCAAACTTTTCGGCCTTACCCAGTTTGCCATCACCAATTTTAACCCCTCCAATGCAGTGGTGTGGTTGCATAATGATCTAAACACCAATAATATGAAGATTGGCCTAACCTCTGGTTTTCATATTTTGAGGTCGAGGGTTTTTCTGCCACGGCCGGGGGAATCCAGCGTTTACAATACCTTTCTGCAAACTTTTTATTATGCCGGGCCTTTGCCGAATGGGGTGGTGGTCTATCCCCAGGCAGGAAGCGATTTAACGACCAGCGGATATACGGTTGTGGTTCGAGTGGATGACTCTGTGGCCAATGTCCAGTTCAACATAGAGGATTCCAATCCCGGCAATGATGATGGCGCGACTGGTCAATTGAATGGAAATGGTTTGGGAACCAACGGGCAACCTTCCTTTGCCTATGCCACAAAGGTAACCCCGAATCAGACATTGGATTTGCAGTATCCAAACGATTTGCAGGAGTTCAGGTTCGTGTACACCAACATTCCTTCCAGCGGTACAGCCACATTGGTTTTGAAGCTAAACGATTACGCATCAGGTGTTTTGACCAACCGCTATGCCATCCTAAAAACACAGATCAATACCATGGCCCCAGTTCAGCTTGTTCAAATCTCCAATCCTGCCACGAATGGCACGGTTCTGAAATATACCGGCACCAATTCCTCGTTCCTTGTCCAAGCCTGTTTTAGCTCGGGTCTCGCCTCGGTGAACACAAACTTTAATGTTCTGATTAACGGGACCTTGCAGCCTCAATCCGCCTATGTGCTGAGACCTGAGGGGGCAGTTCCAGGCTGTACCGGGTATAAATCCCTTTTGTATAATTGGAATAATCCAGACCCGGGTACGAATATAATTCAAGTCATTGATACAAATGCGTTTCCACCGGTCAGTGACAGCAGGGCGGTGGTGGTGGCCCCGCCTTTACAAGCCTTTGCTCCAACCATTGGGACGCACTCCATTTCATGGAATTCTGTGCCAGGCGTAAACTATCAGGTTTATTCCACCACCAACTTGAATCAGCCTTTCCAGCCCCTGAGCGGCTTGATCCCGGGCACCGGAGCCGTGGAATCCTACCAGGACCCCATGGCAGCGCCCCAGAAATTTTATGAGATCAAAATGGTTCCATAAGAGGGGGTTGCGCATGGCTGGAGAAGCCAAAAACGACCCTTGTTGGGCATACCGCATGAATATGCGGTGGAATTTATGCCCTACGTGTAGTAGATTGGGACAGTTAAAGCCTTAATTCGAGACATAAAATTTGTATCCTCATTCAAAGCAACCCGGATCGCAAAGATCCAAGTTAACCCGGAGTTTTTACAAGAGACTCCTTTAAGCAGTACCAAACCATGAAAACAAGTTCAAAAACCTCGTTGATTGCTCTGACAATCATATCAACCGTGACCGGCAGTTACGCTGCAGGCACCGCTTCAGACACATCGGCCAATTACACTGCCGGTTGGGGCGTTTCCGCCACTCCGAATAACGGTAGTGGATTTGGGGCGTGGAGTGTGGCAGACAATGCCGGCAGCAGCGGGCCTTATGCCGGCACTTACCTGGACCTGTCCAGCTATAATAATGCAGGGGACACCGTCTTGACCGGCGGATCTTCCTGGGGAACCTATGCGAACGGGGGATCGGGAAACGGGTATATTGATTTGACCCGCAATTTCTCCGCCGGGGCAAGTGGCTCCAGTTCCCTGTATAATCAAACTTTTTCTTTTGCTCTCTCTTCCGGGGGCATCGGCAATTCCGGTTCTTCGGTTTCTGCCATGATTGGAACCGCATTCAACCTCAGCTACGCCGGTGGCGGGGCGGATAACTTCACCCTTAGTGTGGATGGAGGCGCTGCCAACGCTGTTGCGGTCAATTATAGTCAGCTTGCGGCGGGATTGAACGTGAGTCTTGCTGTAAGCGGCGCATTGAATAGCATGGCGGAAGGCTATTCGCTCACGATTAGTCCATTCGCTGGAGGCACTGCCATTTATTCAACCTCCGGCACGTTCGATAGTTCAGCCTTCAACACCTCCAGTTTCACCTTTGCCGACAACAACACGGCGAGTAATCAGTATTTCAATAATTTGAATATCACCGCCGAATCAGCCGTTCCCGAACCCAGGTCCTTGGCGATGGTTGCGGGCGGTTTGGCGGCCCTCTTGGGTTTCCGCCGGCGTTAATCTCAATTTATACCCCGCCAACTCCAGGCCCCGGTTTCCAGTGAAACCGGGGCTTTTTGATTTTTTCATTCCCTTGATCGGGTCCCATCACCGTCCCGCTTCTCGAATAAGGCTGGAAACTCGCCCAATAAAGTCCCCGTCCTTGAGCAAATCTTCCATGGAAATGTGCATGCGGTACCTCCAATAATGGTTGGGGTTGGCGGGAATATTGATCCTTTCGGCAGACTCATCCGGGCGACGCATCCGGGCGTCCATTCCCAGCCAGTCCTGCATTTGGAAGACGCTCCACATTGCGGGGGATTCCAGGTGTTGGCGGATGACCTCGGCCACTATTTCCGGGGTGGCTTCCTTGGGCGGTTCGCCGGTCCGGGTCAATTCCTGGTGATAAAACTTCGTGGTCAGGGCGGGATCTTCTTTCCACCAACCGCGAATGGTGCTCATGTCATGGGTGGAAGGGGTTACCACGCTCAAATAGGGCGCATTGGCTGGCCGCGAAAAATCGGAACCAAAGGCCTTGGGCATGCGCTGTATCTCCAGGCTTAAAAGGCCCAAATCCCGCATCACATCCGGCACGCACCCAGGTACGAGGCCCAGGTCCTCGCCGCAAATGAGCATGTTGGTGACGCGCTTGAGCGCGGGGAGTTTTCGAAGCGCCTCCTTTTTCCAAAAACCATCCTGGCGGCGAAAAAAGTAATCCACATACAATTTTTGCAAGCCTGTCCGGATGGTGGGCGCCAGTTGCTTGAAGGACTGGGTTTGCTCCATGTCGAAGCGGAAATGCAATTGACCTTCACTCTCCAAAAGGATCACGTTGCTCAGCAAATCAAAAAGCCCGATTTTAATCCGATCCTGCCTGGGTCCGGTTTGCTTTTTGGCAAAATGCTCCTCCACTTTCCGCTGTGTGTCGAATCCGGGTTTTAAGACATACTGACCATGACCCTTGGAGTCGAGAAAATGCTCGCGGACATGCGCGGCATCGCCGCCAAAAATCTCTTCCAGCACGGAATCCGTGATGAAGGGCAGGGTATAACGGTGGTGGTCATAAGGTATCCCATTTGCCGTGAATTCATCTGGCAGAATGGGAATGGCTGGCACGAAATGCCCTAAAATGCCCTCCACGGCATGGGTTGGAATGGTCCAAATCCTGAAAAAGCCCAGGATATGGTCAATGCGAAATGCATCAAAATAATGGGACATCTGGGTGAATCGCTGTTTCCACCAGGCAAAATCGTCGGCTTCCATGCGTGCCCAATTGTAGGTTGGAAATCCCCAGTTTTGACCCTTGGCGGCAAAAGGATCGGGTGGGGCGCCCGCCTGGCCGTTCATATGGAAGATTCCTGGACATTGCCAGGCATCTGCACCGTGGCGATAGACCCCGATTGCAATATCGCCTTTCAGGACCAAACCGGCGGCGTGGATAAAGTCAGCGGCTTCGCTGAGTTGCAGGTGCAGGTGAAATTGAATGAAGTAGTGAAGAGCCATTTCTTCGCTGGAGGCGGCAAGCTCCGTGACATGCTTTTCATCCCAGGACCGGTTTTGAGGCCAATGATTGTAATCGGGCGTCCCAAATTGGTCTCTGAAGCAGCAAAAAGCGGCATATGGGACGAGCCAATGCCGGTTTTCATTGAAAAAGGCCAGGAATTTCTTGCTACGAAAAGTGATTCCCTTTTGCGAGGGAAAGATTTGGCGCAAGAAAGACCATTTGGCACGCATGACCGTCTCGTAATCCACCTCGGTCAGGGAATTGAGACGCTGGCGTTCCGGTTCCAATTCCTCCAGGTAATGCCGGTTCTTTTCATGGGTCACGGCGGCGAGGTTTAAATAAAGGGGGTGCAAGGCAAAAGCCGAGATGGCTGCATAAGGATAGGAATCCTTCCAGGTATGCGTGGCGGTGGTGTCGTTGATGGGCAGGATTTGGATCATTTTCAACCCTGTTTTGCGTCCCCACTCGGCCAGTCGTTTCAAGTCGTTGAATTCCCCGACACCAAACCCTGAATCGCTTCTGAGGCTGAAAACAGGAATGGCCACCCCGGCTCCTTTCCAATGGGGATGGGGAACCCGCATAAATCCATCCTGGATCACGCAATGGGTTTGGGCCTGGCATTGCTCGGGCATGAGTCGGTTGGGGCCTTCCTCAAATCCTATAAAGCGCTTTTTAATTCGATCATAGATGCCGTATTTGTATTCAAAAGGGAACGATTGCCGCTGAAGGTTCAAGCTGGCGGAGAAATAATCGTCGTTCGGCTGTTGAAAAAGCAGTATGGGGCAAACTGTGTTCCAATCGCCCAATACTGGACCTTCGCCCAGCAGGCACGGGACCTGGCCGCTTTGAAGCAGGGGCGCTTTTACACGAAAGGTGTGGGTGTTTTCCCGGGGCGGCTTCACACGCAGGCCGGGGTCGGACCCCTCTGCGTGCCGAAAAACTTCGGTGTAAAAGACGTTCTTAACGTTGCCCGGTTCATTCCACGAATCCAGAAGGATGAGGTTTTCGGCATCGAAGTGGGCGGGGCAAATTTGCCGGTCGCGCCCCCAGTCCCAGGTTTGTGAGCCATCGGGATGAACCAGTTGGTAATGGTAACTGAGGGTTTGGGACGCGGTTTCTGCATCCAGAGTCAGGCTGGTTTGCCAGGTGTTTTCATCCAGGAAATGCATGGGTGCCGGCGTTGGCAGCCGCCGCGATGGGTCTATCACCCATAGCGACTGCCCGGGATGAGTGGCAAACCGGATGCGCAGAACAAGGTTCATGACAAAGAGGTAACAGTCTTTATTCCGCTTTAAAATCGCATGAAAATGTCATGGGGCATCGCGTCGGCTTTGCAGCGGCCCGTTCATGCCGCTGAATTCTGCGCCCATGCCGGTTTGGGCGGGGTTGGACATATTGGGTTCGATTTTATGAGAGGCATGGATAGGATGAAGTGAATGAATGGTGTTGAAATGTTGTGTGTGCGTTGTGGTTTGTGCTGCGATGGCACGCTGTTTGCGGATGTGGAGCTGCGTCGGGGCGATGACCCGCAGGCCTTGCGAAAATTGGAGATGCCCTTGTTTGAAAAGCGCCCGGGCAAATGGGCTTTTGCCCAATCGTGCCAATGTTTTGATGGAACCCATTGCCGCATCTATGAGGACAGGCCACGGCGATGCCGGACCTTTGAATGCGGGCTATTGAAAAAGTTGGACAAGGGTGAGGTCACGGCGTCCGAGGCATTGAGAAAAATTGCATCCGCCAAGCGGTTGGCCCGGAAGACATGGGCATTGCTTGCGGCCGAGGGGCATCCGCAGGGCGGTGCTCCATTGAGCCACAGTTACCGCGAGGCCATGGCAGCTCCCGTGGACCTGTCCGACCCGGAGGCGGCGGATCGCCGGGGCGAACTCATGATGGCGGCAAACGAATTGATGCAATGGGTGCAGCGGCATTTTCTGGCTTGAATTTGGAAATGCTTTGCAGCCGCATTTCATGGTCATGGAGGTGAATCCAGCCCGCGTGCCGGTCTCATGCTGCGGCCGGGACCATGCCCAAATCATTCGAAATCCTGTTGGCAGCCTCCGCATCCACCCAGCGAACCAGGGAAATGAAGTTCACCAGCGCAGGGCTG
Source organism: bacterium (assembly GCA_021817945.1). Classification (GTDB taxonomy): domain Bacteria; phylum Verrucomicrobiota; class Verrucomicrobiia; order Limisphaerales; family UBA11358; genus UBA11358. The sequence goes on along the minus strand of JAKAFL010000054.1, from coordinate 4,367 downwards.
TCCGCCTTCACCTTGTGGAGCTTCTTTAATGCTCCCACCACTTTTTGATACACCTCCCCATATTTTTCATGGGTCAGCCGTGATACAAAAGACTCCAAAATCGAGCGGGCAATGGGGTCGGTTTGTCCGTCCTGCAAGTAAGGAAGCTGGCAAAAGATGCGGATTAAAAGCAGGGGATCGGATTCCGTGAGAACCAGCCAGCTTGCTTTGAGTTCATCGTTGTCGTATTTCGCGTGGAGGCGTTTGCGTATGGCCAGGGTGATGTCCAGCGGAGTGGCGCGGGTGGCAATGAGGTCCTTGATATTGTTCCAAGCCAGTTCCTGTTCTTTTGCCGGTGAGAGCGGGCCTGTGGACCTGAAAAGGCCTTCCATGCCCGGCAAATGGAGCGTTTGGGCCACGGCTTTGGCCAGGGCTTCGGCCTCCGGTTTGGTGATGCGGTCTGTGGCCAGCATGGCCTCGATGACCTTGCGCAGGCGGTTGGGGTGGATAAGGCGGAGGACGGGGGCGATGTCTGCGGACGCAGGCGCTTTGCCGCTGGGGATGAGGTGCTTGACCATCTCCTGTGCGGCTTCATCGGGCTCGGGCGCTTTCTCTGTCCGCAGCGTGAGAACCAGCCGGAGGGTTTTGGCCAGGCCGCCAGCCTTGCCGAGGTTGTTTATGATGGCCATCCTGTAATCTGAATTCAGGACATACGCCAGCAATTCCTCGGCATTTTGGATGTTTTTTTCGTCCAATGAATCGCTTTCGCCGGTGATGACGAGTTGCTCAATAAGCGGCGGCAGGCGCTGGGCAAAAACGGCATCGGGCGATTCCGTGGCTTGGTTGTTGTAGTAATGCAACATCTCCAGGATGAAGGATAATTTGAGAAAGATGTTTTTTTGCGCCCGGGCGGACTCCGAGGAGCTGCGGCTCTCCTTTATTTTTCGGTAAAGGGCCAGCAGGGCTTCTTTCTTTTCGCCTATGGCTGCCGGGTTTTGTTGAAGAATCGTTTCGAAATCGGCCACAAACCCAAGGACAATCTCCTCAGGTTTTGGGCGTGGATTGTATTTCAAATCCGTGGTGAGGTCCTTGAAGAAGACCAGCGCCGGCTCGCCAAATTCCCGGATGACCCGCTCGCGAGGCAAATGGCCCTTGACGAAGCAACGGCTGCCACGGACCACGGATGGCTTGAAAAAATCCTCCGGCTGGACAATCAAGGATTCCAGCATGGCGCGTTCCATGGGGGTATCCATCTGGATCAGGTCCGTGACCAGGGGTTTGATGGCTGCGGCGAGGTCCCGCTTGGTTTTGTCCAGCATCTTCAGGATCGCGGGTTGGAGTTGGGCCTCTTCTATCTTGCCGCCGAGCAGGGCGGCGGATATTTCCACCACCTGGTTGTTGTGTTCCACCAACCGGGTGATGATCCCTCCCAGGTCGTTGAAGGGAAGCTTGCTGACGAGGGTGGTGATGAGGTTGACCAGGTCGGTATGGGATTTGCGGCGGTATTCCACCGAGCGCTCCAGCAGGCGGCGCAGGTGGATGTTTTCATGCTCCAGTGCGGTGTTCAGGGTTTCCAGTTTTTCGATGCGCAGGGTGAACTGGTTCCAAGCCTGCTGGATCTGTTCCATGCTTGGAGGGGGCGCCGTCTGGTTCTCGGGTTGTGCCATGGACCCAATTTCACGCAAAATGCGCTTTCTTTCCACAAGAAAATGAGCCGGATCGGATGTTTGTCCAGGACCTGGCACTTTTTTGCGGATCACCCCTCAATTGGCGGCGGCCATCAAAAGGGAGGACCCTGATGGTCTCCTGGCCGCTGCTGGCGCGGTAAAGGCATGGGGTTCGGGAAACGCGCGGCTCGACGAAAAATCGCGGTAAAGCGTGATGGCCACATGTTCATTGCGGCGAATGCATTGTTTGATCACCTCGGGATCCTTTTCGCAGTGGATCAGGGTTTTCCAAGAATAAATGTGCCGGGGTTTGTGCAGGTCGCTGTTGGCTATGAAGGGCAGCCGTTTGAGGCCGATGTCATTGAAGATATTGTCGCGGTTTGCAATTTCCCAGGCGTCCAGCAGCGGGGCGAATTGCTCCTGGTTTTCCCAAAGGTACAGGGTGTTTTTTCCCCACTCACTTTTCATCACATGCGGGTGGGATGCCACCGCCAGGCCGCCCTGCTCATGAATCCGGGCAATGGTTTCCGGCAGGTCCAGCGCCGGGTTGATGGGGCTCTTCAGGTCTATGCCCAGCAAATGCGCCGAGGTTTTGCTGGTCAGCCCGTCCTTGTTGAATTCAATGCCGGTCATCACCAGCATTTCGTAACGCCGCCAGGCGCGCTCCCGCTCCCGTTCAATCACCCGGAAGTATTCTTCCACCTGGTTGGCGCCCAGCGTCAGATTGGTCAATTCCGAAAGCTTCCCAAGCAGCCGCCGCGGGTCCGCCAGATGGTCGGTGATGCAGATGCAGTCAAATCCCCGTTCCCCATAGAAGTCAATCAATTCAGGCACGCTCATGCTGCCGTCCGAATAGTTGGAGTGAATATGAAAATCACAAAGGAGCATCTGGGGTTGGGCGCCGGGTTGGCGCGGTGAGGCGCGCATCACCCTCTCCTGGGCCGGGCTGGCCGCCGGGTCAAGAATGATCGCCTTGTCGCGGTCGGCCTCCTTCAGCACCCAGTCCGCCACCTGCAAGGCTGCGTCAGGACGCGATGCCTTTTTAAGGTTGCGCTGCCAATCCATCCAGCGCGCGGAATCATGATCAAAAGCCCGCTCCACCATCTCCGCAGCCTCCCGGTTCTTGTCCACCACCTCTCCAATGGCGGAATTTCTCACCCACTGGGCGTTGGCCTCCTCCTGCGCGGTCTCTGCATGGTTGACGATAATGGGGCAGCAGGCCGCCGCCGCCTCATGCACCACATGCCCCGCCTTGCCTATCACCAAATGATGATTGCGCAAAAGTTCTGCCAGTTGATTCGTCCAGCCCAGGATTTCCACACGGCTTTTCTGACCCTCAAAGCGTTCCAGAAGCTTGGCACGCAGGTGTGGTTCGCGTCCTGCCACCACCGTCACCTGCGCCAGGGGATTGCCCAGCAGCCGCTCCACCGCCTTTCCCGTTTTCTTCTTTCCAGAATGAACCAGGTACAGAATCCGCCGCAGGCCATTTTTGCCGGGAGCAGTCAAATCCATCCGCGTGGCCGCAAAAACAGGGTTTACTGGAAACCCGGAGATGCCAATGCTGGAAACAGGCACGCCATTCTTTTTCAGCGATTCTGCCACGGATTCGTTTGGCACAAAAAAGTAATCACTACTGGACCGGTTCCAGGCCGGGTTTGCCGCCAAAATTTCCATGACCACGGTCACCAGCCGGAAGGGCCGTTTCCGGTGGTTTTTGAAAATTTTGTCAATCAGTTGCCCATAAATGGGGCTGGTGGAAAGCACGCAATCCGGCTGGGCCAGCAAAAAGGCCTTTTCCAGCCTCGCCTGCAACTGGCTGAATCCCGCAGCTTTGCGCTCCAGCAGGACGTTCTCATCAGGGCGCGACCGCCAACCGCTCCAAAGCAGGGGCGCGTATTGGGTCAGGCTCTGCCTTGTCCTTTGCAGGAGCGAGGTGAATGCCTCATTGGAATTGGAAAAAAGGTCCAAAATTTCCACCCGCGCGCATGGATCCTTGATCTCAAGCGCATCCCGCAGGTTGCGGGCGGTCGAATGGTGGTCATCATCAAAACCCGCCGTCAGGATGAGGATTTTTTTCATAATCGCATTTTGATGATCGGAAGTGAATGTTACGGCTGGGTGACGGGTGGGTTACCTTTGCAGCACAAATGAATATTTCAAGCCAAATTGCCCTCCCGGGATGTAAAAGGGCTTTGTACCCACAACTGGTGACATGCAATTGCCAGGGGTGATGCTATGCTGTTCACAGGTTGGAGGCGCACCGAAGGGTGGTGCAAAACCAGCCAAGCTTTCAAAAAGCTGCTCGATTTAAGTGTTTAGCTCGTGTTTTAAGAGAGGCCGGAGTCGTGTCCGGCCTTTTTTATTTCTCAAAACAGCTCATGAGTTGGGCCTTTTACATAATCCAAAACAGCCCGTGCAGGCGTCAATCTGGGGCTTTCTGGGGCTTATTTCCTCTTGGAACTGACCTATGGACTTCCCTGTGCTCTTTGCTCTTCCAGTCCAAAGAACTTGTTCAAAGGCTTTTTTGTGGCTTGTAAATTGAGGGGTTTTAATTTGCAACGCGTTTTCTGATGGAAGTTTATCGCCTACTGATCCTTGCATAAAATAGTGAGTTCAAAAGGACAAGTCGGCCTGTTTCCAGAAGGCGGCAACCAGGGTGGTTTTGCGGCGTTGGGCGGTGCGCAGTCCTTGGCGGGCCAGCCAGTGCAACTCCGCCTCCGT
>JAKAFL010000053.1 GCA_021817945.1 bacterium | reverse complement strand
AGATCAGTCGCAGCCATAATTCGGCATCGCTTAGTCCGCGCGTTCTTTGGAAAAAACCATCCGCCCGCGCTCGCTCGTTCAAATCCTTCGGGAACCATTCGCGCAGAATTGGCCAGGCTTCGGGAAGAGCATCCGTTATCATGGACTCATGATTAGCCAAAACCGGCAGAAAAGCAAATTATTAGGTTAACGCTTATGGGGGTGCGGTCCTACCAGCATTTCCAGAGGATGCGGATCCATTTGAAGGCGGGGGAGCGGAGGATGGCGTGTTGTTGTTTGCCTCGGGCTTTTTGGCGGGAAAAATACGCGCCGGGTGGCGGAGGACTGTTTAATGATGACGGGTGTTAAGATGTGCGGGCTGAACCCAGCCTCTGCCTGATGCCGCAACACGCTTCTCAACGCAATTGGCCTTGGACGGCTTACCCCGCCGCCAAGCTGGGACATCAAATCCATTCCGGAGGTTGGGCGGCTGCCATGGATGCCATGGTGTAAACACTCCTGCCGAAGGCTACCTTACCCCCGAAACGGGGGTTTTGCGCACGCTGAGTGTGCCGTAAAACACCAGGCCTTTTGTGGCGTCAGGATTTTGATGGGGAATATCGGTGACAACCACGGATTGCCCCGCCGGATTGATGGCCAGGCAGCTATCCGTGTCAAAATTCTGCAACTGGTAGCTTTCGCTCCACTCTGAAAAGTATTGTTCAGAGCCGGGCATGAAAAAAAGTTCGTTTGGGAGGAAGACCATTGCGGATGGGTTGTTTTGGGTAATCTCTTTTATGGTGGCGATTTGCCTGGCCTTGGCATCCGAATAAGGGCCGAACAGGGGAAAGAGAAAAATATACCGCGTGGCGGAGACGCGCTGGGCGTAAAAAAGCATTTCCGGCTCGGCGCCGTAAATGAAGACCTTATCGCCGGGCCGGGTCACTTGGGCAAGGCGTTGGGCCATGATTTTTTTTTCGGCAAAGTGGCTGCCAGGATAGATGACGTTGACAGCCTCGGCATTGGAATACAGGAACGTAATCCTGAGCAAAACCATGGCAACCGGAGCCAGGCAGACGGTGGCCAGCGCGGCTCGGCGGAGCAAGGGGGAAACCGTTTTCCAGGCGGCCAGACGATCAAGCGCATCGGCCCCGAATGCGGTGGTGAGGCACAGAACGGGGAGGAGCTGTTGGAAATAATGGGGAAAATAATAGCCGCTTGCGCTGACGCCCGCTGCACTGACCATCCACCATGCCACAAAAAAAAGAAATGCCCGAAACCTCCGGCTTTTCAACATCCATGCCAGGCCGACGACGGAGAAGAGCCAAACCGGCCATTCATCCCAGGCGAGGATTTTGAGGGTGGATTCCAAACAGTGCAGCCGGTCCGATCCGGAGAGGCCCTTGACGTATTCAAGATTGTGGGTGAATACGCTGTAAACAAAGTCGCCAAACCCGTGACGCAGGCTGAAAAACAAACAAATCGCCCCCCAGACAGCGGCAATGCCCACCGCGGAATAAACTGCGAAAGACGCTGTGCGCCGGATGGATCCCTGCCTCCCGCAAAAGAGCGGGAACATGAAAACCAGAAAGGGCCACTGGACTGCGGCGACCTGCTTGAATGCAGTGGAGAGGCCTATCAAGGCCCCGGCAGTGATGGCAAGAATGATTTCGCGGCGGGAGGATGAGGCTGCCCAGAAGAAAAAAAGCACAGACAGGATGAGCGGCAGGAGCATGAACATTTCCGTGTTGGCTTCGGTCCCGTAGAGCAGGGGATCAATTGAGAAAAGGACAAATAAAAGGGCGGCAAGCACAGCCCATTTTTGCTCCAGGAAGCGGAGGGCGAGGAAGAACAGCGCGCAGGCGGAGGCGGCGGCAAAGAGCAGGGCCACCAAATGCACTGCGCGAATCGGATCCAGTGGCAACTTGAAGGCCCAATGATAAACCCAAAAGATGGCAGGAGGTTTTTGGTCCATCCAATCCTTGTAAGGAAGTTCATGATGATCCAGCCGCCAGCCAATGTAGGCGTATTCTCCCTCATCCCGCTCAAAGGGAATACCCAGAAGAGGCCCCCGGATTGCGACCGTCAATAGGATGAGAAAGATACAGATTTTCCTTTGCATTTGGAAAAATGTGTTGGGAACACATGACGGCGTCAAGGCTCGATGGTGGAAACAGTTTTTTTGCTTTGAATTTCAGGTTGCGTTGAGATTGGCTAGGAATTGCATGAGATTGGAATGAAGTCGTTGCGCCAGGGCAGCGAGGCATTCTCGGCCAAACTGCGCCCACCTGAGGACGGGCAGAGCGCCCCAAATAACAGCCAGGTTTTCCCACCTGGCCGGGCTTGCGGGAGCGGGAACAGACCTCGTTCATCAGGGCATGGCCAATGTTTGAGAATTTTGGCGCCACCCCGATATCTCTGGGCCAAAAGGAAGTCTTGAGTAGAACGAGTCTGCTCCAACGGAGCAGGGCTGGAGAAATCCCATTCTTAATGTCTCCCAACCGAACCTGTCAAGTCGCAAGAATTCGTGTTTGAATGGCCAAACTCAAAGGCGCAGACTGCCTCATGCGCCTAACATCAGCTATTGCAATATTTGCAATAACGGTTTCGTTGCTGGTTTTTCCTTCAACCACCGGGATGGCGCGTCAAAATCTGTTGCTGGACTCTGGCTGGCTGTTTAAACCCGGGGATGATGCCGGGGCCGAGTTGCGCGTTTTTGATGACCGGGCCTGGGAAAGCGTCACCATTCCGCACAATTGGGGCTGGCAGGAGGCGCAGGAGGGCAAGGCCTATTACAGGGGCCCGGGCTGGTACCGGCGTGAACTGGATATCAAGCCTGAATCCGGCAAGCGTTATTTTTTACGCTTCGAGGCCGCAAGCTTGGTGGCTGACGTTTATTTGAATGGCCTGTTTCTGGGCGAACATCGCGGCGGCTTTGGTGCATTCTGTTTCGAGATCACCCGGCAGCTTTCGGGCGGAGGCACCAACCTGCTGGCCGTGCGGGTGGACAATTCCAAATTTCCAGACATCGCACCGCTGGCTGGAGATTTTTCCGTTTACGGCGGGTTGTATCGTCCAGTGCATCTGATTGTAACCGATGAAGAAAACATTGCCCTCACCGATCACGGGTCGCCGGGCGTGGCGTGGCTGCAAACGAGTGTTTCCACAACCCAGGCAGTCCTTGATGTGACGGCGCAGGTTTCCAACGGCATCAAGGACAAGGTGCCGCTCAAGCTGGTCGCCAGCATTGTGGACGCGGATGGCAAAACCGCATTAATCAGCAGCCAGTCTTTCACGCTCGCGCGTTCGGACACCGCGCCGTATTTTTTTCACCTTGTCCTGCCCCACCCGCACCTGTGGAACGGGCGAAAGGACCCGTATCTTTACCGCGCTGCCGTGGAATTGCAAACGGATGATGGCACGATGATGGACCGGGTGGAACAACCGATGGGCTTGCGGTTTTTTTCGATAGACCCGGACCGTGGATTTTTCCTGAACGGCCAACCTTATTCATTGCATGGGGTGGACCGGCACCAGGATTACATGAACAAAGGCTGGGCCATCTCGGAGGCGGACATGGATCAGGATATCGCCCTGATGAAGGAGCTCGGCGTAACAGTTGTGCGGTGCGCCCATTACCAGCACAGCGATTATTTTTACAACCTGTGTGACCAGGCCGGCATTTTGGTGTGGGCAGAAATACCCCAGGTCAACATCATCCGCGACACGCCGGAATTTGAGAACACCTCGCGCAGCCAGTTGCTGGATTTGATCAGGCAAAGCATCAACCACCCCTCGATTTTTGTCTGGAGCCTTGCCAATGAAATTGGCGGGGGCAGCGACGACCCGCATGGCGAACTGCAGGATTTGGCCGCCATGGCCCACGGTGAGGATCCAACCCGCCCAACCATTCAGGCGACAATGACGGAAGCGCGTCCGCAAATGAACCGGATTCCTGATCTCCTGGGCTGGAACATTTATCCCGGCTGGTATCGCGGCAACAAGGAGGACTACGGAGAGGACCTGGACAAACTGCGTGGCACAAGCCGGCACGGAGGCTTTTGCGTGAGCGAATATGGCGCGGGCGCCAATCCCGCCCAGCACGAACAGGACCCAAAACATCCCAAGCCTGCCGGGCAGTGGCATCCTGAGGAATGGCAGGCTGAGGTGCATGAAGCGGCCTGGGCCGCCTTGAAAGCGCGTCCCTATGTCTGGGGCACCTTTGTCTGGTGCATGTTTGATTTTGCCGTCAGCACGCGGAACGAAGGCGGGCAGCCTGGACTGAATGACAAGGGACTCGTTACGCGGGATCGCAAGACAAAAAAAGATGCCTTCTTTTTCTATAAAGCCAACTGGTCCGACCAGCCGGTTCTGTACATCACCAGCCGCCGGTTCACCGAACGAACCAACGCGGTCACGGACATAAAAATTTATTCCAATGCCGAAACGGTCGAGCTTTTTGTGAACGGAAAATCCCGGGGGAAAATCAGCAGCGTGGAGGATGGTGTTTTCATCTGGAAAAACGTGGTGTTAACGCCCGGTGAAAACAAAATCACGGCCGAAGCGGACCGCGATGGCCAGCCGCTCGCCGACGAGTGCGCATGGCGGTTATTGCCATCCCAATCAGCAAGATAGTCACCCGCCTGAATACATGAATCCATCATCGCTTTTTTTGGCTCCGATTTTTGCAGCCCCAGCCACCGCCGCACACACAGCCTTTCCGGGCGCGGCAGAGGGGCGCGGCGCATGCGGTGTCCACTATGGAGGGTTGGTCCTTTCGCGTTCCACGGGCAGATTGCCGAATGTTTTTTTTGCGGGAGACCAGTTGTCCTGTTTCACGAACACCATCCCCGACGGGCGATCATCATGAAGTTAACACATTTACTCCCCCCGCTGCTTGGCCTGTTTTCATGGGCTGTTCATGCATCCCCCTGGAGCGGCACAATCAACGTGCTTGATTACGGCGCGATGGGCGACGGCACGAACAATGATACAGTCTCCATTCAAAAAGCCGTGGATGAATGCGCAGCCAGGGGCGGGGGAAAGGTGATTCTGCCCGGGGGCAAAACGTTTCTCACCGGCGCGATCACACTGCGCAGCGATGTGGATTTTCATCTCGAGCGCGGTGCCGTGCTGAGGGGGAGTTCGCACTGGCAGGATTATGGCGCTGCGGGAGCCTTGCTTTTTGCCAGGGAGGCCACAAATCTAACCATTTCCGGTGATGGCATTTTGGATGGCAACGATCATGCCGTCTGGCAACAGTTGGCGGATGAGGAGGCGGGCGGCGACCTCAACAAACCAGGCTGGTGGCCGCAATCTTTCTGCGGCATTTGGTGGCCTTTTGGCCGCGATGCCGCCGATAAATCGCTCACACCGGGACGTCCCATGCAGATTATCCTGGTGGGCTGCCATCAGGTTCACATACGTGACATCACCATTCGCAATGCGCCCAGTTGGACCGTGCACCTGGTGGGCTGCGACGACCTGCTTGTTGACGGCATCAGCATACTCAACGACTGGAACGTGGCCAATAATGACGGCATTGACATTGATCACAGCCGAAACGTGCGCGTGGCAAACTGCCACATAGACACGGCTGACGATGGCATCGTTCTTAAAAACACCCCAAATTTTGCATCTTACGGCGTTTGTGAAAATATCACGGTCACCGGCTGCACCATCAAATCGCGCAGTTGTGCGTTGAAGCTGGATGAAGCCTACGCGCCCCCGGGCATCCGCAACGTGGTTTTCAATTCCTGTGTCATCGTCCAAAGCAACCGGGGATTGTGCATTCAAAGCCGGGATTTGGGTGACATTGAAAACGTTCTCTTTGCCGACATGACGATAGAAACCGAGTTGCAACCCGGCAAATGGTGGGGGGCAGGGGAGCCGATTCATGTCAGCCTTCTGCAAAAACACCCGAGCACCAAACTGGGTCATGTGCGGCAGATTCGCTTCAGCAACCTTCTGTGCAAGGGCGAGAGTGGGATTTATCTCCGGGGCAGTTCACAACAGCCTCTGGAAGACATCGAATTTGATAACGTGCGCATGGAAGTGGGCAAATCCACGGATGTGCCCGGCGGTTTCTATGATGACAGGCCCATGGTTGCCACTGATTCCATCAACGGACCGTTTACCGGAATATATACCAATGCCATTGCCGGCATTTTCGCGCGGGACGTGAACGGTTTGACCCTTCGCAATACTTCGGTGGTCTGGGACAGCCCCAAAAACCCCATATATGGACAAGCTCTGGATTTGGACCGGGTCGAGGATTTGGATCTCGATCACTGCACGGGCAATGGCGTTTCCACGCAAAAATAGGTTTTAAAAACCTTAATTCACCGCAAAAATGTTTCAATCAAACAGGGATGGCAGCCGGCGCGAGTTTCTTGGCAACGCGCTCAAATTCGGCGCAGGATCCCTGCTCATTGGTGCTGTGCCGCCTGCCAGGGCTGGAGAGGATGTCCCCAGTGTGCCATCGGGGGAAACCCCGCCATGGCTTGCCAACCTGGCCGATCTGCCGGCGCAGGTGTTCGTTCAACACCAGGACGAAACCCCATTCAAAGCAGAGAAACTGGGGATGAGGTTTGCCTCTTCCAAGGCGGAAATCCATTTATCACCCGAAGAGGGTGGCACCACGGTGCGGGTTTCCTGCGCCAAAGGTTCCCTGAGCCGCATCATCCTGCGCTGGGAAGCGGCGTTTCCCGGGGACACCATTTACCTGGGCGACGCCTGGGAGCGTTCTTATGGCGATTTGCAATGGCGGTTTTTGCAGCCGGAGCGCGTGATGCCATGGTATTTTGCGGCGCATCATCAGTCCACCGGACGCACTTTCATGGCGGGGGTGAAAACCCAGCCATCGGCGCTTTGCTTTTGGATGGTGGATGCCGCCGGCATTTCATTATGGTGCGACCTTCGCAATGGCGGCAGCCCGTCACGACCCGGGGACCGCGAAATTGCCGCCGCTACAGTGGTGTCGTTGGCAGGCAATCCCGGTGAACCGCCGATGGCCGCTCTCACGCGTTTCTGCCGCATGATGTGCCCCTCGCCGCGGCTTCCTGCCGGGCCGGTTTGTGGCAACAATAACTGGTATTATTCCTATGGCCGTGATTTTGACGCCCATGCCATTCGCCGGGATGCCGCGTTTCTGGCTGATATTTCCTCCGGGCAAAAATTGCGTCCATTCTGCGTGATTGACGCCGGCTGGACGACCGGTTCGGTTTGCCCGGGCGGCCCCTGGACGGCGGGTGATCCGAGGCGCTTCCCCGACATGCCCGGCCTCGCGAAGGACATTAAAAGACTCGGAGTGCGCCCGGGCATCTGGATGCGGCCAACCGCGCTCACCACCGTGGCCAATCCCGGGGTCCTGCGCGCCGGCCCGGTTCAGGTGGAGGAAAAACCGCTTGATTTGACCATGCCGGAAAACATTGCGCTCATTCATGAAGACGTTGCACGGGTTCGTTCCTGGGGTTACGAATTGATCAAGCATGATTTTTCCACGTACGATCTCCTGGGGAGGTGGGGATTTGAAATGGGGGCGGAGTTGACAGACAGCGGCTGGCATTTTCAAGACCGCTCGCTCACGAATGCGGAAATCATTCTACGCCTCTATCGCACCCTGCGCGACGCGGCAGGCGACGCTCTATTGCTGGGTTGCAACACAATGGGTCATCTGGGCGCGGGCATTTTTGAAATCCAGCGCACTGGCGACGACACCTCGGGGCGCACCTGGGAGCGCACCCGGCGCATGGGTGTGAACACGCTCGCCTATCGCCTGCCGCAACATGGAACTTTTTTCATGAACGATTCCGATTGCGCAGCCCATACGGCGCAAACGCCATGGGAACCGGACCGGCAATGGCTGGACCTGGTGGCGCACAGCGGCGGTGCGCTTTTTATTTCCGTGGACCCGCGATTCATTCAACCCGGTCAAAAAGCCGCTTTCCGCACCGCGATTCAGACTGCCCTGTCTGGAGGAGCGCCTGGGGGTGTCCAGCCCTTGGATTGGCTGCATACCACCGCTCCGGAGGAATGGGTTTTGGGCGCCAAGAAAAACCGTTATCACTGGAACCAACCCTTTGGAACCAACCCAATGAAAATCTGACTCCAGGCATTTGATGAACCAAACCAATTGTAATTGTAATTTGCCATGAAAAAATTCTTTGCCCTGGCCCTTGCCGCCGTTCACTTTTCCTTTCCCAGCTGCGGGAAAACGATGATTGATTATTTCCTGCCCATGCCCATGCACGGCCAGTTGACCACGAATACATGGGGGGCTGCGGCTGTGCTCCCGCGTGATCCCTTGAATGGACTTGAGGATCCCGCTTTGAAGCAGTGGTATTATTGGGATGGTAAAATAATCAAGGGCCCTGATGGCCAATACCATCTGTTTGCCAGCCGCTGGAAACAATGGAGGGGACACAATGGGTGGGGGACATCAAAAGCCATCCAGGCGGTGAGCAAGGACCCGACCGGGCCTTACAAGGATGAGGGTTTGCTGTGGCCCGGCAACCAGGGTGGCAAAGGACACAATGTCACGGCATTAACCATGCCTGATGGCAGCTATGCCGTGGTGGTAAGTGAGACCCGACCTGGAGATGTTTTTACTTCCAAATCTTTGGACGGCCCTTGGAGGCATATTGGCGCCATCAAGGTTGCCGGCGAACCTAAATGGCGCGCATCCAATGTCAGTATCATGATCCGCCCTGACGGCAATTTTGAAATCATCGGCAGGTACGGAAGGATATTGATCAGCACCAACGGCATTTTGGGGCCATACAACCCCCAGGGTGGCAGCATTTATGCGGGCATTCCAGGCCTGCCCAGGCACAACCTGGAGGACCCGGTGATCTGGTTTAGTGGCGGCTTGTACCACGTCACGGTGAATTGCTGGAGCGAGCGCAAGGCTTTCCTCCTTACTTCGTCCAACGGCGTTACCCACTGGACCAACCGCGGCCTCGCCTACGACCCAACCTCGGATTTTTTGCGCTACACCGATGGCACGGTGAATCATTGGGATAAAATCGAGCGCCCGAATGTTTACTTGGAAAAGGGTCACGTGGTTTATTTCACCTTTGCCGTCATAGACATTCCCAAGGAACAGGACCATGGCGGTGAACCGCATGGCAGCAAGGTGATTGTGGTTCCCTTTGACGGAGCAGCCCTGGACCGTGATCTCCAACCATAATTTTTTTACCTTAAAAACCATGAAATCAAACCTTGGAAAATTATTCCTCCACACAACTCTTGCCCTGGCTTTGGCGGTTTCGCTCAAATCAGCAGCCCAGGATTCGAAAACGGATTCAGGCTGTGCCAGGGAAAGGCTGCTCATGGATTCCGGCTGGAGATTTCACCTGGGTGATGATTGGGCTGGTGCCCTGCGCCTGGACAAGGCCGGTGCCAGCGGCGGTCCTGCGGACATAACTTTCAGTGATAGCGATTGGCGGATTGTAAATCTGCCGCACGATTGGGCGGTGGAATTGCCCTTTAGCCCCGACGCGGATGGCTCGCATGGATTCCATGTCGTCGGGCCAGGTTTTCCTCGAAACAGTGTGGCTTGGTATCGCAGGTCATTTGACCTCGAACAAGCCTGTTCGGGAAAGCGAATATGGCTGGAATTTGACGGTGTTTTTCGTGATTGCACCGTTTTTGTGAATGGTTGGATTGTGGGACACCACGAGAGCGGGTACGGCAGTTTTCGCTACGACATAACGGATGTGGCAAATTATGGCGGCAAAAACATCATCAGTGTCAGGGTGGATGCTTCAAAATTTGAGGGTTGGTTTTACGAGGGCGCAGGCATTTACCGGCATGTCTGGCTGGAAATGACAGGCCCGCTGGCAATCGCCCCGGATGGCATTTTTGTCCACAGCCAATTCAAGGACAACGTGCCATCAAAGCATGCCAGAATCATGGTTCAGGCAGGTTTGTTGAACAAATCAAACAACAACGCAGGGGTGACTGTTCGATGTAAAATCGTATCGCCCCAGGGCCAAACCGTGGCCAGAGCCAAGGTAACTGCGGATTTGAAAAGAGACGCGCAGCGCGATGTGACTTTGGAGGCGGGTGTATCCGATCCGGTGCTTTGGTCGCCGGAATCTCCCAGCCTTTACACGCTCATCACCACTGTTGAGGTCGGAGGGCACGTGGTGGATGAGGAAAAAACGTCATTTGGCATCCGCACCGTGGCATTTGATTCAGACAGGGGCTTTTTGTTGAACGGTCTCCCATACGAACTAAAAGGCACATGCAATCACCAGGATCACGCCGGTGTGGGCGCCGCCCTCCCGGATGCGCTTCAATATTTCCGGGTCAACAAATTGAAAGCGATGGGATGCAACGCCATCCGTACCTCTCATAATGCGCCAACCCCTGAACTGCTTGAGGCTTGCGACCGCCTGGGGATGATTGTCATGGATGAAAACAGGCTGCTGGGTAGCGATGCGCAAAACCTCGATGGGTTGCGTGATCAAATCAAACGGGACCGAAACCACCCCAGTGTTTGCATCTGGAGCATCGCCAACGAGGAATTCAATGTCCAGGACACCCCGTCCGGCGTGCGTGTGGCCAGGACCATGCAGGATTATGTGCATCAGCTTGACCCCACGCGTCCGGTCACCTATGCAGCACCCGTGGGCGACGATTTCACCGGAAATATCAACTCGATAATCCAGGTTCGCGGCTGGAATTATCATGTCGGGAATGATATGGACGATTATCACCGTGAACATCCGGCCCAGCCGGAGGTGGGCACGGAACAGGGTAGCACGGTCAGCACACGCGGCATTTATGCAGATGATGCAGCGCGGGGTTACGTGAGCGCCTATGACAAGGGAGCGCAGGAATGGTCGAGCACGGCTGAGTCATGGTGGAGTTATTTTGCAAAGCGCCCGTGGTTGAGCGGCGGCTTTGTCTGGACCGGGTTCGATTACCGGGGAGAACCCACGCCCTATGGCTGGCCCTGCGTGAATTCGCATTTTGGCCTGATGGACACCTGTGGTTTTCCCAAGGACAATTACTTTTATTATCAGTCCGTCTGGCTGGATAAACCCATGGTCCACCTGTTGCCTCACTGGAATTGGGCTGGCAAGGAGGGAAACCCCATCAATGTCTGGGCGTATGGCAATTGCAAACAGGTGGAACTATTTCTCAATGGAAGCAGCCTGGGCCGCAAAATCATGCCCCCCTGCTCACATCTCGAATGGAATGTGAACTATGTGCCCGGAGTCTTGGGCGCGAAGGGTTACGATGACCAGGGAAATGTGATTGCCGAAACAAAAATCGAAACCACAGGAAATCCCTCCACCGTGATTTTAACCCCTGACCGCCAGACTATCAACGCCGACGGGGAGGACGTATCCGTCATTGCAGTTTCCGTGACGGATGCCAGGGGCCGTGTGGTGCCCACGGCGTCAAACAAAATCCATTTCACCCTGAGTGGACCGGGCAAAATCATTGGCGTGGGAAATGGCGACCCAAGTTGCCATGAACCTGACCAGTATTTCACCATGCCTCCTGTCCGGACTCAGGCCGTAAACGACTGGCGTTGGACAATCATCCCCAACGCCTATCAGGAAAACCTGCCCGAGATGGCTGAAAAGCTTGATGATTCCGCTTGGAAAAAAGTGGATGTGAATGCGGAATCGGGGCCGATGGAAAACCGAGAATCAGCAGCATTTCGCGGCTATTTTAACCTCAAACCGGAAGACCTGCAAGCGGCTGCCATCACCCTCACATTTCAAATGATTGATGACCAGGGCACCATTTACATCAATGGAAGAAAGGCTGGCGCATCTCATAATTGGCAAACCCCCATCACCCTGGATGTGAAACCGCTATTGCACCCGGGACAAAACAACATCGCGGTAAGCGTGGCCAATTGGTCGGGTCCTGGAGGCATCAACAAGGGCGTCAGTTTGAAATTTGAAGGAACAGCGCCGCCGGCTGAATGGCAGCGCAGCGCCTTTAACGGGCTTGCAGAAGTCATTGTGCAATCCACAAAACAACCCGGGCAGATCCAACTGACCGCGCGAGCGGACGGTTTGAATTCGGAACCCCTGCAAATAACAGCCCAGCCTGCAACCCCGCGCCCGGAAGTTGCCTCCGAGTGACACCGGAACGGAGAACCATCACATTCATGAAGAATGGAGATTGCCTCAGCCGGATTGGCAAATCATAAATCGCCTGCCAAACCAGCAGTCAGCCGCTTTTGCACATTTCTGCTGCGGGTCGGTGCCCGCCAACAAAAGAAAGGCTCAAAGTTTTGGTGATGCATCGTAGCTCCATGGCAAACCTAACATCAGATTTTTTGGTTCGCTTTCAGGCAGGATTGGCTGGGAATCAGTCATTTATCCCATAAAGGTTGGTTGGTTCCAAAATAGGTCCCTGTCCAACAAGCAAGGGAAGCTCGGTATGCAAAGAATCCATATTTGTGCCAGCCGCGAGGTTCGAGGGTTGGTCAAATTGGATTCTGGGCTGGTGCCATGGCTATGGACGCCCGGTAGCTTTCGATTTGCGGTTCTGCGCGTTCCCAATTCCCAATTCCCTGCACGCTTTTATTTTTGGAGCACGGTGACTGCTTCAGGGGCCGATGCCGGCAACGGCCATAAAATATCGGAGCCAAACATCCGCACGATCCCAAGTTGAATCTGCCAATCCTCCCCATTTTTCGGGCGGGTTGGAAACTTTCCGCCATCCTCAATACAATTCAGGCCAACTGAATAAAGCAGGAAATGACGGTTGGATCCGTCTGAATAGAGCCGGTAGCGCAGGGGTTGGCCATCCATGAAATCAAGCGGCATCGCTGTCAGGAATTCTGGAACGAGCGCAGCCAGTGAATTTGCATGGCATCCATGCTTCCCAAGATAACGCTCAAGGGCGAGAGCGGTGATGAGGATTCGTCGTTCGGCCTCAGCCTCAGCCGCGCATGCAAGAAAACTAATACCCCTCTTTTGGATTATCAGGGTCAATCTTCGCACATTCTCAATGGTCTGAGCCCGCGAACTATATTTCGATTTGAAGGTTATTTCTTTTGCCACTCCGGGCAATTGGCGCATTTGCAGCCAGGTTCCCGCCAATACGGCTTTGCGCATTTCGATTTCACGGTTGCGATAAAACAGCAGTGCCTCTTTTCCATCCTCATATTGGCCCCAGCGCAGATAGGCGCGGTGTCGCAACTGGTATTGAAATGTGTGCCATAGGTTCAATGGATCGCTCCACGAATCATGCAGAAAATCTCTGAGCATTATGGATGGATGCGCAGTTTCGTTTGTATTTTGGTTTTGGGCGGCGATGTGGCAGGCGCGTTGGAATGCGACGATCTCAGGCAGGTTTGTAAGGAAATTCACTGACTCCCATTGTTCCTGTAAGCGTGCGAGTTGATCATCTGGCCAAGATTTGGTTTGTAGCGCTTGCCAGGTGGCGTTAAAAACCATGTTTTCATCGGCGAAAAGAACCAGATGGGAAATTTCCAACGGCTCGACTTTCCAAGTGGTGACAAGCCTTGTCGCTGCCATCAAATTGGTGAAGGCCGCGCCTTCATCACCGTCATGGAGCATCAGCAACAATCGGCTTGAAAGCTCCTGCGTCAGGTTCTTCAGTACTTCAAGATGTGGCAAAGGCATGGCGTAGCCACGACTGGCATCGAGATTGAAAGATATCGGACCCGATAAGATCGCCGCGCAAGCGGCGTCCAATTGGGGTTGGTTCGCCACGAGTGTCTTCCGCAAATCATCCCAGGTTAACTCGTCCCGTTCATTGGGCCAATTCCCATTCCGTGTTTTCAAAATGTCCTGTCTCCAGACAACAATGGCTGAGTGGATTCCGATGGGTTCCATGAAATCCTGGCGTGCGGCGAAAGCTGAACCCGTGTTTCCCGAAACGGCTGCCTTCAAGATTGCTTCACGCTCCATCATCTGCGGAGGCGAGGAGAGATCGAATTCAGAAAGGTCGGTTTTGAATCTTTTTTGCCGCAGTATTTGCCGGGTCTTGGCAAAAAGTTTCCGGCCCGGATCAGGCTGTGGCTGAATGAGGACATATAACCCCCCGATCACCACCAACGCCAGAAAAAGCAGACAGAACAAATATGCCGGTCGAGTTTTCACGACGAAAAAAGTTTGTGATGACGATCCAATATCTGCCCCTTTTATTGGCGGATGACCAGCTATTTCCGCGTCCTTTTTTTGTATGCCATTTCGATTTTGATTTCCCCCAAAAAACCAACGGCGTTGACAATTTGCTGGAATAATGGCGTGGCAGGATGAGCGCTGCCGCGTCTGGGTGGGGCAACCGCGCTACAGGAATTCGAGGGTTTGCCGATTTCTCTCTCGTGAGAAACCCCCGTAAAACCTGCGTAAAATCCAAGAAATGGGCATCAGAGCCGCGTGGTTGACCGGCTGGAGCGCACCCTCAAGCTGGCCCGCCACGCCTGTTTTGCCGTTGACGGGCACTGGCACAAAGGGGCCGCGCAGGATCCGAAGCGGGCGCATCTCAGTTTTTAGGCTGGTGAAATTTGGGTGGAAGGAGAGCGAAGGGGTGTTTTTAGGTTTGTGTTTGACCATGTGGAGCATAGACATGCCCAACGAAGGGTGGATATTCCCCGCAATCTTGCTTGGGTTGGATGCCTTGTATATGCCGCCCCAACGGGACTCGGAATGATTTTTGGAGATTGGATTTCTACAAATAGGTCCCCCCCTCTGGGGCTGGGGGGCGAATTACCCGTTTCCGAAAGCTCAGTGCCACCCCTCCCCGGCCCTCCCCACCAATGGGATTGATGGAGAGGGAGAAAAAGGCGGTGGGTTCAATAGGGTTTTAAACCATTTCGAAGGTCGAAGGCCATCACAATTTCAACCGCACGTAACAGCCCTGCGCCTCTGGTTTCCTCGCCTCGCCAGCGGAGCGCGGGGAGAGGATTAAGGAGAGGGGAGATCGCAAACAGCCAATGCGATAAATAAACCATCTCATTTTCCGAAAGATCAGCGCCACCCCTCCCCGGTCTCCGCCACCCGTGGAGATTGATGGGTAGGGAGAGCGGAGCAGTTGGTTTGTGAAGGTTTATAAAAATTCAAACGCGGAGGCTGAGGAGGACTTTCTCAAAAACTGAGATGAGTACGATCCCAATCTCGAAAACTGGAAAATACCTGTGGACCATTTCTACGCGTTGGACCTGCGCAGGCACGCGCTGCGGCATCTGGCGGACGGGGAGGGATTGCAGGAACACGACATGAGCGCGCTCAAGAGCATCAAGCCCAAGGGGCCTGCGCCAGGAAATATCCCAAGGCACGCGCGTACTGATCTTCTATGACAAGGCGGGAATGGGTTTTGATTGCTGGGACCGGTGTCGGCGTGAAAGCGCAGTTTTCCTCCTGATCCGGGTCAAGGAGAACATGAGTTTTGAGCGGGTGCGGACTTTTTGCGGCCAAATGGATTGTTGAACAGGTTCATGCCTCTCTCCATTCCGCCGGTTCGACCGGCAAATCCAGGAATAGTTGCGGGAAGTAGAACTCATGAACTTTTGCCGGAAAGGCGACGCGTAGCGGGCCTTTGGGGCTGGGCGTTTCAAAATAACCCTGATCCAGTCCCAGCTTGATGATTTCGACGGAGACAGTGGTGGCCTTGCCCGTGATTTCTTTCACCCGTGAACGGGGTATTTCGCCTTCCTCCACCAGCGTGCGCGCCACGCGCATGACCTCCTCGCGATAGCGCCTGAGGTGGAGAGCCTGGAACCGGAAGTAGTGTTCCACGCGGGTGCGCAGCGCGGGCAGGCCGAGCCGGCCGCTCATGAACTGAATCTGGTCGAGCATCGTTTCAAGGAAGAACACGCAAAAATCGGCCAGGGCCGCATCCGAGAGATTGCCCCGCCCATCCAGATCGCCGCGCCGCCCCAGATCGGCCGCCGCGAGGCTCGCATAATAGCGCTGGCGCCCGCGGGCCAGGCCGCGCGACAAGGTCCACAGTCCGTGGCCGACAATGCCATGGTGGATCATCTGCGCGTGGGATTGAAGCCGGATAACACGGCCATTGCCATCGCCAAACGGGTGAATCCACGCGAGCCGGTGGTGGGCGGCGGCGATGGCCACCAGCCGGTCGGTTTCCAGAATCTGTTTGTCTCCATAGAACGCGTGGAAACGATTAAGGAACTTGGGCAGTGCTTCAAAATCCGGCGGCGTGTGCCGGCCCACATCCACCATGAAATCGCGCAGGCCACCGGGTTGGATTTGGTGACGCTGGCCGCCCTTGGTGACAGCCCAATGCAAAGGTTCCGGGAGCCGGGTATAAAACTCACGGTGAAGCCAGCAGAGAAAATCGGTGGAATAAACATCCACCGCCTCTCCGGCAAGCCGCTCTTCCATGAGTTTTTCCACCGCAATGTGCGCGAGACTGAGTTGCTGGTTGTCGCGCTGGGCTTGATCCTGCGCAAAGTCGCGTTTCATCGCCCGTTCGATGTCTCGGGGTATGGTTTTATGACCTTCAATGAGGTTGGAATAATAGCAGTTCATTTCGCGGACCAAATCCGCCACGCGCTCGAGCACCAGCGGTGAATGAACCTGTCCGGTCAGCCGGCCCGACGCCTTCAGTATTTCACAGGTCAGTTCAGAAAGACGGATGCCCTGCCCCTTGGGAAGCAGAGGTTCCATCGCACTGGGCTGCCGGTAAACATGCATGAAAACCAAATATGCCGAAAATCTTTCTAAAAATGCTAGAACACAATTAAGATACTTAAAAATAACAACTTGTAAACCTGACATTTTCAAAATGGATATAAAATCCGAAAATGTATCCGAAAATCATAAATCTCTTAACCGGCCACTGGGTTTGATATAAAAGATGCCAACGATCCATTACGCTGTTCCGCAGCCATGGCCAGTTGATGCAACGACGATTCAAAGATCTGAAATACCCGATTTTGGCGCTGAAAAATGGCTTGCACCACCAACGGTTGGGAGGATAATCACGAAAGCGGCCGGAAAACCAAAATTGAACCATGAGCACCAATTCAAATGGGAAATCCCGGATTGAATGGGAGCAAGGATTCCAAGGGGCTGGGAACGCTGAGGGATTCGGCATGCAAATACCCCATGGTGGTTTCGAGGGAAGCGTGCCCCATGGCCTGTTGGATGGCGCGGGGATTGACGCCGCGTTCCAGGCAATGGGTGGCGTAGCCATGACGCAGCTCATGGGGCAGAATGGAAAGGCCCAGTTTCTGGCGGGCGATTTTGACGGCGCGTTGGAGGTTGGCCTCGTGCATGCGGAAGCGGACCCGGAGGCCGGAGCGGGGATCCGAGCAGGGCTGATGAGCGGGGAAGAGCCAGGCCCAGGACCAGTTGAATTGGAATTCGGGGAATTTGGCGGCCAATTGGTGGGGGAGCATGAGGGGGAGGCGATTGTGGTAGTCGCGTTGCCAGAGAACGCGGGCAAATTCGATTTGCTGGAGCAGTTCGGGCCGGAGGGAAGGGGGGATGGAAACGACGCGGTCCTTGCCGCCCTTGGCGCCGCGGATGCACAAGGTGAGGGCGTCGAGATTGAGGTCCTTGATGCGCAGGTTGAGGGGTTCGCAGACGCGCAACCCGCAACCGTAGAGGAGGCGGGCGATGAGATTGGTGGGGTGGCCGCCGTGGTCGGGGATGGCCCGCAGGAGCGCGTGGGTTTGGGCGGGAGTGGGCGCGTGACGGAGACGGGCGAGGCATTTGGCGCGCAGGGCGTCGACGCCGTGGACGGGCTGGTTGAGCACCTCCTTGTAGAAGAAGAGGATGGCATTGAGAGCCTGGTTTTGAGTGCTGGCCGCGACATTCCGCTCGCAAGCCAGGTCCGAGAGGAAGCGTTCGAGTTTCTGGCGGCTGGGCAGATCCGGGGGCATCTGGCGCAGGGCATTCATATAGTGGCGGAGCCAGTGAGCATACATGGATTCGGTGGCGAGGCTTTTGTGCTGACGTCGCAGGACCTGGCGCAATTGTTGAACGGCTTGGTCGGGATGCATATGGTTTTTGAGCGAGCATGGAGCAGGGGGTTGGACAAATACGGTCCAACCCGGTGAATAATCCTGGAATTTCGGCTTGAACTATAAAACCGCCAGTCGTATAATTAGGATGATTTCCATTGATTTGCAACCACTTATGACAGTCCGACTATACGACTGGCCATCATATAAAAACAGTTAGGCAGCATCGAGCGCCATGAGCATTTTCACCACAGACCATCCGCTGACGACGCAGCCGTCGTGGTTTGATGCGCGAGCTTTTCCGGCGTTGTCATTTCTTTGCACCAGCACTTTGCTTGCGCTGGCTTTCACACCTTTGATTCTCGCCGGACTTTACTTTTGGCTGACCAGCGACATCGGCGCGGAGCCGAGACCATTTCCTGATCCGTGGTTTGATTTTGCCATCGGTAGCATTTTTTCGTTTGTCGTCGGTTTTATTTGTGCATCTTTCGTTGTCACGATTTATCGTTTGACGAAGCGAGTTTTGAGTTCACGATGATGCTGCCTAACACAGCGCTGATATGAAAAGCGGCGTCAAGATAGAATTCACCCATCACGGAAGCCGAAGTTAAGAACTTTGGCGCCGCAGGACGACTAACGAACGTCGTGAAGCGAGTCCTTGAATGGATTGGCGTAAGCCGGACTGACTGGCCACAGGGATGGCGGATTCGACTGACCGTGCGTGAAAGTCGTCGCTCTCAGGCAGATATTGGGAACTCAAGGACGTGGGTCCAGGGTTCAAGGTCACTGGGGAGATGACGGAAGCGAGGGATCAATCAGGAGCTGGAACTGAATGTTCAGCGCTGTGTGGGGATCTCGACGCTTCTCCCGTTCCGCCCGATGGCGAGCCGTGCCGGCTCAAGGCCAATCAGGGACCGCGTTGCACAGGGCGATTCGCTGATTATGTCTGGGCGTGGGAAAACTCGTTGGGATCAAAGTCGGTTTGCTGCAGCCAGAGGGTCCACATCACCTTGATGATTTTGCGTTGGGTGTTGAGCCGCGCATGCGTGGTGGAACCGACCTGGCGGAGGGAAGCTTGATAAAAATTCCAGACGGGGCCTTGCTGGCGTTTGGCGGCCTGGAGATAGGCGCGATAGGCGATGGCCTTCAAGAGGGAATGGCCCTGGCGGTCGAGTTGTTCAAAGCCCAGGGGTTTGCCGTCGCTGGACTGGTCGCGGATGGCGAGGCGACAGAAACGGGTGAGCTTGGAAAAATCTTTGAAGCGGGAAGGATCCACGACGAAGGCGACAAAGAGATGCGCGCCGATGACGCCGACGCCCGGGACGGTTTGCAGGTGCTGGATTTCGGGAAAGGGCCGGCCGGCTTGGAGCAAGAGGCGACGGGCTTGATGTTGGTCGAGGAGTGCCTGATCCAGGGATTGATAGAGGAGGCGCGCCTGGGAACGCAACAGGTCATGGGGCAATTGTTGAAGCCAGCGTGGGCGGTCGGCGGTCGAGAAGACGGAGGCCCCGGCGGGGAAGAGGCCCCAGTGTTGGAAGAGGGATTTGATCTGGAGCTTGAGGCGGGTCTGACGGCGAACGGCATCATCGTAAGCCTGGGCGGCGCGTTTGAGGAGGACGCGCGAGTCGTCGGTGGGCTGCCAGACGGGTTTGTATTCATTGAGTCGCAAGAGTCTGGCCAGGGCGAAGGCATCGCGGCGGTCGTGTTTGTTGGGATGCGAGCTGATGAGGCGATTATGGCGGGCATCGCAGACGACGAGTTGCTGGACATGCGGCCGCAGGAGCTGGGCGATCCAGCGGGCGAGATTGGTTTCTTCAAGCATGAGGCGTTTGTCCTTGGCGGGGATGGCTTGGACGTGTTGAATGAGGGCGTCGGGTTGGGTGCGAAAGCGCCACCACTGACGTTCGATGCCGTGGTCATCGAGCTGGGCGAGGAGACAATTTTGGGAGTGGGCATCGAGGCCCAACCATGCTATAGAGGAAGAGTTAGTCATAACGAACCTTTCATTGTTTATGGTTAATAGGCTTTGCGGACGATGGCAGGATACGAATTGTTCCTTAATTGAGAACCGAAATGCTTCGATCCTGTCCGTCGTCCGCTTTTCAATTGACCAGGAGCCAACGCCGGTTACGCCTTGCAGTTTCCGCTTCGGAGTTTTGGTTGGCGGAAGTCACCGTCGGCGTGGCTCAGCTTTTGGTCGTTAGGCCGCTATGACGATAGCCGCATTCATTCTTGGACTGATTGGGACATTCACGGGCTGCCTTGCGCTCGTCATCCAGTGGCGCACATATTGCCGCGATTCCGCGAAGCTAAGTCGCGATGCCGAGCTTGAGGAACGAGCCAGCGAGCCATTTTTTAAGTGGCGCGGCGGCGGTGCCAATCACGCATCCGCGATTAATCGGCTGGATGTTTATCGGGAGTTCACAAACGAGGGCGGAGCAGTGACAGAGCTTGAGATCATGGCGGAGGGAGGCGTTCAGGCAGCTATACTTCCGAAGCAGCACATTGGAGAGCACGAGACCGGCAAGATTGAGTTGTCGAAGGTTGGAGTCAACGTCATGCCAGAAGTTACATTTGAGATTTCCTACATCACACGCTTGAATAAGCGCGCGAGGCAGGTATTTGTATGGCCACCGAATTCAGGCCCAAAACGGAAGGATGGTGCATGAGGGAGAAGCGGCCTAACACAGCGCTGGAGCCAACGCCGATTACGCCTGTCAGTTTTCGCTGCGGGTTTCGGGTTGGCGGGAGTCACCGTCGCCGTGGCTCAGCTTTGGGTCGTTAGGCAGCATCGAGCGCCATGAGCATTTTCACCACAGACCATCCGCTGACGACGCAGCCGTCGTGGTTTGATGCGCGAGCTTTTCCGGCGTTGTCATTTCTTTGCACCAGCACTTTGCTTGCGCTGGCTTTCACACCTTTGATTCTCGCCGGACTTTACTTTTGGCTGACCAGCGACATCGGCGCGGAGCCGAGACCATTTCCTGATCCGTGGTTTGATTTTGCCATCGGTAGCATTTTTTCGTTTGTCGTCGGTTTTATTTGTGCATCTTTCGTTGTCACGATTTATCGTTTGACGAAGCGAGTTTTGAGTTCACGATGATGCTGCCTAACACAGCGCTGATATGAAAAGCGGCGTCAAGATAGAATTCACCCATCACGGAAGCCGAAGTTAAGAACTTTGGCGCCGCAGGACGACTAACGAACGTCGTGAAGCGAGTCCTTGAATGGATTGG
>JAKAFL010000008.1 GCA_021817945.1 bacterium | reverse complement strand
GCGCAAGGCGCGGGGATACCGATCCACGGAGTATCAGATCGCGATGCTCTACTTTGTCGCTGGCAAGTTGGAGGTTCCATACTATAACTACCATGAATAACTACCCATTAAAAACGTCGAGGAACCACTATTATGTCTATGGAATATTTGATTTGGATAAATCTGGGAAGATTATGAAAAAAACTATTGTTAGTTCACTGAATTTTAATACCAAATTGGAACTTTCTCAATTTTATCTTCCAAACGGGATTCAATCAAATTCAATAACAAATCAACTTGAACTGAGTTTACTTAGGCTTGATATCCCAGATGACAAGCAGGCGGCGAAAATCAGAATGATTGTTTTGTTTCTTCTACTTTTTACAACATATATATTTTTCTATTTCCTCTATAAAAAATATAGGAAGAAATAGAGAACTGAGAAATTGTTACGACATAATAAATCAAATTATGTGGCGACAAAAAACAAACAACAAATAAACAACGAAATTAGCATAATACTATGAGTGAAGCAATTGGAGCAGCATTAATCGCGCTCGCAGGAGCCATCGGGACGGCTTTGATAGCGGCTTGGGTTTCCTTGCACCACGGTGCGACCCCACCACCTGGCACAACAGTGGATGCCTGCTTGGCAAGTTATGAGCAGGCATCTCAAGCTGTAAATAGCAATCCAGGCCTAACAGCCAGCGATAAGGAAGCTCAGAATGTCATACTCACAAAACAATACAATTGCTGTGAGGGTAATGGATCATATAATCCTAATACTGACAGTTGTGTGCCCAATGTTACCTAAATGCTAGTTGCCTATCTGTTCTTTAGATTAAAACTGGTGCGGCATGTATCGCTATTGCCGCACCAGCCTTTCTTGTCCTGATGAAACACCTGATTAAACTTGCAGTAATGTGGAAGCGAAGTTACATGTGCTGCAAAGAAATACGTTGGAATACACACTTCTACTTTAGGCTAAGGCGCTAACGAAAATAAAATGCGCGTTGACAAGAAAAAAATCCTGACCAATAGAGCCAGACATTATGTGCTCGCCTCCTGTCCGACTAAGCAATCCAAGGCTTGTAATTTGCATGTATTTTCAATCAGTAGCTGTTTTGTTATTGTTGGCTGCTGTTGCAAAAATTGTTAGTGCATGCGGAGTTGCATTAATTCTAAAACAAACTGACCCGGTTCTCTTCATTCCATACCGCTTAGTCCTCTTCAACGCAGGCATAATTGAAGTGATAATTGCGTGTGTTTGTTTGTTTTGCGATGCTACCGCAATAAAGGCATGGCTGATTGCGTGGCTTGCCACCATTTTCTTGATTTATCGAATCGGCTTATTTTGGCTTAATGTGCATAAAACATGTCCCTGTTTAGGTAACCTTACAGATGCGCTGCCAATTTCGCCGCAAACTTCCGACGCCCTCATGAAAGGTATTCTGGCGTATTTGCTCATTGGCAGCTGCGCAATATTGATTAGGCTTTGGCGACAACACAAAAGAGCATCCACGTCGGCACCGGCACAATGAACCAGAACGGCGTTGGCCCGACCATGTTGGTATTGACCATCGTGGCCTTTTGTTTGTTTGAATTCATCTTGCAGCGTGAAAGCGGTGTTTTTCATGAATGGGCGGCGGCGGCTGTATCCTTGCAACGGATACTTCTGGCCTGCCTTACATTTTGGTGCGGCACTTTTATTTTCCTGACCTTTCGCCATAAGAACTGGCCGATCCTTGTCTTTTTGCCCATCGCCTTGACTGCTTATTTCATCCGCTACACGGCTTCCAGACCGGTATTGGATGCCATCATACTTGTGTTTGGGGTGACTCTGGGAAAAGGAGCTTGTTTTGCGTTGAAGGCAGATTGCAGCCACGTGGCTGGTCACGAAAATGTGCCTGAACTCGTAAATCGTAAATCGGCAATCATAAACTTCCTGGTTGGTTTGATTGGACTGCTTGCTTTCTCATCATGGTGGCATCTGGACATGTCCGATAATTTTTATCACGGTCCACGCTGGATGGGGCTTTGGAATAATCCCAACATTTACGGCATGTTGATGAGCGCTGGAACGCTGCTCGCCATCGGATTTCTCGTTGCCAGTCTAAAGCCCAAATTTAAAAGTTCAAAGTTGCCGGAGACGGCATCCACAGATTGCGCAGATTTCCGCAGATTCCTTCCCTTTTTCAATCGGCGAAAATCGGCGCAATCTGCGGAGAATATAGTCAGGGATTCGCAAAGCATGTACCTCCAAATCTTTCTTTTTATTGCAGTGGGAATGATGGGCGTGGGGCTGGTAATGAGTTATTCGCGCGGCGCCTTGCTGGGCACAGCCATTGGGCTGCTATATCTGGCCAGGCAGACAAATGCAGAAAGTGTAAAGCACAAATCGAAAACAATCTGGTATTTTTTGGTTTTGATGGTTCTTGCCGCAGCGGTGGTATTGTTGTGCTGGGGCAGAACGCCGGATTCCGCTCCGTGGTTCATCAAGCGTGCGGACTTGGGCCGCCCTTCCGCACAGCACCGTGTAGCCGCCTGGAAAGCTGGGTTTGAAATCATGCGTGACCATCCATTCGGTGTTGGCTGGAACAATTCCATTCAAATTTATCAAGATCATTATCACCCTCCAGAAGATGGCGCAGCCGCCATCACCACGAATGATTACTTGATGATTGGAACTCAGTTGGGCATTCCCGCGCTGATTTGTTTCCTGGCTTATGTGGCGTTGTGCTTTAGAACCAACCACCGTAACGAAGCCTTTTCGGCTGGGGGTTGTGGTAGCGTCTCGTCGCCAGCGGGAACATCGGGCGTGACACCCGTTGAACCCGCAGACGAGTTGGCTACACTACGCGTCGCTTGTCGCTCCGGCGCGCTCGCCATGCTCGTCGCCTTTTGGTTTGATGGCGGTCTTTTTCAATTGCCCACCGCAGCGCTTTTTTGGGTGCTGCTTGAATTGGGCAGCCAAGTTCCCAAGCCATTTTGCCCAAACCAACCAACACTGTTGAACAATTCCCCTGAAACGAGCGGGCCAAAGACTGATAAATCACAAAGCCCATTTTAGAATCCTGGTGCAAATGACTTAAGACCCCTAAGACCCTGCAGGATATGGGTGAAAAGTGTTTGCTTTATGGCTCGGCCTTTAGAGCCTGTCTGAAAATTCCGATGGGTGCTGTTTTCGAGTAAAAGGCTGGATGGCGAGGCGCGACGAGGCAGAATACCCTTCATGGGTCTTCGACCCAGGAGCAACAAAGCCAGGCGGCATTTTGCTCGAAAACCTTTCGCCGTCGCCCTTTGGGCTATGGCGGGACAAGCCGGGCGACGGTGCTTTTGCCCTTGGGCTTTGTTGTCGCTGTCGTTACAGCCCGCTGCGGGGATGCGCCGACAGCTCCGCCTCGCCCAAAGCCAAAATCCCCAGTCGCAGCACCCCTCGCAATTTTCAGACAGGCTCTTAGGCATTGAGTAGGCTGGCGCTTTGGGTCACGGGGTAAGACGGGACAAACCGCCCATTTCAAAAATCCCTGACATCCCTGCGGTCTATCACAGCCAGACTGCCTAGCCATTCAGGGGTTGCTGACACGGATACACTGAATTTCAAGGTTGGGTCCGTAAAGCAGTCAGTGGTTCATCAATAAAGCGTTGCCCTCAAAGATGGGGCGGTGTGCTTGGTTTGAAGAGAAGCAGTTTTTTGGCTGGGGCGTTCTTTCGGTTCAATTGCAAGGTTTTCAAGCCTCGGCCTTCACCAAAAGCTTGCCCGGTGTAAAAAGTCTCGCAGCCCATCGCCACATCTTTTCTGTCAATGCTCTACCGCCCGGAAGAGGTTGGTTTTTGTGCAAAATTGATGGCCATGGCACCCCCCAGGATGTTGATGGTTTGAATCCGGGCCAAACCCATTTTGTGCATGTGGGCTTCCACCCCCTTTTGAGCGGGATAATGCTTCAGGGATTCCAAAATATAGGCGTAAGCGGATGCGTTGCCGCAAAAAAGCAGGCCGATTAGCGGCACCGACATCTTGAGATGGGTAAAATAGGCGGTTCTCCAGAGTGAATTGGCCGGTTTGCCAAAATCAAGAACAAGGATTCGTCCTCCGGGTTTGGCCACCCGGGTCATTTCCTCCAAACCTTGTTCCCAACTTGCCAAATTGCGCAAACCATAGCCCATGGTCACAATATCAAAAGAAGCATCAGGAAATGGGAGCTTTTGGGCGTCCCCCTGGATAAAGGCCGGATTGGCGCCATGTTGGGGATTGCCACGCTTTTGTGCAACGGCAAGCATTTCCTGGCTGAAATCCAACCCCACTGTTTCAGCGCCTTTCGCTGCCAGTGCAAAACTGATAT
This sequence comes from bacterium, assembly GCA_021817945.1. Lineage (GTDB taxonomy): Bacteria > Verrucomicrobiota > Verrucomicrobiia > Limisphaerales > UBA11358 > UBA11358. The sequence continues at coordinate 92,632 of JAKAFL010000008.1, read as the reverse complement.
CCCCGGTTCCGCAACACAAATCCAGCGCTTTGTCATGATGCTGGACATTGGCCAGATTCACGACGCGATGCTTCCAATTTCTGTGCAAACCAAAACTTTGCAGGTCATTCAATAAATCGTAACGACGCGCAATGCGTGCAAACAGGTCATTCACCTTTGCCGCCCGCTCTTCGCCAGCCACATAATAGGTATTGCTCACAACCCACATGCTAGACCCATACCGATGTCGAGGCAAAGCGCAAGAATGGATATTGATAAAATGTTATCATTCAACCCATAGCATGCCTTTGGCAAAGCCTGCCGCAGGGCGGAATTTCAACAATCCTTCTGCATTCCACTCCGCTCCAGAGAATGGTTTCATGAAATCCAATGATAGTTTGGTACTCCACTTGCTGCATTTAGGTATCGATCTGGCATGTTTGGATCGTTACCATTATGTATATGAACATTGACCCTGCAAACGCCCCGCGAAAAACCATTCTTGTGGTGGATGACAACGAAATTGTCATCAAAACGCTTTCCCTAAAGCTCGAAGGGGCAGGTTACAGGGTTGTTGCCGCCATGGACGGCACCGAGGCGGTGGCTCTGGTTCGCAAAGAATCGCCTGACCTCATCCTTTTGGACCTTACTTTTCCTCCGGAGGTGATTGGGATCCCATGGGACGGGTTCAGGATCATGGAATGGTTTGGCCGGCTGGATGCGGCCAAGGAAATTCCCATCCTGGTCATCACCGGAAATGATGATCCCAGTATCAAGGAACGCGCGACCAAATGTGGTGCGGTAGGTTTCTTCAACAAACCGATCAACCATGACAGTCTTCTGGGAATCATCAAAACCACACTGGCGCAAAAAGAAAACGCCAAATTGACTTCCACCTGATGGTCTGGTTTGGGTCTGGTTTGGGATTGAATCATGCATGCCTTCGGCAGGAACTTTTGGTAGGGTAATTGGCTGGAAGATTCGCCTGTTCCAAGAGGGGCAAGGTGAAATGATTTTCAGCAGAGTTGACTCATTCCCCAAGTCTGCTTGCGGTTTTTGAAGTGAGAGGCTGGCAGAAGAGGGGTTAATACCTTTGTCATTGGAAAAGTTTCAATGCCTTGCTGGCGCGGAATGCCATTTCGTAGTACATTCCCGCCATTGTGTTTATCACTGGCATTGGCATAGCGGCTCCAACGCAACGGTACGATCAAAAGCAGGGATGGCAGGCTATTCAATGTTCCCCCCAGTTTGGCGACCTGACCCTGCGTTCAAGAGCCATCCTGAAAAAAGTTTTGTGCGGTGACAACGGAATAACCTCCAGGCACCTGGCCTTGGGGACTTTGGAGGAGGTTTTTTTATCAAATCCCGACCGGCTTCAAGAGCGGTTTGCGCTACATGCCCCTGCATTGGCCGTGGAGGCGGCCCAAAAGGCTCTGGATCAGGCTGGCTTTAAAGGTTCCGAAATGGATGCGCTGCTGGTGAGCACTTGCACGGGTTATTTGTGTCCGGGCCTGACGAGTTATGTGTGCGAGCAATTGCGGATGAAACCCGGTATTTTGGCATTGGACCTGGTCGGCCAGGGATGCGGGGCAGCCCTGCCCAACCTGCGGACGGCGGATGCCCTGCTTGCAGGAGGAAAAGCCGGTCGGGTTCTTTCCATTTGTGTGGAGGTTTGCAGCGCCGCATTTTTTCTGGATAACGATCCCGGGGTCCTGATCAGCGCCTGTCTTTTTGGCGATGGCGCAGGCGCCGCCGTTCTGGAGAGGGATTCGCCACGTCAAAACCGGCGTGTCGAGTGGCGCAATTCTGCTTCCCACCTTGATCCAAGCCAGCGCGATATTTTGCGTTTCAGCCACAAAAATGGGATGCTGCGCAACATCCTGATGCCGCAGGTGCCCGAGGTGGCCGGTGTGGCTGCGGGGCGTTTGCTCCAAGCCATGCTGGCCGGGGCAAACGTGGAGCCCATCCAGATTCGAGGCTGGATACTGCATGCCGGCGGGCGTGATGTTCTGCTGGCCCTGCGCAGAAATTTGGGCCTTTCGGAGGAGGATGTGCGCCATAGCTCTGCCGTGTTGAGGGAGTATGGCAACATCAGCAGCCCCACGGTTTATTTTGTTTTACAAAAGGCATTGCAGGACTCGGTGCCGGACGGTTTTTGGTGGATGTCCTCCTTTGGCGCCGGTTTCAGTTGTCATGGCGCCCTTCTGGAAGTGACAACATGAAACCCAGGCAACTGGAGCCCGAATGGCTGGATGCCATGCCTTCAGATCACCCGGAGGCAAGGCGTTCACGCGCTGATCTGAAACGCATCAATGCCTGGATGGGCCATGCCGGGATCATGACACGAAAATTTCAAACAGCCAGGTCCCGCCTGGCCCCAACCTCAATTTTGGAACTCGGTGCTGGTGACGGGCTTTTTACCCTTGAATTGGCACGGCGTTGCCACCGGTTTTGGCCTGGGGTGAAGATTATCGCGTTGGATCGCCAGCCATGTTTATCGCCGGGCACGATTGGGATCATGTCAGCGCTGGGATGGCCTGTCACCGCGCTGGCAATGGATATTCGCGATTGGCAACCCGGCCCGGAGAGCCACGACTTGATCGTGGCCAATCTTTTTCTGCATCACCTGGCTTTTGATGACTTGAAGGCGCTGTTCCAGAAGGCGGCTGTTTCAAGCCGGTGTTTTATTGCACTGGAGCCGCGACGCATGCGCTGGCCCGGAATGGGCGCCACCCTTTTGGCCCTTCTGGGATGCAACCGTGTGACACGTCATGATGGCCTGGCCAGCATCAAGGCGGGATTTTATGGGGATGAATTGACTAACCTTTGGCCCAAGGACAATCAATGGCGGCTTGAGGAAAGGCGCGGAGGATTGTTCAGCCACCTGTTTTTCGCCATTAAAAAACCAGCAGCGCCATGACCCGATCCATCACCATTGCCGGCGGAGGCCTCGCGGGCCTGGCACTCGGCATCGGATTGCGCCGGAATGGAATACCCGTAAGGTTGCATGAGGCCGGCCATTACCCCAGGCATCGGGTATGTGGGGAATTTATCAGCGGCAGGGGAAGGCCCGCCTTGGAGCGGCTCGGGACTGAAAAAAGACTTCTGGAGCTTGGCGCGGTCGAGGCCCATACCGCAGCTTTTCATACTGAATATTGCGCCGGAGTCATTCATGAACTGCCGGAACCTGCGCTTTGCATTTCCCGGCATGTTTTGGACTTGGAATTGGCCAAAACATTCTCCGCCTTGGGGGGTGATTTATGCGTGGGGAGCCGATGGCGGGGTGAATCTTGCGATGAAGGCCTCGTCTGTGCCACTGGGCGACGCCGCCACGCCACCACCGTGGGCCAGCCTTGGATCGGCGTAAAAATGCACGGACAGAACATTCCCCTACGGGCAGGATTGGAGTTGCATTTCAGTTCCATGGGTTATGTGGGTCTCTGCCATGTGGGCGGCGGCGTGGTGAATGTTTGCGGCCTCCTGCGCGGCGACCCCTTGGATTCGCCGAAATCAGTTCGCGCCGCGCTTTGCGGGAATCCGGGGTCCATTCTCCACCAGCGCCTGGCTCATGCACAATGGGACGAGGCTTCATTTTGTTCCATGGCTGGAATCTCTTTGGACCCGCTCCGGGCCGCAAATCATCCGCTTCCATGTGTGGGAGACTCCATCACCATGATCCCGCCCCTGACCGGCAATGGCATGTCCATGGCTTTTGAATCCGCCGAATTGGCGATTCCCCATTTGATGGAATGGAGTCGTGGCGCCCTTTCTTGGGCCCAGGCTCAAAGCCGTATTGCCACAGCTTGTGATGCTGCCTTTTCCCGCCGCCTTGCCGTTGCCGGGTTTTTGCAACGTTCCTTTTCCTTTCGATCGCAAGGTCTTCTTCTCAAAATAATGGATTTTATCCCATGGGCGTGGCGTTTGGCTTTTGAAAACACTCGATAGACTTCTTTCTTAACCTTTTGCAAGGCAATGGCACGTCAAGCTATTGCGACCCATTCAAGTTAAAAATCCGGCAGCATGGCTTGTTTAACTCGCTTAAATTCAGCCAATTCGGGCGGTTTCTGTTTTCAGAAGAGGGATTTGAAGTTTTTTTCAAAAAAAGTGTAATTAAATGGCCGGATGACGGTCTAATGGGTATGAAAAGAATCAAATTGATGAAGTTTCTTCCAATTGCAGCCCTGGCAGTTTTTGCGGGTGTCAGGACTTCCCAGGCAGGGAGTGATCTTGAAACAGTCGCCGCTGCCAAGTCCAATTTGTCGCCAAGCTGGTCCTTTAAGGATATTAATGGAACCACCATCCAATCAACAGATTACAAAGGCAAAGTGGTTGTCGTTAATTTTTGGGCGACTTGGTGTGGGCCATGCCGTTTGGAAATTCCTGGATTTGCCGACCTTCAAAAAAAGTATTCCGACCAAGGTTTGCAATTCATCGGTGCTTCAGTGGATGACGGGGGGATCGGTGTGGTGGCTGAGGCCGCCAAAAAATTGGGTATCAATTATCCGGTAGGGTTGGCCACAACTGAAATGCTTACCCAGTTCCAAGCGGGAGATTTACTGCCCACCACATTCATCCTGAACCGAAGCGGGAAGGTGGTATGGACACATGTGGGAGGGGTGGAGGAAGGGGATATTGAATCAGTGCTCAAGCCCTTGCTTGCGGAGAAAACCCCCTGATGGTTGGTCGGCCATTGCCGTTTTGCAACGGTAATGGTTCACTGACTTGATTTTAAGAGGAAAGCCTCGATGCCTGCTGGTTGGGGAGCGGTTTTAAGATTGCAACAAATCCATTTCCCGGGTTACCACGGATATTTCCTCTTTTAAATTCAGGCTCAAACCCCGGCAGTTGAAGAAGGTGGTGAGGTTTTGCCATTCGGGTTGATCGTCCAGTGTGGCGGCTGTCTTGCAATGTCCACCCATGCTGACATCCCCCATGTTGGCCAAAGTGTCAGCCACACTCACGCAGCAAGCCAGGAATCCCAAATCACCCTCGGGATCCCCGGTATGTGCGGGGTGTGCGGCCTGGTGATGGAATCCCACGCCTTGAACAATTTGCCGGTCCAGTTTTAGGGACTGGCACAACGCGGCGCCAATGCGGGCATGGTCAATGCCAAGAATATCCATTTCGGCTGCGGAGTGGCCACAGCCGCGCTCGCCCGCTCGCATCACGACCTTCTCAAATTCCATTGGGAAGGAACTTTGGATGACCAATTTGCCGATGTCATGCAAGAGGCCGGTGAGGTATTCCATGCCGTTCGTGTCCCGGAACCCGGCGGCAATCCTTTCTGAAAGCCGGGCCACCAGGGCGCTATGAAGCCAAAATTGCCTCCAATTCACTTTTAATCGCAGCGATTTAAAGCTGTCCAGCACACCCACGGTAAAGGCTATCCGGCGGATTTCATCAGTGCCTATGAGAAACAAGGCATCCTGAATGCTACCCAAATTATGCCCACCGTGCCGCGCCGTGGAAGCCACACGCAGGCACCGTGCGGCCAACGGCGCATCCAACTGAACCACCACCGCCATTTCTTCCATTGTCGCATTCTCGTTTTTCACCAGTTCCAACAGTCGGGAAACGGTCAGCGACAAGGATGGCAAAAAGGTTTCCGAACTCAACAAACCCACCAAGCGGTCTCGAATCCATTGTTTTGAAGGATCCATCCTTAAAAAAGGATTGGCTTTCAACTGTTGTGCGATGGCTTCTGCGTCAGAGTCAATTTGCATGGCAGAAAAAATTCAAATGGCTTGTTGCGACTCGTGACGGCTCAAAACAGGCATTTTTCAGAAGCATTATTTGTGCCCTGAATTTGAGAAATCGGTTTGTTCACGCTGAAAATTCAAGCAATTGGTGCGCCAATTTCCACCCCGCAGGGGTGCCCTTCAAAGCAAACCCAATCCAGGTTTACATCCAATACGACCCGCGAATGATTTATGAAAGTAGGGCTTGAAATCAGCCTGCCGAATGAATGACATTATTGTAAAGCGAATTGAACGAGAGGTCGGAGAGGCCGGCCATCTCCGTAGCCTGTGGCAGCGGATGAACTGTGCCTCCCACCTGAAACCTTGAAAGGATGTCATTGGCCCAGCCAAATTTGATGCTTGAAAGAATTGAAGAGCAACAGGGATGTTGCGTTTGGCCTGCCGGTCTCAAAAGGCATGCGCCGGTCTGTCTTCAAATCATTCCGGCTGGAATTCCAGGGTGAGTAGGGTGCCTTAAAGGAGGAGTTTCCCGTTCAAATTTTGGACAAGCAATCCATATGAAATGTTTCCACTGTCAAAATGATCTGCCCGATGAGCAGGTTTTCCAGGCTTGTCCCCACTGTGGACGTGTTTTGTTGCCGCCTTCTCAATTAAGCTGGATGCTGCCATTCATGCAAAAAAGGCCGATTCGGTGGCTGGTCTTTTGGACCGCGTTTTTTGCCGGGCCGGCTTTGGCTTTGCTCGCGGCCAAAGCAGGTCTCAATGGGGGGATTTTGGCCTTCCCATTTTTGGGCGCCTTGATTGCTGGATTTGCCTTGTCTGCAATTTTTGCCAAAACCAATCCATCATTCATTGTCTGCGGCATTCTTTTTTCATTTGGCATGGTTGTTGTTTATTGTGGAATCCTATTTGTAGGCTGCCTGATAATTCTCCCCCGGAATGGCTTTTGAGGACGGCAAATGAATTTAAACATCAGGGACGTGTTGCTCAAAAAAACCCAATCACGATGTCCATTGTGCCTGTCTGTCTGTCCGGCGGAGGTCTGGCGGACCGGAGGGCTCCAACCGCAGGTTTTTCTGAGGCGCATTTGTCCCGATCATGGGGAAGCCAGCGTTTGCATTGCATCTGACGCGCGTTTTCATTGGCTTTCCGTTGGAAAACCCGGGAATTCCCGTGAGTGCGGGCCGGGTCTTTGCATTTCTTCTGACGGAGGCCATCGGGGAACTCTTGGACGCAACGCCAATCCGGGCGAAGCCCTTGGAGTGATGAATAAACTTTCCACATGCCTGGCCCTGATCGAAATTGTCAACTCCTGCAACTTAACTTGTCCAACCTGCTATGCCAATTCACCCCACCGAACCGGTCATGCGGTGGATGCCGTTCCTTTGGAAAACCTTCAAGAGCGCATCCAAGGCGTCATTGACCGCAAGGGGAAAATCGAAATCCTGCAACTTTCGGGGGGTGAACCGACTTTGCACCCGCAATTTTTTGAGCTGCTTCACTGGTTGCACGCCAATCCCGGCATTGATTATGTCCTCTTAAATACCAACGGCGTTCGCATCGCAAACGATGACGATTTCAAATCCAGGCTGGCTGGCGGGTTTCAATATGGAAAATTTCAATTGTATCTTCAATTCGATGGCACCCATGAAGCCGGGCAAAAAAATTTGCGCGGGGCGGATTTGCGAACGACCCGCCAACGGTGCCTTGAGCGTTGCGCTGAAATGCAATTGCCCGTCACTCTGGCCATGACGGTGACCCATGAAAACCTCGCGGGACTGTGGGATGCCGTTGAATTCGGGTTGGGTTATTCCAATGTGCGGGGGATTTCATTTCAACCGATATTCGGCAGCGGACGCATTCCCAGTCCGCCCAAGACCCGGTTGAACACGGCGGATGTCATTCTGGCCGCCGTCTCCCAATCCTCTGGAAAATTGAAATTCGAGGATTTCACCCCGCTGCCCTGTGGTGACCCCAACTGCGCGACCATCGGGTACCTTCTCAAAGTGGGCGGGCAGACACGCTCTGTGAGTGATTTCATAGACTTTAAAAACCTCCAGGAATTTTTGGGAACCAAAATCCGGTACAAACTTGAGGATTTGATAAAGTGCGGATGTGATTCCGAGCCTCTTGGTGAGCTGCTCAGGTTATTTGAACTGGATGAAACTCATACTTTTCGGCTGTTTATCAAGCCATTCATGGATGCGTTCACGTGGGATGAAGACCGCATTGACCGCTGTTGCACCCATGTCATCCGTCCTGATGGGCAATTGGATTCCTTTTGCCGGTACTATTCAGGCTTTGCGGATTGCCAAAAAAAATGAGAATGGGTCGGGGCAATTAAGCCCAGGCACCGACTTTTGCGAAGCGACTTTCGAAAGAAACATGTCAAAGCCTGGCGCCAAAGACGACGGCGGTTTAAAAAACCAGCAATCAGAATTGTCTGGGGGGTGGCAGCAATGGCCGGCAAGGTCATCCCCTATTCCCGTTTACCGCGGGCGCAAGGGGTCCCGATTCCTTCCGGTCAAGAGGCATTCATGCGGTTCATTTCAATGGGAGGAGCACACCCTTGTTATTTGCTTTTAAAAGTACTGCATCAACCGCCTACGGGTGGCTGATGCTCGGCGGGATTTTTGCGGGCATTGTCTTCTGGTCACGGATGGCGCGCCGCGACGAACGGCTTTTCATGGTTTACATCTCGGCGCTTGTTGGCGCATTTCTTGGAGCCAAACTGGTGTATCTCGGCGCCGAGGGCTGGTTGCATTGGCGGGATCCAAATCGTTGGTTGGTTCTTGCAACCGGCAAATCCATCACGGGGGCTTTGATCGGCGGCTATGGAGCCGTGGAAATCAGCAAGCGCCTCCTGAAATGCGACGCAATCACCGGGGACTGGTTTGCCGTGCTCGTGCCGTTTGGCATCATGCTCGGTCGTGCCGGATGTTTTTTAACGGGTTGTTGCCTCGGGCGTGTGTGCGAACCCTCCTGGTACACGTTGAACGATGCCAATGGGGTTCCCCGGTGGCCCGCCGTGCCATTGGAGTTTCTTTTTAATGCCATGATGCTTTTTGTTGCCTTGCTGCTGCGCTGGGGAAAGGTTGCCCCCGGCCAATTATTTCATATCTACCTTGTGGCCTATGGCCTCTTTCGGTTTTTTCATGAATTCCTGCGGGACACGCCTCGAATCATCGGCCCGTTCTCAGGCTATCAATTGGCCTCCGTTGGCTTGGTGGCGTTGGGAATGTTGGGGTATTTGAGGCGCCAAAAAGCCATGCAGAAAGGCAAACTCCCTCATTACACTCATTCCTGATTTCATGCGATGATGAAATCCTCGGCACTGGACATGGACTTATTATCCCGAAAAGCGAAATTCAAAATGCCAATCTGCGCCAATCTACTGGGCGCAAATTTTTTGGAAAAATCTCACCAGACCGCTTCGGGTATGGCTTCGATTTTTTCAAAGAGTTTTCGCTCCAGCATCTTGCCGCATTTTGACCCTTTCCATTTCGCTTTTCGGGATAATCGGGGGTATGGTCCTTGACACTTGGAATTCACTCGCGTGCAAATCCGGTCAGGGCTGAATTACCGATCAACCGAAAGGGTTGCCGGCAAAGGACAAAGCCTGGTCCATCCACACATCGGCGCGCATGACATCCTGCCTTTGTTTGAAGGCGGCATTCTGCGCCTTGGCTTGCGCATGATGAATAAGAAACGAGCAAACATGGAGGGAACCAGGAACATTGGATTGGCACATTCCCTGAAAAAGGCCACGAAGAGTGGGATTCAGGTATTTGCGCGGTAATTCATCCTCAGCGCTCACAAAAGCCTGAGCGGTACCGGGGTCACCCTGGCGGGCGGACCTGCCATACAACTGTCGGTCAACCCGTCCAGATTCAAACCGTTCCAAGGCCAGAACATGCAAGCCTCCCAGGTCGGCAACTCCCGAACCCAGTTTGATATCGGTTCCCCGGCCAGCCATATTGGTTGCGATAGTGATGCGTCCCCGTTCGCCCGCCAGGGCCACCGTTGCAGCTTCCTCATCGAGCCTGGCGGCATTCAAGAGCCTGGCCTGGTGGCCGCGATCCGTCAGTGCTTTCCAAAGTTGTTCGCTGGCATTCACGCTGCGGGTTCCCACCAGCACGGGTCTGCCAATGCCGTGGAGGCGTTCAATTTCCAAAAGAGCCGCCGCAACCTTGCTCTTTTCATCACGGAAATAGCGGTCGGGCCAGTGCTGCCGGATACAGGGGCGATTAGGCGGGATACGCAGGGTGGCAAGGCCATAAATATGCCAAAACTCATCGGCAGCCTCGCTTGCGGTGCCCGTCATGCCAGCCAGCCGCTCGAAACAACGGAAAAAGCGTTGAAAACTCAGGCGGGCAATGGTTTCAGAAGGGTCGGTAATGGACAGATTTTCCTTGGCTTCAATGGCTTGATGCATGCCCTCGCGCCAGGTTCGCTGGGGCATGGGTCGGCCCGTGAATTCATCCACGATCACCACTTGGTTGTTCTCAATAATGTACTGGCTGCCGCAATGAAAAAACTCCCGCGCCACCAGAGCCTGAACCACCAGTTCCAGCCTGCGGTCCCGGCCTTTCCACAACCCCGGCAGCCTTGAAGCTTCCTCGACCAGCTTTCCAGTCCCCTCGCGGGTCAGTTCAATTTCCTTGTGCCGGGGATCCGCCTGGTAATCCCTGCCACTTTGGAGGTTTTGCGCCAAATCCCGCGCCAGGCGCGTGGCTTCACGAAGGCACGGATTCTCATGGGGCGCAGCAATGATGAGCGGAGTGACAGCCTCATCAATCAAGATGCTGTCCGCTTCGTCCACAATCGCAGAGTGCAACCCCCGCAATACCAAGCCATCCGCACGTTGTTTGGGCATGAGCATGTGCCGGATCAGGCGGCGCGTGGGGTGCTGCATTTTCCCAAAGGCAAGCCGGTCCCGAAGAAAATCCGCCAGCAGCTCCTTGCTGGTGACATAGGTCACATCGCAGCCGTAGTTTTTCAAACGTTCAGCCGGCCCTTGTGATGCGTCCACGTAACCCACGCGTATGCCGCAATAATGATAAAATGGCTCCAGCCAGCGTGCATCCCGCTGGACAAGGTAATCATTCACCGTGATCACATGGCACGGCAGCCGTGTCCAACCCATCAGGACCGCAGCCAGTCCGGCCGTGAGGGTCTTTCCCTCGCCGGTGGCCATTTCAGCCAGGCAGCCGCGATGCAGGGTGAGTGCCCCCATGAGTTGCACCGGGAACGGACGCAGTCCCAGTACCCGGTCCGATGCCTCGCGCATGGCTGCCAGCGCGGAAAGCAGATTCACCTCGCCGACCATTCCCCTGCGTCGAAAGGTTTCCCGGCTTTCCAGGAGTCGTTTGCGCAACGCCGCATCTGTCAACGCCGCCATTTCCGATTCCAACCCCAGCGCCTGCCATGCTTGGTCACGGATTTTATTGAGCACGAAGGAGCGTCGCTTGAAACGGCCCAGGGCGCGGTTGACTGCAGCATCCAATCCCCTCGGGGGCGAAGGCGCTCCCCGGAAATGACTGCGCCGGTAATCCTGGGTGGGAATTTCCAGCATGGCTCACAACTCGTATCGCTTCTGTAACAACTGCCACAGGCTCCGGGTCCAGCGCGGCAGCAGGGGTTCGGGCGCCAGTTGAAAGGATATTTTCCCCGAACGACCATCCATGACCTGGCGGGAACCTCCGGGATTCAACCCGGCGATGACTTCAAAGAAAGGCTCCGCCGATTTATCGCCTTGGGGATTTTCCTGGGTGCTGACAGGCACATCTCCACCCCCCGCCCAACCCAAGGCCGGGGAAGGCAGAATATTTTGCCCCCCGGGAATGACTTTCCAGGAGCCGACGGCCAATTTTTGATCTGCCTGGCCAGCCAGTCTCACACTGGCACGATGAAGCGGGGCTCCAAACAATGCCTTGGCATCATCTTCAGCCACGATGGCATGAAACTCAAAATGAGCGGGATTGACCAAAAGACCCAACTCCGTGCCCTGAGGGAGCCACCGGCCGGAAAAATCAGAAAGAGAGGGGGCAATCCAGAAGCCGTCGTGACGGGCCTTTACCATGAGATGTTCCTGGTCTTTAAGCAATTTTTGGATTTGGAAGGAAACCGAATCATGCAATTGGGACAAAGGTTGAATATCCGCTGGATCCTCATCCTGAGCCAGTCGCAGACGGGCGTTGATTTCGTCGAGGTGTGCCCGGGTATTTGAAATGGCGAGGGTCAATTCCGGGTTGGTGAGAACCAGGAGGGGTTGGCCCTGGAGAACCCAGGCGCCGGGTTCAGCGCAGAGCAGAACCACCCTGCCCGGCGCCTCATTGACTGTGTCCGTCCGCTGGGTGGCCTTCACGATACCCGGGGCGCGAAGGGAATGGGGAAATGGAACCACTGCCAGAAGGACAAGGAGACAGGAAAACAAGCCCAGCGACACCCCGATGGCCCGGGCGCGAACCCGCTCCAGACGAGGGTTGAAGGCCAGGTACCGCGTCAATTTGAACAGGGGCATGAAGGTCCATGAAACCAGGCAAAAGGCCGCCATGACCAAGCCGACGATCAAAAACCGGTCTGCAACCACCAGGAGGATCCCCGTGAAAACAACCACGCGATAAATGCCGCTGGCCACCCCAAAGACGCCGAGCCACGCAGCCTCCCTCCTGCTTCCTGCTGGCGCAGATGGGTTCTTTATTCCAAATAGAAACCGCTCGCACCAGGCCTGAAGCTGGAGTTGGGATCGTTGGTTCAGGTTTGGAATTTCAAGCAGGTCCGATAAAATGTAATATCCATCAAAACGCATCAGGGGATTGATGTTGAAGAGAAGCGTGGATACCGAGGCCACAAACATGATGTTGTAGGCCAGGCTATGGACCGCGCCTGGACCTGTCCGGGACCAGACGACTGCGGCAATGGCCGCAAAGAAAATTTCCGTGATCATTCCCGCCATCCCCACAAGCGCGCGTTTCCACCTTTCCCGAAAACTCCAGGAGGAGGTGGCATCCACGTAAGGCATGGGAGTGAAAATCATCAACATCACCCCCATGATGTGCACTTCGCCGCCAAACCTGCGGCAGAAGTATGCATGGCCGAATTCGTGGAGGGTCTTGACCAGGATCACCCCAAGGTAAAGCAGCGCCAAATTGCCCGGGTTGAGGATGCCTTCGCCCTGCGCCCGAAGGGCGCCCGCGTTGGACAGGGCGCATTGCAAACCAAACCCAACCACCAGCAACCAAAGCGCCGCACCCCAAGGGCTGATCAACCACCGCAATGCCCGGAGCGTTCGGACAAGAAAACGGTCCGGGTCCAGCAACGGAAACCTCATGAACATGATGTTCAGGAAACTAAAACCCAATTCACGCTGGCGGCGGGATTTGTACCTTTCGAATAATTGGGCGCTGTCCGCCGCCAGGTCGTATTGCAAAAGATTGGCAAAATAAAGCTGTGCCAGCAACTGAATGGCGTCCTCCTGGCTGGGCGCCGCATCTGGAAACCGGTCCAGGCATTCCTGCCAGGCCTGCTCCACGGTCCCGTCCGCGCGCAGGCGGGCCACAAATTCATACGCCGCTGGACGCAGCCGGAAATATTGGTTGCTGAAGGGGTTTTCGAGGATAATCCACCGTTCTCCGCGGAAATTCTGGCGCCGAACCCGCACCGCCGGGCGCAGGCAGATTTTCTGGCCAGCCACGCGGTACCAGGATTCACTGAATGTGCGCGGTATCCCCGTCATGTTACCACCATAATTTCATGCGCAGAAAATCCACCGTCCGATGGGTCAGTATCCAGATCAGTGAACGCTTGCCGGATTCCAATTTGCAAAGGCCGGTCATGCCCGGGCGCCACCAGTCAGGCGTCCTGTTTTGCGGTTCCAGCCGCACCAGAAAAACGCTGCCATCCTTTTGCGGCACCGCAGCCGGTTCCACCGTGCGAATGGATACCGGAAACCTGGTTTTGGGCAGTGTCACAAAGGCAATCTGCCCGCTGGCGCCGATGGCGATTTCATGGATATCGGACTCCGGTATCTCCGCCTGCGCATAAAGAGTGTCCAATCGTGTGACCCGTAAAAGCGCGTCCCCCTGTTTGACGGGCGATCCTATTCGTTCCCTGAGGTCTCCTTCTATGACCACTCCATCGAGCCCGGCGCGAAGCACGGAATGATCCAGACGAAAGTGAACAAGATCCAATTGAGCCTGTGCCTGTCGGGCCTGGGCTTGGTCAATCCGCATTTGTGCCATGTCATCGGCAGCGCGGTCTTTTTCCGCCTGCCTTTCGTAGCGGGAAACATCCGCTGCGGCGGCCGCCTGGTCCAGCAACAATTCATCCTGGTTCAGCATCACAAGAGGCTGCCCGCGGACAACCGGGTCTCCCGCCCTCACATAAACTTCCCGGATGTAACCGTCAAATGGCGCCGTCAGGAATTCTGCCTGGTCGCTGCGGAGAATGAAGTTGCCGCCCACGCGGTAGGTAACCCGGATGAAGATCAGGCCAGCCAGGACCAGCACGCCCAGGATGGCCCCCACTTTGCTCCAGGCATGGCCCGGTCCAAGCCATTGGGGAAGTCGTTCCTCCAATCCAGCTTTCCATCGGGCGCCAAACCACAGGTCACGCGAGTGCAAATCAGCCATGCGCCGAACCACCTGGTCACTGGCAAGCCGAAGTTGCTGGATTTCAGGCTGGGTAAAAGGTTGATCCCGCCGTTCGCATAGCAACACGGCCACCACCTTGTCATCCAGCCGCCATGGCAGCGAACAAACATGGCCGGATTTCTGGTCCATGGCAAAAGCCTCGTGGTCCCGAGACACACTGGCGGCTTCCGCTGATTCGGGCCACACAATTTCCTCGTCCTGGTCCACACATTCTTCCATGGCGGTTTCCATGGCTTGGGCGGCAGCCATCTGGCGGTCAAATTGTTCTGTCCGGCTCATGGCCCGCAAGCGAACATACCCTCCTTCCAGCCAGCCCAGGCTGGCACGGTCGCAGCGAAACCGGGTGGCTATGCCATTGCAGACAGCCAGCGCGGCAGGAATGAAACGCGTCGCATCATTCACCGGCACATTCAAATCCAAAACCGCCGCAAATTTTTCCACGTCCTGGCGGCTTTTTTGAAATGACAGGTTTTGCTGGTAGGCTGATGGCACATCCATGACCAGGGAAAGCCGGAGATAAGATTCCCGGGCGGCAGATTCTGTAAAATCCTTGAGCTGCACCGCGAGCACCACTTCGTCCGACGGATTGACCAGGGCAAGCCGCAGCGCCAGGACAAAGGCCCCTGCGCTGGCATCGGTGCATTCCATGAAACTGCCCTTTTCAACACATTTCCCGGCAAAATCCGGGAGGCGGGAGGTGAATTGGGTGCGAAGGCGTGACAGGCCTGTGCCCGCCTCCCAATCCGCAATCCTGGTCCAGCGAGGTTCCTTTCCTGGCTGGCCCAGCATCAACACGGTCGCATCGGCCCCGGCCAGTTGTGCCGCTGCAGCCACGTAACGAGGCCAGAAATCCCGGGCCGGACCGGCAAACTGCCGCAGGCCCATCATTTCCTCCGTGGCTTGATTAATGTTTGAATGCATGGACAGCCTTAATCCGCCACCAAACGGGCTGCCAAACCCGGGCGTATGGTCCCGGAGGGATTGTCGAAGAGCGCTTTGATACGTGCCAACCCGCTGGCGGCATCCACCACGGGTGAGATAAAACTGATCTGGGCATCCACTGTGTATCCGCCATCCACGTCAATTTTTACCTTTTCCCCCAGATGAAGGCGTGAGACGGCCAGCCCATCCATGTGGCCCACAAAAAAACAGCGGGTCGTGTCCACCAACCGCACCAAGGGCTGGTAAGGCGCCACTGCGGCGCCGGGTTTGAGCAGCACCTCGGTGATGACACCGGAAAACGGAGCCTTTAGAGCCCGGTCAGCCAACTGTTGAAGAGCCGTCTGGTATTCCGAGGCGGAAACCCGGTACTGGGCCTCCGCCTTCGTCAGGTCCTCGTGGCTGACAGATTTCGTGGTTTGCGAAAGTTCCAGGGTGGATTGATACACCATTTGGTCCTGATCCATCACCGCTTTGCGCCTTTCCACTTCAATGGCCTCAAGGTTTTTATCCAACTCAAGGATGACCTTGCCCTTGGGAACATAGTCGCCTTCCTTGTAAAGCTGGACGTTGATGATTCCCGGGTCAGCCAGTCCCAAGGTGACGTCCATGTAAGGTTCGGTAATGCCCGAAACCTCCAATGGTTGGGCTGCAAGCGGCAGAAGACCCGCCATGATGGCGACCAGGAATGAAATGAAAAATTTGGACATGTGCAGGTCAAAAAGTTGAATTGCTCTTCTGGACGCCAGCCAGGAAATTGTCCGTTTGAATCTTTAACTGGTTGCGGGTCACATCCATGTTGTGTTCCTTGAGAAGGGTTCCGCTGGCAATTTGCAGTTCCAGGCATGAGCAGGCGTATTGCACCTGGGCATTGGCCAGTTCCTGGCGTGAATCGAGCAGGTCTTCCTCCACCTCGAGGACCTTGTGGCCATCCACGCTGCCCGCCTTCAATCGTTCCAGTTCGGTTTTTAAAAGTGTTTCGTTGTAATGCACCACGGTCTGGCAACTCAGTGTGCTTTGCTGCCATCCACTGACTTTATGCATGGCGGTGGCCAGGTGGTTCCCAATCTCCTGCTGCACGTTTTTGAGGTTCATATAAGCCTCCTGCAGGCCCAGTTCCTGGGCGTGAAGCAAATTGCGGGCCTTGATGTTGCCACCCATGGGCAGGATCAATTCCAAACCCACCGACCAGGACGGATACTGCTGTTGAGCCGCAAGTTCCCAGGAGGAGCCCGGGGAAAACCCAAGCCCGTTGTACCCGTAGGCCCCCTTGAAATCGAGTTGGGGTAAAACCTGGTTTTTGGCCACGCCCACGCGCACTTCCTCCTGCTTCATTTTTTGCAGTTGGATGAGATAGTCGGGGTTCAGGCTTAGCGCCCCCTCGGCTGCGTCAAAAAACGAAACCGCGCTATTCGTTTCCGGCGGCGAATCCGTGGCATTTAGTGTGGGCTGATTGGCCCCTGTGTACCATGGGAAAAGGGCCCCGCCGGCAAGGGATTGCATGGAGCCCACGGCATCGTAATAACTCTGGAGCGCCTCATTGCGCTTGGTTTGTCTCAAAGCCAGTTCAGACTGGGATTCCATCACATCCAGCTCGGAGCCTTGACCAGCCAGAAGTTTTTCCCGGGTGTCATCCAGCACTTCCCCAGCCACCGCCACCGATTGGTCAAAAAACTTCAGTTGTTGCTGGGCAAAATACAGGTTCCAATACGCGCTTTCCGCTCTCGAAAGGGTGAGCATCAATTGATGCCTATATTGTTGAAAGGCTATTTCGGAATCCATCGCCGCCAATCGCAACTCCGCCAGGGTCGGAGTAAATCCACCGTCCTTGAGCAGGGGTTGGCTGAAAGTAAACCCCACAAACGTCACAAATTGACGTGTGAAGTTGCTGGTGGTTACGGCGAGGGGACTGGCCGACGCATTGTTGTAAAAATCGCTCAGCGAATAGCCAAGGCGGATTTTGGCGCCGGTCGGGAGCAGCGATTCCACCCCGCTGTCATAAAGGTTGTTTTGCTCCGAAAAGGAGGGCTCTCCCAACAGCGCCGCCTGTTGTTGTACGTCATTGGTGCGCTGGTTGATCACGTGCTGGACAGAGGCTTCCAGAAGCGGCTCAAAGGCCCCATGGGTGCTCTTTTCCTTGCGGTGACTCACTTCGGTTTCGATCATCTGGGCCTGCAATTCCTCGTTCCGATGCAAAACCAATTGAAGAAATTGATTCAGGCCCAGATTGACCGTCCCGGTTTGGTTTGCGGGGGAGCCTGCCAAGGCTGTATAACCAGCTAGCGCCAACCCCAGTACCAGTAATGCCCACGCCCTGTTTAAAACCCTGATTAGCTTGAACAAACACATTTGAAACCTGAATGGGCGTCACACTAGCATGACTCATGAAAAGGAGGCAACTCTTTTACTTATATTGTGTTGAAAATGCCAAATTTGGTTCTGCCACCCACAAAGCCGCGTCAACCGCCCTTATTCCAGGATAAGTAGTCGGGATTGACAAAATTCTGAAAAGCTTGGGCCATTTCGGGCGGCAGCCGCCGGAGTTTCTCTCCGCACGTGGTGCAGGCATGAAAAGTTTCCGCTTCCAAAACAAGCCTTCCAGACTCGGTAAAAATGCGGTGGCCAAAATGAATCCGCACGCGGTCCATCCGAGTGGGGCACACTTCCAGGGTCAGTAAATCATCGTAACGGGCCGGCGCCCGGTAGCGCGCGCGGGCTTCTATCACCGGGAAAATGGCATCCCCTTCCTGCCAGGCTTTCACCGTGGTGCCCAGACTGCGGATAAACTCGCCCCGGGCAAATTCGAGAAAATCAAAGTACCGGGAATGGTACACATGGTTGCCCACGGTACACTCTGCGTAAATCACCCGGTGAAGACATCGGAATGGTTCTGCCATGGGTACAAATTAGGGTCGCGTTTGGGCGCTTGAAAGCATAAAACAACCCCTCAGCGCAAAGGTTTCAGACCCGCTTTAAATTTACAGTGTTAAAATTCCAGTTGCACCTTGCCCAAGTCAGGTTATGTTCATTGTGTGGCGGGCGTGGTCTCCCTAGGACATGCCAAGCCCTAAAAAACGGCAATCATAAGTCAAAAGCATGGCACTCACCAAAGTCAGTTCCTCCATTCATTTTGGCACACATACCGCAAAACTGGGAGGGGGCGGCGAGCCGGCCACCGGACGTTGGGTTCCCAACGCCGATGTTTACATCACGGAGGGCGGGTTGGTGGTCAAAGTTGAATTGGCCGGCATGCGGAGCGACAGCCTCGAAATCATTGTGGAGGGAAACCGCCTCCGTATCAGCGGTGAACGGGAAGATTGCTGCCGTCCGTCCAGTTGCAACTTTGTCATCATGGAGATTTCCTACGGTCCCTTTGAAACCGCCCTTGAAATTCCGCCCGAGTATGACCTGAGTCTGGCTAAAGCGGTTTATTTGAATGGCTTTTTGCGCATTGACGTGCCCGCCGCAAAGTCCGGCCAGGGCAAAACCAAAAAAGTCCCCATCAGTGAAGGTAAATGACCCGGATTAGAGCCGCCCGGCAAATGAGCACTTCAAGGATGGAACGATGACCACACCTTCGTCAGAAACCGAGTTTGTCAGCATCCTTGATGAACCCGGAAAGGCGGAGCAGTCCTCGCGGGTTTCTGCCCGTTCACTCCCGGAGCTTCTGCCGGTCCTTGGCCTTTCTGATATTGTCATCTTCCCGGGCGCCGTGGTCCCACTCCTGGTGGAGACTCCTCCCAGTCTCAAGCTCATTGACGATCTCGTGGCGGGTGACCGCCTCCTGGGTGCCGTCCTGCAGCGCAAAGCCGAAGTGGTCGAACCCGGTCCCGAGGACCTGCATGCTGTGGGCTGTGTCTGCAGGCTGGCAAAAATGGTGAAATTTCCCGATGGCACCGCAAGGGTGCTGGTGGAAGGTTTGTGGCGCATCCAACTCAGGGATTATGAACTCCCCGCACCCTATCTCCGCGCTCGATATGATTTGCTGCGTGATAAAACGGAGGATTCCGTTGAGCTGCAAGCCATGCTGCGCAACGCTCACCGTCAGTTTGAGGAAATCGCCAAGTTATCCACAGCCCTGACTGAACAGGTCAAAATTGCCGCCCTCAACACGGAGCATCCCGGGCAATTTGCCGATTTGATCGCCGCCAATCTCAATCTGGGACTGGATGACCGTCAAAAACTTCTGGAAATGGTCTCTGTTCGTGAACGGCTCAAAACCCTGCTGCCGATGCTGAACAGGGAACAGGAAGTCCTCACCCTCAGTTCGAAGATCCAAAGTGACGTGGCCACCTCCATTGCCAAGACGCAGAGGGACTTCTTCCTGAGAGAACAACTTCGGGCCATCCAGCGTGAACTGGGGGATGGCGAAGGCAACCAGGGCGAAGTCAAGGCCCTGAGGCAACGGGTGGAAAACGCCAGCCTCCCTGCCGAGGTCCGCCAGGCTGCCGAACAGGAATTGGAACGATTGAGCCAAACACCGCCCGCCGCCGCAGAGTTCGGGGTGATGCGCAATTACCTGGATTGGATTCTCAGTCTGCCTTGGGAAAAAAGCACCGAGGACATCCTCGATTTAAAGGCTGCCGAAAAAATTCTGAATGACCAGCATTTCGGCCTCGAGAAAATCAAGGACCGCCTCCTGGAGTTCATCGCAGTCATCAAACGCCGCAAGCTGATCAAGGGGCCTATTTTGTGCCTCGCCGGGCCTCCCGGTGTGGGAAAGACATCCCTTGGCAAAAGCCTTGCCGATGCCCTTGGCCGTAAATTCGCCCGGATCGCCCTTGGAGGCATGAGGGATGAGGCTGAAATCCGCGGGCACCGACGCACCTACGTGGGTGCCATGCCTGGACGCATCATCCAAGTGTTGCGGCGAGTGGAAAGCCGGAACCCTGTGATTCTGCTGGATGAGCTCGACAAGGTGGGTGCTGATTTCAGGGGCGATCCAGCCTCCGCGCTGTTGGAGGTTCTTGACCCCGCGCAAAACAGCTCCTTCACCGACCATTACTTGGATTTGCCGTTTGATTTGTCCCGGGTCTTGTTTATCGCCACCGCAAACTGGCTGGACCCCATTCATCCCGCATTGCGCGACCGCCTGGAGGTCATCGAACTGCCCAGCTACACCGAGTCTGAAAAACTTCAAATCGCCCGCAGGCATCTTTTCCCACGCCAATGTGAGGAACATGGCCTGGCTCAAAACGAGGTCAAGCTGACCGATGCAGCACTCCGCACCCTTGTGCGCGACTACACTCGCGAGGCCGGGGTGCGGCAATTGGAGAGGCAGGTTGCCGCCGTGTTGCGCAAGGCAGCTCGCAAGATTGTCGGCCAAAACGGCGCCTCCAAATCCATCGTCATCTCGGGTGACCAATTGAAAGATTATCTGGGGCACGCGCATTACGTGTCTGAAAGTGCGGAAAAAATCACCGAGATAGGAATCGCCACCGGTTTGGCGTGGACTCCGGTGGGCGGCGATATTCTCTATATAGAAGCCACCCGAATGCGCGGGCGAGGGCAGTTGACCCTGACCGGATCCTTGGGTGAGGTGATGAAAGAAAGCGCCCAGACTGCCCTGAGCTATCTCCGCAGCCAATCTGTCAAGCTCAGCATCCCCCTGGAAGATTACGGACGTCATGACTTGCATATTCACGTGCCTGCAGGCGCCACCCCCAAGGATGGTCCCAGCGCCGGTGTTGCGATAGTGGCTGCCCTTTCTTCCTTGCTCAGCCAGCGCAGGGTCCGCTCTGGACTGGCTATGACGGGCGAAATAAGCCTGCGCGGCAGGGTGTTGCGTGTGGGCGGTATCAAGGAAAAAGTCCTGGCAGCGGCGCGCCATCACATCAAGGAATTAATCCTGCCCGAGGGCAACAAACCGGATTGGCAGGAGGTTCCCAAGGAAGTCCGCGCCCGCATCAAGGTCCATTTCGTCCGCCATATTTCACAGGTTTTAACCTTGGCGCTTTCCTGAATGAACCCGGTTTTGCCACGAAATGGGGCCAGTCATTGGCTGGCACGCTCCACACTGGCGCTCCTTTTGGGAATCCCGCCCGTTTTGGCTTTTCAAAGCGGTCAGGCTGCTGATATTTCTGCCAGGCAGGCACCATCCATGCCCATCCCCGGGGCGGATTTGGCCAGGGAAATTGCGCAGGCCGCCCCCACCCCGGCGGTTTACCAAGGTCACCTCCTGTTTAGGTCGGCAGATGGCTCAAGGCAAAACCTGCCCCTGACTCTCGCATTATTTAATGACGGAGATCACTCGTGGACCGCTCTTTACAAGGCTGGATCCACAAGTGCGGGGGAAACCCTTTGGATCAAGCATCTTTCTGATGGCAGCCTGCAAATGCGCTTTGCTACCGGGGCTGTTTTGCCCAAAAGCGATTTTAAACTACACCAGAACCCGGATGCGACCGGTGGCTTGGAAATTTCCACCCCGGAGCCGGGTGGAAAAAACATTGTGCCGGGAGATTGGATGAAGTCATTTGCAGGGTCGGATTTTTCCCCGGCGGACCTGGGGTTGGCTTTTCTGCACTGGCCCAGGCAGACCATCCTGAGACGTGAGACTCACCGGAGCCGGGGGTGTACCGTTCTGGAGAGTGTGCAACTTGACGCCCCCCCCGGGGGCTACGTTCGGGTTGTATCCTGGGTGGACGATGAAACCCACGGTATTCTGGAAGCATGGGCCTATGACCAGGACGGTCATAAAGTGAAAGAGTTTTACCCCAAGGATTTTAAAAAAGTCAATGGCCAGTGGCAGGTCCAGACCTTGATCATGGACAATATGCTTACGGGTTCCAGGTCGCGAATGGAATGGGATTTAAAAAATTGAAAAGCGACCCGGACGAAAACCCAACGGTGAAAAGCTTCGGTGAAAAGCTTGTGAATAATCCCGAATAATTTTCTGTTTCAGGGTCTTGACTTCAAAATGCCTTCAAACCAGTCTTTTAGTGCGTTATGTCCTCACAATTCATACAAAAACTGGCTGCATGCGGCTTCGCGGTTTTTTTGTGCGTGGGTGTGTTTGCGGCGGATACCAATGCCCCGTTGAATACATCCAGTGAATGGACCAACGACCTTCGCTCAGACTTGGTGACCGCTGGTCTGCTCCAGATTCAGGAACAGTTGCACAACACCCAACTGGCCATCCAGGAAAACCAGCAGGTGGCCTCCGCCCTGGCGCGGAATAATTCAGACCTCATCGCCGCCCACCTTCAGTCGCTGGAACAATCCATGGCCTCCCAGCGTGCCGATGCCTTGACCGAGGCTCATCGCACCATGGAATGGACATTGGCCCTCACCGGCATCGTGGGGTTGCTTGGATTGGGCATCCTTTTCTGGATGGTCTCCCTCCAATCGCGTGCATTTGCGCAGTTAACCCGGATCGCCACCCAGCAAAACGTGATGGCCACCAGCCTGGGTTCAATTCCCCTGCCCCCATCACCGTCACGTGGCGCGGTGGAGATGGCCAACAACAACCTGCTGGATGCCGTGGGCGAGTTGAAAAAGCGCGTCAGCGACTTGGAAGGCAGCGGAACGCCATTGATCTCCAAACCCATGGGCGGCGAACGTCTGGCATCCGTTTCCAATGGAAATGGGCACCTTCCAGGCTTGGAACCCGGCAAAGTCCTCCCCAAGGCGGAACTTCTGTCTGAGGCGCAACGGCTCATGGATGTGAATAACCCCGGCCTTGCGCTTGAAATGATCGAAAATTTTTTAATCAGGCACCCAAGGGACACCGACGTGCTGCTCAAAAAAGCAGATGCCCTCCAAAAAGCCGGGCGAAATGATGAAGCCCTTGATCATTACAACCAAGTGATAGCCTCTGACAACACCCTGGCATTGGCGCACCTTCAAAAAGGCGGCCTCCTGAACAGGCTGCGACGCTATGATGAGGCCTTGAACTGTTACGAACAGGCCTTGATGGCCCAGGAAAGGAAACGCCGCTAAAAGCAGGCGGCATTATCGTGGCTTGCCCGCGCGTTCGCCCGGGCGCTCCTCCAAAGAGGTTATTTTTGCCATAAAAAAGATTGTTGCTCGCCCAAGAGTCGGTTCCCATCCCAAAGGGTCGCATGCCAGGCGGCGAGATTTCCAAACTCGTCAAAATTCGTCCCGGTAAGCAGAAAACTTGTCCAATGGCTGAAATGCCCCGCTGTGACTGGGGCTTCAAAATTCCGCACAGTGGGCGACCCATCCTTCAGCACTCCACGCAATTCAAGGCGCACTTTCAATTGTTCATCCGGTTCTTTTCGGGCTTTCCACTGCACATCCACGCGCATTCCCCGGATTTTGGATGGGTGTTGCCGAAGGTAAAACTGGTAGGCGTCCCGGTCAAAGAGGCTGGGGCAGGTGGCGTCATTTCCCTGCTGGTCCAGAAGCAATGGCAGGCATTTGTAAACCTGCCCAGTCACAGGCTTTTGAGCAAGCGCCGACAGCAGGGTCAGGCTCAATATCCAACAAATCCAAAACGTGCGCATGCAAAACAATAAAATCGCCGAGCTATAAACTCAACCGGAAATGCTCCCGGGGAAACCATTCACGGCAAATCCGGCAAGGAGGGTTCAAGGAACTCTATTTGCAGATTTTTTCAAATGCTCCAGTGGGGCCGCAATTCATGGGGTTGCCGTTTTTACAAAGGATTCATGCCAGGGGGTGTGATTCAAGTAGGCCTGTTGATGCTTGTAAAAAAGGTTGGTTCCCGCAAAATGCCAAAAATCGGCCATTTTAAAAGCCATGGTTTCGCACGCCAGGGCATTGGTGTAATCGCCCAATTCAGCGCAGGCCATTCCCATGACATCAAAAATCTCAGGCCGGGTATGATGGGCAAGGTCATTGGCCAGGGCAGCCAGTTTGAGCGCCATGGCCCCATTTCGAACATGGCCATTCTCACTGGAGGCCAGAACTCTCGCTGAATAGGCCAGTACTTCATAGTTTTCCGGCGCCAGGATGCATGCCTCATGCAATTCTGGCACCGCCTCAGCATCCCTGCCCAATGCCAGGTACGATTCCGCCATGCCCAAGTGGGCATCCATCAATCCCGGATCGAGATGTTCCGCTTTTTGGAATTCCTGCAATGCCGCATCCGGTTGGTCCAGCGCAGTGTATTCCACCCCGGCCGCCAGGTGCAACGGCGCTTCATCCGGTTTTTCACGAATGGCCAGCAGGTATTCAGCCAGCGCATCCGCATGCAATCCTTGCGTTCGATCCAGAGCCGCCAAGTTGGCATGAACTTGGAAAAAATTGCCGGGATCCAATTTTTCAGCCCGTTGATATAAGACCCGCGCCTCATCAAATCGCTTTTGATTGTCCAATGCCACCCCCAAATCCACCATGGCAATCAAATTATTTGGATAAAATACCAGGTCCCGCCTGAATAGGGTCTCGCCGCTTTTCCAAAACCCCATTTGAACACGGCTGGCATTTGCACAAGCGGCCACTAACACCACGGCCATGAATGCGCCTGCCAGGCCGGGAATTTTGCAGGCCGATCGTAATTCGTCCGCCCCCAATACCAAGACCAATAACAAACCGATGGAAGGAAAATACATGTAACGATCCGCCATGGATTGCTGCCCAACTTGCACAATGCCTGAAACAGGCAGAAGGGTGATTATAAACCAAAGGATCCCTGCCGCCATCCACGGTCGAGAACTCCTTTGTCGCCAGGCAAGCCCACATGCCAGCGAAATGAGGAGCAGTGACGAAAGCACCTTCCAGATCTGGATATGTGTGATGGGGTAAAGGACGCAAAGGTCCGAGGGCCAAAAAATCCTCCTCACATACACCGTTATGGCCACCAGAAAGTTTTCCACCCTGAGCATGAAGGGGTATCTTCCCAAGGACGCCAATGCGCCGCTTGCCTGCTGTGCCAGCAGTGTCAACAATCCTGAAGCTGCGGACAGGCCGAAAAAAGGCCATTTTTCGAACAGTAATGACTTCCAATCCAGCCCAAGAAATCCGGTGGAACCAGCGGTGCAGGAGGCAGGGCCGGAATGGAGTTGGAATCTGCCCAAGGGCCAAAAATCCAGGATCAAAAACACAACCGGCAGCGTGATCATCATGGGTTTGGAAAGCAAAGCCAGCAGGAAAAAAAGCAGGGTCAAGCCATAACTGCGGGGTTGCCCGTCTTTGCGCCATTGGAGGTAGCCGAATAGGGTCAGCAGGCCAAACAAGGTGCTCAGTACATCCTTGCGCTCGGAAATCCAAGCCACGGATTCCACATGAAGCGGGTGAAAGGCGAACAGGGCGGCCACCACCAAGGAAACCCCCGCCTTGCGGGTGAGCCGGATGCAAAGCAAAAATACCAGAGCCGAGTTCAGTGCATGAAACACCACGTTGACAAAATGGGCCGGCCCGGGTTGCGGCCCAAAGAGGGTGCAATCCAGTTGATGCGAAATCCATGTGAGTGGATGCCAGTTGCCGGCATGAAAAGCAGTGAAAGACCAAACCAAATTCGAGGGCGTTATCCCCCCGGAAACAGCCGGGTTTTGGGTGACGTACTCGTAATCGTCATAATTAATATAGGGATATTGTGCCACCGGCAGATAGAGGGCCACGGTCAGGATCCCGAGGATCAACGCAACCAGGCGAGGCCGATGGTTGATTGGCATTTTTACGTGCGATTGATTCATGCAGGAGCCGGTTTGATGGTTTCGGCCAATGATCATGGCGGATTATGCCCCGAACCACAAGTCGTCGCGGTTTTTCAATGATTTGATTGCATGACGGTCCTTTTTGAGCGATGATGCCACTCATGAAAACAAGCATGAAAATACCCGTCTGCCTGTTGCTCCTGTCCTCCCTGCTCTTATTGGCACCGCAAAGTTCCCGCGCAGGCTTCTTTGACCAGATTGCCTCTGCCGTGGCCACCAACGCCACCGCTGCCGTGGCCCCGTCCGCATCGGCGCCCGGCTCCTCACTGGCAGATTCACAGGTGGCTGATGGGTTGAAGGAAGCCTTGGGACGAGGGGTGACCTCTGCGGTGAACTCCCTGGGTTCCACCAATGGGTTCCTGAATAATCCCGACGTGTGCATTCCTCTGCCCGGCAAATTGCAAATGGTTGCCAAGGCGCTCCGCATGGCTGGTCAGGGCGGGTTGGTGGATAACTTTGTGGCCACCATGAACCATGCTGCGGAGAGTTCCATGCCTGTTGCCGCGGATGTGATGGGTCAGGCCGTTCAAAACATGTCCATCTCAGATGCCAAAAATATCCTCGCCGGCCCTCCGGATGCTGCCACCCAGTACTTTAAAAATACTGCGCAGGCAGACTTGTATAACCGCATTTACCCGATTGTGCAGAAATGCACCGATCAGGTGGGTCTGACGTCCTGTTACAATCAAATGATGTCCAAATATTCCGCCTTAAGCTCACTCGGAAGCCTTTGGGGCGGCGGCGCGGCCAACCTGCTTCAGCCAGCGGACCTGAATGCCTACGTGACCAATGAAACCCTTGCGGGATTATATCACGTCATGGCCCAGGAAGAGGCCTCCATCCGCTCCAATCCAATTGCACGCACCTCAGATTTGCTCAAGTCTGTCTTTGGCGGCGCCGCTCCTGCGCAGCCCTGATTTCTATTCGCAAGCCCTATTGGCTTTTAATTGGGTTTGGTTGAGATTCATTCATTTCATGTGCGGGCGATATTCGGCTGCGAAACCATTTCTGGCCTTGGTTCGCAGTTTAGGAGTGAAACTCCAGAAAATGGGCGAGTGGACTCCCCGGTACAATATTGCGCCCACACAGCCGGCTCCGATGGTTTACAAACCCGCCAATGGACTGGAGCTGGGCAAAGCGCGATGGGGATTTGAATCCTTTCGGCGGGAAAACCATGCGTCTGGACCGCTTCGAATCAATGCCCGACTGGAAACCCTGGCGGACAAGCCAGGCTTTGATAAGCTCCACCTTTCCAAGCGTTGTCTCCTGCCCGCTGATGGATTTTATGAGTGGCAGACAAGAAATGGCAGGCGTCAACCTTTCCGGGTGGTTCTGAAAGATCAGGAACCATTCTTCATGGCCGGTTTGTGGAGGTCGGGTGGCATTCAGAGCCATGCAACCAGCCCCGGCTCCAGTGCGCCAATTCAGGGGCGGGAGACGGAAATGGCCTATACTCTCATTACCTGCCCGGCATGCCCGGCATTGCAACCCCTGCACGATCGCATGCCCGTGATTTTAAGGGGTGCGGAAGCGCTGGCATGGATGGAAATCCCCGGCCAGACCTCGGATTCCATTAATCAAATGGCCTATGCTGGACCCTTTTTCATTTATCCCGTGGGAGAATGGGTGAACAGCGCCAAGACGGAAGATCCGAGGTGCATAGACCGGATTAGACTGGACTTGGATTGGTTTGAGCAGCCTTGGTGGGAACAATGATAGAGATCAAACCCCGTCTTAGAACTGGTTTGTGGCGCATTCCCCGCATTCCAAGACAAACCCTGCGGATGCCGCTTGGGGAGGCGGCTTTTGCCCAGAGTCAGTCCCAAAATGACGGGGTTGGTCACTTTGGGCCTTGGGGGGTGTGACATGGGCTATTACATTGGCGCGGTCCTCAAGGCCCGCTGGGGGCATGCTTGGGACTCGCCGTGGCAACCCCGGCGCCTCAAGGCAAACGCCCGCAGGGGCACATTATTTTTTTGCTAGTACCCGCTCCAACAACTGGTTCAGCCGTGAAACCATCTGGCGGGGGTCTTCCAGCAGTCCCGCAGCCACCTTGCAATTGTCCAGCAATTGTTCCGCCACGCTCGCAGCCAATGCGGAATCTTCCTGCCTCATTGCCTCCAATTGCGTCATCAGAGGATGCGCCACATTGATTTCCAGATCGTGTTTGGCGCCTGCCATTTCCTGGGAATCTTGTTTCATGGCTTTTAGAATGCGTCGCATGCTGGCGGTCATGTGTTTGTCTGAATCCACAATCACCGCCGGGCTGTCCACCAGACGTTGAGAAAGGCGAACCTCCCCAACTTTGTCCCCCAGGGTTTGCTTCAACCATCCAGCCAAAGTCTTGGCAGCTTCCTCGGATAGGCTTCCCTTGGGTTTGTCCTCCAGGTTCAGGTCGGCTTTTTCTGCCAGGCGCAGTGTTTTGCCGCCAAACACCCGCAAATGCTCCACCACAAACTCATCCCAAGGATCGCTCAGGAAAAGCACCTCCCATTTGCGTGCTCGAAAAACTTCAAAGTAGGGATTGGCTTCTGCCGCTGCACGGTTGGGCGCCAGCAGCACATAAATCTCTTTCTGTTCGGCGGGCATGCGTTTTACATAATCGGCCAGCGAAGTCAATTTCCCAGCCTCCAGGCTGGAGGATTCATACCGCAAAAGGCGGCCCAAGGCTTCCTGATGGGTGAAATCCGTAACCACCCCCTCCTTGAGGTAGCGTTGGAACTCGCTGTAAAAGGTCTCGTAAGAGGCCGGGTCCTTTTCGGAATGCTCATCGAGAAACTTCAAAAAGCGGCTGGTCAACACCTTGTTCAGTTTTTGCATCAGGGTGGTGTCCTGCATGGTTTCCCGGGATATGTTCAGGGGCAAATCCTCACTGTCCACCACCCCTTTTAGGAAGCGCAACCAGTCCGGAAACAACCCCTTGGCCTTGGCCTGAATCAGAATCTTCCTGCAATAGAGATTGACCTCGGAATCCATCCGGCCCATTCCCATGGTTTCAAAATTTCGTTTGGGAACAAAAAGGAGGGCCTGGATCGCCAGGGGTGCGTCCGCAGTGAAATGAAGACGCAACAAGGGCTGGTCATGGTCGTGGCCTACAAATGTGTAAAACGAATTGTATTCCTCCTCCTTGATGTCGTTTTTATTCCTGGCCCAGATGGCCTGAACGGTATTCAGGCGGCGGCCATTGAGCTGAATGGGAAATGGAATAAAGCTGGAGTAACGCTCAATAATGCCCTCCACCGTCGCTTCCTTGGAAAATTCCAGCGCATCTTCCTTGAGTTTGAGTGTGATCTGGGTGCCGCGAGGCAAATCCCCGCCGGGCGCCAGTTCATATCCCCCCATGCCCTCGCTGGTCCAGCTCCAGCCGGGTTGATCCGGATCCGCAGACCGGCTCAGCGCGGTCACCCGCGTTGCAACCATGAAGGCGGAATAAAAACCAACCCCAAATTGACCAATCAATCCCAGGTCCGGTTTGCTGTCCCCAGCTATCTGCCGCAGAAATGCCTTGGTGCCTGAATGTGCGATCGTCCCAAGGTTTTCCACAAGTTCGCCATGCGTCATCCCCACTCCGGTATCACGGATGGTCACCGTCCCTTCCTTTTCGTCGGTGGTTACATCTATCACTGGGGCCACATCTGGTTGATATACCGCCTTGCCAGAGGTCTGGTTAAAACGCAGCTTCTCGCACGCGTCCGCCGCGTTGGAAATCAGCTCCCTCATGAAAATCTCCTTATCTGTGTAAAGAGAGTGGATCACGATGTTCAACAGTTGCTGGATTTCAGCTTGAAATTGATGTGATTCGGTTTTACTCATATATAAACCCTAGTCCTTACCGCAACGCGAGGTTTCCGTCAAGATGGCTCAAGGATTTTACTGCGGCGTAAGTGCCTTGGAATTTCAAAATTTATGGAAGATGATGACAAGGACCTGCCCCTGAATTCGGCTTCATGGGTAATTGAAATCATGTCAATCATTTACAACACTCCTGGCTCCAAGCATGATGGAGGTGGGGTAAGCAAAACCGTGCATGTCACGGGCGGCAGCCGCGACCGAAAATGAATTGGTTCAAAGTCTTAGGCCCCTTTATTTTTTAGCCCAGGTGAAATTTTTATAACGCTCATGAAGCTTCAACAAGGACAGGTGTGGAAATGCCAGGCGGAATTCGTCCGTATTGTCCAACTGGATCGCCTGGAGGTCCGGTACAAATCCGCCACCAATCTTCAATTCACGGATGGAACCCATCAGCATACCAGTAAAAAGGATTTTTGCCGCCTGCTAAAAGGCGCCACGCTGATGACTCCCAAACAACACAGCCAAGCCGACCCAACGCGGCGGGCCGCCAAACCGCCCACGCAGAGCACCCAGGGCACGCCTCCTTCAGGTGCCGGTTTCATGAAGGATAATCCGCCTTCACCGTGAAAAATTCAGAGTGGCTCCAAAACATCCGGCGGTTATGGGGGGGATCAGTATCTTTATCCAGTTGTCCGTGTGGTCCGTGGCCGCCGCCCTTGACCGTGGCCAGAATTTTCCGCCAAAGCTCCTCCCATCATTTTCGGATTTGCACCAACCCGCAATGGTCTGACGGGGCGCGGAAAAAAGGGTGGCTCATTGTTTCTGAAAAGGACATCTTAACTCCATGTCCAAGAGCGGCTAACACACGGTCTCTCTCACATGAATGATCAAATTGAGCCATGATGAATATGAAAAAGTCAATCGTCGCTGCCCTGCTGTTTGTTGAGTTGGGTGTTTGGGTATTAAAACTGGGGCAAGGCCAGGCACAGGGCGAGGCGCTTTCCGGGGGGTTGAGTCGAATATCCATCGCCAGCCTGGGGGCTGTCGGTGATGGAGCCACGCTGAATACCATGGCAATTCAAAATGCCATTGATCAATGTGCGAAGGATGGCGGTGGCACCGTGGTTGTTCCTGCGGGCCGGTTCATTTCCGGCGCCCTTTTTCTTCAACCCGGGGTTGATTTTGAATTGGAAACGGGCGCCGTTTTGTGCGCTTCCACCGATATCAAGGACTTCCCAACGCAACAGCATGTCCGCTTTGAAGGCCATTTTTCTGATCATGCCTCCTCCCTTTTGAACGTGGAACATTGCGATGGCTTCAAGCTCGCCGGGAACGGCGAACTGGATGGCAACGGCGCAGCGTATTGGAAAAGCTCAGCCCCGGGAGGACGCCCGCGGCTTTGCGAAATCTGCGACTCACAAAATGTGGTGGTGAGCGGGGTGCGATTTTACAATTCACCATCCTGGAACTTGCACTTTTACAACTGCCGGCAATGTGTCGTGGACCAATGCAGGTTTGAAATCGCACCCCATGCCAAGGGACCCAGCACTGATGGGACGGATATTGACAGTTCCCAGGGCATCCTGGTCACCCACTGTTTTTATTCTGTGAATGATGATTGCATCTGCCTGAAGGGGAATCGTTATGACGGCCTCCATCAGATGCCCCCAAGCCCGCCGGTGGAGGATATTCACATCAAGGACTGCATTTTCGCCCGGGGTCAGGGGGCGTTATCTTTGGGCACTGAGGCGACCATCATCCGAAATGTGGAATTTGAAAACAGTGTGGTGCAGGGGAAAATGCCCATGCTGCGCATCAAATTCAGGCCCGATACGGCTGGCCAGCATTATTCCAATATTCATGTTCAGGGTATTCGTTTGGATGGCACGGGAAGGATTGTGAGCTTGGAACCGACCCACGGAACGAAGGTGCCTGTCTCCAAGGTCCCCATTTCTGATGCCAGCGGTATTGTCGTGGAAGATGTTTCAGGGCATTTCGGGTCTTTTGGGTCCATTGCAGGCGGTTCCTCCGTGGCGGTCAGCGATGTTCTATTTCAAAACATTCAAGTCGGAGTTTCGCAGGATGCCCAGCTCGACGCGAAAGGTGTGACGCGCCTGCGGCTGGATCGCGTGAAGGTTACCGGATCGTGATGAAGGCGGGCCTGATCGGGGCGATGGTTTCGTGTTCGAGGACGGGAATGGCGACCTGCTGTATTTTATGGGTGCGTTGCAGGCCGAAGGCAGTTTAGGATGGGTTCATGAAATTGCTTGAAAATCAAGTGGCGGTGGTTACGGGTGGCGGGCGCGGGATTGGTCGCGCCGTGGCCTTGAAACTGGCCGGGGAGGGTGCGGACATCGTGGTGGTATCGCGCACCGCTGAAAACGCCCAGAAAGTGGCAGCAGAGGTGCAGGCGCTTGGGCGGCAGGCATGGGCGGTGGCGGTGGATGTGGCGGATGGCCCTGCGGTGACTGCGGCTGCAGAGACCCTGGTGGAGCAGGTCAAAAAAGTGGATATTCTGGTCAATAATGCCGGCATAACCCGCGATGGGTTGTTGATGCGCATGAGTGATGCGGATTGGGACACCGTTTTGAACACCAACCTCAAAGGAGCCTTTCATTTTACCAGGGCCTTGTTTCGTGTTTTTGCCCGTCAAAGATCAGGACGCATCATAAATATTTCCTCAGTAATCGGATTGATTGGCAATCCTGGGCAGGCCAATTATGCAGCCAGCAAGGCAGGTTTGATAGGTTTCACCCAATCCGTCGCTCGCGAACTCGCCGGTCGGGGGGTCACCGTGAATGCCGTTGCACCTGGATTCATAGAGACAGACATGACCGCTGAGCTTAACGAGACCCTAAAGGCGAACATCTTGCGGCAAATTCCAATGGCGCGGTTTGGGGCGGCGGAAGACATTGCCGAGGCAGTCTGTTTTCTGGCAGGCCCGGGGGCACGCTATATCACTGGACAGGTGTTGACCGTGGATGGAGGCATGGTCATGTAGCAAAAATGTTCGAGATAAAAAATGGCCCAAGATTTATCTAATCCAGACTTGACGGGCAGGGCGGAATTCGGATAGAAAAAGGGCATTATATGGCTGACAAACCAATTGACCAACGGGTAAAGGATATCATTGTCGAGCAGCTTGGCGTAAAACCGGACCAAGTGACTCCTGACGCCAAGTTCATTGAGGACTTGGGAGCTGACTCTCTCGACACGGTCGAGTTGGTCATGGCGCTCGAGGAAGAGTTTGGCATTGAGGTGCCAGATGAGCAGGCGGAAAAGCTTCAAAGCGTTGGGGATGTGATTAAATACATCGAAGACGCCCAGAAGTAAGAATTGCATATTCCTTTCAATCCGGGGCAATTTGGCTGAGCGCAGCCCGAATTGCCCCTTTTTATCATGTCTCAACAATTGTACGGACGCCGCGTGGTGGTTACCGGCATGGGATTGGTCACCCCCATTGGCAATGATCTGGCTGGTTTTTGGAGCCAGCTCATCGGTGGAGCGTGTGGCATAGATCGTATTACCGCGTTTGATTCCACACCCTTCGAAACCCGGATTGCCGGCGAAGTGAGGAATTTTGACCCAACCCCTGCTTTTCCGTCCGCCAAGGAAATCCGGCGGACAGACCGTTATTCCCAATTTGGCATTTATGCCGCATGGTCCGCACTCAAGGATTCCGGTCTGGACCTTTCCAAGGAAAACCTGGATGAAATTGGCGTCATCATTGGATCTGGAATCGGAGGAATGCAAACAACCTCCGAGCAGCATCAGGTGCTTTTGGAAAGAGGCCCCAAAAAGTTGTCCCCGTTCATGATCCCGATGCTGATTTCAAACATGGCTTCCGGATTGGTCTCGATGTTTTTCAATCTGCGCGGGCCAAATTTTGCCACCTGCTCAGCCTGTGCCACGGCCAACCATGCCATTGGTGAAGCCTGGCGTACCCTTAAAATGGGGGATGCCGTGGTCATGGTGGCCGGCGGGGCGGAGGCCTCGCTGGTTCCCGTGGGAATCGGCGGTTTTTGTGCCATGCGTGCCATGAGCACCCGGAATGACGATCCCCAGCATGCGTCTCGGCCCTTTGATAAGGACCGTGATGGTTTTGTGATGGGCGAGGGGGCCGGGGTCCTGGTTTTGGAGGAGTTGGAGCATGCCAAAAAGCGCGGTGCCCGCATCTATTGTGAGCTGGCCGGGTATGGCAATACTGCGGATGCGTACCATCTGACCGCCCCCTCTCCGGGCGGCGAGGGAGCGGCTCGCAGCATGAAAATGGCCCTGAGATCTGCCGGCCTTAACCCCGGAGACATCCAATATATCAATGCGCATGGCACGTCCACCCCCGTGGGCGATGTGGCCGAGACGGAAGCCATCAAAAGCGTCTTTGGCAGCCATGCTCGACATCTGGCCGTCAGTTCCACCAAAGGAGCCACAGGACACATGCTAGGCGCGGCTGGCGCAGTGGAGACGGCCGTGTGCGTGCTGGCACTGCAGCACGGAGTGGTGCCGCCCACCATCAATCTGCAAACACCAGACCCGGATTGCGATCTGGATTACGTTCCCAATCAAGCCCGGCAAATGAAGGTGGATGCCATCCTGAACAATTCCTTCGGCTTTGGCGGTCACAATGCCACCATCGCCGCCCGCCGCTTCGTCGG
The DNA here is from genome assembly GCA_021817945.1 of bacterium. Classification (GTDB taxonomy): domain Bacteria; phylum Verrucomicrobiota; class Verrucomicrobiia; order Limisphaerales; family UBA11358; genus UBA11358. The sequence goes on along the minus strand of JAKAFL010000008.1, from coordinate 58,274 downwards.
TTGATCCTCTTGGTTGATACGCCATCCTGCTCAGTCAGGGAACATGGAATCAACCCTTCGGATCACCCCCGGCGCTCTTGAATGGCTTGGAGAATGTCGGAAATCACACGTTCCTTGGGGCTGGCTCCTTGCGGACCCCCGTGATGCAGTCGCACGGAGACATGGCCAGCCTCCACGTCCCTGCCTCCTATCACGAGCATGGTGTGAACTCGCGCCGCCTCCGCCTCCGCAATTTTGGCCTTGATGGGCGTGCTGGAAAAATCGCCCTCCACCCTGACCTGATGCCCTCGCAATTCTTGAAGGATGGGCTGGGCGTAACGGACCAATCCTTCTTCATCACCCAGCGTGAGGATCCGGACTTGTTCGGGTGCCAGCCACAGGGGAAAATTGCCGCCATAATGCTCTATTAAAAACCCGATGAACCGCTCATGGGTTCCCAGCGGGGCGCGGTGAATGCACAAGGGGATTTTATCCGTGTTATCCCGGTCGCGGTAATGCAGCCCGAAACGCGAAGGCACCGCAAAATCAACCTGGTTGGTGGCGATTGTGAATTCCCGCCCAATGGCGCTCCACACCTGCACGTCAATCTTGGGGCCATAAAAAGCCGCCTCATTGGCCACTTCCACGAATTGAATGCCGCTTTCCAGAAGCACCGTGCGGACCATATCCTCCGTTTTCTTCCATAAACCAGGTTCGTTGACATACTTTTTGCCCAATCCCTCCGGGGAATGCGTGCTGAATCGCATCTGGTATTTGGACAGCCCAAACACCTTGAAGTATTTGAGATACATGTCATTCACGGCTCGAAATTCCGCGGCGAATTGCTCCTCAGTGCAATAAATATGCGCGTCATTCATATTCAGGGCACGGACACGCATCAGCCCAAAGAGCTCGCCGCTTTGCTCGTACCGGTAACAGGTGCCATATTCTGCCAGGCGCAGCGGCAGGTCGCGATAGCTTCGGGGTTGGGCATCAAAAATGCGGTGGTGATGAGGGCAGTTCATGGCCTTGAGGTAATACCGGTCGCTGCTTTGCCCGTGGGCTTCCTCAAGTCGTTTCAATTCCTCAAGCTGCCGAGCCATCTCTTCCGGGGCGACGCCTGCCGACGGGGCACCGCAGCGGACCCTCAACGCCTCCACCTTCTGCGCCAGTTCACGCTCCCTGGCTCGCGCCTCACCTTCCAGTGGCATTTCCATGGGTGGAAACATGCTCTCAGCGTAATAAGGCAAATGTCCCGAGGTCCTGTACATTTTTTCCCGCGCCAGATGCGGGGTGCGAACTCGGACGTAACCCGCTTCAAACTCGGTTTCCTTGGCCAGCTTTTCCAGTTCCTCCACCAACACCGTCCCTTTGGGCAGCCACAATGGCATGCCCGGCCCCACAAATTCTGTGTCTATGACAAACAACCCCATCTCCGCTCCAATCTTGCGGTGATCACGGCGCTTGGCTTCCTCGAGCATTTTGAAATACTCGTCCATGGCGGTCCGGTTCTTGAATGCCGTCCCGTATATGCGCTGCAGTTGCGGCCCCTTCTCGTCCCCTTTGTAATAAGCCGCCGCCACGGTTGTGAGCTTGAACGCCCCTATGTTGCCCGTGCGCATCACATGCGGGCCGGCGCATAGGTCCACAAAATCACCGTTCTGGTAGTAGGATATGGGTTCTCCCTCGGGAATCTGCGCCAACAAATCCAGCTTGAAGCGTGAGGGGTTTCCAGGACGCGGCCCAAGGCCGCCAAGCCTCCCTGATTGAGCATCCGCCATGGCTTCCGCTCGTGTAACTTCACGACGTTCAAAGGGATGGTTGGCCTTGATTTCACGCTTCATCTCCGCCTCAATTGCCTCAAAATCCTCCGGCGCTATCCGGTGGCTCAACTCCAAATCATAATAAAACCCGTTCTCCACCGGGGGCCCGTAGGCGAATTGCGCCTCCGGCCAAAGCCGCAAAATCGCTGTGGCCAGCACATGCGCGCAGGAATGGCGTATGCGCTCCAATTCAGTCATCCTGGCTCGGTCTTCCAGTGTCTTGCGCTCGGGTTGAATGGCTTGATTTTGATCGGACGACATGCCTCCAGTTTATGATAACACCTGTCCCTTTCACAAAGAAAAAGGGTGCCATGAAGAAGCGGGGTTAAACGGCCCAGGATATAGGCAATGTCCGACCGTGGATTGGGGAATTGAATGGGTCATGCTTGCATTGGGCCAGGAGGGTTGTTTCCTCCAGGCGCCGGATTTGAACCCGGGCGGCTGGATGGCAAAACCGCTGCAGGCTCATCTTCCCAGCCAGCCGCCATCAATGTTCAAAACCGCGCCATTCAGGTAGTCGGCGCCGCTTGACGCCAGGAACATGCAGCAGCCAGCGATGTCTGACGGATTGCCCCACCGTCCTTCGGGAATGCGGTCCAATATTGCTTTGTTGCGGGCCGGGTCTTCACGCAAGGCCCTGGTGTTTTCCGTGGCTATGTACCCGGGGGCGATGGCATTCACATTGATGCGCTCCTTTGCCCATTCATTTGACAGGGCTTTTGTGACACCGGCTATGGCATGTTTGCTCGCGGTATAAGCGGGAACTGTAATCCCCCTCATGAGGTTTGGGTGGCCGAAAGTTTTGTGGACACCCAGTTGTTTCGGGGCATGGCTTACAATGCCAGAGGAAGGACGGAGTTGGGCGCGACCCAAGATTACACTCGCTGTGGGAAGGATTAACTACGTCAAGCATGACCGGCCCGAGGCGCTCTTTGTCAAGGAACTCAAGCCCAAAGCCCGGCGTGGTTTGTGCGCCGAACATTTGTTGTTCCACGTGGCGAGAAAGGTTGAAAGCAAGGTGCCGCCGCGCTTTTACCCTGGTCAATTGCAAGCAATCTGCCGTCTCGGAAACCTCATGAGCCAACCGTGTACAACCCCTGTTTCAAATGGATTCCAGATTGCCAGGAATATTGGATTGAGGCAAGATGGCTGGATTATGTCGCATGGTCGCAGGTCGTATCCTTTTGATTTGATTGAGGGCAAATGGCAGCGTCTGTGGGAGGCGCGCCAATCGTTTCGGGCTTTCAATCCCGGCGACGACGTGCCTGCTGATCATCCCTTTGCCAGGCGCCATGGCTTGAATGGGAAGGTGTCCGCAGATCGGCTGCCTCCCAAGTATTACATTCTCGACATGTTTCCCTACCCCAGCGGCGCCGGTTTGCATGTGGGACATCCCGAGGGCTTCACCGCCACGGACATCCTGGCCCGTTATCGCCGGGCGTGCGGCTTCAATGTGCTTCATCCCATGGGCTGGGATGCCTTCGGGCTTCCCGCCGAACAGTATGCGGTCAAAACCGGGCAGCACCCGCGGGTCACCACAGAGGCTAATATTTCCACTTTTACCCGTCAGATCCGCAGCCTGGGTTTCAGTTATGATTGGACCCGGGAATTGTCCACCACCGATGTCGGCTACTTGAAATGGACCCAGTGGATTTTCCTGAAACTTTATCATTCATGGTTCAACCCGGTCACACAACGCGCCGAACCGGTGGATACGATTCCTTTTCCAAAGGATTGCACCACCGAGGCAGCCCGGCGGCAGCACGTGGAAGGGTTGCGTTTGGCCTATGTCAGCGAGGCCCCGGTGAACTGGTGCCCTGAATTGGGCACGGTTCTCGCCAATGAAGAGGTGGTGGATGGAAAAAGCGAGGTGGGCGGGTTTCCCGTGGTGCGGCGGCCCATGCGACAGTGGATGTTGCGGATCACGGCCTATGCGGAGCGACTGCTCACCGACTTGGATGCCATCCAGTGGAGTGATTCACTCAAGGAAATGCAGCGCAACTGGATCGGACGCAGTGAAGGCGCGGAGGTCGAGTTTGTCGTTGCAGGTTCCAGTGAAAAAGTGCGCGTTTTCACCACCCGGCCAGACACCCTGTTCGGCGCGACATACCTGGTGCTGTCTCCAGAGCACCGTCTCGTGTCCCGGTTGACCACGGATGAAGCGCAAAAAGCCGTGGCGGATTACCAGGCCTTTGCCGCAGCCAAGTCGGACCTTGAGCGCGCGGAATTAGCCCGGGAAAAAACCGGGGTCTTCACTGGTGCCATGGCGATTAACCCGGTCAACCAGCAGAAAATCCCAATCTGGATTGCCGATTACGTGCTGGCCAGCTATGGCTCCGGCGCCATCATGGCCGTGCCTGCTCATGACACGCGGGATTTTGAGTTTGCCCAGAAATTTCATCTCCCCGTGGTGCAGGTAGTCCAACCAGCAGAGAAAGATTTGAATTGGCAGGGTTACACCGGACCCGGAACGGCGGTAAATTCCGGTTTTTTGGACGGAGCCGCCACGGCCAAAGCCAAGGAATTGATGACTGCCTGGCTTGAAAACAATGGCCACGGCCGAAGGATGGTGAACTACAAATTACGCGATTGGCTGTTCAGCCGGCAGCGATATTGGGGCGAGCCATTTCCCATCATTTGGAGGCAGACTCCGGATGGGGTTCGATGTCATGAAGCTCTGCCAGAAAGCAGTCTGCCGGTATTGCCGCCGAACCTGACCGATTACAAGCCCACGGCCAGCGGTGAACCTCCTTTGGCGAGGGCTGAAGAGTGGGTCAGACAGCCTGATGGTTCCGTTCGGGAAACCAACACCATGCCCCAATGGGCGGGCAGTTGCTGGTATTATCTCCGCTACTTGGACGCGGCCAACCATGCCCGCTTCACCGGTGAAGAGGCCGAACGCTATTGGATGGGTGGAAAATCGCCCGGAGTGGACCTTTACATAGGCGGTGCTGAACATGCCGTGCTTCACCTGCTCTATGCGCGTTTTTGGCACAAGGCGTTGTATGACCTGGGCTATGTATCCTGTTCAGAACCTTTTCAAAAACTTGTCAACCAAGGGCTGATCCTGGGTGAGGATGGCCAGAAAATGTCCAAATCCCGCGGCAATGTGGTGAATCCTGACGAGGTTCTCGCAGAATACGGGGCGGATGCCTTTCGCTTGTACGAAATGTTCATGGGACCGCTCGAAATGGTCAAGCCATGGAACACCAAGGGTGTTGAGGGAGTCTATCGCTTTCTGGGCAGGGTCTGGAGATTATTTGTGGATGAAGCCAGCGAGACGGCCTTTCAGCAGGCGGAAACCCTGGCGCCAGCGGGCGACAAAGGCGGCCTTCTGGCTTTGGTGCGGCTTAATAATTCCATTCGGGATGTGCCCCCCGCCCCCGCGCAATCCAAGGTCCTGCATGCCTGCATCAAAAAGGTCACCGAGGACTTGGAAGCCTTGCGCTTTAACACCGCCATTTCCGCTCTCATGGTTTTCACAAACGAGTCCATGACATGGGACATTAAGCCCGTGTCCATAATGCGGGACTTTTTGGTATTGCTCCAACCCTTCGCCCCGCACCTGGCGGAGGAATTGTGGGAAAAATTACCGGCTCCAACCGCTGCCCATTCCATGGACCTGCCTTATACGCCATGGCCGGTCTATGACCCAGCCTTGCTGGTGGAGTCCGAGGTGGAAATCCCCGTGCAGGTGAATGGAAAATTGCGCGCGGTCATTCGCGTGCCCGTGGGCATCCCCCCGCAGCAATTGCAGGATCTAGCCATGGCTCACCCGGGCCTTCAACCCTTTATACAAGGCAAGTCCGTCAAAAAAATAATCATCCTGCCTGGCAAACTGGTCAATGTGGTGGTGGCTTGACCCTCCGCGCCACCCATCATTTCACGGACGGGGCGGTCTCGGGCGGCGCTTTTTCGCCTTAACCCTTCTCGCCTGAAGCCAGGATGGTTTGAAAATGAGGCGGTTGCTCCTCCCGGGCCACGATGCTGACTTCGATTTTTTTAAAGCCGGCCTGCTCCAGCCAATGATGCAAATCACCCTCCGTAAAACCCGGCCACCGGTCACCATACAATTCTTCCGCCCTGCCAAATTGATGTTTCAATAAATCCAAAATGAGGATTTGACCCTCTTTTTTGAGGATGCCATGCGCCGCCACCAACGCTGCCGCCGGATTTTTCGCATGGTGCAGGGCCTGGCTTAAAATCACCACGTCCACGCTATTCGGCTCAATGGGCGGATGCTGCAGGTCGCCCAACCGGAATTCCAGGTTTTTAAGCCCGGTCCTCAGGGCTTTTGCGGCCCCGAATCCCACGATTTTTTCAGAGTTATCCACCGCAATAACCCGTCGTGCCCTCCGCGCAAGCAATTCCGCCAAAAGACCCTCTCCGGCTCCCAGGTCGGCCACCACCACATGAGGTAGCATCCGCAATAATAAATGGCCAAACGCCTGCCATGAACGCCCAGGCCCATACACCCTGTCAAATCGCCCCGCTACCTGGTTGAAATACACTTGGGCCTGTTCCTCGCGCCGTGCCAGAATGCGCTTCAGGTTGATCTGGTCATGAGAGTGCTCCGGCAATTCACACGCACCCCTGATGGCAAGGCGAATGAACTCAGATACCCCGCCTTCATCCCCGGAACCCAGCTTGTAAAAGGTCCGCTTCCCTTCACGGCGTGATTGAACCATCCCAGCCTCCTGCAAAAGTCCAAGATGCGTGGAAATGCGCGATTGACCCAGGCGAGTCACCTCCTGAAGCTCATGCACCGAGAGTTCGTCCCGCTCCAGCAATGCCATGATCCGAAGCCGGGTCGGATCAGACAATGCCCGCAATGATTTTAAAATTATCGGCATGGTGACAAATGAAATGACATAATGAATCCCTCACCAAACTCAAACTGACCCGGTCGGATTGCTTATCTGAGACCGACCGGAGGATTCCACCCTCCGCAGCCACTGGTCTTTCTGCTGCTAAAAGTGAAAACAACCTGACAATCACAAACGGACAGCGGGCCTGCTGCAATGAGAAATTTTTATTTGACCTGCTCGAAAAACTATATATCATGATATCATGATACGTCAATATGTGGTTTTAACCGAAATTCATCCATGAGCAAAAATTTTATCTTTTCATCTGAGTCTGTTGGCGAGGGGCATCCTGACAAGGTTTGTGACACAATATCTGATTATGTATTGGATGCGTGTCTGGCGCAGGATAAAAACAGCCGTGTGGCATGTGAGACCTATGCCAAATCCAACCTAGTAGTCGTGGGCGGTGAGATCACCACCCGGGCCAAGCTGGATTTTAATGCGATCGCGCGCGATGCCATCCGTGAGATCGGCTACGTGAATGATGATGACGTGTTTCATGCGGACAAGGTGTTGATTATGAACGCCGTCACCCGGCAGTCCGAGGACATCAAGCAGGGCGTGGATGCCCGGGCGGCGGACGGCAAGGAAACAGCGGAACAAGGGGCCGGCGACCAGGGTCTGATGTTTGGCTATGCCTGCAATGAGACTCCCGAGCTGATGCCGGCGCCGATCATGTTTGCCCATCAATTGGGCCGGGAATTGACCCGCGTGCGCAAGAGTGGAAAGGTGGCTTGGCTCCGGCCCGACGCCAAGTCCCAGGTCTCCGTGAAATACGTCGAGGACCAGCCGGTGGAGATCACCAATGTGGTTATTTCCACCCAGCATGCCGAGAGCGTGAGCCACAGGACCATCAAGGAGTTTTGCATTGAGCAAATCATCAAAAAAATGCTGCCCAGGGAGATGCTCACTAAAAAGACGCAATTTTTAATTAACCCCACAGGTCGTTTCGTCGTCGGGGGACCCCAGGGAGACACCGGATTGACGGGGCGTAAAATCATTGTGGACAGCTATGGCGGCATGGGACGGCATGGCGGAGGCGCTTTCTCAGGGAAAGACCCCAGCAAAGTGGATCGCAGCGCAGCCTACATGGGCCGCTGGGTGGCCAAAAACATCGTGGCTTCGGGCGCCGCTTCCAGCGCGGAAATCCAGTTCGCCTACGCCATTGGCTATCCCGAGCCGGTCAGCGTGTGTGTGAACACCTTTGGCACAGCGGTGGAAGGCATCACGGATTTGCAGATCGAAAACGCCGTCCGGGAAGTCTTCAGCTTCAAGCCAGCCAACATCATCAAGCAACTGAATTTGCTTCGTCCCATTTATCGCAAGACCACCAACTACGGTCATTTTGGCAAAAACGATCCTGAGATCACCTGGGAAAAGACCGACAAGGTCAAAGCCCTGCAGAAGGCCCTCAAACTTAATTAAGCAATTCCACATTCAACCGTTACACATCATGGCATCCATCAAACTATCTCCCAGCCGAAAAAAGGCGGGCGCTGCAATCACCCCCAGCCCTGTCAAGAATTCCACGAATGGAAATAAATCTGTGGGCGGCGATTTCCTGGTCAAGGACATCTCCCTGGCTGAGTGGGGCCGCAAGACCATTCAGGTTTCAGAGCACGAAATGCCAGGGCTGATGGCCATACGTGCCAAGTATGGCAGGCAAAAGCCCTTGAAAGGAGTCCGGATCACCGGTTCCTTGCACATGACCATTGAGACGGCCATTCTCATTGAAACACTGGTGGAATTGGGCGCCTCCGTCCGTTGGGCCAGTTGCAACATTTTTTCCACACAGGATCACGCTGCGGCAGCCATTGCGCAGGCTGGCATTCCTGTCTTTGCTTTCAAGGGCGAAACACTTGAAGAATATTGGGACCTGACACTCTCTGCCTTGACCCATCCCGGGAACAAAGGCCCGCAATTGATCGTGGACGACGGTGGTGACGCCACTCTTTTGATCCATAAAGGTTATGAATTGGAAGAGGGCAGCGACTGGGTCAACACGCCCAGCGACAGCCATGAAGTGAGCGTCATCAAAAACCTTCTCAAGCGAGTGGCGCGGGAACGTCCCGGCTTTTGGCATGAGGTGGTGAAGGACTGGAAGGGGGTTTCAGAGGAAACCACCACCGGGGTGCATCGCTTGTATCAAATGCTTGAAAAAGGCAAGCTGCTGGTGCCTGCCATCAATGTGAATGATTCTGTGACCAAATCCAAGTTTGACAACCTCTATGGCTGCCGTGAATCACTGGCCGACGGTATCAAACGGGCCACAGACGTGATGGTGGCCGGCAAAGTGGCCGTGGTTTGTGGTTACGGGGACGTGGGCAAGGGATCCGCGCATTCCCTTCGCGGGTTCGGTGCCCGGGTTATTGTCACCGAAATTGATCCCATTAATGCCTTGCAGGCCGCAATGGAAGGCTTCGAGGTCACTACCGTCGAGGATACCCTGGGTCGCGCCGACCTCTACGTCACCACCACAGGCAACCGGGATATTATCACTCTGGAACACATGGCTAAAATGAAGGATCAGGCCATTGTCTGTAATATTGGCCATTTTGATAACGAGATTCAAGTGGACCGTTTGAACCAGGCCAGGGGCGTAAAAAAAATCAACATCAAGCCGCAGGTGGATAAATACACCTTCCCCGGCGGCAACAGCCTTTACATGCTGGCCGAAGGCCGTTTGGTGAACTTGGGATGCGCCACGGGCCATCCGAGTTTCGTGATGAGCAACAGTTTTACCAACCAGGTGCTCGCACAGATGGACCTTTGGAAAAACCGCAGTTCACTCAAGGTGGGGGTTTATCGTCTGCCCAAGAAATTGGATGAGGAAGTGGCGCGGCTGCACCTCGAAAAAATTGGTGTCAAACTGACCAAGCTCACATCCAGCCAGGCCGACTATTTGGGCGTGCCTGTGGAGGGTCCGTACAAACCCGAACATTACCGTTACTGACTGCCTCTCCCAGGCAGCACTTCACACGTTCGATTGATTGTAGGGACGAGTGGGAGACGGCCAAATTGGCCGTCCTGCTCGTCCCTCTCGCTTTTCCTCCCATCCGGCAATTAAACCCGAAAAACGAAATTCAAAGGGCCAATCCGCTCCAGCATTTTGCCGCATCTTGACCCTTTCAATTTCGCTTTCTTGGTTAAATTATGGAATGTCCAACCACCGGGGGCAACTGGGGATGGTCAGGCTTGGGCAGGAGGAGTTCCTTCCGCTGACGGAGTTGCGTCCGTTGCGGGGTCAGAATCAGCGCTCGCTGGTCCGGAGCTTTGGAGGGTCTCAGGCGGCAAGGTGGCAAGGCCTGGATCGGCGGTGACCGGAGCGGGCGGTCTTTCCACCGGCAACCGGCGCAATTCATCTGCCGCAGGCAAATCGCCCAGTTCCTTGAGTCCAAAGTATTCGAGAAAAGCCGCCGTGGTGCTGTACAGGGCGGGGCGGCCCACCACTTCGGCCCGGCCGCTTTGTTCCACCAGGCCGCGCTCCAACAGGGTCTGCATGGTGCCATCCACGTTCACCCCGCGCACCTGCTCCACTTCCGCCCTGGTCACAGGCTGACGATAAGCGATGATGGCCAGCGTTTCCAAAGCCGCCTGGGAAAGGCGCGGGGGACGCGCCTTCACTCCCAGCAAGGAACGCAGCCAGGGGGCGTAATCCGGCTGGGTGACGAATTGCCACGCCCCGGCCACGTTCGCCAGCCGGTAACTGCGTCCGGCAGACTCATGCTCGGCAGAAAGTTGCTCAAGGCAGGCCAGCAATTCCTCGTCCTTAACCTTTTTGAAGGCGCGCGCCGTTTCCGTGCTGTCCTCCGCCCCGGCGGTTGCGGAAAAAACCTCGCGCAGTTCTTTCAAGGTCATTGGTTTTTGAGCCGAAAAAAGCAGCGCTTCCAGTATGAATTTGAGTTCCATGCAAAAAGGGGGTTGTGAATGCAGTGTTATTGTTCGCCAGACTCCAGCCCCGATTTCAGCGGTATGGAATCCACAGGCTGCCCGGGTTGCCCGTGGATTTGGGGCTGGTCTGGGCCCGGGCTGGCCGGGTTCTCATCAGGAACGGTTTTTTCCCGGATGCATATTTCAATTTCAGCAAAGGGCTCCGTTTGCAGGCATTGCAATTGTTTGAGCCGGATCAATTCCAAAAGCGCCAAAAAAGTGCAAACCACTTCCGGACGACTGGCTGCGGTGGCGAATAGCTCCGAGAACTGCATTCTTCCACGCTCCAGCAGAGTGCTTAGGACCCGTTCCATTTTTTCGCTGACCGTCCACTTGTCCTCGAAAATTTCGCGGGTGCCGGCTTCCTTGGCCTCAAAGCGTTTCAGTACGGCATTGACCGCATTGAGCAAATCAAAGATCCCAGCCTCGGTTTTGGCGGGCGCGGCCGGACTATCAAACTCCATTTTCACCGGGCGCCTGGGGTAAATGGATTCCTGGCGGCATTCCAAAACCTGCAGTTGACGGGCCGCATCCTTGAACTTTTTGTACTCCACCAGTTGGCGCACCAACTCCCAGCGCGGATCCTCACCCTCCTCCTCGCCTTCCACCACCACCTGCTGCTCCACAGGAAGCAGTTCACGACTCTTGATGAACATCAGAGTGGACGCCATCACCAGGAATTCGCCGGCCACATCCAGGTCAAAGGCACGCATCAATTCCACATGTTCAATGAACTGGGTGGCCAGCTTGGTGAGGTTAACCTCATAAATATCCACTTCCTCCTTTTTGATCAGGTAAAGAAGCAGATCCAAGGGGCCTTCGAAGACTTCAAATTGGACTTTGTATTCCGCCATCAACGCGCGGATGGTAGTCCCCCACGGCCACATTGGCAATGTCGGAACCAAGTCCGGTTAAACTGGGGAAAGTCCCCCGGGCAGTTTCCATGGCATTCCGTTGAGGTTGCAAGCATCAGCAGCCCTTCCAACGCTTGATTTATTTTGAACGTTTTTTTAACATGTCCATCTATAAAACCGAGCAGATACGCCATCCAGGCCCGTCGGCATTTTTGCCGCCGTGTCAGTGTGGTTTAACCTGTGTCTTGCATTCATGACAGCAAAGCGTCCATGATAAAAGTTGATCAATTAAGCAAATTTTTTGGGGCAAAACGTGCCGTGGATGGCGTGACCTTTGAGGTGGCACGTGGAGAGGTGCTGGGTTTTTTGGGACCCAATGGCGCCGGCAAATCCACCACCATGCGGATGATCACGGGTTTCATCACCCCCACCAGCGGTTCTGTCCATGTGGGAGGCCACGATCTCTCCCTGGAACCGGTGGCCGCCAAGCGTCGCATCGGGTATTTGCCTGAAAATGCCCCGGCTTACACGGACATGACCGTGAAGGGCTTCCTCCAGTTTGCCGCCGAAATCCGTGGCTTGCGCGGCGCAGCCCGCAATGCTGCGGTGCAGGCTGTGGTGGAAAAGTGTTTTCTACAGGCCGTTCTGCACCAAAATGTGGATACCCTCTCCAAGGGCTACCGTCATCGCACCTGCTTTGCCCAATCCATCATCCACGACCCGGATGTGTTGGTTCTGGATGAGCCCACGGATGGGTTGGACCCAAACCAAAAACATGAGATACGCCAGTTGATTCGCCAGATGGGGCGTGAAAAGGCGATTATTTTTTCCACCCACATCCTTGAGGAAGTGGATGCAGTTTGCACCCGGGCCATGATCATTGACCGTGGTCGCGTGGTGGCCAATGGCACACCGCGGGAACTGCGCCGCAAGTCAGAATGGTCCGGTGCGGTCAGCCTCAACATAAAAGGCATGGGAGTGAATGCGATCCGGGAGCAGCTCGGACGAATCCCATCCGTCCGCCGACTGGCAGTGGAATCCACAGCGGATTGGGTGGCGGTCACCGCCTTTCCCCACCCGGACCGGGTGATTGATGTCACTCGCGATATTCTAACCGCCACGCAAGGCTGGCAGGTGGAGGCACTGCGCACGGAGGAGGGCAGGTTGGACGACGTGTTCCGCCGCATCACCCTGCCGGAAACCGCAGCACGGGAGGCAAAATCATGAGCAGCATTGGCAACATCCGAACCATCCTCAAGAGAGAGATCAGCGCCTATTTTTCATCGCCGGTCGCCTACGTTTTTATTGTCATCTTTCTCCTTTTAAATGGTTTTTTCACCTTCATGGTCGGCGGGTTTTTTGAGCGCGGGGAGGCCGCCTTGGGCAACGCTTTTTTCAATTGGCACCCCTGGTTCTACTTGTTTTTGGTCCCAGCCGTGGGCATGCGCCTGTGGGCGGATGAAAGGCGTGTGGGCACGTTGGAATTGTTGCTGACCATGCCCATCACTCCGTGGGAGGCGATTGTGGGAAAATTTGCCGCCTCGTGGCTTTTTTTGGGCCTTGCCCTTGCCTTGACTTTCCCGGTTGTCCTGACTGTAAATTACCTTGGCAGCCCGGATAACGGGGTGATTCTGACCGCTTATGTGGGTAGTTGGCTCATGTCGGGCGCCTATCTGGCCATCAGTTGCATCACCTCAGCCATGACCCGTAATCAGGTGGTGAGTTTCATTCTGTCCGTGGTGGCCTGCCTCTTTTTGATCCTGGCGGGCTTTCCTCCCGTGATCAACCTTTTGCAGGCGTTGCCGGGACATTGGCAATGGTTGGTGGATGCTGTCACCTCATTCAGTGTCATCACCCATTTCAGCGGGTTCCAGCGGGGTGTTTTGGATTCCCGCGACGTGGTGTTTTTCCTGTCCGTGATCCTTTTCTCCCTTTTCACCACCAGCGTCATTTTGCGGACGCGCCGCACCAACTGACTTCAAGAAACGATGCACAAAAAGTCCTTTGAAACCCTGGTTTATTCCGCAGCAGGCGTTCTGGCCATGCTGGCGCTCTTGATTGGCCTGAATGCCCTGCTGGGATTCAGGCCGTTGCGGCTCGACCTCACCCAGGACAAGGTTTACACACTGTCCGCAGGCACCAAGGCCATCCTCGCACGCCTGGATACCCCGGTGACAATTCGATTTTATTGTTCCCAAAGCGACACCGCCACGCCTGACACCGTTTACCTGCGCGACTACGCCCGAAAGGTCAGTGACTTGCTTGCGGAGTACAAGGAAGTGGCCGGGAAAAACCTGGTCATAGAGAAATTGGATCCGCAGCCCGATTCGGACGCGGAAGATTCCGCCCGCCTGGACGGATTGCAGCCCCAAAATTTGCCAGGGGTGGACCCGTTTTACCTGGGCATTTCCGTGTCATTGCTCGACACCCGGGCCAGCCTGCCCTTTCTCTCGCCAGATCGTGAGCCTATGCTGGAATATGACATCACCCGTGCCATTGCACAGGTCGAGAATCCTTCCAAGCCCGTGGTGGGCGTGATGAGCGCTTTGCCGGTATTTGGCCAACCCTCCAACCCCATGATGCAGGCAGAGGGCCAGATGGATCAGGGCACACCGGCATGGACCCTCATCCAGCAACTTCAACAGGACTACACCGTCAGACAAATCGCACCGGACGCAGCCAAAATTGATGATGACGTCAAGGTTCTGCTGGTGATTCATCCCAAGGGAATCACTCCGGCCACGGAATTTGCCCTGGACCAGTTTGTTTTACGCGGAGGCAGGTTGATCGCATTTGTGGACCCTTATTCCGCCTATTCCAGCCGCCAGCAAAATCCCATGTCTGGCGACACCAGCGGCCAGTCTTCCAGTTTGGATCCTTTGTTCAAAGCCTGGGGCGTGGATTATGACCCGGGGAAAGTGGTGGCAGATTTGGATTTCAAGATGCAGCTAGGCGGCCAAAATGGCAGTCCCATGGATGCGCCAGCCTGGCTTGCCCTGACTCAGGATGGCATGAACCGGCATGATGTGGTCACCAGCGACCTTGGGCCGGTATGGCTGCCGTTGGCCGGCGCATTCACTGGCGCCCCAGCGCCGGGCTTGAAGGAAACCGTGCTTCTACATAGCAGCACGGATGCGGAGTTGGTGGATGCCTCCCAGGCAAGCCAGGATGAGCAGGGAGTCATGAATAATTTCAAGTCCACCGGTGTCTCCTACCCGCTTGCAATCCGATTGACGGGAACCTTTCAAACGGCATTCCCCAATGGGGATCCATCCGGGACCAATAACCCCGCATCATCTTTCCTCAAAACTTCCTCCACCCCCACAACGGTGGTGCTTGTGGCCGATTCAGACCTTCTGGCTGATGACTTTTCCCTGCGGAAGGAGGACAGTCCGTTTGGTCAAATGGTCAACCCCATGAATGCCAACCTGGATTTTGCCCAGAATCTGGTCGAGCAAATGGCCGGAGACGAAAATTTAATTTCCATTCGCAGCCGCGCGGTTTCCGCCCGGCCTTTCACCCGCATCAAGAAATTGGAGGCTGCTGCGGAGGCGGAGGGTGAGCAGCGCATTGCGGATTTGCAACAGAGCCTCCAACAGGCCCAAGACCGGCTCAGCGAGTTGCAACAGCAGAAAAAAGGAGCCGACCAGCGTTACATTTTGTCACCAGAACAACGCGCCGAGCTGGATAACTTCCAGAAAAAAGAGGCTGAAACCAGCCGCGAACTCAGGCAGGCCCAAAAAGACCTGAACAAGGAAGTGACGGCTTTGGAAACCAAACTGGAGTGGATTAATATTCTGGCCATGCCCCTGGCGGTCAGCCTGGCTGGCGTGGTGATGGCCCTTGTCAAACGCAATAAGAATTCAGCGCAATGAACCGGAAACAATTCCTTTTATTGGTCACGCTCGCTTGTCTCGCAGGATCCGCCGGGTTTTGGGTTTGGCAGAGCAATCATGAGTCCTGGCAAACCAACGGCTCGGCCATGGGATCAAAAGTGCTTCCCGGCCTTGCCATCAATGATGTGGCGCGCATGACCCTTCAATCCGGTACGAATGTCCTCGAGTTGGTCAGGCAGGACAACGTGTGGCAGGTGCGGCAAAGGTCCGGGTACCCGGCCAATTTCCAGCAACTCAGCGATGTCCTGATGAAGCTGTCCAATCTCAAGATCGTGCAAAGTCAGGTGGTGGGGCCGTCCCAGTTGGGCCGATTTGACCTCCTCCCCCCTGGGACCAACTCAGATGGGGGAACCTTGTTGTCCCTCCAGGATTCTTCCGGCAAAAACCTGGCCGTTCTGCTCCTTGGCAAAACCCACCAGCACCAATCCCCCGCTGGTGCATCCCAGGGGTTTGGAGATGGTTCCTGGCCCGATGGCCGATATGTCCTGCCAGGTCAGGGCTCTTCCGTGGCTTTGGTTTCAGATCCCTTGGATTCTCTCCAAACCGCTCCGGACCAGTGGCTGGACAAGGATTTTCTCTCCATCACCCGGCCTGCTTCAGTCTCCATCCAGCTCCCGGATGCCACCAATGATTGGAAACTGGACCGCGTCTCAGACACCAATGACTGGGTGCTCGCCAGCGCTCAACCAGGTGAAAAACTGGACCCCGCCCAGGTCAGCAGCGTGACGGCGCCATTCAGTTCCTCGTCCTTTAATGATGTGGCGCCATTGAATGCGCAGGGTTCCGACTCGCTCACCAACGCGGTCCTGACGGTGAAAACCTTTGATGGTTTGCTTTACGTGATTCATGCCGGCGCGGTCAAGGATGACAATGTGCCCGTCTCTTTTGAAATCTCCGCCACCGGAACCAACGCCGCTGAAAAGCTGGATGGTTTGAAACTTTACCAGCATTGGGTTTACCTGATGCCATCCTACAGCGTGGATGAATGGCTTAAAAGTCGCCGCCAGTTGCTGGTCACCCAGACCAATGGAGTGACAGCCGATGCTGCTAGCCATTGATTCCTCCACCTGATCGTGACCCGGCATGCATGTCTGGACACGATTCACAATCGCCGGTAGCTTTGGCCGCATGCGTGAAGCTTCATTGGAATTTCTTCGTAATTTGGTAAACACCCCCAGTCCCACGGGGCAGGAGGCGAGGGGCCAGCGGGTTTGGCTGGATTACGTTCGCACATGGGCGGAGCATATATCCACTGATGCCTATGGCAATTGCGTGGCTATCTTCAACCGGGGCGGTTCACCGCGCATCATGCTGGCAGCACATGCGGATGAAATTGCCCTGGCCATTCATTTCATCACCGATGACGGTTATCTCCATGTTTTGGCCCGTGGAGGCGTGGACCCGGCCATCATGAGGGCCCAACGGGTTCGTATTCATTCCTCCGTAAAGGGGGTCGAAAACGTGCCGGGTGTGATTGGCAATGTCCCCCCTCATCTCGCTCGCGATGAAAGCGCGAATGGCAAGCCGCCACGGATCCATGAACTGTTTATTGACATCGGCGCAAAGACACGGCGTGAAGCCCTCAAATGGGTGCAGGTGGGCGATCTGGTGACCGTAGCCGCCGATTTCGACCTTTTGCACAATGAGCTGGCAGTGGCTCGCGCGATGGATAACCGCACCGGCACTTTTGCCGTGGCGGAAACACTGCGCCTGCTTGCCGAGGCGCGTAAACCCATCGCTGCAGAGATCAATGTCGTCTCCAATGTCCAGGAAGAGGTGGGGTTGTTTGGAATCCGACAAATTGCCTACTCCCTTCAACCGGATGCGGCGGTCATTGTGGATGTCACTCACGCCACGGATTACCCTGGTTTGAGCAAGGCGCAGCATGGCGATATCCGGCTTGGTTCCGGCCCGGTTTTAACCCATGGAGGATGCAATCACCCCGATTTGGTGCGCCGTTTGCAGTCAGCCGCCAAGGCCGCCAAAATCCCCTTGCAATACCGGGCCACTGGACGGGGTGGTGGCACTGATACCGATGCCATTTTCTGGACGCGCGGCGGCATTCCCAGCGCCTTGGTAAGCCTTCCCAACCGCTACATGCATTCCCCTGTGGAGGTGGTCAGTCTGAAGGATCTGCAGCTTGTTCCCCAGCTTCTGGCTGGTTTTGCCCGCGCTTTGAAAAAAGATGCTGCTTTCAAAACCGTCATATAAACGCCGGGGTTTCAAAGCCGCTTGAATCCTGGCCCGGATAAATCATCATCCACAACTTGCATCCATGAATCTAGCGTGGACTGGCTTGTCATAAGGAAGCCGTAAATCACCCCCATACTGGCGTCTTTGTCTGGCAAATGAAACAGGCTTGCCAAACGAGTCAAGCCTTCTAGGCTAAGAGGGTATGATACTCAGGCCGGGCCCCTCTAAAACCAGCGGCTTTTGCAAAGCAGCCCCAATGCCCATTCCGGGCACCTGACTTTGTGCGCCTTCACAAAAAGATCGTTCTCATCACCGGAGGTTCCAGCGGTATTGGCTTGGAAATGGCTCGCCAGCTTCTATTGCGCGAAAACACTGTGCTGATCACCAGCCGCAGCGCTGAACGGCTTCAAGCCGCCAAAAATTCCCTTCCCGAAATCCATACTTTCGTCTCAGACACTGGCGACCCGGATTCCATCTCCCGTTTGTTTGCTGATGTGGAATCCCGATTCCCAGGGCTTGATGTCCTGATCAACAATGCCGGGATAATGCACAGCCTCAATCTTCAGGAACCAGCCGATCCATCCCTGATGAGTCGTGAAATGACCACCAATTTTTGCGGGCCTTTATGGATGACAACTCGATTCTTATCCCTGCTTAAAACCAGGCCCGAGGCTGCCATAGTCAATGTGTCATCCTGTCTTGCCTTTCTCCCCCTGGCCGGCTTTCCCGTGTATTGCGCCTCCAAGGCTGCCTTGCATTCCCTTACCCTTTCCCTTCGCAAACAATTGGCCGACACGAAGATTTCCGTCTTTGAACTCGCTCCACCAGCCGTGGATACTCCACTTCTGCACGGGGCTTTCCAATCTTCGGTGCAGTCCATACCAGCAATGGCCGTGGAAAAACTCGTGGCATCCGCCATCTCAGGAATTCAATCTGGCAATTTGGAAATCTGCCCAGGCCAAAGCAAACTTATGAAGGTCCTTGCCCCACTGGCGCCAGGTCTGGTTGGCGCATGGATGAACAAAATCACGCGCCCCAATCCCGGCCGCGGTTGACCCCTGACTGCTTTAATTTTTTCCTGCCACCCAGCTTGGCGGTCTTGCCTTTTGAACGCAAACCATCAGGCGCAGCGATCCCTCATGCGCTGGGGTTCTGTGAATAAGTTGTGTCTAATATGTGCATATGTTTTTCGAATGCTGGCTTGAAATGCCAGCCAGCCTTTGTTTGGATGAAGGTGTGAAGGACGGGATAAAAGCCAGACTTAGCATATTGCTTGTCGAGGACAACATTGCCGATGCGCGTCTTATCATTCGGGAATTGTCAAAGGAGGGTTTTGATTTTTCACTTGCCCGTGTGGACAATGAGGATGAATTCCGTCATGCGCTCGAATCCAATCCTCCAGACTTGGTTCTTTCCAGCGATCGCCTAGCCAAGCTTGATGGCTTCAGGTCTCTTTCCATCGCGCACGAATGTTGTCCCGGTGTGCCCTTTGTTTTTATCAGTTCCTCCAACGACCAGCAGATGATTTGCAACATGTTTGATGAGGGTGTGGATGATTATGTGTTCAAGCGTGACCTTCGTGACCTTCAATCAGCCATATCGCGTCTCTGCGGAGTCAACCCGGACCCGGCAGGTCATTTGTCCCTGCAATCGCCGGTCGAGGAAGAAACAGAGGTTTCTTCATTTGATTCCTCCCTGGGTTGCTTGCACCTCTGTCCGGAATGTCATCAGGCTCGGGACGAATCCGGTCAATTGGTTTCCATGGAGGATTATTGTTTTCACCGGATGGAAAGCTTGATCGTCAGGCGATTGTGCACCGATTGCACCAAACAAAAAATCGCAAATAACCAAGACCCGTTGTCCGTAAACTCCTATTCCTCCATGCATCAGGCTTCTACGTCTTTTTCGGTGGCATTCCCAAATCCTGTCGAATCTCCTTTTTGACCTTTTGGGATGGGTATGTAAGAATTCGCGGGCGTTTTTACGGGGATGCGCCGACACATTCGTCTCGCCCAAGGCCAAAATCCCTAATCGCAGTACCCTTCCGTCTTATCAGCCAGGCTCTAAGGCTGGCCCGGGCGTGTCCCTAATTTTGATGACAACCGGCTTTTGTGGAAATGTGATAAGATCATTGCGAATTTCATGCGATTTAACCGGGCAATGATGCCAGGGAGGTGGGGGTGGGTTTGGATCCTTCTCCAAGGGAAAACAACCAGACCTTTTACAGCCGCATACACCCGTCCCAATGGGAGGAATATGCGCAGTTGCAACTGGCCGGTGTTCCCGCCGAAAACTATCTGATGAAGGTTTACAGGGTTGGCTATTATTCCAATGATGCCTACACAGCTTATCTGGACATGGGTGCGCCCCCGCAACTTTCGAGGAGCCAGGAAGCCCGGTTAAAGGCTGCCAGCGACGGAAAAGCCGAAGAAGAGCGGTCTGTGGTGGTGGCCGATAATGGAGAATGGGATCAAAAGATTAAAATGAGGAAATGTGACGTGGTATTGGTCACTCTGGAGAAACCTTAACCAGGTCCAAAAAACTGAATCTCATGATCAACTTTTCTGGCAAATTGTTTTCAGAGGCTTTTGAGCGTCTCCAATTTCTTATTTTGCAGGCATTCATTGCATGTACGGCGCTTATGATGTTGGTTGAGTTTGGCCAGAATGCCTTCGCCAATACTTTGCCGGATGGGCAATCCCTGCAGCTTGGGGCCAGGGACTCCCGGTTTGTATATCTCGGTCGAATTGATTTTTCTAAACCTGATGACCCTGTTCTGATCTGGCAATCCAGTGAAATTCAGTTGGATTTCACCGGGTCACTGTTGATGCTCGGGTTTAAAGATGCCCGCGGACAAAATTTTTTTGATGTGGAAGTGGATGGAAGCAATACGGTCCTGGGACTGGTTGAAAGTTCCGGAGAAGAATGGAAACCCATCCGCGCTTCTGGGGCCGGGTGGCATCATTTAAGACTGGTTAAGCGAAGTGAGGCAGCCGCCGGGACGGTGGTTTTCATGGGTGTGGTTCTGGATTCTGATGCCAAAGCAGCCAGGCCGGCCGGCCCCGCGCGCCCAATGCGGATTTTATTCCTGGGCGACTCCATCACTGTGGGCGCCTGCAATGAGGACGGCGAAATGGACCAGTGGCAGGATCGCAGAACGCACGATGGGGATTTGAGTTATGCGGCATTCACGGCACGGGGCCTTGGCGCGGAGTTGGAAAATATTTCTGTGAGTGGAATGGGGGTGGTAACAGGTTGGGTGCCGGAAACGGCGGATCAAATCTGGAACCGGATGTATCCCAACCCCGGTTCGGTCCTGGCAGATTTGGCTGAATGGACCCCTGATGTGGTGTTCATAAACCTGGGTGAGAATGATGATTCAAAAACACGTTCCGAAGGGCGCCCTTTTCCACCCGGTTTTGTTGAAAAATATCAGGCCCTTGTCCGTGCAGTGTCCAGCGCATGGCCCCGTGCGGAGCTGGTCTTGTTGCGCGGTGGAATGACCGGCGGGGCCACTAGCCTGCCCCTGCGCGCGGCCTGGCAGGATGCCGTGCAGAATTTGGAACGGTCGGACCCTGTCATCCATCATTATGTTTTCCGGCATTGGACCAAAACCCACCCGCGCGTGGCAGATGACCAAGCCATGGCCAATGAATTATTGCAGTGGCTCTCGACACAAAAATTCATGGATGGCCGGGCCGGGCCGGCGACTACCCCAAGTGAGAAAAAGGGCGGTCCACCACCCTCGAACTAAAGGCCAGGACGAGCTGCGGCTGAGAGTCAGTCTTTTGGAATGGCCACGGTCGCAGACCAGCCATTGTCGCCAAAATGCTTTCTAAAAAGCTCGCCCAGATTTTCTGCCGCAGCCAGGTTTTCGGCAATGGCAAAAGTGGTGGACCCGCTCCCGGACATGAGGGAGACCACCGCGCCGTGTCCGGAAAGGAATTCCTGATAAATTTTCAGGATGGGATATTTTTCAAACGCAGGAAATTCCAGGGCATTGTAAAAATGCGATGCCGCCTCAGGGAGGGGTCCGGCGCTCAGGAGGGCGGCCAGGGCTTCTGCCCGCCCCGGTTGGCCTTTCAGCGCCGAGGGAAACCGCGCCAGGTTTTGGTAGGCCCAGGGTGTGGAAATGCCAAAGCCAGGGTGAAAAAGAAAAAATGCCCGGCCCGCCAGGCATGGAAAAGGCGACAGCGATTTTATGGCTTCACCACGCCCGGTGGCCAGAGCTGGCTTGTCTTGCAGGAAAAAATTTATGTCGGAACCGAGCGAGGCCGCCAAGGCCCCAATCTGGCCGGGGCTTAGGGGCAGTCCAAAAAGTTCGTTCAAGCCGCGCAGCGTGATGGCCGCATTGCCGCTGCCACCTCCCAATCCGGCTGCCAAGGGTATGCGTTTTTCCAGGTGGATCCCCACCCCCTCGTGTATTTGAGCGGCTTCAAAAAATTTCGTGGCGGCCCGGTGCACCAGGTTGCCGGAATCTAAAGGCAAGTTAGGATTACTGCACGTGAGGTTCAATTCCCCGCCTTTGCGGATGAATGACAGCTCGTCGCACCACTGGACCGGATGCATGAGGGTCTCAAGCTCGTGAAATCCATCAGGTCGTTTGCCCAGGATGTTTAACAGCAGGTTGACCTTGCAAGGTGAAGGTAGGCAAAGGGTCATCGAATGGAATAAAAACGCGCCAACGTGGGCGTTGGCGCGTCTTTGGAAAAAGACATCAAGGGTTAGTTGTCAAAAATACTAAACCGGCTGCCCGGCACGAAGGGGGCCACATCGCCGCCGCTGAACCCGCTGTAAGTGTCGGTTTTGAAAAGCGGATCGGCAATCAACTGTGGCTTGTAGCTTTCCGGGAAAACCGGGTCCACGGACAGATACTTGGTTGCCACCGGGGTGTAGGGTGGGAACGGGAAGGTGACCACCTCATACAAACCAATGCCGGTGCGAGCCAGGGATCGGTCCAGGCCGCGCACAAAACCAGTGGTGTATCCCTCGCCGGGTGAATCAAAAACGGCCGTTTGCTCCACGCTGCGGCGAAGCTCACCCATGCGCACGATCTCATAGGTGTTATCCATGCCGCGTCCAAGCTTTTGTTCCTGGCTGGCACAACCAGCCGCAAAAAGTGCCGCCAGAACGGCGGTCAGCGGAAAAATGACTTTGCGCATACAATGATTTTAGTTGATACAACGATCCTACGCCGATTCCCCGGCTTGTAAAGCCCGTTTTCGTTCCTTCCATTCCCAGTACCATGCTATCCAAACGCTGGTTTCAAACAAGACCTGCAAAACCACCGCCATCACGACCTGGGTAAAAGGTTCGGGGGTGGTGAGCAGGGCGCCCAGGATGAGGTTGATGACTATCATGTATCGGCGCAGGCTGGAGAGTTTGGCGTAGTCCAGGACGCCGATCTTGACCAGGGCCAGCAGGGCTACCGGCAATTCAAATCCAAGCCCCATGCCCAGCATGAATTTAGTCACAAAACTGAAATAGGTTTCCGCCCGCCATTCAGGAACCTGCACCCCCATCCACAGAGCCCACCACTGGGCAAATTTCAAGGCCCGTGGCAGCACAAAAAAGTAACAAAATGCAACCCCCGCAAGGAATAGCCCCGACCCCACCAGGGCCGCGCGCCAAACATATTTTCGCTCCTTCACCTTCAGTGCGGGGAGGATAAATCCCGCCAAAAAGATGCAAATCACCGGCGAAGCCAGCAGGATTCCTCCATAAAAGGCCAGTTGCATGGAACTGAAAAATGGGGCCGAGGGGTCCAGGTAAACCAGGTCGGTGGATCCCTGAAGCAGGGCATTCTGCTTTGGCTCGGGGTCCACCTTGAGGGTTAGCACGGTATTGGAACCCAACGCCACAGGCTCCAGTCTCACCACGGAGAACCAATTGGTACCCAGGTCCAGGTTTCCCATACGGTTGGTGTCTAGCTCCAGGGTGCCCAAGGATTGGGACCCCAGGAAAATTTCCGCCTTGTGTTCCCCGTTCACCCTGACTAGGGCAGCCCGGCTCAGAGGCCATTTCAAAACAGCCACAATTTCTGGCACGGCATAAAGACAAACCACCAGGCAAACCATGAAGGCAGCGCCACATTTAATGATCAACCACCGGAAATCCTCCAAATGTTCCAGAAAACTTTTGACAGGACCTCCTCCCTCCTCCCATTCATCTGGGGCCGGTTCCTGAGGAGAATCGGGCATTGGGAGCAGTGGAAAACTCCAGATGGAGGGTCAACCCACCTTGGTTTCCGTCGGCTTGGGGACTGATACCGATTGAGGCGCCGTGTTGGGAGGCGGAATTTTGGACGGGGGAGGAGTCGCTTCAGCCTCAAGCGAATCGGTTACCTCCCGGGACGCCTTCTTAAATTCATTAATGCCCTTCCCCAAGCCTTTGGCAAACTCTGGAATGCGCTTGGCCCCAAATAACACAAGCACCGCCACCAGAACGATGATCAGTTCCGTGCCGCTCAAACCCAAAATGGCAAGCATCGCATTCATAACAAATTCTTTACCCATTCACCATATAGCTAAAGGGGCTTTTCGTAAAGGAACAAATACAGGTCGAAAAAAGGGGGAACCTGGCTCAAGCACGATCATGGACCGGCCGGCCTGCCGGGGCATTGAAGCAACGAGGCAATCAAAACTGTGCTAACATGTTAAAAATGAAGTAAAAATGAAAAACCCATGCATTTGCAACGCGGTTGCCAGAATCTGATTTCACTCGATTTCATGCGCTCCAGCAAATGGCCGGGTGGAGGGTGAAACAGGCCCCGAATTCGGAACTTCTCTTTGCGGTAGCCTTGCGCAAAGCCAAAATGGATTTACTTGGAAAAAACCAAAACGTCATTTTTGGCACTGACCTTTACACGGTCACCCGGCTTGAATTCTCCCTCCAGCAATTTCATGGAAAGCGGGTTCAGCAGGAGGTCCTGCACCGCCCGTTTCAGGGGGCGTGCTCCAAACTGGGGGTCGAAGCCCTCGTGTGCCAAGACCCTTTTGGCTGCCCCATCCACCGCAAGGGTCAGTTGCATGTCGGCCAGGCGTTTTTCCAGCCGGCCTATCTGGATTTCCACAATCCCGGCCAATTCATCCTCATCCAGGCTGCGAAACACCACCACATCGTCCACGCGATTCAGGAATTCCGGGCGGAAATGCCGTTTCAACTCCGCCATCACCCGGTCCTCCATGGCTTGGCGGGAAGCCGCATCGTTGCGGCCATCCATGAAGAATTCCTGGATGATGGGCGAGCCTATGTTGCTGGTCATGATCAAGAGTGTGTTTTTGAAATCCACCGTTCGCCCCTGGCCATCCGTGAGCCGGCCATCGTCCAGAACCTGTAAAAGCACGTTGAACACGTCCGGGTGCGCCTTTTCCACCTCATCAAACAACACCACCGAGTAGGGCCTGCGCCTCACCGCCTCGCTCAATTGGCCGCCTTCTTCGTACCCCACAAATCCCGGCGGCGCGCCAATGAGCCGTTGCACGGAAAATTTCTCCAGATACTCGCTCATGTCTATTCGCACCATGGCGTTTTCGTCATCAAACAAAAATTCCGCCAGGGCGCGCGCTGTCTCGGTCTTGCCCACTCCGGTCGGTCCCAGGAAAAAGAAGGAGCCAATGGGCCGGTTGGGGTCTTGCAGGCCGCTGCGTGCCCGGCGCACCGCATTGGAAACCGCCTTCAAGGCCTCGCTTTGCCCCAGCACCCGCTGTTTCAGGCGCTGTTCCATGTGAACCAGTTTTTCGCGTTCACCCTCCAACATTCTCGAAACAGGAATGTGTGTCCAGGACGACACCACCCGGGCCACGTCTTCATCCGTCACCTCCTGGCGCAGCAATGATGCGCGGCTGGATGGGGTGCTGGCTTGTTCCATGCCGGCCAGTTTCTTTTCCAGTTCAGGTATTTGCCCGTATTGAATGCGTGCCGCCAGGTTCAGGTCTCCTTTGCGCCGTGCCTGCTCCAAACCTTGGCGCGCCTGTTCCAGTTGGGCTTGAATCAGGCTCACTGCATTGATGGCTGCCTTTTCATTCTGCCATTGCGCGGTCAGGCCCAGCGATTTCTCCTTCAGGTCTGCCAGTTCACGGTCAATGCGCTTGAGCCGCTCCCGGCTGGCCGCATCGCTCTCCCTGGCCAGCGAGGTGCGCTCAATCTCATATTGCAGGATGGCTCGTTCCAGTTGGTCCAGTTCCGTGGGTTTGGAATCCAGCTCCATTTTAAGCCTGGATGCCGCCTCATCCACCAGGTCAATGGCCTTGTCCGGCAAAAACCGGTCCGTGATGTAACGGTTGGACAGCGTGGCCGCCGCCACCAGGGCTGCATCCTGGATGCGCACGCCATGATGCACCTCATAGCGTTCCTTCAATCCGCGAAGGATCCCTATCGTGGCCTCCACCCCCGGTTCCGCCACCAGCACTGGCTGGAAACGCCGCTCCAAGGCGGGGTCCTTCTCAATGTGCTTGCGGTATTCATCCAGGGTGGTGGCTCCCACGCAGCGTAGTTCTCCCCTGGCCAGTTGCGGCTTCATGATGTTCGCCGCATCGGTTGCCCCCTCCGCGGCGCCGGCTCCCACCAGGGTGTGCAGTTCGTCTATGAACAATAAAATCCGCCCCTCGCTGGCGGTGATCTCCTTGAGAAACGCCTTCAGCCTGTCCTCAAATTCCCCACGGTATTTGGCCCCCGCTATCATCGCCCCAAGGTCCATTGCCACCAATTGCTTGTTCTTGAGGCTCTCAGGCACGTCCCCAGCCACGATCCTTCGCGCCAAACCCTCTGCGATGGCGGTCTTGCCCACGCCTGGCTCCCCGATCAATACCGGGTTGTTCTTCGTCCGGCGCGTCAACACCTGCATCACTCGCCGGATTTCCTCGTCCCGTCCTATCACCGGGTCTATCTTCCCCTGCCGCGCCAGCAACGTCAGGTCCCGGCCATATTTATCCAGCGCCTGGAACTTGGCCTCGGGATTGGGATCGGTGATCCGCTGGTTTCCCCTTAAATCCACCAAAACCTTCAGGATTTCATCGCGCTTCAGCCCGTGCTGCGACAGGAGCTTTTTCAGGCTCGAACCGCCCTTTTCTACCAGGCCCAGCAAAAGATGCTCCGTGCCCACGTACTCGTCCTTGAGTTTTTGCGCCTCGGCCTCGGCGGCGGCCAATGCCTTCCGCAAATCAGGCCCGGCGTAAACCTCGCCAGCCCCTTCCACCTTGTGGCGCCGTGCCAGTTCAGACTCCAACCCGGATCGAAGACCCCCCACCGATACCCCGGCGCGTGCCAGCAGGTCTGGGATCAGGCTGTCTGTCTGTCCCACCAAGGCCAGCGCCAGATGATCCCCATCCATTTCCTGGTGCGAATGCTCCACGGCTATCCGCCGCGCTTCCTCCAGGGCCTCCCGCGATTTCTGAGTCAATTTGTCCGGTTGCATACTCCATCAATTCATCCAGATCGCTTTTTCGTCAAGTCCGTTTCTCCCCCAGCCCCGGCGGCTCCGGGCGGTCACACTTCCAGGTTTCATTTCCAGGTTGGGTTTCCTCCGCCTCTCTGCCAGACTCGTTCCCATGGCAGATATCGTCCTGGCCACGTTGAATGCCAAGTACCTCCACGCCGCATTTGGCCTGCGCTATCTCCATGCCAACCTCGGCCCGCTCCAGCCTCGCGCCCAAATTGCAGAGTTTGATATCAACCAGCGCCCGCTGGATATCGCCGGGGCCATCCTCGCCAGCTCCCCTCGCATCCTGGGCCTGGGGGTCTATATCTGGAATGTCTCCCAAACCACCGAGGTCCTCGCCGTCCTCAAAAAAATCCGCCCGGACATCATCGTCATCCTGGGCGGACCCGAGGTTAGCTTTGAAACCGAATCCCAGGCCATCGTCGCCCTTGCCGACCACGTCATCACCGGCGAGGCGGACCTCAAATTCGCCGAGGTTTGCCTCAGCCTTCTCGACCAAAGCAAAACCCCGCCGACACCCCTTCCCAAAATCATCCATGCCCCCATCCCGGATGTCAGCGCCCTGACCCTGCCTTATTCCCTCTATACCCCTGCGGACCTGGCCCATCGCATCGTTTATGTGGAAGTCTCCAGGGGATGCCCCTTCACCTGCGAGTTCTGCCTTTCTTCACTGGATATCCCCGTCCGCCAGTTTGCCCTGCCCGCGTTTCTGAATGAAATGGACCAGTTGATCAAGCGCGGTTTGACACGTTTCAAGTTCGTGGACCGCACCTTCAACCTCAATATTGCCACCAGCCGCGCCATCCTGGAATTCTTCCTGGAACGATACCAGCCGGGATTCTTTTTCCACTTTGAAATGATTCCCGACCGGCTGCCCTTGGAGTTGCGCGCCGTCATCGCCAGGTTTCCGCCGGGCGCCCTGCAGTTTGAGGTCGGAATCCAAACCTTCAACCCTGAAGTAGGCAGACTCATCAGCCGCCGCCAAAATGAGGAACGCCTCAACGATCATTTTCGTTTCCTGAGGCAGGAAACCGGCGTCCACATTCATGCAGACCTCATTGTCGGTCTGCCCGGCGAATCACTGGAAAGTTTTGGCGCCGGATTTGACCGCCTTGTGGCGCTTGGCCCGCAGGAAATCCAGGTGGGCATTCTCAAACGCCTGCGCGGCACACCCATTACCCGCCATGACGCGGAATGGCAGATGATTTATTCCCCGCAGCCGCCCTACGAAATTCTTCAAAACAAACTGCTCGATTTTGCCACCCTTCAGCGGCTGCGCCGGTTTGCCCGGTTTTGGGATTTGCTGGGCAACAGCGGCAATTTTGTGCAGTCCCTGCCGCTGCTCTGGACAGCCCCATCGCCCGGGTCTCCCGGCGCCAGCCCCGCTTCCCCATTCCAACGATTCCTCGAATTGAGCGATTGGCTCTACAACCGTCTGGGCCGCACCGACACTATAGCCCTGGGCCGGCTGGCCGAGGCGCTTCATCATTTTCTAGCCGTGGAATCGGGCTTGGGCCACACCCGGGTGGCTGCCGCCATCTGGAAAGACTGGCAACAAGCCGGGCGCCGCGACCCGCCGGAATCTCTCCGTCCATATCTGGACCTTAAAAATTCCCCGGCCGCGATCCCGCCCCGCAGCCGCCTGCCCCGCCGCCAGGCTCGCCATCTGGGAGCTGCTGATAATTGATGGAGCCGGAAATGTGGATGAGATCAAGCGGGTTGCCCGAATATAACAACCTGTTCTTTAAAAATGCGGGGCGCGATATGCCAAGAAGCAGAGGGAATACCCTACTGGGGTAGCCGGATTTTGACTGGATCGTCGCGATCCAAGAGCAATGGGGTCGGATTTTAACCGATACCATTTTATGGTCATCATCAACCACAAATGTATGTGGCTTGTAAACAAACCAAACCCGGCTGGGCGCACTGCGGGATTCTTTATTCAGGTGGCGCCAGCACCACTTCCACTCCCGCTTCACGCAAACGCTGCACCCATTCCGCGGGCGCTTGATGGTCGCTCACAATCGTGTCCACCATGTCCAGTCCGCAGAGGGGAGACACGGAGAGACGCCCAAATTTGGTGTGGTCCAGGCAGAAGATGATTCGCTGGGCCGCCTTGAGCATGGCACGCTGGATGTCTATCAACAGCGCGTGCGAATTGGTGATTCCTTCCAAGGTTATCCCCCCAGCGCTCATGATGGCCACATCCGCCCGCATCCTCGAAAAAGCTTCCACTGTGGCTGGTCCCACCAATACACCCAGCCTCGGGTAAATCACTCCCCCTGCCACGATCACCTCCACTTGATTGGCAGAGCCAAAAAAATTGGCCACCGGCAATGAATTGGTCAAAATCTGGGGCGCTTTCTCGCCCAAATGGCGTGCCACATGATAAACCGTGGTGCCGGCATCTAAAATCACACTGCGTTGATTTCCAATTAGTTCCGCGCATGCGCGACCTATGGATTCCTTCTCTGCCAACTGATGGGTGTCCCGGGCCGAAAAAGCAAATTCATCGGTTCGCGGCGCCAATATCCGGGCCCCGCCATGCGTTCGACGCACCGACCCGGTGGATTCCAAATTTGTCAAATCTCGCCGAACCGTGGAGATGGATGACTCCACATGCTTGGCCAATTCCTCAAGTGACGCAAATTCAACCTTTTGCAGATAGGATTCTATCCGGTATTTGCGCTCGTCTGAGGTCATCTCGCTTAGAATATGAAACATTTTGGAATATTTTGCAAGATATTTGTTGACATTGATCGCAGTTATGTCAAATTTGGTCATTCATATGGCTGTAGCAGCACCTGCACCTCATCGCGCCGTGGTTGAACATTTGGTTCGGCAGGCGGTATATGCCCGCATGGGCAAGCCGTTGCCGCGCCATGCCAGCGGGGCAAATCCCCTGGTTGTGAATATCAGTGCGCGTCATTGTCATTTGACCCAGGAGGCCGTGGAGGCGTTGTTTGGCAAGGGCTATCAACTGGGGGTTCACAAATGGCTTTATCAGGAAGGCCAGTTTGCGGCTAAAGAAACGGTGACGCTGATCGGACCCAGAAGCCGTGTGATTTCCAATTTGAGGATTCTGGGGCCCTGCCGGACTTTGAACCAGGTGGAGCTTTCCTACACAGACGCGATTGCATTGGGTTTTGATAT
This sequence comes from bacterium, assembly GCA_021817945.1. Classification (GTDB taxonomy): domain Bacteria; phylum Verrucomicrobiota; class Verrucomicrobiia; order Limisphaerales; family UBA11358; genus UBA11358. Next base: position 28,139 of record JAKAFL010000008.1, on the reverse strand, counting down.
TCCCCTGCGGGCTTCTGGAGACATCAAAGGCACGCCAGGGGCTATGTTGATGGGCCCGGCGGGTTTTTTTGAGATGCCGGATGGAGTGATCCGCGCGCTGCGTCATGCCCATTTGAGCCCGGCTGACGCGGAATTTTATGGTGTCCGGCACGGGGACTCCATGCGATTGAAGATCGGGGGCGACTGCGGGTTGACCCTGGAAAAAATGCTTTGTCGCGTGGACAAGAGTTTCAAGCTGGAAGTGCATATAGACACGGACGAGGGCAATGCGTGCAACCTTCAGCCGGACACGCCTGTGGAACTCCTGAAGTGAAGGACTGGAATTTGAAATTGCGGTAAACCAACAACGATACCTGAAAAATTATGAGTGAAGCATTGGGAATGATTGAAACGAAAGGTTATGTGGGGAGCGTGGAAGCCAGTGACGCCATGGTCAAGGCTGCAAACGTGACCCTGGTCAAGACCGTGGCCATTGGCGGCGGGCTGATCACGGTTCTGGCCCAGGGCGACGTGGGCAGCATCAAGGCTGCCGTGGATGCCGGCGCCAAGGCGGCGGCCAAGGTGGGAGAATTGGTCAGTTCCCACATCATCGCCCGGCCACACGAGGAATTGCTGGCGGCTTTTCTGGGCGCCGCGCCTGTAAAGAAGTAAGCGCCGCTTCATCACTGAACCAACAACCATATATAATTCTATTCTATGTCAAAGCAAGCGGTAGGAATGATTGAATGCAAGGGGTTCTGCGCAGCCGTGGAAGCGGCGGATGCAGCGTTGAAATCGGCCAATGTCCACATCACGGGCTGGGAGAAGGTGGGCAGCGGTTATGTGACGGTGTTTTTCCGTGGAGACGTCGCGGCTGTCAAGGCGGCCACGGATTCCGGCGCCGCCGCCGCGGCCCAGGTGGGTTCCGTGGTGAGCGTGCAGGTGATACCACGCCCGCATGACGGATTGAGCGGGTTGGGCAAGTGGCTGGAATAAAATACACCTATTCCATCCATCCCCATTTTCCATGAGCGGCGCCTGACTCGGTCGGGTGGCTTTTGGAAAAAGGAAATCGGGTCCAAATGAAAATCCTCGTAGCCAACATCGGGACAACGTCATTGAAATGGCGGCTCTATGACTTTGCCGGGGCGGGGGAAAGGCTCGTCCACAAGGGAGGATTCGAACGGGTGACGGATTATCCAAAGGCGATTGAGGATTGCCTGGCAGCCTTGCGGAGCTCCGGGGCGTTGTTGGACGAGGCCGAGCTGGCAGCCGTGGGGTTCAAGACGGTCGTGGCTCGAAATGTGACCGGCTGCGTGCGTCTGGATGAAAATGTTTTGCAGGCCATGGCCGATTACAACGGTCTGGCGCCGGCCCACAATCCGCCCTATATCACCGGCATACGCCTGTTTGCCAGGCGCATGCCCTCCGTGCCCCTGATCGGGTTGTTTGAAACCGCCTTTCACCAATTTGCCCCGGAAGCGGCCATGCGCTATGCGGTTCCTGAAACATGGGTGCAAGCCGGGGTGCGGCGCTGGGGATTTCATGGTGCCAGCCACAAATTCATTGCCGAACGCTCCGCTGAGTTATTAGGCAGGCCGGATGTGGCAGAGCGGGCACGGAGACTTTATGTGGATGGGCCGGGCAAGCCCGTGGCTGGGGCCCCGCTGCGTGTGATTTCCTGTCATTTGGGGGGCAGTTCCAGTGTGACCGGCATTCTCAATGGCGCCTCGATGGGAACCAGCATGGGCATGAGCCCGCAATCCGGGTTGCCGCAGAACAACCGCGTGGGCGACCTGGACGTGGAGGCCCTGCCGCATGTGATGGATACCTTGGGCTTGTCTTTGAATGACGCTCGCAAGCAGTTGTCCAGCCAGTCGGGTCTATTGGGCCTGAGCGGCGTGTCCAATGACATCCGTGATGTGAGTGATGCGGCTCAAAAGGGCAATGCGCGTGCCCAACTGGCATTGGATGTGATGGTGGCCAATACGCGGCACTGGATCGGTTCATTCTTTTTTGAACTGAATGGGGCGGATGCCATTGTATTCACGGCAGGCACCGGAGAAAACCGGGCCGAGCTCCGCCAGGCCATTTGTGCCAACCTCACAAACCTGGGCATCCAATTGGATGCCTCCCGGAATAGCGCCGCCCGTGCCACTGAATCGGAAATAAGCGCGGAAGGATCAGCCGTCAAAATTTTTGTCATACCCACCAATGAGGAATTGGTCGTGGCCCGGGAAGCCCGGCGGTTTTTGGAGGCCCACCCGCATGGCAATGACCGCGTTGCGGACACCAAAACCCAGGCGAGCCGTTCCAGCGCAGCGCCAGACATTTTGCACACAAATCGTTAAAAACAAAAATAACTGAATCTATGCCACAAGCCATTGGAATGATTGAAACCCGCGGACTGGTTGCCCTCGTGGAGGGAACGGACGCCATGCTGAAAGCCGCCAACGTGGAGCTCGTTGGCCCCATGACCCAGGTGGGCAACGCCCTGGTCACCGCCTGCGTGGTGGGTGACGTGGCGGCGGTAAAAGCCGCCACGGACGCCGGAGCGCAAGCCATCAAGGCCATCAAAGGCGACCTGGTCAGTGTCCATGTCATTGCGCGCCCCCATTCAGACGTTGAGGCGGTTTTGCCCAAGAAAAAATAACCCCCCAGGCTGCCGCCGGAGGTTCGGTGAGGTGTCTCGGGGTCGCCCCGCTCTCCCTTCCTTTCCGGCAAGCTTGGATTGCTTATGTTTCTCGCCCGCGTTGAAGGCCAGGTGGTGGCCACCAAAAAAGACCCGAACATGTCGGGCCGCAAACTCTTGATCTTGCGCCCGCAATTGGTGGATGAAAAGGACCCCACGCGGTTCCGGCCGGGAACCAACACCATTGTGGCCGTGGACAGCCTCGGATGCGGCGAGGGGGAAATGGTGTTGTTCTGCCAGGGCAGCAGCGCGCGGTTGGCGCCTGGCATGAAGGAAGCCCCGGTGGATGCCGTGGTCATAGGAATCGTGGACGGCGTGGATGTGCTGGGCAAAACCATTTTCACTTCCCGCGCCTGATTGCCTTGCTGCCAATGTCAATGCCTGAAAAGTCCAATTTATGAGCGTGTTGAATGAAAGTCTGATTCGCGAAGTCGTGGCCGATGTTCTGGGCAAACTGGATGGAGTCGGCGCCGTGGCCACCCCCAAGCCATCCCAAGCACCCTCCACCAGTGCGGATAAGCCCGCCTGCTCATGCCAGAGCCGGACTGTGTCGGGGGAAACTGTGCCGTTGCGCGGCAGGTTTGGGGTTTTCCAGGACGCGGCCGAGGCCTGCGTTGCCGCCCAGGAAGCCTATCTCCAGCTCCAGAAAAAAGGCATGGCGGCGCGCCGTAAAATCGAGGAAATCGTCAAGGCCATGGCAGACCGCAACGCCGAGCCGTGGGGTAAAATTGAATTTGAGGAAACCAAGATCGGACGGCTGGATCACAAAGTGGCCAAGTTGCAGATCATCAAGCTCGTCCCAGGGGTTGACTGGCTTCGTCCAGACGGAAGAAGCGGGGATCATGGAATCACTTTGGAGGAGTACACGCCCTTTGGCGTGGTGGGGGCGGTCACTCCCAGCACTCATTCCATCCCCACGCTCAGCGGCAACATTGTGAACATTGTGGCTGCCGGCAACGCCGTGGTTTTCAATCCTCACCCGGGAGCCGCCCGCTGCGCCGCCATGGCCGTGCGCGCCTATAACGAAGCCATTTACCGGGAAACAGGCATCGAGAACATAGCCTGCACCATTGAAAAACCCACGCTTGATTCCTTCAATGCCTTGTGCAAGAGCGAACAAGTCAGACTCTTGCTGGTCACCGGCGGTCCCGCCGTGGTAAAAGCCGCCATGCAGACCGGAAAGCGTGCCATTTGCGCCGGACCGGGCAATCCCCCGGTTTTCGTGGATGACACCTGCTGCACCACCCGCGCGGCACGGGCCATAGTGGAAGGCGCCGCCTTCGACAACAATCTCCTCTGCATCGGCGAGAAAGAGGTTTTTGTCCTCGAAAACACCGCCGACAAGCTAATGGAAAAAATGGCCGGTTTTGGCGCCGTCAAATTGAACAGCCAGCAACTCGCGCAGTTGACCAAGGCGGCTTTTTCATTCAAGGAAGGGCAGGGGGGAGGCTGCGCCCATGCCAGCGTCAATCGCGATTTCATCGGCAAGGACCCCAAGGTGCTGGCCGATGCCGCCGGCATCAGCCTGCCTCCTCAAACCCAGTTGTTGTTTGCAGAAACGGATGCCCAACACCCGTTCGTGGTGGAAGAACAAATGATGCCTTTCCTGCCCATCGTCCGGGTCAAAAGCGTGGAGGAGGGAATATCACGCTCGCTCGAAGCAGAGCACGGATACAAGCACACCAGCATCATCCACTCTCACGACGTGGAAAACATGACGGCCATGGCCCGGGCCCTGGACACCACCATTTTTGTGAAAAACGGGCCTTGCATGGCCGGACTGGGACTGGGAGGTGAAGGCTACCTCAGTTACTCCATCGCCACCCCCACAGGGGAAGGCATTACCAATCCCCGCACCTTCACCCGGGTGCGCCGGTGCGTGATGGTGGATAATTTGCGCATCTATTGATGACTTATGGGATCGCCAGGCTTGGTCAACAGCGCGCATGTTTTGCATGCAGGAAAACCTGCCCGGTTGGAAAACCGGGGCGAGTGTATTTTTCAGGAATGATTTTATGTTGCTCGCACGAGTCGAGGGCAACATGGTTGCCACCCGCAAACACCCCAGCCTGGAAGGCTGGAGATTGGTGATTTGCCAGCCGGTTGGGGCGGGCGGAGAGCCGGAGGGCAACCCGATCATTGCCATTGATAGCCATGGTGCCGGCATGCACCAGGAAGTGGTTTTATCATCCGATGGCCTGGCCGCCCGCAAGGCGGTGGGTGACGATAAAAGTCCCGTCCGCTGGCTGGTGGTGGGTATTGTGGATGAATCGGAGCCGGGCAAACGCATTTGATTAAATTTGGCGCATGAAACTGGGAACTGTGTTGGGGCGTGTCACCTTGAGCCGCAGCGTGGAAACGCTGCGCGGGGGCCGGTTCCTGCTGGTAAGCCCGTTCAGCCGCCAGCAATTTGCTGCCGGACTGAATGCCGCCGGTGTCATGGGGCAGGACCCCAGCCTGGTGGTCTATGACAGCCTGGGCGCCAACGTAAGGCAGGTGATTGGCTTTGAGGAGGGCCGCGAAGCCGCCCAGCCTTTTGAAGAACCCACGCCGGTGGATGCCATCAGCGCCGCGCTGGTGGACGAAATTTTTTACAGACCATTCAAGGAATAAATTATGAGCCAAGTGATCAGTATCCGCGATTTGCAGGAAATGGTGCGCGAAGGCAGGGATTGGAAGCAATTGCCCGGCGACGTCATTCTTACCCCGTCAGCGCGTGATTTTTTGCATGAATTGCAGGCCGGTGGAATGCGGGCTGGTGCTGGTGGGTCGCCTGCCACAGCTCCGGCGGCGCCTGCCAAACCTCTGAGCTCCAAATCCTCCAAGGCCGAGCTGGAGGCCTTTTTCCATTCCGCCCATGCCCAGGCACTCAAGGAGCAGCTTTGTGATATCGGTCGCCGCCTCTGGCAGCGGGAGTACGTGGACGGCAACGGCGGCAATATCGCCATCCGTGTCGGGGAGGATATTGCCCTCTGCACACCCACCTTGGTGAGCAAGGGCTTCATGAAGCCGGAGGACATGTGCCTGGTGGATTTTGATGGGAACCAATTGGCTGGCGCCAAGAAGCGGACCAGTGAGATTCTCATGCATTTGCAGATCATGAAGCGGCAGCCCAAGGCGCTGGCCACCTGCCACTGTCATCCCCCTTATTCCACGGGTTTTGCCGTTGCTGGAGTTTTGCCTCCCACCTGCATGATTCCCGAATTTGAGGTTTTTGCCTCAGTCGCCATTGCGCCATACCGCACTCCCGGCACGCCCGAAATGGGCCAGCTTGTGGCTGAGTTGGTGGATAAGCACAACACCATTCTCATGGCCAATCACGGGGTCGTCTCCTGGAGCCACAACAACGTGGAGGATGCCTATTTCAAAATGGAAATTCTGGAGGCCTATTGCAGAACCATCCTTGTGACTGCCCAGGTGGGCAAGCCGGCCAACACCATGACACCAGGCCAGCTCAAGGACCTCCTCAAAATCAAACAAAGCCTCGGCATACCGGACCCACGCCACGGACTCAAGGAATGTGAATTGTGCGACAATGATGAATGGCGCCCCGGCGTGACTTGCCAGGTTCCCGCCAAAGCCGAGTCCGGCCCCACCCCGGATCCCGAGGCTGAAGCCGCTGTGAAAACAATCACAGACCAGATTCTGGCCCGTATTCAATAAGGCCCAACAAGGCCTCCCTCAAGGTCTGAAAACCCCTTCCCACCCACGGCAAACAATCGCCCAAGGGTGGTTTTCAAAATGCTTTTGGCTGGGGTAAATGGTTCTGGTACCCTTCCCGCGCATGCTGTCAAAGGTTTCCATGTTCGTCGTTCTGGCTTTGTGGTGCGCTCTGCCCTCCTTGGCTGCCACTTTGAGTTTTAATTTCGGCGAGGATGCGGAAGGATCCGTTCCCCCGCATTTTCTGCCGGTTTTGCATGGTGGTGGCGTGCCGCCCGTCTGGAAAATCGTCTCAGCCCAGGTCCCCAGCCAGTTTCAAGCCTATGGCACCCATCAATTGCTGCTGAATCCAGGCTGGGTTCTGGCCCAAACCAGCCAGGATACCACGGATGAACGCTATCCCATCCTCGTTTATACCAATCAACCCTTCAAGGACTTCACTTTCGAAACGCGTTTTGAGGTGGTCACTGGCGCAGTGGAACAAATGGCCGGCCTTGTCTTTAGGTACCAGAATTCCTCCAATTTCTACGTCTTGCGCGTCAGTGTCCTGGGTAAAAATATCGCTTTTTACAAAATAGTGAACGGAGACTTGGTTTCACCGGTAAAACTGCCCCTGGCTGTGGATGCCAACACCTGGCACCAAATCAAACTGGATTGCACTGGCACTTATATCAGTTGCTATGTGGATGGACAAAAGGTGCTTCCCACCATCACTGATAGCGGCGCCACCAACCCGGAGGGAATGATTGGATTTTGGACCAAATCCGATTCTGTCACCTATTTCGGCAATTCCACCGTCACCTACACCCCCTTGGTGCCTGCCGCCCAGCAGATCGTAAACGATATCATCGCGGGCCGTCCCAAGTTGGTGGATATCAAAATCTACACCCAGAACGGCGCCAATGCGCCCAGGGTCATTGCCAGTAAAAATCCTTCCGATCTTGGCAAGAACGGAAGTGATGCTGAGAAATTGGCCATTGAAAATGGAACCGTTTCGCTGGGCTTTGACCATGGCACGGTCATCGTCACCATGCCCTTGACCGACCGGAATGGCGACAACATTGCGGCCGTGCGCATCACCCTGAAATCTTTTTTTGGTGAAACCCAGGACAATGCCGTCACGCGCGCGCGGATGGTGCAGCAGGATGTGGAGCAGTACTGCAGTTCCGTGGATAACCTCCAGAATTAAGCCCGAAAAGCGAAATTGAAAAGGTCAAGATGCAACAAGATGCTGGAGTGGAAACTCTTTGGAAAAACCGAAACCATACCCAAGGCGGTCTGGTGAGATTTTTCCAAAGAGTTTGCGCCCGGTAGATTGGGGCAGATTGGCCTTTTGAATTTCGCTTTTCGGGTTAAACCCGTCTCATTTGCTTGCGGGAGGCGCTGGAGGAAGGTTGGCAGGCACGGCGCTGGGAGGCAAAACCAGCGGGATATCCGAATCGGGCACCTGCTTAAGCCCGCCTTTCACCACCACATCGCCCAGATCGGTGATTTGCAATTTGGGCCGGTCGTCGGTGATTTTATATTCGTTGCGCTCCACCACCTCACCAAGGGGTGAGACAACGCAATAGCTGAAGGTTTGCGCCCCGGTCTGCCACAAAACGTGGAGCTGGCTGTGCTGGTCCACCTGCTCCTCCGGGTAACCGAAGGAAACCATGGGACCCAAGGCAAACACCTTGTAAAGGCGTACTTCACTTGTGTCGCTCAATTGCAGGTAAAGCCGCAATTGCTGGCGGAGGTAATTCGCTTTATACAGGCTGTACTCACGCATCTCAGGAGGTCCCGAAACAGCAGGCATCCCAAAAGGCTGGGACCAGACCTTTACCCCGCTGACAATGTCAAATTCTGCCTTGGAACTGGTGATGTTGGAATTCCAGCTCTTGATATGCAAAAAGGCGGTGACCTTGAAATGTCCAATCCGGGCCAATTCAAAATGAGGGGCAATGTCCACGTGCAAGGTGCCGGATTGGGAGGAAAGCAAATCAAACGCCCCGGGGGTCTCCACTTCGGAATCCTTCACCACATCAAACCCATCCGAGCTTTCCACTTCAAAGGTCAGCCATCCAGGCACGTCGCCAAAATGCAATTGTTGACCACTGAGATTGGTGATGCGGACCTCGAGGGGAATGGATTCCCCGGGCAGATACTCGGTTTGATCCAGCTTCAAATCCACGGTCACCTGCGCAAAGGCAGACAGTCCGGCCATGGATCCCAAAATGATCAGGATTTGGAAGAAACGCATATAATTTTGTGAGCTGCATAACAGGTTAGCCGCCATCCCATTCTTGGCAACAGCAAATAATAACGCGGCCTGGCCCGGAATCATTGCCAATAGCGCCAATCCACGTCGGGAAACAGGTTGTCGCGTGATTCAATCCCGGAGAGCCAGGCCTCATCCAGTTGGGTCAGGGATAGTTGTTCGTGCAAGGCAATGAATCTCAACAGGTGGTCTTTTACCCGGCGTCGCGCATACTCCGGGCATGTGCCAGCACGCAGGATAAAAGGCCAGTCGCTGGCCTGGGCAAGAAGAAGTTCCCGGGCTGCCTGTTTCAAGGCGCGGTTTTGAAGGTCCGACACGTTTTTCCGCCCACCATGCTTTTTTGCCAATTGGCTCATCCGGTCCTGGGCAATTTGCAGGTGCGGATAAATCCATTCGTTGGTCTCATTCAACCAAACCCGCCAATACCCCTCTTCACCCCAGCTAGAGGCTCCAGGAGTTGCCACCTGGTTGGTCGGGTGCCGGTGCAGGTATTCCCCGGGGGTCGCCAACTTGAGCCCCGGTTGCTCTTGAACGGCTTTGCGCGCCAGAAAATCCAGAAATTCCGGCCCTTCATACCACCAATGCCCAAATAATTCGGCATCATAGGGTGCCACGATGATGGGGGGCCGGTCCAAAATCCCCTCCAACTTTCGAAGTTGACCCATCCGTTCCCCTAAAAAATGAGAGGCGTGCTCGCTCGCCGCCTGCAAGGCGTGGTCGCGTTGGTAGATTTCCTTTCGGCCAGCCCCACCCGTGATCCGGTAGTACTTCATTCCCGTGAAACCACGGTTGTCCGGCGAGGGCAGATGTTCCCGGACGTAATCAAAATCCAGGTCAAACCCAATATCCCGATAAAAATCGCGGTATCGCGGATCCCCCGGGTAGCCCTCGTGTTTGCTCCACACCTGGCGCGAAGAATCAAAATCGCGGCCAAATGCCGCCAATCCGTGGGGGGTGAAAATGGGCGCAAAAGTTCCAAACCTTGCCCGGGGGCGAGCGTGCAACAAGCCATGGGTGTCCAGCACAAACCACCGGATATTGGCTTCTTGCAGGATGGGTTCCACCTGCTCCACATAAGCGCATTCCGGCAGCCATATCCCGCGCGGCTCACGACCGAAACAGGCGGAATAATGGTCGCGGGCGGTCAGAATTTGACCCCGGAGGGACGGCGCATGACCCGACATCAACGGCAAAAGCCCATGTGTGGCGGCGGTGGTGATGATTTCCAACCGGCCTTGTTCCTGCATCTGGCGGAAGGGAACGATCAGGTTTCCACCGTGCCGCCGCCAGGTATCCCGTGCGAGGCAAAACTTGTGATGATACATCCAGGCCAGTTCGCGATACGACCTGTCCCAATGCGTCCGGTGGATTTCTTTTTCCGCAAGCTCCACCAACCCGTTCAAATGGCGTTCATAACGTCCCCGCAGCAATTCGTCCCCCAGCATGGCACAGAGGGTCGGGGAAAGGGATAGCGTCAAGTGCGCATCCACTTGGTCCCTTTGCCAGCCTTCCAAAACGTGAAGCAGGGGCAGGTAGGTCTCCGTGATGGCCTCAAACAGCCAGCTTTCCTCCAAAAACCGGGGGTGTTCCGGGTGCCGCACAAACGGCAGGTGCGCATGCAGGATTATGGAGAGATAGCCTTGCATTCAGTTCTCATCCTGGATTTTGGAGGATTGTCGAAAAATCATGTCGGTCATCCCTAGTGGAAATGATGCCAGATGGCGCGTCAATCGAAATAACATCAACCGGAATGAATAAGGGCGGAATGACAAGTCGCCTTTCCATGAGGAAAAGCCTGCGTGCGTTCTCTCACAGGTCCATCAAATCTGAAATCCAGACGGCCAGAGAGCGGGATTTCACGAGTATCAACACCCCGGCAATCAAAGGCAGGGATCGAATCACGCAGGGCATGATCTCCACGGCGGTCTGGTGTTGCCGGCAAAGAACCGCATACAAGCCCGTCTCCACTGCGGACATCCCGATCAAGGCCACCGCCACAAACCGAACCAGCATCAAGGCTCCCCGTTCTTGCGCATCCATGACTGCTTAGAGATTTTCCGGGCACGGCGGGTGCAACGAGGGGTCCTGCGGATGCGTTCCCACGTCGCCCAAGTACCGTGTGTCACGGCTGAAGGTCAAATCCGCTGCGCGGGCATCATCTCCCTGGGGTGATACCGCCACGGCAGGCAGTTGATATTGCCCATCCGGCAATGAAAACCTGTAGCTGAAGGAGCCGTCTGATCGCAATTTGATCTCGTGACCGCCCAATGTCACTTTCGCTCCCGGCTCAGTGGCCCCATAAATGATGAGCTCAGCATTGACGTTGAACCAGAAATTGCGGGCGGGAGCAGGGCCGGGACCCGAGGGGCTGGTGGGAGTGGAAATGGAAAGGCTGGATTGCCCAAACGCGTGGGTGGGGGAGGTGACATCTTGGGAAACCCGGCGGCGGACGAGTTCGGTGATCTCCAGGGACCCCATCCAGATGCGGCGGGTCTGGTCAATGTTGATGACTGCCGCCAAGGCCTGTTCCTGCTGCGGTGTCCAGGCAGGCGCGGGTCGGCGTCCCGGAAGAGCCAGCGTGGCCGCAGTGAATTTGGGGAGGTCAGGATGACCCGCCCGCCGCAATTCCTCTATGGCCTGGGCCAGGGAAATATTCTCCTGCACTGCGTCCTCAATGATTTGCATCAGCCGCGCAAAAGGAAATTCAAAGGGTATTGTGGCGTAATCCGCCTCATCCTCCAGCGCCACCGCATCCGGCGGCGTCACGGTGCCGCTCGAAACCGCCACTCTTGTCCATTTGCCCAGCGCAGAGTAATAACCCAGTTCTGCCGCATACGAAATCCCAGCCCTTTCCACATGGGCAAACCAATGCCGGGATTCCGGATGGACATGGATTTCATAGGCGGGATGCCCCTCAATCTTGCCGGCAAAAATCCGCAAAACAAGGTGTCCGTCTGTGGAGGCGCTGTTCAATTCCAGTTGCTGGGGGCGTGTCAGGTCCCAATGCGCGTACAACCAATGGGGATCCCTCGCAGTCAAAAACAATTTTTTGGTGCCATAACTCTCCGGCAATTCGCCTCCGGAAAAACGCTGCGTGGCTGGCGTGGCGCCCAGTGAGAACTTCTCGCCAGGACCGCCTGCCGGAAGCGCAGCCGGGGAATCCCCCTCCAGCAATATCGGGGGCACACCGGATTCCACGCTTTCTTTTTTATTTTTGGTGTAAGACCGCCGAACCACCGTGGATGCGTCCACCTCCGTGACCGGCTCGGTTGCCTTCGTGATTTTCGGCTCGGTTGCCTTCGCGGATTTCCTGGGCTTTAATATCCGCTTCGCCACTGTGAGGGCATTTTCAAGCAATGGCTTGCCCTTCTTGCGCGGTGCTTTGACTCCGTTGGATTCTGTTGCCCCTGGTGTTGACACGCGCTTTTTGTTCATATGGAAAAGTCCATGGATTTGGCCGCGAATTTGCCGCCAAAAATAATGCTACCTCTGTCTTGACTTTGAATCAATGAATTTTTCGTCACCAGAGATTGGGACTTGCCGTAGCGAGTGGTTTCGTGCTATGGTAGTTCATTGAAGGTTCAGCTCCGCCTTTCGACTCCCTTTGGGGGGCCGCAAGCCGTCACTGCAACGCCGCCACCGACCATGAGCCGCACCGAACCCGACGTGTCAACTCCCCCCAGACTTTTCGTGGTGGACGATGAACCCCTCATTCTGGAGCTGGCCTTGCTGACCCTCGAACCATTGGGGTACCAGGTGCGCACGTTCCTGAATCCGGAAAGCGCGATCCAAGCGTTCGTCAACAACCAGCCCGACCTTGTCATCACGGATTACGCAATGGGCCGAATGAGTGGCATGGACCTGATCCGCGAATGCCGGCGAATCAGGCCGAACCAGAAAATCATTCTCGTCAGTGGCACTGTGGATGAACAGGTGTTTGCAGATGCCCGGGTTCGACCCAACCGGTTCATCTGCAAGCCCTATCATTTGGCGGATTTTTCCAGTTGCATAAAAGAGGTGTTGGCCCAAGAATAAACAGGCATCCCATCTGGATTGGGGTGAAAGAGTGGAAACCTGGTGGATCAACCAAAAAAGTTTATGAAAAAAATCAAACGAATTTTACTGGTCGGAGGAATCGCTTTCATCGTTGTCCTGCTTGTGGCAGTGGTTTTGGTGGGCGCCAACTTGGGCAGCATCATCAAGCTGGGCATCGAAACCGTCGGGCCCAAAATTACCCAGACACCGATCACCGTGGACAGTGTGGGGCTATCAATTCTCGGCGGTTCGGCAAGCATCAATGGATTGACGGTGGGAAATCCTTCCGGCTATGTGGCCACCAATGCCATCCAGATGGATAAAGCCGCTGTCACCATTTCGCCCTCTTCCCTCTTAAGCCCCAAAATCGTGGTTAAATCCATCGTGGTGGCTGGCCCGCAAATTACGTTCGAGGGCAATCCTTTTGGAAAAAACAACCTTTCTCAGATCCTGGACAACGTCAAGGGTGCATCCGGGGGAAGCCAAACGACCGCCACTCCAGCGACTCCTTCCACCCCTGCCACAAACGCAGCTCCAGAAGCACCATCCAAACCCGCGCCTAAATTGGAGGTGGACGATTTCCTCATTTCCGGGGCCAAGGTTCATGTTCAGTTGACTGGAATCCTCAACAAATCCCTGGATTTGACATTGCCTGATATTCATCTCACCGGACTTGGCACCGGACCTGATGGCATCACCCCAGCCGAATTAACCCAAAAGGTTTTGAGCGAGGTGATCTCCTCCACCCTCAAAGCAGTCGGTGACGCAGCCACCAATATCACCAATGTGTCCGGCAAGGCTATCAACAGCACCGTGGACAAAATTAAATCGGGCCTGGGCGGATTATTTGGCAAGTGAGAATGAAAGACCGGGAAAAAGCCTGGTCACTGGGCATTTCAGCCTGAATTTTACGGACCTATCCAAGGTCTTGGGCAGACGCTGGCTGTTTTAAAATCCGGTTCAATGGACTGCCAGTCGGTTAACCTTGGTGTTCGACAGAGCATTGAAAGAAAAAATATGGCGGGCTTCAGGGTTTGGGCCTGCGGTCGGTTTTGGCTTGAATCATTGGGTACAAATTCGGACAACACCCCATGGTTTGGCAAAATGCCTGGCTGAAATGACTAAGGCTCGAGTAGCCTACTTCCATGGCCGCCTCCGTCACATTGAATCTTCCAGTTCGAAGGAGCATTCCGGCCCGCTCCATCCGCAGTTTCCGCAAATACTTGGGAATGGTCATGCCCAGTTCCTGGGAAAAGGTGCGGCTTAAATGAAACGGGCTGCAGCCGACCTGGCGGCCCAACTCCAACAAATCAGGCGGCTCAGCAAGATTGGATTCCAAAAGCGAAATGACCTTTTGCACCCGCTCACGGGCCACACGGCGCTGCCGTTCGCAGAACAATTCTGATTCAGGCGCCTTGAAAAAAAATTCGGACATCAAGCCCAGCATTTTTCCCTCATACCAGAGTCCTCGGCTGGAAAGGGAAACAGGCGAAGCTTGAAGGTCTGGAATCAGCCTCTGGTGCTCCCCGCGCAGGGGGCGCGTCTGGCCCAACAGCCCCGCCTGGCGTTGGGGGCTTCCCAAAAGGTCCGGCAGGCCGGGTTCCAAACCCTCCGGCATGCGCTCAAACCGGCGCTTAAGGTATTCTCGGGAAATCTCGATCGTCAAAAATTGATGGTGCCCTCCCAATCGTGTGCATTGGAGCTGTCGCGTGCCCGGGGCATAAACCATGGCCGCGCCCGGATTCAGCTTGCGCGGCTCTTTTCCAAGTTGAAACGCAGCTTCACCTGCCAGGTTGAGGCATATCTCCACGCTGTCCGGGTGAAAACTTCCAGATATATCCAGGGATTTCGAGGTGAAAAAATCATGCCATTCCAAACTGAACCCCTCCCTCCCATACCCCGACCACAATGGTTTCCAACCCTCTCCTAAGCGGTGCCATGTGGGAACCTCTGTAAACGACCGGACGTTCGGAGTCCCCATTTTTGAAACATCACCTAGCATCTCTTAATTGTATCAGTCAAAAGACCCATCCGGCAAGCCCATGGAATCGCAGGTTGCCAAGACGAATGTTAATAAGTTTATTCCGGTTGGCCCATCACGCTTGCATCTTGGCCTCTAATTTCTATGTTCACCGTTTATAATTTTACGGGCCTGTTTTTGGGCCAAACCCCTGGAAATCTTGGATCAAAAGATGATGTTCATTCTTTAGGCAGCGAGATGTCGTTGTGCATAAAAAAAAGACAATTTTAATTCTCGCAAGTTCATGGCTTGGCTCATTTTATGAGAGTTGCGCAAATCAGGTGGTTTTGCCGCAGTTTGGCACGCAGGTTGCGTTGGTTCGACCATGTCAGTTGTAGAGACTATGTTGTACCAATCCAGAAGGTTCTTGTTCTGCCTGCTCATCTGCATTTTAGGTTCCATTTTATTCTCCATGCCTGCAACAGCCCTAACCTCCCTGAGCGTGACTTGGATTCAGAGCACCAATATCAACGTCAAGGGATACAAGGTCTATTTCGGAGCTGCCAGCCAGCAATACACAACCACCATTGATGCTGGAAATGCCACCAATGTCTCCATTTCAGGAATCACCCCGGGCAAAACTTATTATTTCTCGGCAACCAGCTATAATGCAGCCGGTTTGGAAAGCGCTTTTTCCCCTGAGATATCCTACACTGTGCCCCTGTTGAATCCTCCCATTTCCGCGCCTGTTAGGAACGGCGGCGGATTTCAATTTTCAGTGGCGGGAACTGCTTCGGCATCCTATGTCGTTCTGGCTTCCACCAATTTGGTGAATTGGGTTGCGTTGGCCACCAACACTGCCCCATTTGTTTTTACGGATGCCTACGCATCCTATTATGGCCAGCGCTTTTATCGGGTCATTTTGCAGACGGCGTATAATGCCCAGATATCAAGCCTTCAACCAGTTGCCCAGCCGCCGCTGGTTTTCCCCGCCAAAACCTTGAGTGGTTTCAGCTTTGGCGTGAATAAAACCGTCGGCTCGGCTTATGTTGTTTTGGCATCCACCAATCTCATCAATTGGATTCCTCTCGCCACCAATACCGCCCCATTCGAATTCCAGGACCCGGCCTCTGCCCAGTTCCCCCAGCGATTTTACAAGGCTTTGTTAAAGAGCCTTTATGCACCGTGAAATCTTTCAGAATCCTGTTTGATTCTTTTGTTGCAAGCAATTGGGGCTTTGGATTTTTGCCCGGTGCCAATTCGCGCGCCCGCAGTTTGAATTGACCCGGATAGACCAGGCCCGCTGTGGAGAGCCTCGGGCATCCTTTTGCAGCCGCAACCCTGATCCCATACTGCGGTTCCTGAGTTCTTTTTCAACTGGCCGTCCGACCTCGGTTGGCAACAATCCATTGACCTGTAAACCTTTCCCTGACACGAGGGAGATTGCAGGCCTACCCCAGCAGGCGGCTGATTCTTTCCTTCAAGCTCACAGTGCCCTCCCGCATTAGGCTTTCCCCTACCAGGATGGCGCCCGCTCCGCATTTGTGCATTCGGGAGACGTCAGCGTTGGAATGGATGCCGCTTTCCGCCACAATAATGCCATTGAATCCGGGGCTGTCGTGATTCCACTTTGCCGAGAGCCTTTCCGTGGTGCCCAGGTCCACAGTGAAATTTTTCAAGTTGCGGTTGTTGATGCCAAGCAACAAGGGAAGGGGTCGAATGCGCTGCGCGCGTTCCAGTTCCGCTTCGTCATGCACCTCCACTAAAACCGCCAGGCCCGCCTCCACTGCCATCGCATGAAATGCCTGCAAGGCGCTGTCGGAAAGAATGGCTGCTATCAAAAGAATGGCGTCCGCGCCCCACTCCACGGCCTCCAGGATTTGCCGGGCGTCAATGATGAAATCCTTGCGGAGCAGGGGAAGGCTCACTGCCGCGCGAACCGCGCGCAGGTCATCAAGGGATCCTTGAAAAAAAGGCCCGTCTGTCAGAACCGAGAGGCAATCCGCCCCAGACGCTTCATATTCTTTCGCAATGCGCGCAGGATCAAAGTCGGCGCAAATCAACCCGGCGGAGGGCGAGGCCTTTTTGACTTCTGCAATGAGTCCGATTTGTCCCCGGCGCGGACGGGCAAGCGCCTTGAAAAAATCCCGCTTTTCACCGCGCTCCAGCAGGGCGTCACGCAAGTCACCCGCCGCAATTCTGCGGTCGGGCAACTCTCGCACTTCCCGCTGCTTTTGTTCAACAATTTTATCCAATATGTTCATGGAGCCTCATTGCCCGCGCCCGCCTGGCAGGGTTGGTTCAAACATTGGAATGCCTTATTCTTCCTCATCCTTTAACCCCTGGAGCCGTTTCAGCGGGCATCCCGCTCGCAGCCATGCATTCACAAAGGGGTCCAAAGCGCCATCCATCACCGCTTGAACATCGCTGGTTTGCTCCCCGGTGCGCAGATCCTTCACCATGCGGTAAGGTTGAAAAACATAGCTCCGGATCTGGTTGCCCCAGGAGATGCTCCCCTTGTCTCCGTAAAATCTTTCCATCTCGCTTTTGGCCTGGTCCAGTTTCAAGGCGTAAAGTTTCGAGATCAGCATTTGCATGGCGGTGGCCTCGTTCTGTGCCTGGCTGCGCTGGGCCTGCGAGGCTGCCACCAAGCCTGTAGGCAGGTGGGTGAGCCGCACGGCGGTTTCCACCTTGTTCACATTCTGCCCGCCCTTGCCTCCAGACCGGAAGGTGTCACGTTGAATCTCGCTTTTGGGAATGATTATGTCCGTCTCCACCAGGTCACTAAGCTCAGCAATGGTGTCCACGCTGGAAAAACTGGTGTGGCGGCGCTTGTTGGAATCAAACGGCGAAATGCGGACCAGCCGGTGAACTCCCCGTTCAGCCTTGCAAAATCCATAGGCATTTTCACCCTCCACCCGGAAGGTCACGCTTTTTAATCCCGCAGAATCCCCGGCCAATGCATCGGTGATTTCCCATTTCCATCCTCGATGGTCAAACCAGCGTCCGTACATCCGCGACAACATTTCCGCCCAGTCCTGGGCTTCAGTCCCCCCTGCCCCGGCATTGATGGTGAAAATGCAATGACAGGCATCATGGGGGCCATTGAGAAAGGTTCGCAGTTCAAAAGCATCCAGATCTGTCAGCAGCCGCCGCGTGTCCCCGGCCATCTCGGATTCCAAGGCTGCATGGTTCGCCTCCGGCTCAGCCTGGGCTAATTCAAGCATCGCCTCCAAATCTTCTATCTGCCTGCCAAACCGGGTTAAAGGTTCCAGTTTGCCCCGGACGGAGTTGCTTTCGTTGATGACTTTTTGGGCAGACTCCTGATTGTTCCAGAAACCCTCCCCAGACATCTGTGCCTCCAATTCCGCCAACCTTTGGTTCAAGCGGGCCACGTCAAAGAAACCTCCGCAAATGGATCAATTTCTCAGAAGCCGTGGAAATTTGCGGTTTTACAATGTCAAACATCCAATCACCTTAAGCAAAGTGGCTGGCCAAAGCCAGTAAAAGGAGGAGGCGCATTTTCTAGCCCCCCTTGTCTGCTATTCGTGGCGGGATTCCAGCCGATTCCAAACCGGATAATGGAGCCAGCCGAAACCTATTCCATGGCCCATGTTGTTTTTAACTAATTCATGATGAGCCTGTTATAAACGAAGCAATCTCCAGCGTGCAAACTAGTGCTTGACGAGTGGGTCATTACTCCGTAATTTGGTAAAAACAAAGTGGTTGTTTTGCTGGTCAGCCAGCGAGGAAAAGTCGGAGACGCTTGTCTATCCGGCTTTTTTAGTCGCTGGATGCCGCAACGATGGCCGCCGCTTTTAAATATATGAACCCTGATTTTGTAGCAAATCTCGAATTCTGGGAGCGCGAGAAAGGCATCAGCCGCGAAGCACTCATGAGTGCCGTCCAAGAGGCCTTGTTGTCTGCGGCCAAAAAGGCCGTGGGGCCGGCTCGCGAACTCCGGGTGGAGATGAACCCTAAATCGGGTGATATCAAGGCGTTCGCCAAGTTGATCGTGGCAGACCGCGTTTTGGCCAAGCACGATCAAATTTCCCTGTTCGATGCTCGTCGTTTAAAACCGGACGCCAAGGTTGGTGAGGAGCTGGAAGTGGAAGTCACACCGACAGGCTTTGGCAGGGTGGCGGCACAGTTCGCCAAACAGGCGCTGATGCAAAAGGTTCGTCAGGTCGAAAAAGCCATGTTGCTCAACGAGTTCAAGGATCGCGTGGGCGACATTGTCAGCGGCACCGTTCGCCGTTTTGAAAGGTCCGATGTCATTCTGGACTTGGGAAAGTACGAGGCTGTAATGCCCAACAAGGAAAGGGTGCCTACGGAAGAATACCAGATGGGTGAAAGAATCCGCTGTTATGTTAAGGCGGTTCAGGATGGTCCTCACGGACCTGAAATCATCCTTTCCAGGGCCGATTCAAAATTTATCGTCAAACTCTTTCAGGTGGAGGTTTCTGAAATTGGCGATGGGACCATTGAAATCAAGGGGATTGCCCGCGAGCCGGGTTTTCGCACCAAAATGGCGGTCTATTCCCGTGACCCAAAGGTGGATCCAGTGGGGGCCTGCGTGGGAATGCGCGGTCAGCGCGTAAAAAACATCGTGCGGGAATTGAACAACGAGAAAGTGGACGTCATCCCCTGGTCTTCAGACATTCGCGCTTTTGTAACCAAGGCATTGGAACCGGCTCAGTTGAAAAGTATTGAGCTGGATGAAAAGGGCAGGCGTGTGAAAATCATGGTTTCCCCGGATCAGCTTTCGCTGGCTATTGGGAAGCGCGGCCAAAACGCCAGGCTCACAGCCCGCCTGACTGGCTGGGAGGTGGATATCAAGGCAGAGCAAGTGGTTACGATTGGCTTTGAGCAAAAGATGGCTGAAGCCGTGGAGCGTATTGCCTCCATCCCGGGCGTGTCCCGTGAACAAGCAGATGCCTTGGTGCATGCCGGCATCACCCGGTTGGACGATTTGCTTTCTGCCGAAGTGGGTTACCTGGCTGAAATTCCATCAGTTGGAGATCAGGCAGGCGCCATATTGGATGCCGCGCGCTCCGAGGTGGAGCGTCGCAAGGCTCAGCCAGGACCCGGGGTCCCAGCAGGGGCAGGCCTGGCCAAATCCTGATTGAGGTGATGGGTGAATTTGTCAGGAGTCCATGAAAGATGGCTGGCTAAATTGAGACTCACGGAGCCATGAAGACTCCCATTGTGAGCAGGTGTGTGCAGGTAATTAAAACTTATGCCCGTTCGTATTTACGATATCGCGAAGAAGTTTGGCCTCGAAAGCAAGGAAATCCTTGTCAAGGCCAAATCATTGGGCATTGCCGCTGCCAAGGTCCCCTCCAGTTCCCTGGATAAAATAAGTGCTGAATGGCTTGAAGGAGAAATCCTGAAGGACCGCCCCGATGTGGCAGAACGCCTTGCCACCCCGGTTCAGCGTGAATCTGTCAAGCCAGCCCCGGTTGAAGAAAAAATAGTGGTCATCAAGGCTGCTGAACAGCCGGCGGAACCGATTCCTTCTCCTGCTCAGGCCGCTCTACCGGAGCCTGCCACCGTGGATCCGGTCGTGGTAGCACGGCCCGAGACAGCCACAACTGAGGCTTCGCCGCAAACTTCACTCCCAACAATCCTCCATCCCGGGGATCAAGACAATGAAGTCAAGGCAGGAGACAGGGAGGCCACCCCGGGCGGAGTGACCCTGGCTGGGGAAGCCAAACCGCCCGCCGTTTCCACAGCCATAAACCAGAATGGAGATTCCCAGGCGCCTGTGGAAGAGGCTTTGCTTCCTGCTGTGGCTGTGCCCAAGCCGCCTTCCCGTCCGCCAGAGCCACCCAAGCCCCAATTGGGCGAGAAGGTGGGATTCATTGATTTGAAGGGTTTCGGTTCTTCGCGAGGAGGCAACGACCGCAGTTCCGGAAGTGCAAGCCGTGGTTACAACTCCAACGTAAAACCCCCACAGGGTAATTCTGCCACCAATCGTGGCGAAAACCGTCCGCTGGTAAAGCCGCCTGTGCGCAGGCCGGACGGGCGAGGACCCAACGGGCCGGGGCCGCGCCCCTTGCAAACCCCAAAAGTTACCACTGCCAAGCCCGAGCTGCCGCCCGGAAGCGAGCTTATCTCCATGAAGCCGCCCATAGTGGTTCGGGAACTCGCAGAGCGGCTCAGGCAAAAGCCTTTTAAGATCATTGCCGACCTTATGAGTCTTGGCGTTTTTGCCACCGTCAATCAGACGGTCGAGGAAAAAACAGCCGTCCAACTCTGTGCCAAATATGGCTTCCGCTTTGAAAAGGAAAAACGCGGCAAAGACGAGGGACCACATCCGCTGGTAAAACCGCTCGAGCTGGATTTCGATGATAAGCCGGAGGACCTCAAGCCACGCGCTCCCGTGGTCACGATCATGGGGCATGTGGACCATGGCAAGACGTCCCTGCTGGATGTGATTCGGAAAGCGAACGTTGCGGCAGGTGAAGCAGGAGGGATCACCCAGCATATCGGAGCCTACACCATCTCGGTGCCGCATCCGGAGAAAAAGGGCCAGTTGTCCCAAATCACTTTCCTGGATACGCCCGGCCACGCTGCATTCAGTTCCATGCGGGCGCGCGGGGCCAATGTCACTGACTTGGTGGTGCTGGTGGTGGCAGCCAACGACGGGGTCATGCCTCAAACCTTGGAAGCGCTCGCCCACGCGCGCGCCGCCAAGGTGCCCATCGTCGTGGCCGTGAACAAAATGGATCATCCCAACGCCAATCCACTGCGTGTGCGCCAGCAGCTCCAGGAAAAAGGCCTTGCACCTGATGACTGGGGTGGCGATACCATTTTCGTGGAATGCTCCGCTCTTACACGCCAGGGTATTGACAAACTATTGGAAATGATTCTGCTTCAGGCGGATTTTCAAGAGCTCAAAGCCAATGCCAACCGGCGAGCCAAGGGGAACGTTATTGAGTCCGGAGTTGCCCCCGGCGGCCCCACGGCCACTGTCCTCGTTAGAAAAGGGACCCTCCGGCTCGGCGATGTGGTCATTTGTGGCGAGTTTTATGGCAAAGTCCGGGCATTGATCAACGAGGAGGGCCAGCGCCTCAAAGAGGCCGGGCCGTCCGTGGCTGTCAGTGTTCTCGGTCTCAACGGCGTGCCCGAGGCAGGTCAGGAATTCAGCTCGGTGGATGATGAAAAATCCGCCCGCGACCTCGCCGAGGAACGCGCCCTCGCCGCCAAAAACCAGGACATGGAGGGCCGGTCCCAGATCACCCTTGAAAATCTTTTTGATTCCCTCAAGGCGACCCAAAACAAAGTGCTCAAGGTCGTGGTCAAGGCCGATACCCAAGGCTCCGTGGAAGCCATCGTGGACGCGCTCAAAAAAATTGAGTCTGAAAAAGTGTCCCTTGAAATCCTGCACAGCGCGGTCGGTGCCATCACCGAAAACGACGTTGCCATGGCTTCCGCCTCCAAGGGTGTCATCCTTGGTTTTCATACCCGCGTGGATAGCACCGCTGCGGAAAAAGCCAAACATTCAGGGGTGCAAATCAAGCTTTATGCCATCATCTACGAACTGATTGATCAAGTGAAGGATTCGATGGCAGGTCTGCTGGACCCGGACTTGAAGGAAGTCACGGTCGGATCGGCGGAGGTTCGCAAGATTTTCGAGCTTTCCAAGGGTGTGCCGGTGGCCGGTTGCATGGTGACCATGGGCCGGATTGTTCGCGGCAAGGTGCGGGTGCGCCGACGCAAGGATGTCATTTACGAAGGCATCCTTCAATCGCTCCGGCGTTTTCAGGACGAAGTTAATGAAGTCCGCTCCGGCATGGAATGCGGGGTGCGTATCGAAGGGTATAGCGAATTTCAAGTGGGTGATTTTGTGGAATGTTACGCCGTGGAAAAGGTCGCGGCCAAATTATGATCTGATTCCACGTGTCCGGGGAGGGACCCCGGGCGCCTCTTTTTCAAACCATTTTCCAGAAACCCCAATATAAACCATGCCTAATTTGCGACACGAACGGGTCCGGGAAATGTTGAAACGTGAAATCGGCGAAACCATTCGCAGAGAATTCAATGTCAACGCTGTCGGCCTGATCACCGTCAACGATGTGGATGTGGGTGGGGACCTGAAGTCGGCGGTGGTATTCATCAGCGTCCTTGGTAATCCAGACCAGCAGAAACGCGCCTTGGTGGAATTGGAAAATCATCGTGTCCGAATTCAGGGTCTGGTTGGCAGGGCGGTGGTCCTTAAATTCACCCCCACCCTCAAGTTTATTGTGGATGACTCCATCGTGCGGGGAAATCGTGTTTTGCAAATCATGGAGGAATTGGAAAAAACCAACCCGTCAACCCCTCCTTCGCCCTCTAACCTCTGATGGGGCCTGGCCCACTTTCCCTTCATCCATACTCTCGTATGAAAGCCCGTCCAAAAATCATCAGTCGAATCATCGAGGTGCTGGATCAATGCAAGACTTTTTGCATCGTGGGTCACATGCGGCCCGATGGGGATTGTATTGGCTCGCAACTCGCCCTGGCCTTGGCTCTTCTGGATCAGGGCAAACAGGTCACGGTCTGGAACCAGGACCCCATTCCTGGCAAATACAAGTTCCTCAATTCCCAGGGACTCTGGTCCCAACCCCGGCCCGGGGGAAAGTTTGATTGCGTGATTGCCACCGACTGTGCCAGTTATGAAAGGCTGGGGCGCGTGGGGGAATTCATTCAAAACAGGGGTGTTTTCATTAATATTGACCATCATGTCAGCAACCCGCGTTATGCGGACATTAATTGGGTTTCCCCTCGTGATCCCTCCTGCGGGGAATTGATCCATCGTCTGTTGAAGATGGCGCGCTGGCGTGTCACCAAGCCGATTGCCGACCTCCTTTTCACGGCCATTTCCACGGACACCGGCTCTTTTCAATACCCCTCCACCCGCTCGGGCACCTTCCATGCCGGGGCGGACCTGGTCACACGGGGGGCTGATCTTTCCCGGATTTGCCACGAAGTTTACCAATCTTATCCCTTGTCCCGGGTCCAATTGCTGCGCCATGTCTTCGGCACATTCCGGCTTGCAGACAAGGATCGGATTGCATGGTTCTGGCTTCGCAAACGTGATTTTCAAAGGACTGGTTCCGCCAGCGATGACACCGAGGGACTCATTGACCACATCCGGGCCATTGAACCGGTGGTGGTGGCCTGCGTGTTTGAGGAATTGGAACCGGACTTTACCCGCATTAGTTTTCGATCCAAAAGTCCCGATGTGAATGTCAGTGAAATCGCGGCGCAATTCGGCGGCGGCGGGCACCCCGCTGCTGCTGGCGCCAGGGTGAAGGGCAACCCATCCGTGGTTCAACGAAAAATCATCGCCGCCATCAAGCAGGCGCTCCTTAAAGCCGCCTGAAGCGCCATGCAAACCTTCTCCGCCCTCGATGGCGCGTTGCTCATTGATAAACCCAAAGGTCCCACGTCCCATGACGTGGTGGATGCCGTGCGCCGCCACTTTCAAATCAAAAAAGTGGGCCACTGTGGAACCTTGGACCCCGCTGCCACAGGCTTGCTCATCCTCGTGCTGGGCTTGGCCACCCGCCTTTCCGAGCGGCTCATGGGCGATGACAAAGCTTATGAAGGCACCCTCAAGCTGGGGGAAACCACGGATAGTTTTGATGCGGAGGGAAACCTGACCGGCTCGTCGCCGGTCATGCCCATCACCTTGGAGGATTTGAACACGGAAGCCGGTGCTTTCGTGGGGGATCTCATGCAGGTGCCTCCAATGGTTTCCGCGATCAAAAAAAACGGGGTGCCGCTATACAAACTTGCACGCAAGGGGGTGCAGGTGGAGCGCGAGCCGCGGCTGGTTCATATTTACCAGTTCCGCTTCATGCAATATGAGGAACCTTTCGCAAATTTTCGAGTGGGCTGCACCAAGGGCACTTACATCCGAAGCCTTGCGCATGATTTGGGCCAAAAACTGGGTTGCGGAGCGCACCTCACCGGTCTTCGCCGCATTTCTTCCGGCAAGTATGACGTTGCTGATGCGCTGCCACTGGAGAATGTCCTCAAACTTTCCCCTGCGGAACTCCAGAGGCATGTCATACCTTTTCTGAAATTAATGGCGGCCTGAAGCCCTCTCCCCCCACAGGAATGTCCAGCCCCAATTCCAAAGAGCCTCCCTGCTTCAGCCCGCTCCCAGCGGTTTCCCTGGAAGCATGAAGATCATTCATCACCCATCCGGACTGGGTGTTGTTCACCCACGCATCAGCCTCGCCATTGGTGTCTTTGATGGTGTTCATCTCGGTCACCAGCATATCATCCGGCAAACTCTCGCCCTGGCCCGCCAGCACTCCGCCCTCTCCGTGGTTGTCACCTTTGACCGACACCCCAATTCCGTGGTCGCCCCGGATCGCGTGCCGCCGCTTCTGTATTCGAGGGATCAAAAAATTCGATCCCTCGAAGGCCTCGGCCCGGATGTGCTCTGGGAGATTCATTTTGACCGCGCCTTCAGCCTCCTCTCCGGGGATGAATTCATTCGTGAAATGGTTCAAAGCTTGGGAAACATCCAGAGCATTTGCGTGGGGGCGGACTTCGTTTTTGGCCATAAGCGCTCCGGCAACCTCGCCTTGTTGAGTCAATTGGGCCTTTTACACGGATTCCAAGTCCACGGCCTTGATGCCGTATCCCTCGATGGCCACACCATCAGCAGCACCCGCATCAGGGAACTGGTGCGAAACGGGGATTTCGCAGGGGCCAGCCACATGCTGGGCCGTCCCTATTCTCTGGCCGGGCGTGTTGTCATGGGCGATCAATTGGGCCGACAACTGGGTTTCCCAACCGCAAACCTGGATGCGGTGGACCGTGCGATCCCGCCTGCGGGTGTTTATGCCGGGACCACTCATTTTCAGGGCCAAACTTACGCAGTGGCCATGAATATCGGAACGCGGCCCACCTTGCAGCATTCCCAACCCCGTCTTTGTGTGGAAGCCCACCTCCTCGATTTTCAAGGCCAGCTTTACGGCGAGGAGCTGGAAATCCAAATACGGGCCAAGTTGCGCGAGGAGAAAAAATTCCAATCCATGCAGGCTTTAAAGCAACAAATAGGCCTGGATATTGCCGCTGTTCGCACCCTCGCCAAAGAGGTGCAAGATGGATTCCTGTCTCCATAACCATGGTTTGAATGCCGCGTTTGCCATTTTCCTCAGTCCCATGCCGGGCATACTCATTAAGTATTTATAGTTTAAATGGCTTCGATTAAGGAAGATGTGTTGTTTTTGGCCTTTGCATGATTGTGACGATTTCAAAAAGAAAATCCTTGAATTTTTAAGCTTTCATTGTATCATCAATCTCGCGTCAGTCTTCTGGTAATCGCAATTCCAAGATTCACGGAGACCTGTACTTGAAAGGTCAGAAGCCGCATTTCAGCGGTCGGGGATTTTTTTCTCTGAACTGAAACGTCATTTCCCGGTCAGATTATTTATGTTGAAACGTAAAGTGATGGCGCCTAAAAGTGCGTCGCGCGATGGTCATCGCAATGAAAAGCCTGCAAAGGCAAAAGCCGCCCCTGTTCGGCGCAGGTTCGTTATTTCCAGCAAGGCTCTCAAGCCCGATTCGGCTCCGGCCGAACCGGCCAAAGCCAGGCCTGCTGTTCCTGCCGCCGGTCCAGCCCTAAAACCCGCCAAGGTTTCAAACGGATCCGCTGCCGCACAGTCTGCCCCTTCCGGGGCTCCCACCCCTGCCTTAAACTCCACGGTGGACCTTACCGAGACCATCAAAACCCTGGTTCACCTTGGCCAGGAACACGGCTACGTCACTTACGACGACATCAATGATGTTCTCCCGGATAATCTCAGCCCGGACGACTTGGACGTGCTTCTCACCAAATTGCGGAGCTTGGACGTCGAAATTGTCATGGACCAGGCCGAGGCCGAGCGGAGCGAGCGGAAACAGCCCGAGCAGGCCGAGGAAGCCGCCGACGAGGATTCGCGCCTCGAAATACTGGATGACCCGGTGCGGATGTACATGAACCAGATGGGCAAGGTGCCCCTGCTCACCCGCGAACAGGAAGTGGAGATCTGTAAAAAGATCGAAGAGGCGGAAGTGGCCATGAAGTCCATCATTTATTCCCTTGGATTCACGGCCAAGGAACACATCGCCATCGCGGAAAAACTATTATCCGATCCTCCCAAGGAACGGTTTGACCGTGTCATTGTGGACAAAAAAATTGCCAACCGGGAGGGGCACCTGAAAGACCTCCGGGCCTTGATCAAGAAAGTTCACGCCGCCGACCAAAAGGTGGATGAGAAGTATTTTCAGTGGCAAAAAATGCAGCAGAAAAACCGCAGGGAAACCATTGCCCGCGAGCTTCAGAAAATGTCTGCCAAACTGCAGGAGATGTTCGGCAAATTTTTTTACAAGCAGAAGGTTGCCGAGGAAATGATTGTCGTGGCCGGGAATGTCTATGAGAAGTTCCAGGCCAGCCTGCGGCATCTTGCAGAGTTGGAAACGCAGCGCGTCAGCCCTGAGCGGAGCGCGGCCACCAAGGCCGAACAGGAAAAACTTGCCACCTTGGAACAGTTTGTCCGCATGCCGCGCGAGGATTTCTTCAAGGCTTTCAAGGACCTCAAGGCTGCCGCAGACCGCGGGCTCAAGGCCAAAACCCACATGGCAGAGGCCAATCTCCGCCTGGTCGTGTCCGTGGCCAAGAAGTACACCAACCGGGGCCAGTCATTCCTGGACCTCATTCAGGAAGGCAACATTGGCCTGATGAAAGGGGTGGAAAAATTCGAGTATCGCCGTGGTTACAAGTTCTCCACCTATGCCATTTGGTGGATACGCCAGGCCATCACCCGGTCCATTGCCGACCAGGCCCGCACCATACGCATCCCCGTGCACATGATTGAAATCATGAACAAGCTTTGGCGCGCGCAAAAGCAGCTCACCCAGGAAATGGGGCGCGAACCCACCCCGGAGGAATTGGCGGATGAAATGCACATGCCGGTTGCACGCATTCATGCGCTCCTTAAAATGGCCCAACAGCCTGTCTCCCTCCACGCCCCGGTGGGCGACGATGGTGATGTGAGCGTGGGTGATTTCATTGAGGACAAATCGGCTGAGAATCCCTCCGATGTCACGAGCTACAGTCTATTGAGGGAAAAATTGAGCGATGTTCTCACCACACTCACGGAGCGGGAGCGCAAGATTCTTGAGATGCGTTTTGGGCTCCTCGATGGTTACGAACGCACCTTGGAGGAAATTGGCAAGATGTATAACGTCACGCGTGAACGGATCCGGCAGATCGAAGCCAAGGCCTTGAGGAAATTGCGGCATCCCACGCGCGTCAGGCACCTTCAGGGATTCCTCGAGGGCGCCGAGCCAGTCTGATGCGGGTTCAAGCTTTTTCCAACCGCCGCCGGGTTTTGCCTGGCGGCGGTTATTTATGTCCGGAGGCCTCGTTCTCCCAAGATCATCTATGTTGCTCGTCAAGCGCGAGGTGGGATTAATTTTGTTTTGGCGAGCGATCTGGGGTGTGGCTTGTCACCGCACCCGAGCCGGACTGGATTTTGGCAAAGCCTCCTAAATGCGATATATGG
>JAKAFL010000007.1 GCA_021817945.1 bacterium | reverse complement strand
ATATCGCATTTAGGAGGCTTTGCCAAAATCCAGTCCGGCTCGGGTGCGGTGACAAGCCACACCCCAGATCGCTCGCCAAAACAAAATTAATCCCACCTCGCGCTTGACGAGCAACATAGATAAACCCATTGGGACAATCTGAATGCAACATCTGACCTTTGGACCTGAAATTTGCGCGCGCACGGTTTGTAATCAAATTCATAATGGTTGCTGGATTGAGAAGAGCATAACTCACTCCCGGACTTTGCCTACTGCCGAGGTGTGCAAAATTATTTGAAAAAAGTGCAGCCGCCCTTTCCCACTCTTGTCAAAGGCAATTCCACGGCCTATGATGTCGGCGTTTCACATGTCAAAACGTCAAAAGCGCGTCCTTCTGGCCCTGGGTTGGTACGATTACCACCTGCACCAGGGCATTGAAAAATATGCCCGCGAACAGGGTTGGCATTTGTACGCGGACCTGGCGCGGGAAAAAGTCATCCCCTGGGGCTGGCAGGGAGACGGTGTTCTGGCCTGGCTGGGAGCGGGAGACGACCTGGCGGAGTTTGTTCAATCCCTTAAAATTCCGACCGTGGATTTCAGCCATCGGCGTCCCCAGTTGCCATTCCCTCGCGTCCTGGAGGATCATGCCCACGCCGCAAAACTTGTTGCGGAGCATTTCCTCGCCCGCGGATTCAATCATTTTGTCTTTTACAGCGACATGGAAAACTGGTCCTACGAGGAGCGTGGACAAGGGTTCATGGATGCCCTCAAGCGGGCGGGCAAAAACCTGGCGTGGCTGCGATGGCATGAATCCGGCATCATCACCTCCGGGCGCAATGAATGGACCAAGAAACGCAAATGGCTGGCGGCCCAAATGCGCCACGCCCCCAAGCCCCTTGCCGTCTTTGCCGCCAATGACCAGCAGGCCCTGGATGTGCTGGAGTCCTGCGAAAGCGTGGGGTTATCCGTTCCCGAGCAGGTGGCCATCATTGGCGCTGAAAACTACCTGCCTGCGCCCGATGCCATGCGCACCCCCATCTCCAGCGTGGACACCAACCTGGAAATGCTGGGATACAGCGGAGCCCAGTTGCTTAATGATTTAATGCACGGCCGCCCCGCCCCGGCCCGGCCGATACGGGTTCCCGCCGCAGGCATCATAGCCCGGAAGAGCAGCGATATTCTGACCATCTCCCACCGCGGAGTGGCTCGCAGCCTGCGCTATATCTGGGAAAACAGCCATGATCCCATTTGTGTGAAAGACCTGGTGGGGGTGGCGGGAATGTCGCGGCGTGGATTGCACATGGCATTTTGGGAACACCTCGGACGCACACCGGGGCAGGAACTTCAACGGGTGCGGATTGACCGCGCCAAGCAACTCCTGGCCGCGTCCAATCACAAAATTGAAAGCATCGCCTCCCAATGTGGTTACCAAAGCGCCAACAGCTTTTGCATCGCATTCAAACGGGTTACAGGCATGTCCGCCAAGCAATTCCGCGACCAATCCCCTGTATTCGGACAACCCGGGGCGGCACGCGGCAGGCAGGCCCGCAAGCACCACCCTCCCACATCAGACACCGCCTCCCAAACCGGGGCCACTCCTCAAACCACAAGCCCGTAAACCGCACAACCTGCGCCCGGTAGACTGGGGCAGATTGGCCTTTTGAATTTCGCTTTTCGGGTTTAAGACAGGCTCTTTCAGAAAAGAGCCGCCAAACCGGTCAAAGCAGGCTGGGCGGAGAATTCTCTGGCGTAGGGTTCCGCAGAAGGTTCCGTTTCCCCTGCCAGGAATGGGTATCCAAGGGTTGCCACCACCAAGGCCATTATGCCGTCACGGGCACTTTCGAATGGTCGCTGCGGACAGGTGCAGCCTGCCTGGACCGGCCGAGCAGGAGCGGTTTCAAGTGGCGTTCAAAGAGATTCTCCGTCACATTGCGGGCCACCACGGCCTCGTGCCGGGCCAGGGCCTGGAGGTAGCGGGGGCCGAATTTTGCCGCCACCTTGAAACTGACGTGCAACAACTGCCTTACACTGGCATTGTAGCCCGGGTTGCGGGGATCATGCCGCAAAGCGGAAACAAATTGTTCCGATGTCCAGGCATTGACCGCTTCTGCCGAGGGCAGGCGTTGTTTATTGATGTCAATGACACTGGCATAAGGCGCGCAAAACTCGTCCACATGGCCGTGCGCATAGGCATAAATCTCCCGCGCCATCGCCAAACCATCGCCTCCAGCCTCGGCCAGCCCGATCAATTCCTCCAGCCAGGTCGTTCCCGCAGTCTTCAAGTGAACCCCCGCCCCGAATTTCTTCAAAGCCAGCCGGATGGGTTCGTACAGCGAGAATTTGTCGCTGCCGGAATGCACGCTCAACTTCAGGGTGGAGGGGAAACCATAACACTGGATGGCATGGTCAATCACGGCCAAATCATCATTGAACTCACGCTCGAACCGAACCACTTCCCCCACATAATCCACGCCCTTGTTGAAACGGCCTGAAAACTTGGGGGCAATGGTCTGCATGGGGATTTTCTCATCTGCCAGCATCGCCAGAATCACCAGCAGGTCCATGGGACGCTGGGGATGATCGGTTTCATCCATGGAAACCTCGGTGATGAAATTGGAGGCTCCTTTGACATTGGCAATGTGGCGGTGGATTTTTCCCGCCTCCTGCGCCGCCAGCAAAAACTGTCCGGCCACGCGCTCCAAGTCTTCCCTCTTGATTTCAAATGATTCGGAAAGGTGCGGAAGACTGACCTTGCCCGATAATTCAGGATGGCGGGCAATAAAAGACTGCACCGATTCCTTGGATGCCGGCTTGCCAATGCTTTCCGCCACGTCAATGGTGAAAAAATCCGAGGGGGAAATGAAACGATCCACCGTCTCGAGGCGGATGTGGTCGGCATCCACATGGTACGTCTTTTTCCAACCCAGGGCTTTCACGGCGGCATCCGCCTCGGCCCGCACATCGGCGGGATCGCTCCCCACAAACGTGTGCTCCCGGTTGGACTTGTTCCAGACCGGAACCACGTCCGCGCCCAACTCCGTTGCCTTGATGCACGCGTGCAATTGCGCCCTGCCCTGCTGGCCAAAACGATCACCCATTCCAAAAGAAAATTTTCCCAAAGGCAAAAACGATTTCATGATGAGTTCAAAATATTCCACAAAACCTGTTTGCGCACGATTCCTGCCTCTCAATAAATTGCATTGTTATTTGAATTTTAGGCACCCCATTCCTGTCCACATCCCCCTGCTCCATTTTGAAAATAATGCGTTTGATCAAAAACCACTGAATCGGTGACGTTAATGGGCATTAATAACTTCCCATTCGTGAGCGGCACCCTTCGATGATCCTGTTCTTTGATGGTTGAACATGTCTTTGTTTGAAGTGCACAACAAATCCTCCACAACCTGCCAAATGTTTTCAGCTCCAAACTTCTGGTGCAACCGTGCAGGCAACTCTCCCTGGTCCTTCCTTCCAAGCTGCCAGGACTCAAATAAATCCGAAAAGCGAAATTGAAAAGATCAGGATGCGGCATTGCCATTTTCAGACAGGCTCTGCAGGGAGAGGTGGTGCTGATCTCTCGGAACGGAATTGTGTTCGTTTTCCGCATTGGATGTTTGCGATCTCCCCTCTCCTTAACCCTCTCCCCGCGCTTCGCTGGCGGGGCGATAGAACCAGGGGCGTTGGGTTGGTTGGTGCGTTTGAAAAGGGGAGACAGTTGGAGAGCAACTTTGACGCGTGAAATATTTTAAAATCCATCGCCAGCCCACCGTTTTTGCTCCCTCTCCGCCAATTGAATTGGGGGAGAGGGCTGGGGAGAGGTGGCGCTGATTTTTCCAAAAGGGTATTGAACCCAAAAAACTTATTCAAAGGGTCAAGATGCGGCAAGATGCTGGAACGGAAACTCTTTGAAAAACCCTCCGGGCGGCGGTGCTTTTGCCCTTTGGCTTTGTTGCCGCCGTCATTACAGCCCGCCACGGGAATGCGCCGACAGTTCCGCCTCGCCCAAGGCCAAAATCCCCAACCGCAGCACCCTTCCCCTTTTCAGACCGGCTCTAAACGATTTGAAACGGATCAAAGGACCGTCCCAGTATGGGTGCGCTGGGTGTCTTCAACCAATTTTCCAGGATGCCCGCGTAAACATTCCTGAAATCCACGTTGTAGCGGATGTCGCCCTCAAACAGGTCGGAGGGTGCCAGGCTGGGGTAACGGCCCAACAGCCCGGCTTTGATGCGATCCCCCACCACAAACATGGGCGCTGCCGCTCCATGATCTGTGCCTCCATTGGCGTTTTCAGAAACCCGGCGGCCAAACTCGCTGAATGTCATGATCAGCACCCGCGATAAATTGCCCTGGGCGCGCATATCATCCACGAAGGCCTTGGTGGAGTCTCCCAGGTCCTTGAGCAATCGTTGCTGGGAATTGATCTGGTTGGTATGCGTGTCGTAGCCGCCTTGGGAAACATAATAAACGCGGGTGGCCATGCCGCCGCCAATGAGCCGTGCCACCAGCTTGAGGGAATTGGCCAGTGGTGAGAATGGATAAACCGCCTGGTTTTGCACGCGTGCCGCGATCCCCCGGACCTGGTCTGAACTCATCTGTGCATCCAAGGCAGTGCGGGTGATGAAATCTATGGCCCGTCCGCCGGTCATAGGCATTCCCGCAGGCAGAGCACCGATGCTGCCCCCGGAATTGGAACCGTCCCCTGGAGTATCCATCATGGCCGGCCCGCCATCAGGCAGCGGACTGGAATTTTCCAGTTCATTCAGTTTGCGAAAAGATTCCTCCGAACCAGGCCCGGCGGGCATGAAACGATAATCCTGCGGGTTGTTAAAACAAATGCCCTTGGGCATGCGGGCAAAAAACGCCTCGGGCAACTGGCTCCCGATGGTCACGCCCACCGTGGGGTCCGCCCCGGAGCAGGCGTTGTCAAAATACCGCCCCAGCCACCCGTATTTTTCCACCCGGTCGGAATCGCTCGCAGTCTGCCATATTTCCGTGGAACGAAAATGCGACCGGTTTGGGTTGGGATAGCCCACGCCTTGAATCACTCCCAGGTGCCCCCCGTCATACAGGCTCTTAAAACCCGCCAGGGATCCATGAAACGCAATGTCATCATTCACCGGGATGATTTGGTTCTGCTTAAGCCCGAGGTTCGGACGGGCCCGGTGGTAATCATCGCTGCTGTAGGGCACGACGGTGTTGATGCCATCATTTCCGCCGGCCATCTGCAGCACGACGAGGATGGTCGAGTCCTTGCCGGTGTTGATTTGCGTGGCCGAGTCCGCGGCATTGGCCTGCAAGGCGGAGAAAGTATCCGCCAAAAACGCCGGAACAGTCCATGACAGGGCGCTGCCCAGGACGGTGGTCCGCAAAAACTCGCGCCGTGTTTGAAGTGTGATTTCATTTTTCATGGGAACCTCATGTGACTTGGTAATCCGGCGTGGACATCATCAGGCGTATGGCCTCGGTGATGTCCGCATCGGACATTTTGGTTTTGGAATCGAGGAATTGCTGGATGGCTTCCTGCTGGTTCAGGCTCAGGGAGCCTTGAAACAACCGGTGTTGCAGGGAAGAAATTAAAATGGCGTTGTCCTGCCTCTCGTCGGGGGTGAGGATTTTTTCCACATTCACCCCTCCCATGCGCATGCGCTGCATGGCGCGTTCAAGGCGCTGGCCGTTTGCCCCGCCCTGCTTGCGGGCGAGATCGGCGGCATGGAGCGGCGGCAGTGTCCCCTGGACCAGGGACTGGGCGTCATTGTAACGGGCCAGCAAGGTGTTGGTGGTGATCCAAGTGATGCCCCCATCCCAGCCCTTCACATTTGGAGGCGCAAACAAATCCTGGCCCAATTGCCTGAGCATGCCCCAGCTTATCAACGTGGGCGGCAGGTCGCATTCCAGCATCCTTACGCTGCCAATCAGCCATTGGACGGGGCTTTTGACCTGGTTGCGGACGATGTCCTGGCCATAAAACTCCTCGCTGCGAAACAAAGTGCGGAGGAACGGCTTGAACTGGTTGTCATGCACCCTCAATTCCGCCGCCAGCGCGTCATTCAACGCATCATCCGGGACCTGGCCGGAAAAATAATTCCAGAGCTTGGCCGTGATAAACCGGGCCGCCTGGGGCTGGCGGACGATGATGGCGATGACATCGTCTCCATTCAGGTTGCCGGTGACGCCCAGGAACGTCTTTTGGCCGTTATCATGAATGAATGGACGATAAATGAACTGCTGGGTCTGGGGGTCCAGGGACCATCCGGTGAGTGCGCGGGCGCCCTCGGTGACGTCATGCTCGGTGTAGTGCCCCTCGCCAAGGGCAAACAGCTCCATCACTTCACGGGCAAAATTTTCATTGGGATGCTGCTTGCGGCTTTGGGCCTGGTCCAGCCAGATGAGCATGGCCGGGTCCTGGCCGGTTTCCCTCAGGAGAAACTCCCAGTTGGAGGTGGCCAGCCTGCGGAACAGCTCATTCTGGCGCCACATGTAATAGGGGTTCCTGACTTTTTCCACGCTGGTGGCAAAGTGGCCGTGCCAGAACAAAACCATTTTTTCCTGGAAAGGACGCGGGCCCCGGGCCATTCGCTGCATCCACCACCCGCGCAGTTCCAACATGCGCTGCTGCTCCAATTTATCGGAAGCCTGCTGAATCTGGCGCTTTTCCTCGGGCGTGGCCGCCGCCTTGATGGCTTCGCGCAACTGCCGAACCTCATCCGGGTTGGGGTGCGCCCAATCGGGGTTCAGAGTGGGATCAGGAATGCTTTCGTAATCAATAAGCGAGGCAATCGCCGCATCGTGGCTCATATCGGCAAGACGCCCTATTTGATCAGGGGTGCCCCCGAAGCCAGCCCTGTTCAGAAGATGGGCGGCCATCTCATAATTCCATTTGTCGCTGGACAATGGTTTGAGCATATGGTGATTCAGACGTATCCGGGCTTATCAAGGTTTCACCCCGGTTGGAAATGCTTTCGTCCGCAGCAAGCCAGCCGCATCCCCAATTCCCTTTCGCTTTTTTGGGCCCGGCTGCAAAAAAGAGGATTTGTCCTACTGGGGCAGGACCTGATGTTCCACGATGTCCAACACCTTGAGCTGGACCGTTCGGCGCCCCTGAAATTCATTCTGCGCAGGAGCAAAGGCCAGGTCAAAAGAGCCCGATGGAATCGTGCCCTGCCTGGCATTCCACCAGACTGCTTCGTGCGTGGTTTGGCCGTCGGTGACATGGAATTTCAAATGCTGCTTTTCTTTACCCATTCGTAGCATGGACCGTGCCGAAACGACCCCGCGCACGCATAATTGGACTGGGGGATTCCCCTGGCCAAAGGGTTTAAGACGATCCAATTCAGCCAGGTTTTCCCATGTCAATTCATCCAACCGCACTTCTGCATCCAACCGCAGGACTGGTTGCAGTTGCTCGCTGTTCAGGGATTGGCGGGCCAGGTGGTTCATGGCTTCGCGAAAGGCTTCCAAATGGTCCGGGGATAGAGCCAAACCGGCAGCCATGGCATGACCCCCATGCCGTGAAAGCAAATGACGGCATTGCAACAACGCTTGAGCCAGGTCAAATCCCTCTATGGAGCGCCCGGACCCGCGCAACTCCCCCCGGTCTCCTCCCAGGATCAACGCAGGCCGATGAAATTCCTGAACAATCCGGGATGCCACAATACCCACCACTCCAATGTGCCAATCTTCCCGACCCTCAACAATCACGAGGTCATTCCGCTCCTTGTGCTTGGCCCGGACCAATACAAGCGCCTCGTCCACAATGGTTTTTTCCAAGCTTTGACGCCTTTGGTTTTGTTCATTCAACTTCGTTGCCCGGGCCATGGCCCCGTCAGGATTCTTTTCCAAAAGCAATTCCAGGGATTCCATGGCGGATTCCAGCCGCCCGGCGGCATTGAGTCTTGGCGCCAGTTGAAATGCCACATCATAAACCTCCAATGGATTGGATGTCTTTGCGACCTCCTTAAGGGCCACCAAACCCGGTCGGGTGGTGCGGCTCAATCGTTCAAGCCCGGACTTGACTAAAACCCGGTTTTCGCGGGTTAGTGGAACCAAGTCTGCGATGGTTCCCAAGGCGGCCAAGTCCAACAGCGGACGCAGGTCATAATTCTCGACACCCTCCCATTTCAACTGGCGGCCCCGCTTGAGCACGGCATGAGCCATCTTAAACGCCAATCCCGCTGAACAATAGGCGGTTCCATCCCGTTCGGGGTTCATGGCTCCCTCCGCGCCCAAAGGGTTGACCAGCGCCATGGCTTCCGGCCGGGGCTGGGAAATCTGGTGATGATCCAACACCAGGACATCCACTCCGCGGGATTTCAACCAATCCACCGAGGCCACGGCCGTGGACCCGCAATCCACCGCCAAGAGCACCTGAATGGGGTTTGTCTCATGGCAAAAATGGCGCAGGCAATTCTCGACCCCCTCGCGACTGAGGCCGTAACCCTCCTCCATTCGGTTGGGAAGGTAATATTCGCAGCGCCAGCCAAAATGGGTTAAAAACTCATAAAGCAGGGCGACGGAGGTCACGCCATCCACGTCGTAGTCCCCAAAAAGGACGATTCTTTGGGAAAGCTGCCTCGCCAGGACAAGCCTGTCCACTGCGGCACTCATCCCGGGAAGAATGAAGGGATCGCCCAAGCTCTGCAAAAGTGGGTTTAAATACCTGCCAATGATGTCGGCATCCGTCATTCCCCGGTTGGCAAGGCATTGGATTAGAATGGGGCACAACCCCAGGTCCCGCCCCAGGCTTTGAACCAGGTCTTTTCTATCTGGAGCCACACGCCATCGGTACTTCATGCGCAAGTATGGCGAAATCAGGTTTTCCTGATTGAAGGAGTGAAGCCAACCCGGCCGCAGCCAGCGGGCAAGCGCTTCCAACCCCCGGCCAGATCACAAGGGAATGGGAAAAGTGGATGTCCCACCCCTTGCATGCGGTCCTCACACCTTCAACGAACCCTGGGCTGTGACTGCCGGCGTGGCCGCCAGGTTGGGCCGTTCCCCTTTATGCCACCAGAGCACTATCACGCTGGCGATGTAGATGGAGGAATAGGTTCCGACAATGATTCCAATCAGGAAGGTGAAGGCAAAATCATTGATGACACCGCCGCCAAAAATAAACAGGGACAGTGTGGCCAGGAAAACCGTGCCGCTGGTGATGATGGTTCGGCTGAGGGTCTGGTTGAGCGCGCGGTTGATGATTTCCTTGAAGGAACCCCGCATGCCAAGTTTCAAATCCTCGCGAATCCGGTCAAAAATCACGATTTTGTCGTTGATCGAAAATCCAATGATGGTGAGGACCGCGGCCACCACTGTGGCATTGAACTGGCGGTCTGAAACCGCATTGGCAATGCAATAAGCGCCCAGGGTGAAAAGCACGTCGTGCAGCACGGCCACCACTGCCGCCACGGCAAAGGAGAATTCGTAGCGGAACGCCACGTAAAACAGGATTCCCAGCATGGCAAACAAGGCCGCCACGGCTGCGGAATGCTGGATTTCCTCGCCCATCACCGCACCGACCTGCTGTTTGCCAATGGCCACCAAATGCGCCTGCGGAAAAGCCTTTTCCAACGCATTTTGAACCCGGTCCGAAGACCCGCTGGAGGTGGTCACGCGCAATGTCTGGGCACCGCTGCCACCGGCATCCTTTTGATACTGAATCTGGGCGTCACGCTCACCGGAGGCGAGAATTGCGGACCGAATCTCGTCCACGCCCATTTTTTGGGTGAAGCTATACACCGTGCTGTCCCCGCCCAGAAAATCCACGCCAAACAGCTTGGATCCCCTCGTCACGCCAAAGCCCAGGGAAACCACCACAAACAGCCAGGTCACCACAAACAAGGGCCGCGCCACCAGCATGAAATTCACATTGGAACTTTTGATGATGTGCAACATCCAGAGCGATTTCAACCACCCGCGGTCCACGAGGAAATTGAAAAGCAGCCGTGTCACCACCAGGGCGGTGAAAAGGCTGGCCGCCACGCCGATGGTGAGGGTGACACCGAAACCCTTGATCTCGCCCGTGCCCTGCCAGATGAGGATGACGGACGAAATGAGAGTGGTGACGTGGGAATCAAATATCGTGCCGAAGGCGCGGCTGTAACCGGCTTCGATGGCGCCACGCAGGGATTTGCCCTTGGCCAATTCCTCGCGGATGCGCTCATAAATAAGCACGTTGGCATCCACCGCCATGCCCACGGTGAGGACCGCGCCGGCAATGCCTGGCAGGGTGAAGGTGGCCCCGGCAGCGCACATCACGCCCAAAACGATGATGATGTTGGTGAGCAGGGCGATATTGGCAGCGACCCCGGCAATCCAGTAGTAACCCAGCATGAACACGGAAACGAAAAGAACCCCGTAGATGGAGGCGCGGATTCCGCTTTGAATCGAGTCCTTGCCCAGCGTGGGATCCACGTCGGACGAATACATGATGGAAAGCGGCGCCCGCAAAGGATTTTGCATGGCATTGGCCACCGCCCGCGCCTCGTCCATGGAGTAACTGCCGGTTATTTCACCGCTTCCCGTTTCAATGGCGCTATTAATGGATGGAGCCGTGACCAGTTCACCGTCCAGCACTATCGCCATCCTGTGCCCGATATTGTTCCGGGTCACCTCGCCAAAACGCGCCGCCGCGTCAGGGGTCAGCTCAAATTCAATCTTGGGTTGTCCCAGGTTGTCATACGACACTCCGGCATACTTCACGATGTCGCCCACCAAACCGTCCACGGGCTTTTTGTTGACCACGACGGCTTGGATTTGAACCTTGCCGCCCGGCAAAGGTTCCACGTGTTTGAGCAGTTCGTAGCCCGGAGGGATGGGCTGGAGCAGTTCCCCCGTGTCCTCATTCACCATCTCCCTGGATTGGTCGTTCACCATGCGGAATTCCAGGTAGGCTTTTTTGGTGATTTGTTCCCGCGCGCTTTCCTTGTCTGCCTGGGAAAGACCGGGCAATTCGATCAAAATTTGATTGCCACCCGCCGATTGGATCACGGGTTCCGCCACGCCAAAACGATCAATACGCTTGCGCAGCACACTGATGGCCTGGTCCAGGGCGGCGCTGGTCGCAGTGGCCTGACTCTGGCTTGATGCGTTGGTGGACGCATTATAAAGCACGTTCGTGTCCATGGTCACCAAAAAGGAGGTGCCACCCTGCAAATCTATGCCCAGTTTGATCCTGCCTGATGCATCGCGCTGGAGATGGTTCAAAATGTACAGATTGGGTCGCACCGTGGATGCCGCCCCGGTATAGAATGGGAAGTACCTTTGCAGGTCATTGGTGTCGGCAGCCTCCTCCAGCAAGGAAAACTCGCTGCGGTTGGCGTTTTCCTTTTGCAACCCGGCCACTTGATCCAGGATGTTGGTGAAGGCCGCGTCCTTGTTCATCGCCCGCATGGTGAACTCCTGCACCAAACTGCGGGATTGTGGCGGATAAACCTCATACAAAGCCCAGCACACCACCAGCACCACCGTAATAAACCAGCCAAAACTGTTTTGTTTCATAATATCAATTGCTGGTGGACGCGGAATTGGCCGGTTCCAGAATTTGTGTGATGGAGTCCTTGGTCACTTCCATCTTGGCATCCGCGGAACGAAGGGAAACCGTGGTGTCGCGCACCGAGGTAACCACTCCCACGATTCCGGCCGCCGTCGCAACCTTGTCCCCGGCTTTGAGGGCTTCCAGGAGTTTCTTCTGTTGCTTCGCGCGCTGGCTTTGGGGGCGGATCATCAGGAAATACATGATGATGAAAATAAGCCCCATGGGTACTAAAAGCCCCAACGGGGAACCTTGGGCCGACGCGGACGGCCCGCTTGAGCCGGTTGAAGCCTGAGCCAGAAACCCCGGGATGCCACTCGTATGATTAATCTGCATAATGGTTAAAAACGGTCGTAAATTCTAGTTTTCCCTGTTCCAAATGCAAGGTTTATCCTTGGCCCATGCATTGGCCTTTGCGTTGGCCCATTCATAGGCCCAATTCGCAGAGGGTCAAATCGCCATTTTTAACCCTTCCACCACCCATTTTCAAACGATCCAAACCACCCCACCGCCCCTGGTTTCCTCGCCCCGCCAGCAAAGGAGGCGCATCAATGATCCCGCGTCTTGCAGCGCCAACGGCGCGCCTCAACCCCAGCCCAGGGCAACGCCCTGGGAACCCGGCAACCCCATCCCACCAAGCCCTGAAAGGGCGACCCAACCAATGCCCCAATCCCTCCACGCTCCCCGCCACCAATGGAGATTGATGGGGAGGAAGAGCGGAGCGGTTGGTTTGAAACCATTTCGAGCCTCGAAGGAATGGGGAATGGGCCATTTCAAACGCGTCCACCAACCCAGCGCCTCTGGTTTCCTCGCCCCGCCAGCGAAGCGCGGGGAGAGGATTATGGAGAGGGGAACTCGCAAACAGGCATCGCGATCAACGAACCGTCTCACATCCCCAAAGCTCAGTGCCACCCCTCCCCGACCCTCCCCATCAATCAGGATTTATGGAGGGGAATAAAAAACACTGGGTTTGCGGAGGTTTTTGAAATTCGAACCGCCGGGGGTGACTCTCTCAAAAACCGAGATGCGCCCCTTGATTTTCAACGCGCCGGATTTTTCTTTCCGGTTTGCGCTGGTATGAAATACCCTTTCCGCCTGGTCGCGCAGAATCATTTTTATGCACTGGATCGCTCCATCGGAAAAAAACGCCGACAATGCGGCGCTGGAAAAACGCCTCTGGGATGCCGCCGACCAGTTACGCGCCAATTCCGAATTGAAGTCGCAGGAGTATTCCGCGCCCGTCCTCGGCCTCATCTTTCTGCGGTTTGCTGAAGTCCGGTTCACCGCCCAGCGCGCCGCACTTGAAAAGTCTGCCACAAGTTCCCGCCGTGGATCACGGCTGGACGAACCCGCCGCCTACCATGCCGAGGGCATTTTATATCTGCCCGCCGAGGCGCGGTTTGATTATTTGCTGAATCGCCCCGAAGCCGAAAACATCGGCGCAAAGGTCAATGCCGCCATGCGCGACATTGAAAAGCACAATCCGCAACTCGCCGGCGTCCTGCCCAAAACCTACAACATTTTCGGCAGCACGCTCCTCAAGGAACTGCTCAAAAAGATTTCCGAAATCCCCGTTTCATCCGACTACGACACGTTCGGGCGCGTGTATGAATATTTTTTGGGCGAGTTTGCAATGGCCGAGGGGCAGGGCGGCGGCGAATTTTACACGCCATCCAGCATCGTCCGGTTGCTCACGGAAATCATTGAGCCTTTTCACGGGCGCATTCTCGATCCGGCGTGCGGTTCGGGTGGTATGTTCGTGCAATCGGCGCGGTTCGTGACCGAGCATAAGACTGCGTCACCCCCCACCCGGCCGGTCGGCCACCCTTCTCCCAGTGGGAGAAGGGATGGGGATGAGGGTCTCGCAGCTAAATACTCAGGCAACCCTGGCCGCGAGTTGGCGATTTACGGTCAGGAAAAAGAGCGCGCCACCGGCGACCTGTGCCGGATGAACCTTGCCGTGCATGGGCTGGAAGGCGACATCAAACAAGCCATCAGCTATTACGACGACCCCCATGATGCGACTGGTCGCTTTGATTTCGTGCTCGCCAACCCGCCGTTCAACGTCAATGCCGTGGACAAGGAACGATTGAAAGACATGGTCGGGTTCGACGCGAACGGCGCACCGCGCCGCTTCCCGTTCGGCCTGCCGCGCACGGACAATGCCAATTACCTCTGGATTCAACTGTTTTACTCCGCGCTGAATGAAAAAGGACGCGCTGGATTCGTCATGGCCAACTCCGCCTCCGACGCCCGCTCCTCCGAACAGGAACTCCGCCGCCAGCTCATTGAAAGCCGCGCCGTGGACGTCATGGTTGCGGTTGGGCCAAACATGTTTTACACGGTGACCCTGCCGTGCACGCTGTGGTTTCTGGACAAGGGCAAGGCGACGCTCCCCTCTACCTCTGGGAGAGGGGCTGGGGGTGAGGGTAAACAGAACCGCGCGGATACGGTTCTGTTTATAGATGCCCGCCACATTTTCCGGCAGATAGACCGCGCACACCGCGAATGGACACCGGCGCAGATTGGTTTTCTTGCCAATGTTGTCCGGCTCTATCGCGGCGAGGAATTGGATTTCACGCTCGGCGGCGCGGAGGCCGAAGCCAAAATCAAAGACGTGTTTGGCAAAAAACCGGCGTATGCAGACGTGGCGGGATTTTGCAAAGCGGCGAAGCTCAAGGAAATCGAAGCGCAAGGTTGGTCGCTCAACCCCGGCCGCTACGTCGGCGTGGCCGCCGGCGAAGCCGTGAGCGACGAGGATTTCAAGGAACAACTCGAAGCGCTGAACGAAGAACTCGCAACCTTGAACTTGCAGGCGCGCGATTTGGAAACCACCATCGCCGCGAACGTCGCCGAAATTCTCGAAGCATGAGCACGCCGCGCAAATCCAAGCCCCCGGCAATTGTGCACCAGCCGGTGGCACAATTATACGAACGCTTCGTCGCCGACATCAAACAGCGCATCCGAACCGCCCAAGTCAAAGCCGTGCTCGCCGCCAACGCCGAACTCGTCCTGCATTACTGGGAGATTGGCCGCGAAATCCTCGCCAGCCAGAAGCAGGAAGGCTGGGGTGCCAAGGTCATTGACCGCCTCGCCGCCGACCTCCAGCGCGAATTCCCGACCCTCTCCGGCTACACCGTTCGCAACCTCAAATACATGCGGGCCTTCGCCGGGGCCTGGCCCGACCGCGCAATTGTGCGCCAGCTTGGTGCACAAATTCCCTGGAAGCACAACTGCGTCCTCCTCGACCGCGTCAAGGATGCCGCCACCCGCGAATTTTACATCCGCAAAACCGTCGAGCACGGCTGGTCCCGCAGCGTGCTGGTGCATCAGCTCGACACCGCGTTGCACCAGCGCGCCGGCAAAGCCCCGACCAATTTTGCGCTCACCTTGCCGCCCCCGCAATCCGACCTCGCGCGGGAAATGATCAAAGATCCATTTATTTTCAAACCCGCTCCACTCGACGAATCCGCCCATGAACGCGCGCTGGAAAACGCCCTGCTCGCCCGGCTCAAGGATTTCCTCATCGAACTCGGTTCCGGCTTCGCCTACATGGGCAACCAATACCGGCTGGAAGTGGACGGCGAGGAATTCTTCCTCGACCTGCTGTTTTACCACACCCGGCTGCATTGCTACCTCGTCATTGATTTGAAAGTTGTGGATTTCCAGCCCGAGTTTGTCGGCAAGATGAATTTTTATCAGACGACCGTGGACAAGCAGTTGAAGGCCGATGCTGACGGGCCGACCATTGGCATCATCCTGTGCCGTGGCAAAAATAAAACCGTGGTGGAATACACGTTGCATCAGGCCAGAAAACCGGTGGCCGTGGCTGGATACCGGTTGCTGCCGCCCAAGCTGAAAGCGCAACTGCCTGATGCCAGCCAGCTCAAACAGATCGTCGCCGAGGTGGAGGTGCCGGATGAACCATAAAACCCTCAACGCCCAGGCGCGCATTTCTCCACCTTCTCCCGCTCGGAGAAGCGTCAGGGATGAGGGTGCGGCTTTGCCGCATGAACAAACCATCGCCGGCTTCCCCCTCTCCCGGTGGGAGAGGGTTGGGCTGAGGGTTCGACGTTGCACCTCGAATATGGCGGAGATTCTGGAGGCGTGACGATGGATTGCGTTCTCAAAGACCTCATAACGGTTTCAAAAGACGGAGAGTGGGGAAAGGGTGAACCGTTCGACGATTCTGTTGAGATGCTCGCCATCCGGGGGACCGACTTTGAGGACGTGCGTTTTGGTTTCACCGCCAGCACTCCGCGTCGGCATATTGCAAAACGGCACGCGGAACGAAAACTTCTTCAGCCGTGGGATGTTATCATTGAAGCGGCAGGTGGAACGAAGAATCAAATTACAGGACGGACAGTTCTGTTGCGTCCGCAGTTGTTTTCGCGTTCCGAGCTTCCGTTTACCTGCGCGAGTTTTAGCCGGTTTATTCGTTTCAACACCGAGCTTTGCGACCCGGCGTTCATGTTTTGGTATCTCCAGCACCTTTACGCTTCCGGTTCGATGCACGCTTACCACACACAGCACACAGGCGTTGCTCGTTTCCAATGGACGACGTTTTCGGAACGTGAGCCGCTTGAGCTTCCCCCGCTGCCGGTGCAACGGCGGATTGCGGGCATCCTGTCGGCCTACGACGAGCTGATGGAGAACAGTCAGCGGCGCATCCGGCTCTTGGAGGCGATGGCCCGCGCCCTCTACCGCGAGTGGTTCGTCCACTTCCGTTTTCCCGGCCACGAAAAGCACCCGCGCGTGGCCTCCCCCCTCGGCGGCATCCCCCAAGGCTGGGAGGTAAAGAAGCTCGGCGAGATTCTCGAATTGAACTACGGCAAGGCGCTCAAGAAGGAAGACCGTCGCGATGGTCCGTTCCCGGTCTATGGTTCAAGCGGCATGGTCGGCACGCACGACGCCAGCTTGGTCAAAGGTCCGGGCATCATCGTCGGTCGAAAGGGAAACGTCGGCAGCGTGTTCTGGTGCAACGACGATTTCTTCGTGATTGATACGGCCTACTTCGTCAGCTCATCCCTGCCGCTGCGGTTTCTGTTCTACGTCTTGCCCACGCTGAACTTCATCAACAGCGATGCCGCTGTGCCCGGC
This sequence comes from bacterium, assembly GCA_021817945.1. Lineage (GTDB taxonomy): Bacteria > Verrucomicrobiota > Verrucomicrobiia > Limisphaerales > UBA11358 > UBA11358. The sequence goes on along the minus strand of JAKAFL010000007.1, from coordinate 81,090 downwards.
TTGAGCCGCAACCAAGCCTACGGTTTGGAGGTTCTTGTTCCGCCCGCCGCTCTGCTCGCTAAGTTTTGCGAGTTGGCCGACACGTTCGAGCAACAAGCCTCCACGCTCCAACACCAAATCCAAAACCTCCGCCGGACGCGCGACCTGCTGCTGCCGCGCCTGCTGTCGGGGCAAATCAACCTTGCGGAGAATTGAGCCATGATTAGCAAGATTCTAAAACTTCAAAATGTTGGCCTGTTGCAAGACGCCACCCAGGGAGGGGCAGTGACGCTTGGGCAAGTTACGGCAATCTACGCCGACAACGGACGCGGCAAGTCAACGCTCACTTCCATTTTGCGCGCCTGTCAACTCGGTGACGCAGGACGGTTGAACGCCCGCAAGACAATTGATGCCGCCAACCCGCCGGAAGTTAAGTTTCTGCTTAAAAATAACAGCCATGTCGAGTTCACCGCGAACGCTTGGAATAATCCGCTCGCAGACATAGTTATTTTCGACTCTGAATTCGTTGAGCATAACGTCTATTCCGGTTTCGAGGTTCGCGCAGATCAGCGCCAATCATTGCTTGAGTTCGCTTTGGGCAACCAGACCGTCCAGCTAAAACAACAGATTGACCAACTCACGCAGGACATAGACGTTCAGACGCGGAAGCGCTCCCAAGCCGAAAGAACGCTGACGGGTTTTGCCCCACCCTACAATATCGCGCAGTTCATCGCCCTGCTACCCGTGGCGGACGCGCAACAACAGATTGACGCGCTGCAAAAACGAATTGAAGCCGCCAAGAACGCGCAACAGTTGGCAGCGCGCAAAGACCCGGCTGAAATTTCCTCCATCCCGTTCGACGTGCCAGCGGTTTTCGCCGTGCTCAAAACGCAGATTCAAGATGTAGAGGAAGCGGCGGAGGCGGTGGTAAAAGCGCATCTCGCAAAGCACAACTCCGAAGATTTTGAGGATTGGATCAGCCGTGGTCAAAATTACTTGGGCGGCGCGGATTGCCCGTTTTGCGGTCAGGCAACCGGCGGACTTGGATTGATTGAGGCATACCGCTCCCATTTTAATAAAGCCTACGCGGCCTTGAAGCGTCAGGTGGCCGGGCTGAAATCGCAAATCGAATCAGGGCTGGCAGATTACAAGATTGAGTCGGCTGTGTCCGCTGCCGCGGCCAACGCGGCGCGGATTGAAGCATGGAAAGACCAATTGAATCTCACTGCCCCGACGCTAGACGCAGCGGCACTCGGCGCGACCATCAAGCAAGTGCGGGAACAACTGCTTGCGTTTGCGGCGGCGAAGGAGAGAATGCCGTTGGAATCTGTCGGCGTTCAAGCGGATGCTGACACAGCTATCGCCGCCGTCGCCTCGATTGACGCGGCAATCAAAACCTACAATGGCGAAATTCGGGCGCAGGCCGCGACCATTGCCGACTTCAAAAAGAAACTGGCGACGGAGAACACGGCGACACTGACAGCCGACATTCGCAAACTTGAAGCTGCGCAAAAAAGACAACTGGCAGACGTGACAGCCGCCGTGACTGAATACCAAAATGCCGAAACAGAACGAAAACGGCTCGACGGTGAGAAAACCAAGGCGCGAAGTCAGCTTGATGCGTTGATGCAAGCGACGCTTCAACAATACCAAACCAGCATCAACACCCTACTAACTGCTTTCGGGGCGGAGTTTTCAATTGAGCAATTGAAGCCGACATATTTAGGCGGTGGTGAGCCGCGCAGCGAATACGGCCTGTGCTTGCGGAACAAGTCGGTGAAACTTGGCAGTCGTGCCGACATTACCACCGGCCACAGCTTTGCCTCGACACTCAGCGAGGCGGATAAACGAACACTCGCCTTCGCATTTTTTGTGGCGCGGCTCAATGCAGACCCGAACCTTGCGGGTAAGTTCGTCGTGCTGGACGACCCCGTTTCAAGCCTCGACCGCAACCGAAGACATCAGAGCATCCGGCACATCGCAAATCTCGCTGGTGCTTGCCGCCAGTTGCTAGTTTTGTCGCACGACGCTTATTTTGTTCGCGAACTCCGTGAAAAACTCGGCGAACACAAGACCGCCCCAATTACGCCGCACCTCCTTACGATCAGGCGCGTCCAGCAAGGCTACTCCGCTTTCGCTCCTTGCGACATAGACGACGTGTGTTCATCGGACTACTATCGCCATCATCGGCTGGTTGCTGATTATGTGGACGGCAAATCCACGGCGAACACGCGCGACATTGCCAAAGCAATCCGCCCGCTGCTTGAAGGTTACTATCACCGTAGATTTCCGGGGAAAATTCCTCGCAGGCTCATGTTCGGCCAGATTATCGCTCTCGCGGTGCAGGCACAGACCGGCGACCCGTTGGCAAATTTGCAGCCGCTCGCAAAAGAATTGGGGGAAGTCAACGACTACGCTGGGCAGTTCCATCACCACACCAATGCCAGTTGCGATACAGTTCCGGTTGTGGACGGGGAATTGCTCGGTTTTGCAAAGCGCGCGTTGAATCTCATTTATCAAAACGGCTGACGTTATGCCCAACGCCTACACCGAAGACCAACTTGTCGAGCAGCCTGCCATCGGGTTGTTTGCGGAGCTTGGTTGGCAGACGGTGGTTGCGATGGAGGAAATTTTTGGCGCGGGCGGCACGCTAGGCCGGGAAGCCAGCGGCGAAGTGGTTTTGGTTTCCCGTTTGCGCGCGGCGCTGACGCGGTTGAATCCGGCGTTGCCGCCGGAGGCCATCACCGCCGCCGTGGATGAATTGACCCGCGACCGTTCGTCCATGAGTTTGGAGGCGGCCAACCGTGAGATTTATTTGCTGCTCAAAGAAGGCATCAAGGTTTCCGTGCCGGACAAAGAGCGGGGCGGGCAAAAGACGGAGCGGTTGCGCGTGATTGATTGGGAGCAGCCGGCGAACAATGATTTCCTGCTGGTCAGCCAGTTCAGCGTCACCGGCGCACTTTATACCTGCCGCCCAGATTTGGTCGGCTTCGTGAACGGTCTGCCGCTGGTGGTGATTGAGTTAAAAAAGCCCGGCGTGCCCGCGCGCGTTGCGTTCGACGAAAACCTGACCCACTACAAACAGCAAATCCCGTCGCTGTTTTGGTTTAATGCGCTGCTCATCGCCTCGAATGGCACGGACAGCCGCGTCGGATCGCTGACGGCGGATTGGGAACGGTTTTTTGAGTGGAAGCGCATTGAGCGCGAGAACGAACCGCGCCGGGTGTCCCTGGAAGTGATGATTCGCGGAACGTGCGACCGGACGCGGTTGCTCGACTTGGTGGAAAATTTCACGCTGTTTTCAGAACACAAGGCCGGGCTGGTAAAAATCATCGGCCAGAATCACCAGTTCCTAGGCGTGAACAACGCCATCGTCTCGATGCTCGCCGCGCGCAAGCTGGGGCATGGGCGCGGCGGCGTGTTTTGGCAGACGCAGGGCAGCGGCAAAAGTTTTTCGATGGTATTCTTCGCGCAGAAAGTTTTGCGCAAAGTGGCGGGCAATTGGACATTCGTGGTTGTTACCGACCGCGTTGAACTGGACGACCAGATTGCCAAGACGTTCAAGGCTTGCGGCGCGGTGAGCGAAGCCGAAGGCGACGAGTGCCACGCCGCCAGCGGCGCGCACCTGCGGGAATTGTTGCGCGGCAATCATCGCTACGTTTTTACGCTGATTCATAAGTTTCAGCCCGAGAAGGTTCGGGCTGAAACACCCTCATCCCCGGCCCTTCTCCCAGAGGGAGAAGGGGGGGAGACGCCACAGTATCGGGGTGGGCTGCAATATGCGGGGCTGGTGGAGCGGGCGCGCGAATTTAGAAAGGACCAGACACCAGCAGAAGAAATTGCCTGGGAATTGCTGCGTGACCGGCGGTTTGAAGGACTGAAGTTCCGGCGCGAGCATCAGATCAACAATTATATCGCGGATTTCTTCTGCGCGGAACACCGCCTCGACATCGAACTGGATGGCGGGATTCACAAATCGCCCGTAGTGATGGAAAAGGATGCGGTCCGCGACGCGATGCTCCGCTCGCTTGGCTTCAAGGTGCTGCGCTTTTCAAATCAAATTGTCCTGGAAAACCCCGAGGAATTCCTGCGGCAGATCGGGCTCGCCTTAAACCTCCCCTCTACCTCTGGGAGAGGGGTCGGGGGTGAGGGTCACAGGAAAATGCCCGTGTTATGCGACCGGCCGGACGTGATTGTGCTCACGGACGAAGCGCACCGCAGCCAATACGATACGCTGGCGCTGAATATGCGCGCGGCACTGCCGAAAGCGTTGTTTCTCGCGTTCACCGGCACGCCGCTCATCGCTGGCGAGGAACGGACGAAAGACGTTTTCGGCGACTACGTTTCCATCTACGATTTTCAGCAATCCGTCGAGGATGGCGCAACCGTGCCGCTGTTTTACGAGAATCGCACGCCGGAGTTGCAGCTTGTGAACCCGGACTTAAATGAGGACATCTACAATCTCATTGAGACGGCGGAGCTTGACCCCGAACAAGAAGCCAAGCTCGAACGTGAATTAGGCCGGCAATACCACATTCTTACGCGCGACGACCGGCTGGAAACCGTCGCGAAGGACATCGTGCGGCATTTTCTTGGGCGCGGATTTGTCGGCAAGGCAATGGTGGTGTCCATTGACAAGGCCACGGCGTTGAAGATGCACGACAAGGTGCGAGCACATTGGGCAGCAGAAATTGAGCGGACGCAAGAGGAGTTGGGGCATTACGACTTAGCGGCAGGACGGAAAGCCGAATTGCTGGATCGCTTGAAAGTTTTGCAGACGACGGACATGGCGCTCATTGTGTCGCCCGGCCAAAACGAAATCGAGCAGATGAAAAAGCACGACCTCGACATCGTGCCGCATCGCCAGCGGATGAATGAGTCGCAGCCGCCGCTGGACGAAAAGTTTAAGGACACCGACGACCCGCTGCGAATCGTGTTCCTTTGCGCCATGTGGTTGACCGGCTTTGACGCGCCGATTTGTTCCACGGTGTATCTCGACAAGCCGATGCGGAATCATACGCTGATGCAGACCATCGCCCGCGCGAACCGGGTTTTTCCCGGCAAGCACAGCGGCATGATTGTGGATTATGCCAACGTGTTCGCGTCGCTCGAAAAAGCGCTGGCGATCTACGGTGCGGGTAAGGATGGTAAGAATCCGGTAAGGGACAAGGCGAAGCTGGTTGCGGATTTGCGCCGCGCAGTGGATGCCGCGACGACCTTTTGCGCCACGCGCCAGGTGATTCTCCCGGCTATTGAGCAATTGCCCGTTGGCAGCCTGGAGCGGTTGCAGCGGATTGACAATGCTGTGAACGCGCTCATTTCGCCCGACCCGTTGCGCCGCGAGTTCCTTGGCCATGAGCGTATCGTCGGCACTCACTTCGGGGCGGTGAAACCCGACCCGGCGGCGTTGGGGTTCGCTGGTCGCGTTGCCACATTGACCGCCATCGCTGCCGCCATCCGCACGAAGCTTAATCCCAATCCGGCAGACATCACGGAAGTCATGGGCGACATCGGCAAGTTGCTCGACGCCTCCATCACGGGCGTTGATATGCCCGCCAAGCCCGCGCCGGTGATGGATTTGTCGAAAATTGATTTCGAGGCGCTTCGCAGCCGGTTCAAGGAATCCAAGCACAAGAACACCGACTTGGAAGTTTTGAAAGCGGCCATTCGCGCCCAACTGGAAAAACTGATTCGTCTAAACAAGACGCGCGCCGACTTTGCGGAAAAATTTGAGGCGTTGATTGAAAGCTACAACACGGGCAGCCGGAACATCGAAGAATTATTCGAGGAATTGCTGAAACTGAGCCGCAATTTGTCCGACGAGCAGCAACGCCATGTCCGTGAGAACATGACGGAGGAGGAGTTGGTGATTTTCGACATCCTGACACGACCCGCGCCGGAATTGAGCGCCGACGAACGCGCCGAGGTAAAGAAAGTTTCCCGCGAACTGTTGAACAAGATGAAGCTGCTGCTGGTGCTCAACTGGCGGCAGAAATCCACGGCCCGTTCACAACTCAAGCTCACCATCGAAGACGTGCTCGACACGGGCCTGCCGCGCACCTACACGCCAGAACTTTACAGGCAAAAATGTTCCGCTCTGTTCGAGCACGTTTATGAAAGTTATCCTGAACGCGACGCAGGGGTGTATGCCATGTGATTACCATTAAAGCCCAATCGGGCCGGCGTCAGTCCTCACTATTGACGCAATATCCTTTTTAAAAGTTTTCCCACAACAGGTTTGAGACGCAAGTCCATGCCCCTATCTGCGGAAATTCGTCTGCGATAAAAATTCCCCTTCGTGCCTTCGGTCCTTCGTGTGGAAAACCACCATAAACGTTCACCATGCCATTTTAGCTCCCAGCCAGTCCGCCATCATGGGCCTCAGCAAAACATGAATTAAAACCAACTACATTAAACCCATGAAAAACTCGAACAACCCCTCTGCCAAACCCGCTCCCACCCCCGCCACGGACAACTTCCCTTCCGGTTGGATTAACGCTTTTGGCCCGAATGCAAATGCCGTCAGTGAGTGGCTCAAGACGAACAATCCTCCCAACCTCGCTACACTCATGGACATCTACAAAGTCCTCGTCCTCCAGTTCATGCGCGATAACGGGTCCAAAGAGGATTGCATCCGCAAGGTCACCCCCATGCTCCGCGCCATCACCACTTACGAACAGAACCTCGCCCGCCAAGACCACCGCGAACGCACCCTCAAGCTCAATGAGTCCAAACAAGAGATGAAAGCAGCCAAGGCCGGACAGAAGCAGGCGGCCAAAAAGAATGCCGATCGCGAGGAAGCCGATGAATTCGAGGTCAGTCAACGCAGCCAGACCGGGCAGCTTGCCGAATTGCAAAGTTTTCTCGGCAAGGATGTGGACATCCTCAAGGAACACTGCGACGCCATCATGCCCGATAACAAAAACCCCATCGGACGCCTTTACGAGAAGGTCCCGGGAATCAATTTTCTGGGCTTGCCCGTCACCTCCCGGGAACCGGCGATGAAAAACCAGCCGCCCGCTCCAGCCCCTTCCCAATGCCCGCCGCCAAATTCCAAATCTCCCAGCTAGACCTTTGACAGAAAAGATGCGGCACTGGGCGACGGGGATTTTTGGACCTGGGCAAGGCTTTGGCGAAGGCGCAGGATTGAAAAACCCTGTAACTGAACCAAAACAAAGCCCAAGGCCAAAAAGACCGCCCCCCTATTCATGCCACGCACAAGGCCAGCCATGGTTTGTTTTTGTGGTGGCCAAAAACAGCCATCCGCGAGGGCCGGTTGCGCCCCGGGGCGCCTCGCTTCGGTCACAAAGACCGCAAAAATCCTTTTCATGCAGACAGACAAGGTTATGCTAAGGAAATATGCAAACCGGGCTTTTGCGGAGAACCAAAATCGTATCCACCTTGGGACCTGCCACCGATTCGGCGGAGATGATCGGCAAACTGATTGATGCCGGGGTGAACATTTTCCGGCTGAACATGTCCCACGCACCCCATGACTGGGTTCGCCGGGTCTATGCCGCCATCCGCCAGGAATCCGCCCGGCGCAACCGGCATATTGGCATTTTAATGGACACCCAGGGTCCGGCAATCCGGACGGGCGACCTGGGAGTGCCCCTGGACCTGCAACCCGGCCAAAAATTTACCCTGACCGTCCGGGGAGAACGGGATTTGGAACAACATTCCGTGGATGTCAATTACGAGAATTTCGTCAACGACATCAGCGTGGGCGACGTGGTGCTGATAGACAATGGAACGATCGAGATGAAGGTGCTGGCCAAAAATGGCAACAAGGTGGAATGCGAAGTTCTTACGGAAGGCAAATTGGGAAGTCGGCGCCATATCAACCTGCCCGGGGTGAAGGTCAGCCTCCCCGCGCTCACGGCCAAAGACATCAAGGACGTCAAATTGGGTCTGGAGCTGAACGTGGATTTCATTGCGCTGTCCTTTGTGAGGGAGGCGCGGGACCTTTTGCAACTCCGGGAACTGTTCCCGGAAGACAAGCCGCACCCTTTGGTGATCGCGAAGATCGAGGACCAGCAGGCCATCAAGAACCTGGATTCCATTGTCCAGGAGGCGGACGGAATCATGGTGGCGCGGGGCGATTTGGGCATTGAAATCCCCTACGAGGAATTACCCATTGTCCAGCGGCGCATTGTCAAAACCTGCCTGCGCGTGGGGCGCCCCGTGATCGTGGCCACGCACATGCTGGAAAGCATGATCGAATCGCCCATGCCCACGCGGGCGGAAGTCACCGACGTGGCCAACGCGGTATTTGAGGAGGCGGATGCCATCATGTTGAGCGGGGAAACCACGGTGGGCAAGTACCCCGTGAAGTGCATCGAGGTTTTTGACCGCATTGCAAGCCGCATCGAGCGAAGCGGAAGCGCGCAATTCCATGATCTGGCCGAGCTGACCACAGCCAGGGAGAAGCTGGTGAAAAGCGCAGTGGTCATGGCCAACGAACTGAAAGCCGCCGCATTGATCGCCATCACCAGGCACGGGCACATGGCCCGGTACGCCGCCTGGATGCGTCCACGGTATTCCCCCATCCTTGCCATTTGCGACAACGAAAAGTCGGCCAATGAACTGACCCTGAGCTGGGGCGTGCAGTCCGCAGTCATGGAATTTGACCTGATTGAACCGCAGAACACCGTTGAAAATGCCATAAAAATGCTGACGCAAAAGAAGCTGCTCACGCCCGGAAACACCGTCGTCATCATCGGAGCCATATCGGTCGGCACGGAAATTGTGGATGCCGTGCAAATGCGCACCGTTTAACCTGCCTTAACCGAATCCATATTGAGCGTTTAAGGCGATCACCTTTTCCAAGAGTGGTCAACCGCCCATCGCCTTTGGTCCCCTCGCCCCGCCAGCGAGGCGCGGGGAGAGGGTTAAGAGCATTGACAGAAAAGATGTGGCGCTGGGCGACGAGGATTTTTGGGCTTGGGCGAGGCTTTGGCGAAGGCGCAGGTTTGAAAAACCCTGTAACTGAACCAAAACGAAGCCCAAGGCCAAAAAGACCGTGCCCCCATTCACACCACGCACAGCGCTGCATGTTTGATGGAAATGCTCCAAGGAGAGGGGAAACTCGCAAATATCCAATGCGATCGCCATACAAACCTCCCATTCCAAAATCTCAGCCCCCCTCCCCGCCCCTCCCCATCAATAGGATTTGATGGAGAGGGAGAAAAAGGCGGCAGGTTCAACCTGGTTTTAGATCATTTCAAGCGTCGAGCGTTTAAGGCGATCACCTTTTCCAAGAGTGGTCAACCGCCCATCGCCTCTGGTCCCCTCGCCCCGCCAGCGAAGCGCGGGGAGAGGGTTAAGAGCATTGACAGAAAAGATTTGGCGCTGGGCGACGAGGATTTTTGGGCTTGGGCGAGGCTTTGGCGAAGGCGCAGGTTTGAAAAACCCTGTAACTGAACCAAAACGAAGCCCAAGGCAAAAAAGACCGTGCCCCCATTCACACCACGCACAGCGCTGCATGTTGGATGGAAATGCTCCAAGGAGAGGGGAAACTCGCAAATATCCAATGCGATCGCAAACAACCACACCATCCCAAAATCTCAGCCCCCCTCCCCGCCCCTCCCCATCAATAGGATTTGATGGAGAGGGAGAAAAAGGCGGCAGGTTCAACCTGGTTTTAGATCATTTCAAGCGTCGAGCGTTTAAGACGATCACTATTTCCAAGAGTATTCAACAACCCCTCGCCTTTGGTCCCCTCGCCCCGCCAGCGGAGCGCGGGAAGAGGGTTAGGGAGAGGGGAACTCGCAAACATCCAACGCGATCGTCATACAACCCTCCCATTCCAAAAGCCCTTTCCGTTTTTTGGGCCGCTGACAATTCATGAATATCCCATTAACATTGAATTAAAATTGTTCATGCGATCGCTTCGCATCTTGACGAATGCCACAAGGGGGTTGAGGTTTGATCATGAAAACCGCGATATCCATCCGTTGGGCTGGAGTCGCCTTGATGGCCATCATGCTGCCGGGTGCCAGTGCAGCCATGGGAGCGCTTCCCAAGCCGGAGCCTCCCGCCATCAGGGAATCCGCCCCAACCGCAAAGAAACAGGAAGTGACACTCAACGCCGTGAACCGGCAATGGCGCCTCCAGTCGTATCCCAAGCCAGCCCGAATCCAAAGGTTGGGCAATTTGAGTTCCCAATCCTGGGAAAGCCTTTCAGGATGGGGACGAAAGCCGCCTCAAGTAGAGACGGAAAGGTCCTCGCCCATGCTGGAAGGCGTGGCTCTGATAAGCTGGGGCCATTCAACCGGGCATTGAATTTGAGCAGGTGTTAGGACAAAACCAGGTTGGCCAGACCTGTTGAGAGGATGCCCTGCCCCAGCCAGAGAAAGGGCCGGGGTGCCAGGGCGGCGGAACTGGCCTCCGCTATGGGAAGCCATTCCCCCAGCCTGTCATAGTAAGTGGACTTTCCGGCCAGATGGAGTTGAAGAGACGGGCACAACCCACGACTCACAACTATTTGACATCCGTTATTTTGACTGGCTCTTTGGGGGTAAATTCGTGAGATTAAGGCATGCTGTCTGCCTGTTCACATTCATGAATCGCCTGGGCCGGGAAAAATCGCCTTACCTGCTGCAGCATGCCCATAATCCGGTGGATTGGCATCCATGGGGGGAAGAGGCCTTTGCACTGGCACGAAGGGATAACCGTCCTTTGTTTGTCAGCATTGGCTACTCCACCTGCCATTGGTGTCATGTCATGGAAAGGGAAAGTTTTGAGGACTCCACTGTGGGAGCCTTTTTAAATGCCCACTTTGTGAGCATCAAGGTGGACCGGGAGGAACGTCCGGACGTGGATAAAATCTACATGTCCTTTGTCCAGGCCACGACAGGTTCTGGCGGCTGGCCTTTGAACGTTTTTCTCACGCCGGATTTGAAGCCTTTTTACGGGGGAACGTACTTCCCGCCAATCCCGCTCCATGGTCGTCCGTCCTTTTTGGATATTTTGCAGAGGGTGACCAGCGCCTGGCGCGACCATCCCGGCGAGGTGCAAGGCTCGGCGGAGCAAATCCATGACCGGATGAAGGAATCGCTCGGGGGCCAAACTCATGGGGACCACGAGGAACAATGCGAACCGGATGGGTCTGCCATCCTGGGCAAGGGCATTTCCCTGTTTAAAAAGTGGAATGACCGGGATCATGGAGGATTCGGGGGCGCACCCAAATTTCCACAGCCCTGCATACCGCAATGCCTTCTGGCAATGTCAAAGCGTTTCCGTGATGCGGAAGCCGCAAGAATGGTTTGGCATGCGTGCGACCGCATGGCCGCCGGGGGGATACACGATCATCTGGGAGGCGGTTTTGCGCGGTATGCGGTGGATGAGGCATGGCTGGTGCCGCATTTTGAAAAAATGCTCTATGACAACGCCCAGCTTGCGCAACTCTACCTGGATGCCTGGCTTACCAGCGGAGATTCACGCCACCAGGCGGTTGTCCGAGACATCCTCGATTATGTCCGGCGGGACATGAGACATGATGCAGGCGGATTTTATTCCGCCGAGGATGCGGATAGCGAGGGTCATGAAGGCAAATTCTATTGCTGGACGCTGGAAGAACTGAAGGGACTGCTGAGTCCGGAGGAATTGGACGTGGCGGTGGGTTATTACGGAATAACGGAAGAAGGAAATTTTGTGGACCACAGCCATCCCGCTCCATTGCGGGGCCAGAACGTGCTTCATGTGGAGGGGGTTTTCCCGGCAAAAGACCCCGAAAACCTCCGGCTATTGGAATCTGCAAACCATAAAATGCGGGAAGCCCGGCGCCGGCGTATCCGCCCGCATCTGGATGACAAGGTGCTGGCCTCGTGGAACGGCCTGATGCTGGGCGCCTTTGCCCGGGCAGGATGTGCCTTGGGCGAACCGGCGTACATCGAAACCGCCATTGATTGCGCGAGTTTTATCAAAAGCCGGTTGTGGGATGAAAAAAACCGGCGCCTGTGCCACCGATGGAGGGATGGGGAAACGGACAAGGTGGAACTCCTGGAGGGATACGCCTTTGTGCTGGCTGGCGTGATTCAACTCTATGAGGCAACCTTGGATGCCTGCCAACTGGATTTTGCCATTTCCCTGGCTCAATCCATGCTGGACCGGTTCGAGGACAGCCAGCAGGGAGGTTTCTGGCAGGCTCCGGCGGATTGCCAGGATTTGATCCTGCGCATCAAGGATGCGGATGACGGGGCCGAACCCTCCGGCAACTCCATGGCTGTGCTGGCATTGCTTAAACTGGGTGAGATCACGGACCAGCCCCGGTTCACCAGGGCGGCAGAATCCGCGCTGAAATTTTTTGCCGGGCGGATGGAAAGCCAACCCCACTCCATGTCGGTGATGTTGCAGGCCCTGGATTTTCATACGGCGGAAAAACAGCGGGTAGTGGTGGGCGGCGACCCCGCCACACCGCAATTTAAAGCCATGATCCGTGCGGCCCACGCGGTTTATGCGCCGGAACAGACCGTCATGGGGACTGCCGGGGCGGTGCATGAATTCGCCGGTTCGCAGCGCACCACCGCCGTGGCCACGGCATGGGTTTGCAAGAGGCAATCCTGCCTGGCTCCGGTGAATGACCCGGGGGATTTGCTCAAGATTCTGAGGGCCTGACAACTTATCCGCCGACCTGCCAGACATGGATGAACCGGTCGCCGGGCGGGGCTGGTCCGGGACACTTTATATGAACGACTTTGACGCAAGGTTTGGCGGGGTGGCGCGGCTGTATGGCAGGACGGGGTTGGAAAAATTGCAGGCTGCTCACGTGGCGGTGATCGGGGTGGGTGGCGTGGGTGTGTGGGCGGCAGAAGCCCTGGCGCGGTCGGGTGTGGGTGCCATCACCCTGGTGGACATGGACGAGGTTTGCGCCACCAATATAAACAGGCAACTGCATGCCCTCACCCACACCGTGGGCCAGCCCAAGGTGCAGGTCATGGCCGAACGGCTTCTGCAAATCAATCCTCAATGCCAGGTCACCGCCCTGCCCGTTTTTTTCCATTCCGAGAATGCCGATTCCATTTTCACCTCGAAATTGGACTATGTCTTCGATGCGGTGGATAGTTTCAAAGACAAGGTGGGTTTGCTGCATGCATGCCAGAGCCGAAGCATCCGGGTGGTGTCAGCCGGGGCGGCAGGCGGTCGCAGGGCAGCCGACCAGGTGCGGATGGCTGACCTTTCAATGGTCACACATGACCGGCTTCTGGCAGGAGTGCGCAGGGAGTTGCGGAGGTTAAACAATCTGGATGGAGATCGCAAGCCAATGGGCATTGACTGTGTTTATTCCCCTGAACCGCCTGTGTATGCGCAACCCGATGGAACCGTGGGGCCGGTGCGTCCGGAGGCGGAGCCAGGCACCCGGCTGGATTGCAATGCCGGCCTGGGTTCAGCGGCCTTTGTCACGGGCACCTTTGGTTTCGTCGCGGCCAGTTGGATTGTGGGCCGCATCGCGGCTTGACCACGCAGGAAGGGTCCATCCTGCGGCCCGTCATGCTGCCCCTTCCGTGCCGGAAGGAGACACGGTTGCAAAAAGGCGCTGGAAATTTGATTCCACCTGGGCGGCCATGACCTGGGGATCGAGGCCCAGGAACCGCGCCAACTCTTCATAGACCACCCGCAAATTGGCTGGATGGTTCAGGATTTGGCCCTGGTCAGTTTGCAGGACATGGCTGGAAAGCGGGGAAACCAGGGGCTGATTGGGTGCATCCGTCTCTATTAACAACCGGTCTGGAGGAACATGGCGGAATGTTTCCCTCAGCCGGGTTTTATGCGGATTCAGAAAGGAGCCGGGGAAACTGAAATAGGCCCCCAAACGGTGGAGTTCTGGAATCCATTCCTGGGAACCGCCAAAGCTGTGAAGGAGCCAGCCGCATTGCGGGCCGGGATTGGCCCGGACCAAATCCAGGAGGCGTCCCCATGCGTGCTGGCAGTGAATACTGGCAGGGCGATTCAGGCGGCTGGCCAGCCGCCATTGAACCAGGAAAGCCTCCTCCTGGCCGGCATAGGACAAGCCCTGCCTGGAGCGGTCCAAACCTATTTCCCCCACTGCGCTGGCCGGGTTTTGGAGGTATTGCTCAAGCTGCGCCAGCCAATCATCCGATCTTTGGTCCAAAAACCATGGGTGGCAGCCATAACAAGGCACTACTTCAGGATGACTGCGGGCCAATTGTTGTACCGCCGCCCAATCCGCCTCGCACGAACCATTCACCACGGCACGCACCAGACCGCTTTCCAAAGACTGCCGCAAAAGGTCCTCCTGCCGCCCCGCCAGACGGGGGTCCTGCAAGTGGTTGTGGGCGTCATAAATTCTCATCACGGTTTGATCATCTCATGATTTGATCATCGCATTGATCGCGCTCCAAAGAGCGAGGGCGACGGTGCGTGTCTTTTCAGGGCGCTCTTTCAACCGGGTTTATTGGGGATGCCCGGGGCTGGATTGCCGTCCGGATCCCGGGAGGCAGCTTGAGCCGCGAATTCACGAATTAATTGGCGAACCCGGTGGAGGGAATGGCGGCGGTTGGGAGTGAGGTGCTGGGTAATGCCCATGCGAAGGAGAAAGTCGGGTTCCAATGCCAGCACTTCGTCGGGAGACAGGCCGCTGTAAAAATCACAAAGAAGGCCAGCCACGCCTTTGACGACGAGTGAATTCGAGTCGGACTCAAAATGGCACAGGCGCGCATCGAGTCGGCTCACCATCCAGAGCCGGGCCAGGCAACCTGGCACGAGGTTTGAATCCACACGCAAATGCTCGGGCAGTCCGGGCCTTTGCCGCGCCTGCTCCATAACCCACTCCATCCGCCGCAATCCCTGGGGGAGCGTTCCCAGTTGCTCTTCCATCCGTGCCAGCTTTTCAGCAAGGGTCATGGAACGGATCCTTGTCGGGCGGATTAATTCAGGTGTTTTCGGAACCGCCGCCGTCGTTTTCGTCCCCAACCGGACCGGAGGGAGGCATGTGTGGGTCTTCGCCCCCATCGGGTTCCTGGGATGCCTCGGCTTCTGCCCGGGCATTGGGCGGCACTTCAGGCATTTCCTCGGCATGATGCTGCGGATCCTCCCTGGGAGGCGGAGGGGCACCCCTTCCGTGCCTTGATTCTCCCCGATGCGGACCGCGAGGGTTGTCATGACCATGAGACTGCCGTGGCGGCTGAATGCGCCGCAAAGCGCGCCTGAGATTGTCCAGCTCCCTTTCATCCGCCAGCTTTTGGCGTTCCGCCACCTCAACGAGTTCCAAAATTTCGTCAATACGCTCCACTAATTCACGCAGGTTTTCGGCAATTTCAGTGGCATGCAGCACGGCTTGGTGAATGGCGGAAGTCTCGGCAGGCCTGAAATCGGCGGGTTTCACCCAAGCCCGGGCAGGCTGCTGGGCCTGTGCGCGCTCTTGGGGTGCCGGGACCGGGCTGGGAGTCTCAGGCGGGGTCGGGCTTGCCGCCGGACCGGATTCTCCGGGTAGCGGGGCTGGATCTGCGCCGGATTCAGACGCCTGCCTGCCGGCTTGAACCTCCGGAGCATCAACGCCGACATGAACTTGCTCATGGGGAAAAACCGGTGAGTTGGCATCTGCGGAACCGGCGGGTGGACGGGAACCGCGTCCCCTTCCCCGACCACCCCGGCGTCCGCGTCTGTGGTTGCTGGGACGGCGCGGGGTTGACGGCAGGTTTAGATTGGAATTTTCGTCTGGCACAAATTTATTAGGGGACAGGATGGCCTCAGGCCGATTAAATGCAAAGCGTAAAGGAGATTACTTTCACGATTTCAGAGGGGGGCTGTCCGGGCTTCTTTTTTGACAAACAGGGCCAATGCGGCGGTGTGGCTGTGGACAAAGTTTCCGGAACCGATCGGGGCAATCTCTCCATTGCAGAAAAACCCGGCCAAGCCCAACGGTCCCAACTCGTTCTGAACCAGCCCCGCATCGTGGCTGGCCCGGCCAAAAAACCTGCGTCCGCGCCCATTGCAGCAAAACAGGCATCCTCCATAGATTTCTGTTCCTTCCATGTCCCCATGCACGGATTTCAATTGTTCAGTCAAATCCTGGGTGGCGGCGGCGGCATCCCGGCGCTGAAATTGGACGGTTTGACCGGCCCGGGGCAAGGCTCCCACCTCCAGGACACCGGTTTGGGGGTCGCCATCAAGGAGGTTGCGCACCAGAAAATCGCCCCGTCGGAATTCCTCCAGGTATTCATCCACCACCAAGCCGATGAAAAGGTTACCCATGGCCAGTTGTTGTTCAACCGGGGAAAGTTGGTTGACCGTTTCCACCAGGACGTTGTAAGCCGGGCGATTGCCAATGTGGCGGATGCGATTTTGCTCCACCCGTGTGAGGGTCCATGTCTCGCCTATGGGCGTGCATCCCTGGGCAACCACACCGCCAAGGGTTACTTCACCGCATACGGCCACGGCCACTCCCCCATCCTCAAAAACCTCGCCATCCATGTACACCTGGGAGACAGGTTCGGGAAACGATCCCCCGGCCAGTCCGCCGTAAACCGCCTGGCCGGGAAAACCGGCCTGCCAGGACTGCAACCATGCCTCCGGGTCCATGTGAAATGGATCCATGAATGCAAGCCATGCATTCACCAACTTGGCATCCATCCCTGCCACGTTGGGCCAATAATCCGGGGAATGAGCCTCCTCAACCTGTTGCTGGGTGAAGCGTACCAGGCTGATTCGGGCTCCGGGCAGCGAATAGAGGCACAGGACCAGGCCCCCGGCATTTTCGATCTCCTCCCCCCCTGCCACCAAGCCCTGGCTGGAGCATCCGGCCAGGACCGGAATCTGGGCATGGACCCGCAGGATTTCCAGGACCTGTTGGGCATGAGGAAAAAATTTGGGCGAGAGAAAGACCAAGCCCAGGGAAACCGGCCCCACCCGCAAACGCAGACGCAACCGGCGCGCCCAGTCGGCCAAACCGGATTCATCCATGCCATCAGACCAATAAGCTGCTATGGAATGTTCGCTGCTCACAACATTATTTCAACCATGACACAATTTTCTCATCCTCCCAGATTTTTTCCACCTCCTGGCGTTTGCGCGCGGCATCGGATTTTTTACCATGCACCAGGACCTCTGCGGCAAGCGGCCTGGAATTGTAATTTGACGCCATGACAAACCCATAGGCCCCGGAACTTAAAAGCGCAAGATGATCCCCTTCGCCAACCTTCGGCAAGGGGCGGTCCTTGCAAAAATAATCGCCTGATTCGCAAATACCCCCCACCACGTCGGAGGAAATCAGCGCGCCGCCCTTTTTCCTGAGTGGGACGACCTCGTGGTAGGCATCATAAAAAGCCGGACGAATAAGGTCGTTCATGGCTGCGTCCACGATCACAAAATTTTTGCGCCCGGTGCGTTTCACATATTCCACCCGGGTGACGAGGATGCCGGCATTGCCCACGATAAAACGGCCCGGTTCGATGAGGATTTTCAACCCCAACGGCTTGAGCAGGGGCGTGAGGCGCCGGGCATAACTGGACGGGGTGAGGATTTTTTGGGCTGCCTTGGATTTCCACCAGGCTGGCGAACCGCTGGCCAACGCGGACTTGTAAACGATACCCAAACCGCCGCCGATGCTGAAGAATTCCAAGCCATGCCGGGCCTTCAGTTTCTGGACCAGGGGCATCACCTTTCGGATGGCGGCTTCAAAGGGATTAACCTCCGTGAGTTGCGAGCCGATGTGCATCTGCAATCCTTGCAGGCGGATGTGCTTGAGCCGGGCTGCGCGGGCATAAACGGCTTCGATGGCTTCAAAGGCGATGCCGAATTTATTTTCGTAGGTGCCGGTGGTGATTTTGGCGTGGGTGCCTGCGGCCACGTTGGGGTTCACGCGGACCGCCACAGGGGCGATTTTTTTCAGCCGGGCCGCGACGCGATTGATGCGGGCGAGTTCGGGCTCGCTCTCCACGTTGAAAGAATAAATGCCGCGCTGAAGGGCAAAGGCTATTTCCTCCTCGGTCTTGCCCACTCCCGCAAAAACGCAACGCCGCGCATCCCCGCCCGCCACAATCACCCGTTGCAGCTCCCCGGCGCTGACCACATCAAAGCCACTGCCCAGGTTGGCCAGCACCCGGATTACAGACAGGTTGGAATTGGCCTTCATGGCAAAACACACCATGTGGTCCAGCGGTGCAAGCGCCTCGTCCAGCTTTTTGTAATGATTCGTCAGGGTTTTCTGTGAATAAACATACAACGGGGTGCCGTACTTTTGCACCAGGGACTTGATGAGTGCCTGTTCACAATATAAATCCTGGCCGGAATAATGAAATTCATGCATCGCCCCAGTCTATATCGGCCCATCCAAATTTCAAAGACCAGAAACACGCAATTCTCCTTCTGGAACAAGAGGGCAGCCGTAACAGCGATGCGGCCAGGCACCGGCCTGGGCGTTAAACCCTAAAAGCGAAATGGAAAGGGTCAAAATGCGGCAAGATGCTGGTGCAAACTCATTGAAAAAATCGAAACCATACCCGAAGCGGTCTGATGAGGTTTTTCCAATGAGTTTACTCCCACATTGAGCCAGATTGGCCTTTTAAATTTCGTTTTTCGGGTTCAATACGCATTTGGAAAACTCAGCGCCACCTCTCCCCAGCCCTTTCCCCCAATACAATTGGCGGAGAGGGAGTAAAAACGGTGGGCTGGCGATGGACTTTTAAACTTTTCACGCGTCAAAGTTGTTCCCCCGTTTGTTCTGCTTTTTCAAACGCATCAACCAACCAAACGCCCCTGGTTCCCTCGCCCCGCCAGCGAAGCGCGGGGAGAGGGTTAGGGAGAGGGGTTCTCGCTCACAGCCAGTGCGAACTCAAATCAACCCCAAAAGCGAAATGAAAAGGGTCAAAATGCGGCAAGATACTGGTGCAAACTCATTGAAAAAATCGAAACCACACCCGAAGCGGCCTCGTGAGATTTTTCCAATGAGTTCGCGCCCGTTAGATTGGGGCGGATTGGCCTTTTAAATTTCGTTTTTCGGGTTCAAATCACTGTGAAGGCAGTTTCCGATGAAAAATAAACCAGCCGTGGCTGACCAATTGAAAATCCGGCAGGCTGGAGTCCAATGGCGGGGGACGGTTGGCAATGGAGACCGGCTCGAATCCAGATGGGTCCGTCAGGTCCATGGTTCCTGACACGGGAGTTCCAGAGAGATTGATCAATACCAAAAACTGGTCGTGATCGTCCTGCCTGAGGAAACTGAGCACGCTGTTGGTCTGTGAATTGACAATCCACCGGACGGAGCCTTCACACAAGGCAGGGTTGCTGCGGCGCAATTGGATCAGGTCATGGTAAATGGCGCGCAGGGGTGGACGCCCGCCGGGATGCCAGAAAATCGGTAATTTCTCAAATAAAGCCGGATCGGCGGATTCGGTGGCGTCGCCCGCTTCCATGCCATTGTAAAACATCGGGACCCCATCCAGGGTCAACATCAGCACCTGGGCCGCGAGCGCACCATCCATTCCATAGCGCGCGATGGCGCGGGGTTCCTCATGATTATCGGTAAACCGCAGGTGCAGGGCGTGCGCTGGAAACTGTGCCTGGGTGTGCTGCCATGAATCCTGGATGTAACTGGCAGGCTGCGCGCCGGTCATGACCAGGTCCAATGCGTAATTCATGCTCCACGAGGAATCCACGTCAAAAGCATTGGTCAATAGCTCCGGCCTGGCTCCTGCATCCGCCAAAATGACAACCTGTGGGTTGACCTGCTCCAGCTCCGACCTGGCCTGCTCCCAGAAATCCAGCGGAACATTCGGCGCCACGTCGCACCGAAAACCATCCACATGGAAATCCCCAAGCCAGTATTTCATCATGTTGATCATGTAGTGGCGCACCTCGGGGTTGTCATAATTCAAACCCGCCACATCCTTCCACGCAGGATCGGGAGGGACAATGGCGCCATTGGTGTCCTTCATGTAGAAATCCGGATGCTGCATCAGGACACTGTCCCAGGAGGTCTGCCCGGCCACCACGTCCATGACCACGCGCATGTGATGTCCGTGCGCCGCGTCCACCAATTCCCTGAAATCATTGGTGGTTCCGTAATCCGGGTTGATGGCGTAAAAATCCCGCACGGCAAATGGACTGCCCAAAGTCCCTTTTTTAAATTTTTCACCGGTGGGATGAATCGGCATGAGCCATAATATGTTCACGCCAAGGTCCTCCAGTTCATCCAGCCGTGCGGTGATGGATTTCAAATCGCCGGCCTCGGAAAAATTCCTGGGGAAAACCTCATAGACCACCGATTGCTTGAGCCACTCGGGGGAATTGCGCGTGGTGGGAGCCGCGGTCTCGTCCGCAATGGACCGCAAGCTGGAACCCATCCAAAAGCCAAGGCAAAGGGTCAGGATGATGACATTCATGGAATTTTTTTTCATGAGGACAGGATGTTCATGTTTGGGCCGGTTTGTGGCGCGCGGGCCTTGCGGGCATCCTTACGCTGATGAACCCGGGGCAGCCCTGATGCCAACGCACGCCATTTCAATTGTGATGAATCATCATTCGCGCACCGGCTGGTTTTCGTCAAGCCAAATGAATAGACCCGATACGGCGTCTTGAAAAACAGGCGCAGGCAAACCCTTCGGCAAAGGTTTTTTTACCGCGAACGGGGCTGACAAGGAAGACAGACGATCCGTGTAAACCTTGTAATCCGCAGTCCATTGTCAGTGTTAACGAAGAAATCAGGAAGGCGTTTGTGGTGGCGGGGATTCCAATTGTCAGAATGGATGCGAGGTTTTATTCTGCGGTCATGGAAATCAAGTTGGACACCCTGGCCACCAACCGAGCCTATGGGTTGCTCGCCAGTCTGGTCACACCACGCCCAATAGCCCTGGTCACCACCATCGGCGCTGATGGGCGTGTGAACGCCGCGCCATTCAGTTTTTTCAACCTGATGGGAGCCAGGCCGCCCATCTGCGCCTTTGCGCCGGGCGACCGGGACTCAGGCATTCCCAAGGATACCGCCCTGAACATTCGCGCCACTCATGAATTTGTGGTCAACCTGGTGGATGAGGCATTGGCCGAAGCCATGAACCGCTGTGCGGCCTCACTACCACACGGAGAAAATGAGTTGAGCCATGCAGGACTGCAATCCGCCCCATCCAGAATGGTCAAACCTCCCCGCATCCTTGAGGCTCCCGCAAGCCTGGAATGCGTGGAATGGGGCACTTTGCAAATAGGGGAGAACCGCATGGTAATAGGCTTGATCAAGTATGTTCACGTGCAGGACCGATTTTACGACCCTGAAAAACAGCGGATTCTGCCGCAGGGTCTCATGACCGTGGGGCGCATGGCTTCGCCGGATTGGTATTGTAAAACCGGGGACCGGTTTGAAATGAAGCGCCCGGACTAATCTTTGATCCAGTGTTCGGCCAGGCCAGCCTTGCGAACCCCGGTCTGCCAAAGGGCTGATGGGAGCGCCTGATGGGAGATGACCTGGGGCTGCGGGGAATTACATGCCCATGATTTGGTAACCGGCATCCACGTACAGGACCTGGCCGGTAATGGCTGCGGCGCCATCACTGGCCAGAAAAGTGCCGGTGGCTCCCAATTCATCCGCCGTAACATTACGCTTCAGCGGGGCGTGGGCCTCATAGTGCTTCAGCATGTCCGTGAACCCAGCGATGCCACGGGCAGCCAGGGTGTTGACCGGACCGGCGCTGATGCAATTGACACGGATTTTTTTGGGACCGAGGTCGTAGGCCAGGTAACGCGTGCTGGCTTCAAGGGCGGCTTTTGCCACGCCCATGACATTGTAATGGGGAACGACTTTCTCGGCTCCATAATAACTCATGGCCAGCACGCTGCCGCCCTCGGTCATGAGCGGGGCGGCCGCCCGGGCCAGGGCGACCAGGGAATAGGCGCTGATATCGTGGGCCACTCTGAAGGCCTCGCGGCTGGTGTTGACAAATTGACCCTCCAGAGCGTCCTTGGGGGCATAAGCCACCGAATGCAATAACAAGTCCAGGCGGCTGTGTTTGGCCGCCACGGCGGAAAAAACGGCGGCAATGTCCTCGTCCCGGGTGACATCGCATGGCAAGAGGAGTGTGTCCGGGCCAAAGGTGGCGACCAGTTCGGAGACATTGTCCTTGAGGCGTTCGCCCTGGTAAGTAAAGGCCAGGGTGGCGCCCGCCTTGTGCCATGCCTGCGCAATGGCCCAGGCAATGGAGCGTTTATTGGCCACACCAAACACGATACCGGTTTTTCCAGCGAGGATTGACATAGTTTGCAATTTTTGAAAAGGATGGCCGGAATTCCCCCTTCAGCCAAGGCAAATTCACGAACTCCCAATCTTGCAAACTCGACTTGGGGACCGATTTGCTGCTACGCTGGACCGCCATGAACATAGCTGATGGCCTGATTCAATATCTCATGCTGGTAAGCCTGCTCACCTTTCACGAGTTTGGCCATGCCTGGATGGCCTGGAAGTGCGGGGATGACACGGCCCGCCTGCAAGGACGCCTGACGCTCAACCCGCTGGCGCATATTGACCCCATCGGCACCGTTCTGCTGCCCCTGGCGATGATTTTTTTGCCTGCGGGCATGGGCAGGTTTTTGGTGGGCTGGGCCAGACCGGTACCGGTGAACCCCACCCAATTTAACCACCCAGAGCGCGATGAGGCCTTTGTCACCCTGGCAGGTCCGGGAATGAACCTCATTTTGGCAATCCTCCTGGTTGCCGTGGCCAAGGCGGCGGCTGTCTTCCAAGCTCCGGGAGTGGTGGACTATTGTTTGCAGGCTGCCGAGTTGAGTCTGGTCCTGTGCTTTTTCAACCTCATTCCCATACCACCCCTGGATGGTTCCCACCTGCTACGGCTGGCCATTGGAATGACTTGGGAAACCTACATGACCTTTGCCCGCTTTGGATTCATCCTGGTCATCATTATTCTTCAGGTCCCACTGGTGCGGGTGTTGCTGGCTGGCGCTGTCGGTGGAACCTTGTCCATCCTGGCGGGGGTTTTTGGTCTTTCTTGAAAAATCCGGGCTAGTCATGGTTTGAAGAACAATTCCTCGATGTTCCAAGTTGCCCGGTAACTGCTCAGGGCTGTCGCACGGACATTGGCCAGGTTGTTTCGCACCGCCGCATAATAATAGGGTGTCACGGTGTAAATCATGGGCACCTCCTCTGCCAGGATGGACTGCACCTCGTTGAAATCCTTGTGGCGCTGCGCATCGTCGAGCGTGCAGTTCTGGGCATCCATCAACTCATCCAGACGGGCCTCCCACGGGGTGGAGGGAGTTTGCTGCCTCGGAAACCATTGGTGGGTGAACCCGCTGGACTTGACCACATTCATGCTGTCCGAAGGGTCAGTGCTGCCGCCCCCCAACCCCAGCAACACGCATTCGTATTCGTGGCTGACATCAACCTTCTCCACCAGGCTGTTGAATTCAATGGATTGCACGACCACCTGCATGCCGATTTTTTGAAGGTCGTTCTGAATGAGCACGGCGGTTTTTTCCCGGGCGCCATTTCCGGTGTTGGTGTTCAGGACAAACTCGACCTTGTTCCCATCCGCATCAGTGAGAAAATCATCCCCGTTGCGCTTTTCAATGCCCATCTCTTTCAGCAAGGCCAGGGCGCGCGCCGGATCGTGGGGGTATTTCATCGTGTCCGGGTCATACCATTTTCGGTTGCCGGGCGTCACGAACCCGTAATTGGGCACCGCCCTGCCGCTGTAAACCGAGTCCACGATGGATTGACGGTCAATGGCATAGGAACAAGCTTGCCGGAATCGCTTGTCCCGGAACCATTTCAGTTTCACCGGGTCCACCAGGGGCTTTCCTGATTGGTCCATGTTGGTGTTTTCATTGAACCAGAAAAAGGCCGTCTCCAACCCAATCCCAGGTTCCAGCAGGGTCAATTTGCCCGCATCCGCCGCCGTCTTGTAATGATCGTATTCATAGGGCGGTATGAAATCATCCACGTCACTTTCACCACTCAGGAACCTCAGCGAAAGGGCGTTCATGTCCGGCACAATGGTGTAAACAATATTGTCAAAGTAGGGCAGCCGGGTTCCTTTTTGGTCCACCTCAAAAAAATAAGGATTGCGTTCCAGCAACAGGGTTTGCGCCGGGGCATAACTTTTGAGGCGAAACGGACCTGAACCCACGATGCGGGCCGGGTCCCAATCCACCCCATAGGCGGAGGTGAATGTTTTTTGCTGAACGGCAGAATCCAGCACATGCCTGGGCAGGATGGGCACCCCGCCAAAATTGATCAGGAACGGGGCATAAACCTGGGGCGTCTGCACTTGAATGGTCAGGTCATCCAACTTGGTGACCACGAACTTTTTTCCCTGGATGATGAAGGCATCCCGCACCACATTGTCAATGTCCGGGTTGTAAATCACATCGTTCCAGGTAAAAACCACATCATCGGCATTCAGCGGCTGGCCGTCACTCCAGCGCAGGTTTTTGCGCAAATAAAAAATCCAGGTCCTGCCATCGGGCGAATTGGTCCAGGCATAGGCGAGCTGGGGCAGCACGGTCTGGGAGGGTGAATCCAGACCGGTGAGGCTGGAAAAGAGGTGGCGGTATATTTCCTCGGAAGATTGCTCATTGCCGGTGATGGGGTTGAAGGTCTTGGGATCACCAAAGGTGGAAATGATCAAGCGTCCACCAGATTGCCCGGGCGAGCAGGGTGCCTGCAAAGGCGGCTGCGCCAGGGGTGCCTCGGCGGGAACGGACGAGGAGGGAGCGGACCCGCCGCAGCCCGACAGCCAAAAAGCGGAAACTCCCACCCAAAGTCCGGTCAAAAAATATCGCTTCATGAGCGCAATAATATCCAGAACCGCTGCTTTGGAACGGCTAAAATGGAATTTTTTATCGCGTGCCCGACAGTTATTTGCGAGGATGCACCTGCCGCGGCGATGCTGAAATATTTGGCCAAGCGTTTACTTCATATGATTCCCCTTCTGATAGGGGTGTCCATGCTGACGTTTCTTCTGATGTCGCTTTCCCCGGGCGATTACTTCACCGCGCTGTCCCAGAACCCCCAAATCTCCCCTGAAACGATCGCACATTTGAAGGCGAGGTACCATTTGGACCAGCCCTGGTATGTGCAATATTTTTACTGGTTAAAGAATGCGGCGATGGGGGACCTGGGGTATTCCATGGCTTATAAAATACCTGCGACATCCCTGATTTTGGGCCGGTTATGGAACACTTTTTTGCTGTCGTTTGCGGCGTTGATCCTGGCTTGGGCGGTGGCCATTCCATTGGGCATCCGCGCGGCGGTGGCCCGAGGCTCATGGGTGGACCATGCGTGCGCGATGGTGGCTTTTGCCGGGCTTTCCATTCCCGATATTTTGCTGGCGCTTCTGGCCTTGTGGTTTGCGGCCGCCACCGGATGGTTTCCAGTGGGGGGCGCCACCAGCCCTGTGCATGACCTCATGGGTCCGTGGGGCCAATGCCTGGATTATCTCAAGCACCTTGTCCTGCCTGCCGTGGTACTGGCAGCCGCAGACCTCGCCGGCATCATGCGGCAAATGCGAGGCAACCTTCTCGACACCCTGCGCGCCGAGTACGTGGTGGCCGCCCGGGCGCGCGGCATGACTCCATTTTGGGTGGTTTACAAACACGCACTCCGCAATGCCATCAACCCCCTGCTTACCATGTTCGGCTATTCCCTGGCCGGGCTCCTAAGCGGCGCTTTCATCGTGGAAAACATCATGGCCTGGCCCGGATTAGGCCGCCTCACCATGGAAGCCTTCTTCCAAAAGGATTCTTATGTGGTGGTGGATTGTGTCATGATGGCCACCATCCTGCTGGTGGCTGGAAATTTTGTGGCCGACCTGCTGCTGGCCTGGAGCGATCCGCGGATCCGACTCAAATAACACATGGAGACAACGGATTCATCCCCTGCCAGACTCTCCGCCCAGCCTCTGTCCCCGGGACAGCTTTTCTGGCGGCGGCTGCGCAAACGCAAAATTGCCATGTTCGGCGGCTGCCTCCTGGCGGTGCTGTACACTTCGGCCATTCTCGCCGGTTTCATTGCCCCCTACGACGCCGTGAGGCAGGATCGGGCCCGGTTTTTCCACCCCCCCATCTGGCCGGAGTTTAAAGGATTGCGCCTGGTCGTTCCCCGTTACGAATCTGTTTCCGGCGATTTTGCCTACAAAAAGGTTTCTGGCGACACCTGCCCGCTTCATTTCATGATAAGCGGGGCTCCTTACCGGCTCCTGGGTTTGATTCCCCTGAAAATTCATTTGTTTGGCACAGGCGATGATCAATACCCCGTTTAGCTTTTGGGGACGGACCAATTTGGCCGGGATATTTTCTCCCGCCTGTTGTATGGCTCTGAAATATCCCTGTCCATCGGTCTCGTGGGCATTCTCATTTCTTTTTCACTGGGGATGCTGCTGGGCGGCATTTCTGGTTATTTCGGCGGGGCAACGGACCAATTCATAATGCGTTGGTGCGAGTTGATCATGTCGGTGCCCACCCTGTACATGGTCATCGCCTTGCGCAACACATTCCCGGCGGGCATCAGTTCCGCGCAGGTTTACGGCATCATCATCATTATTTATAGTTTCATCCGCTGGGCGGGCATGGCCCGGGTCATTCGGGGCATGACCCTTTCACTGTGCGAACAACCTTTTGTGCTGGCGGCTCGAGGACTGGGCCAATCCCACCTGAAAATCATCCTGCGCCACGTTCTGCCCAATACTTTTTCCTACGTCATTGTGGCAGCCACCTTGAGCGTGCCCTATTACATATTGGGCGAGGTGGATTTGAGCTACCTGGGCGTGGGCATCCAGGAACCCAGCGCAAGCTGGGGTTTGATGCTCAATGCGGCACAAAACACGGAATACCTCCGTGATTTTCCATGGCTCCTGGCCCCCGGCGCCGCCATTTTCATCACCGTGCTGGCCTTCAACTTCCTGGGCGATGGCCTGCGTGATGCCGCAGACACCAAATTATAATCTCCACTTCATGAACCTTCTGGAAATCAAGGACCTTCAACTCGACTTTGGCCGCGGCACCGAGGCAGCCCGGGCCTTGGACGGGGTTTCGCTCACCCTGAAGCAAGGCGAGACGGTCTGTCTGGTGGGCGAGAGCGGATGCGGCAAAAGTGTGACCGCGCTTTCCATCGCTCAACTGGTGCCGTCTCCACCGGCCCATTATGTGGGGGGACAAATACTCCTGGAAGGCCGAAACACCCTTGAAATGTCACCCGAAGAACTCCGCCGAATCCGGGGCGGCGCAGTGAGTTACATTTTTCAGGACCCCGGCGCATCCCTGAATCCGGTGTTCCGGGTGGGCAACCAGATCAAGGAGTCGCTAAAATTGCATCGCCCGGAAAAAGCGACCGACACCGAAGTTATTCGCCTATTGAAGCTGGTTGGCATCCCCGCGCCGGAATCGAGGCTGCGCAACTATCCCTTTGAAATGTCCGGCGGCATGCAGCAGAGGGTGATGATCGCCATGGCGCTGGCCAGCGAACCCCGGCTTCTGGTGGCGGATGAGCCCACCACCGCCCTGGATGTGACCATCCAGGCGCAAATCATGGATTTGCTTCGAGACCTGAAGCAACGTTTGGGCATGGCCATCCTGCTCATCACTCATAACCTGGGGATTGTGGGGGAGATAGCGGACCGGGTGGCCGTGATGTACGGCGGGCAGGTGGTGGAATTAGCGGCCACCGCAGACTTATTGGCACGCCCGCTTCATCCCTACACACGGGCCTTGATGAATTCAGTGCCCAAGCTGCGCTCCACAGCCACTCGTTTGCCCACCATACCTGGCAACGTGCCGCGCATCGGGCAATTTCCGACGGGTTGCCGCTTCAGCCCGCGCTGCCCCATTGCCCGACCCGAATGTTCAGCCCAACCGCCCTCGCTGCTGGAAGTTGAGCCGGGCCACTGGGTGCGCTGCCCCTTCTGGCAAACATAATCCGCATAAAGCATCGGAAGCGCCACAGCCTGGGGATATTTGCAGAAGCGCAGCGTTTAAATGCGACGTCCCTCTGGGTTGGAGACCGAATAGGCAGATCGTTTGTTATCCCAGTGCGACCGCTCCGCGCCCGCAACCCTTTTTATATTGGGAGCCTCTTTCCATCGAGACAGCATGATTTTTGGGCCGAGAGATTGCCGACCCGCTGACCCGACCGGTTTACACGGTCCCGCCCTAAACGCTCCCGTCTCACAAGGCTCATCCGCTTCGCGATGGCTCATTCACGCCAAGTTGCCCAGGAACACCAATCACTGCTGCATCAGGCGGAAAAACTGGTCTGCAACGCCGATGGGATTGATTGAAAGGACGTTGGTGATCAGGACAGCCGGCGAATAACTTCCCAAGGAAGTCCAATTGACAAGGTTGGTGGAGCTTTGCAGCACATAATTTTGGCCGGGAACGAGGCTCATGGTGAGCAAAATATTTCCATTGGGTTGATGGGCCACCCCTGAAAACCCGAAAGGCCCTGATCCGGGTCCCTCACCATTCATCACAAAGATGAAGGATTGGGGTGAAGTGGAGGAGTTGGTCACGGCCAAAAAGTAGGAATAGCCAGCCTGCCAGGGCCAATATCCGGGAGTTTGAAGGTATTCGTTCAAAACGGTGTCGCCATAATTAACGGCGTACCAATCATCAGCCGTGGTCATGGTCGGGGCGCTGCCCTGGTCCAGGTACAACCAAACGGCGCTTGAATTGGTGGAATAACTGAGCCACCGGTCCGCATTATCTGGAACATCCACGCGGAATTTCAACAAACCTCCGCCAGGGATGGTGTTCGAGAAGTAGCCGCCATAAAAAGGAATGGTGTTGGTGTAATTAATATAGCCGCCGTTGGTATTGGCACTGATGGAAAAGGTTGAATCATTAACGGCCCTGAATCCGAGATAATACGTAAATCCAGGTCGGATGGGGGGACAGTTCAAGGTATAAGTTCCTGGCGAGCCAAAGGACAAATAGGGCCCGTGGTTTTTATTGTCGCTGCTCCAATCACGATAGTCCGTCACGGTGGTGGCCTGGCCGGGCGGGACACGGTCACGCACATACATGACCACACTTCCCAATTGAACGTTGAATGTCACATTCCAATTCACCGGGGCATTGGTAGGGATTTGAAACGCATAATAAAGCCAATCACCAGCGACCATCTGCTGGTTGGTCGCCATACCATCATTCAATGAGAGGTTGGTGATCATGCCGGTATCCATCCGCAATCGGTAGCGGACATTGGAATTTCCACTGGCTTGCACTGCCAGGTACCATATCCCACTGGTGAGACCGGTTTCAAAACGCCCATCCAAAGGCACCCAGTTGCCATATTCGCTGCCGCCGCTGGCGCTCAAGGAGCGATCGTAAAGAGTTGGTCCATAAGACCCAGACAAATAATGGCTCAAGGTGGGCGCGGCCCCTGCGCGGATGTAAAGATTGGGATTGCCGCTGATGGCATCGAGGCGTGTCCTGAGGATGCCCGAATTGCCGGCAGGGACCACAATGGCATAGTAATCAAACTGGCCCTGGGCCAGGTCCAGTCCCTGGTCGTTTTGCGTGCCCGTGAGCGGCAGGCCATTCGTATCCACACCCGTGTCCGCAAAAAGCGGCCCTGACGAAGGCAGCCCCGTGGTGGTGACTGAAGCGCCCACTGCAGGCATGATCCAGGGAGGGCGGGCAAGTTGAAGGGCGGAACTCGTTAAAGTGTAGGAAGTGATACCCGAGCCTTGGACCTCCACATACCATGTCCCAGGTGTAAGATAGGAGGGAACGATGATGGCCTGACTCGTATGAAACGGCGAAGTTCCGTCATAAGGATTATCCGGTAAGGCCCCGGGACGGACGCGAATATTGGCTGTTCCCGAGGTCTGGGTGACGCTCAATTTCCAGCCGATCACCGCCTGCCCGTTTAAAATAGACGGAATGGCAACCTGATAATAGGCGCTCTGGCCGCTCAATAAGGTTCCATTGGCAACATTTGAAAAACCACCGCTATTCAGGCTTGGATCAAAAGCCAGTGGTGGCACAGGCATATTTCGAATGTGCACTGTAAAGTCAGCGTCGGGGATCAAGCTATTTCCCTGCCCCGCCTGAATCGTGAGGGAATAATTTGTTGCCACAGGATTTGGCAACGTGATCAAGGTGGGGGAACTCCAGGCTGCGCCCACCCCGCCATCATATCCGTAGCTAAAATAAGGCGCCACCACGTTGGAGCCTGTATTGAGTGTCATGTATGGATATCCTGTCACATTGTCCAGGCGGACCTCAACGGCCTGTGTTCCAGGATTGATGGAAAACTGGTCCAACACATTCTGCCCTCCCTGAATGGAGTTCGTTTGCAACAAATCCGCCGGCCCGATTGCTCCAAAATTTGTCACATCCTCGGAACCCTGGCTGAAAAGGGTGAACCCGGAAAAATTCGTCCCGATGACGGAACTACCCGGGTTCATTCCCTGGCTGACCACGGCGATATAGTAGGTTCCAGACACAACGTTACTGGAACCGGATGTCGGAAGCAGCAAGTACTGCTCGTTACCAGCTTTTTGCATGACCCTCCCGCCGGACAAATAATAAGAAGCTGAATTGTACGACTCAGAATCAGGCAGCGCACCGCGCTGAATCAGCATCATGGATTCACCGGTAATGTTGGAGATCCCAACCATCCAACTCACCTCGTTGGTGGGCACAACCACCTTGTAGTAGGCCGCCTGCCTCGGCCCAAGCGAAGTCACCGATGCCACACCGTTGCTGAAGTCCATGGTGTTGACAGGTATGCTGTAGCTCCCACCAATCCCATGGCTCAGCACCGTGTAGCTCAGGGGAGTGGACCCCGTGTAGT
Source organism: bacterium (assembly GCA_021817945.1). Lineage (GTDB taxonomy): Bacteria > Verrucomicrobiota > Verrucomicrobiia > Limisphaerales > UBA11358 > UBA11358. Next base: position 50,354 of record JAKAFL010000007.1, on the reverse strand, counting down.
TGTACACCCCCACATAATACGTGCCCGCCACAAGCGGATTCCCCATGCCATCCGCCCATACCTGACCATAAGAGACCTGATTTCCAAAGTTATAATATTCCCCTGTCCAGTCAAACCCCACACCCCAGTCGTAATCATTCGGCCACACCGCCATGTAGCCCGGAGTCCATCCATAGCCATTCCCAGGCGGCGGGTTGCTCAAGCAAATAAACATTTGCGGATTCCCGGTTACGTTCGTGAGCCGCAAATCCCATCCCAGGGCATCCGGCGGCACTGTCACCGTAAAATACTGCCACACATTGTCCGCCTGATTGGTCACCGTCGCAGCCCCGTTGTCAAAAGCCACTGCCAGCGGCCCAATCGCATGCACATGCACCACGTAGCTCGCATCGCCTCCACCCTGCTGCGCCTGCACCATCAGCGTGTAATTCGTGGCCGCAGGGCTGGCTATATTGATCAACGTCCCACTGCTCCACTGGCCACCTGCCCCGCCATCCCAGCCATACCCATCCGAACCCCCGGGCAACTGGCTGTCCGCCCTCAATTCCATGTTCGGACTCCCTGTCGTATTGGTCAAATACACCTCCAACGCAAGCGTGTTTGCAGGCACCGTAAACGAGTAAACTCCAAATTGACCGGCGAGACTTCGCGCATTCGTCACCACCAAATCCGTCACCCCGGTCGGGTCCACCACCCCAAGGTTCGTCTCGACAATCGGCCCGGCACTGATCAGTGTGCAACTCGTTGTGTTGCTCCCTATCGTCGAACTCACCGGGTTCACACCCTCGCTCACCACCGCAAAATAATAGGCCCCCGCCACAATATTGCTCTGCCCAGCCGCAGGCATCATCAAGTACTGCTGGTCGCCCACCCTGTTCATGACCCGCCCGCCCGACAAATGATAAGGAGCAGAATTGTACGGCTCAGAATCAGGTATCGAATTAAGCTGCACCTCCAATAATGCATTTCCCATATTCGTATCCAGCTCGACTCTCCAGCTTGGCTCGTTGGTGGGCACAACCACCTTGTAGTAGGCCGCCTGCCTCGGCCCAAGCGAAGTCACCGATGCCACACCGTTGCTGAAGTCCATGGTGTTGACAGGTATGCTGTAGCTCCCACCAATCCCATGGCTCAGCACCGTGTAGCTCAGGGGAGTGGACCCCGTGTAGTTGTACACCCCCACATAATACGTGCCCGCCACAAGCGGATTCCCCATGCCATCCGCCCATACCTGACCATAAGAGACCTGATTTCCAAAGTTATAATATTCCCCTGTCCAGTCATACCCCACCACCCAGTCGTAATCATTCGGCCACACCGCCATGTAGCCCGGAGTCCACCCATAGCCATTCCCAGGCGGCAATTGCTGCAAGCAGATGAACATTTGCGGATTCCCGGTCACGTTCGTTAGCCGCAAATCCCATCCCAACGCATCCGGCGGCACCGTCACTGAAAAATAATCAAATTTGCCGACCGGCTGGTTTATGACGCTGAAAGTTCCGGAAGAACTGTCAAATGCCGTGGCGGGGCCGGTTAATTGAATGCCGTCCAGGGAAAATTTTCCAAGCGCCGCGCCGGGCGAATAAACACCAATGTACCACACATCAGCAGGATGGTTCGGTTGTTGAAGGAATCCAAGTGTGCTCGATAAATCCACGTAGCCAAGAGAAGAAGAGGAATAGGAATCAAAGGGATTGTTTCGATAATTCCACTCACCTGGAACTGCGTTTCGGCGAATGGCAATCTCCGCGCCTGGCGGTTGATTGGATAAGTCCAGTTCCCAGCCAAGTGATCCCAACTGATCGGCGGTGTTGGTCAAGGTATAATAGCGCCAGCCGACCTGGTTTGGGATATCATTCGTCACTTGAAACACATAGTGAACCGGGGTAATGACAGGCTGGCCGTTGAACACATTGACCGTGTAGGGACCTGTTCCGTAAACCGTCAGGTAGAAGGTTCCGTTGCTAAGGGTGGGTGGAACGAGGGCCACGCTGGAATCCACTCCTGACGGAGGCTCAGAAAAGGCGTCGTTGACAAATTCATTGGGGACATTGTCCCGTCGGACCGCGACGCTGGCGCTACCGGAGAGTGGGACGACATTTACCTGCCATGCAATCTGCTGGACGGGCACTTGGACCACATACGTGGTGTAGCCATAACCCGTGACGGTGAGATTTGAAATTGAACCAAAGGACATGGGAGTGACAGCTTGCTGGCGGGAATCCAAAGAAAAAACCAGTCCGGGATTTCCAGACACTCCCACAAAATATTGATTGCCGACATTGAGGTAGGTGGGCACAACCAGCATTTGACCGGGTTGCACCAGGTCATAGGTTGAGGTTCCGTACGGGTCCGGGGCCGCCATTTGCCTGACATAAATCAGATTGGGCAAGCCATTCAACCAAAGCCTCCAAGCCAGTGTGTTGCTGGAAATGGTGGTTTTGAAGTAGTACATCCCTTCAGCGCCCATTGTGGCGGTGGCACCACTGCTGCCATCGGAAGCCAGATTTGGCAATTGCTGGACGTAAGCCTCGCCGGTAACCAGGTTCCATTTGGCTCCAGGGGTGGCGTGAACGAGAATGAACCAATTTTGACCCGGCTGAAATTGAGGCCCTTGTGCCAGGACAAAACCGTCAGAACCCACACGTGTGGACGAGTAGGAGTAGGAGGTGGTGGAAGGCAGGGAACCCTGGGACATGTACAAATCGGCTTCGTTGCTGAAAACATTCAGCGCCGTTCTCCAGACAAGGTCCATGGTATTGGCGGTGGTGATCGAAAAATAATAATCCCCGCCGGACTGGCTTTGGTTGGCAAAAACCTGGGTGCCGGCTTCCGTGGTGCCGGGGTCCCAGGTCAGCGTGGTGATGGAGGCGAGTTCCGCACTTAAGGTGTAGGAAGCGACGCTGGAGGTTCCCCCGGGCAGGTAAACACCGACGAAGTAGGTGGAATTTGTCGCCTCAGTGCTGGTAAAGATGATTGTGTCAACTGGCGCACCCGGCCCCACCGCCTTGTCATAGGACCCAGCGTTGGGCAGTTGTCCGCGCCTGATGTAAAGACCTGGCGTGGCCACATTGGTGGAACTCAAAACCACCCTCCAACCGGTAGGCAGGTTGGAAGGAAAATAAACCTGAAAATACTGCCATGCTCCTGATCCGGTGTTTGTGAGAGTCCCGGTGGTCGTAAAGACGAGCGGCTTGGAAACGGGGCTTGCCGCCGAACGCAAACCCGCCACGTTTGTATTCAGCTCAAAATTAAAAGCCTGCCTACCGGAACCGGCTGGGGTTGACACCAGCAACCCATAGGTGCCAGGAACACATTCAGGAATTTCCAGGTTAATCTGGTTGGTTTGGCCGACCAACTCGGAGGCATAGTCGAAATTGGAATCCGTGGGTGTGCCGCCCGCTTTCAACAACAAAAAGGAATAGGCAGTGGCATTGTTTGACAGGACCAGGGAGAAATTGGTCGCCGCGGACGAAATGGAAAAGCTGAAATTTGTTTCCTGGCCCGGACTATTGGTGCCTATGAAAATATTTTGCGAATATGCCTTTATGGAAAAAACCAGAAAAAGTCCGACAACGAAGAGATATTTTTGGTTCCTCATATTTTGTCCTAATGGATTTTTTCAAAGAGGTGCCCCGAATTCTGACGTAGCGCGAGGAATCCGGGGTTTCCACTTCTGAACGCCATCCCCTGCCACGGCCGTAAACATTGTGTCCGCATCGGACATCCGGTTCGCCAATCTGAGTACTGAATACTGTCCATTCTAGCAAAAGGCGCCGGACATTTCAAGATATAAATAAGCATTTCCTATTTATATCATAACCCTTTATCAACTAACATTTTCCCATCCACCGAAGACCCCCAGGCCTGGGGAGGGATTTCATTTCTTTTATTTTATCCCGGTAGGAGAGGAGATCCAAATGCGGCCCGGCAGCCAAGGTTTACACGGTTTTTATGAGCCGGCACAAAGTGCGCTGATGAATTCAAGCAACCCAATTTTCATTTCCGAAGGACAATATTTGCAAAATCCGGACTGCACTTTGACCGCGGTGACATGGGCACCTATTTGCCTTAATCAAGCCAACCCGGCCAGGAAAAGACCAAAGCTTGCAATGATTAAAAACATTGCCTCAAAACCAAATTGTAAGGACTCTTGTTTGATGAAAAATGCCAGTTGGAGACGGATTGCGATTGTTTGTCCATTTTTGATTTTTTTTGTGATGTCCGCGTTGGGTTTGGAAACAGAACAAACGGTACAAACGGGACATCCCCTGCGATTGGTCATCATAGGTGATTCCACCGTGTGCAATTATCCCACGAACGGGGCCCAGCGGGGTTGGGGTCAATTCATCCAGGGATATTTCGACGACCATGTTCAGGTGATCAACCTGGCTCGATCAGGAAGAAGCACCAAGACATTCATACGCGAGGGACTTTGGAAAAAGGCGCTGGCAGAGCATCCCGACGTGGTATTGATTCAATTTGGGCATAACGATTCCCATGCGCCAGGGAAACCTGAAGCGACTGATGCCGCCACGGATTACCAGACCTACCTTCACCAGTACATCAGCGAATCGCGGGCTGCCGGGGCTGTGCCCATACTTGTAACCCCCATGGTGCGCCGAACATTCAGCACGGATGGGCAATTAAAAGACGCGCTTGAGCCATATGCCAAAGCCATGCTGGCGGTGGGGACGCAAGACCATGTCCCGGTCATTGACCTGCATGCCTCAAGTTTTAAAATGGTGCAGGCGCTGGGACCGAAAAGGAGTCTGGAAATGGCCAACAAGCCCGGCGATTCAACTCATTTTAATGGCCGTGGCGCAAAGGCCATGGCGCAACTGGTGATGCAGGAATTACCCGAGGCAGACCCAGCCTTGCGGCCTTACCTGAAACATCCCTGAGGCCTCCGGCCCTCATTTGAACATGGAAAACAGGGAGCATCACGCCTTCAAATTATTTTTTGGCAACGGCCAATTGAAGCCTTTAAAGATAAGCCAAACACAACCCGCCCAATCAGAAACGCGTTTCTTATGCAAAACCCGCCACCAGCCATTGCGATGATCAAATGGGTTGTATTCCTTTTTCTCAACGGGCTGCTTTTTAATTCATTAGTCCCCATTGCAGCTTTTGCACAAAGCATTCCAAGCAAAACCCATGTCGCTGTTCGTTCCCGCCTTATTATAGACAACGATTTTGGCGGGGACCCCGACGGACTGTTTGCCCTGGCTCATCATCTGCTTTCCCCCTCAATGGATATTCGCGGAATCATTGGCTCAATCAATTATAAAAACGGCTTTTTCGGTGCTCCCGGCACTGCGGACTACTCCTGCGAGGTGGTGACGAATTTATTAAAATCCATGGGCCTTGACAGAATGGAAACTGTTTGCAGGGGGGCGGATTCCCCGCTCCGAGACTTGGAAACCCCGGAAGCCAGCGACGGAGCGAAATTGATCGTGCGCGAAGCCATGCGTTCGGACACGACCGAACCACTCTATATCGCCTGCGGCGCCGGGTTAACGGACATAGCCAGCGCCTATTTGATGGAACCCAGGATCGCCCACAGGGTGCAACTCATCTGGATAGGGGGTGGTGAGTATGCCGGATTGGGCCTCCCCCCTCCCGGACAATCCAGATTGGAGTATAATTTGGGAATTGATCCGAAGGCGGCCAAGGTCATTTTTAATGTTTCCGATATTCCACTATGGCAGGTTCCAAGAAGCGCCTACCGCCAGGTTCTGGTTTCGTACGCTGAATTGAGGTCCAAAATCGCAGGTCAAGGGAGCCTTGGAACTTTTCTTTTGGCAAGCCTGGATCGAATCAGGAATAAAGCCAATGGCTCACTCGGCGAGACCTACATATTGGGAGACAGTCCATTGGTTCTTCTGACAGCATTGCAATCGCCATGGGAGCCAGATGCATCATCAAGCCAATATGTATTGATGTCCGCCCCAAAAATAAATGATGGGGGCGGATACCAGGAAAACCCGGCGGGCCGTAAAATCAGGGTTTATACCCGTCTGGATGTGCGACTTACGCTTGAAGACTTTTATGCAAAGGTTTCAGATCACCACATTTCCATGGAGTCGGGCGCCAGCCATTCAAATCCTGTAACTGACCCATAGCCAGTTGGGATTTCTGAGACGTGGATATTGCAGGGAATCAGGCCAACGAAAATTAAAAAATTGGATTCCGCCCCCAGAGGCCAGCATTAAAACCTGTCTGAAAAATAGAAAGGGTTATGCAGTTGGGGATTTTGGCCTTGCGAAGAAGCCTGCAGAAACCTTGGCGCACCCCGGTCCCACTTGGATGTGCAAAACCGGGTCATTCCCGTCTCCAAATAACTTTTAAAAGGTATTCTACGGCACGCAAAGCCTCCCATTAGAATCGCGCCTGCATGCAAAGTTTTTCTTAATTTTTATATTTCCATACCGCCTTGGTTTTCACGGCCAGATATTCCAGGCTGTACAGGCAGAACCCATTCGGAAAAGTCAAATCCCATGCCGCAGACCGGGCTACAAGGGCCGTTTAGACAGTTTTGCATATTTTACTTGCAATCAAATGGTTAGGGTAAGATCAAAAGTTAAAAACCCTTCAACCCGAAAAGCGAATTGAAAGGGCCAAGATGCGGCAAGATGTTGGAGCGCAAACTCATTGGAAAAATCTCGCCATACCCAAAGCGGTCTGGTGGGATTTTTCCAATGAGTTTGCGCCTACATTGAGCCAGATTGGCCTTTTGAATTTCGCTTTTCGGGTTGAATTGACCCTCCATCCACGAAATCAGCATGGGCCTTTTTCATCATTGGAGTTGGATTCATGATTTTCAGTCAACAACTCGGACCATCATTCTCATTAGGCTTTTATTTGAGTAGCCGTGTAAGATGCGAGGTTGATTAATGGATTAGGCCAACATGCAAGGGAGTAAGAGGCCGAAGGAGGTTTTTGCAACAACTAACAGCGGGTTTGCATCAGGGTGGCAGTTGAACTGCGGTTCCACCCTTTCTGGAAGAATTCACAGAAAATTAACGAAGAGTAAAAACTTACTTGCGGCCGTTTCAATTTTTCTTATAATGAGAAAGCATGATCACATTATCATCATTGTCATCGAAACAACTTAAACGCGCAGCAGAGATTCAAGAACGAATCGAAGCCCTCCATTTGGAGCTTGCTGCATTACTTGGAAAACCCGCGCCCGCAGTGGCTACCGCAGTCATTGAAGAGGCCCCTGAAGCGGCCAAGGCTGGCCGCAAGGCCGGACGCCGGGGCGGACGCCGCAATTTCACCGCTGAAGGACTTGCCCGCATTCGTGCCGGACAGGCCCGGCGCTGGGCCAAGGTGCGCGCCGAGAAAGAGAAAAAAGCCAAAGCTGGCCGCAAAGGCTGAGGTCTCTGACCGCCTATTGCTTGTTTTTTTAAAACAAAATCAAGTCTATCCATCCCTGCCGGGCCGTTCGTTTCGGGACAAAACCGTTCCGCAAACGCGGGTCAAAGGCGGGGATTTTTATCCCCAAAAGCGAAATGGATAGGGGCAAGATGCTGGAGCGGAAGCTTTTTGGAAAGATCGAAACCATACCCGATTCGGTCTGGTAAGGCTTTTCAAAAGAGTTTGCGCCCGGTAGTGACGCCGATTGGCCTTTTGATTTTCGCTTTTCGGGTTCAATACGCATTTGGAAAACTCAGCGCCACCTCTCCCCAGCCCTCTCCCCCAATACAATTGGCGGAGAGGGAGTAACAACGGTGGGCTGGCGATGGACTTTTAAACTTTTCACGCGTCAAAGTTGTTCCTCCGATTGTTCTATTTTTTCAAACGCATCAACCAACCCAACGTCCCTGGTTCCCTCGCCCCGCCAGCGAAGCGCGGGGAGAGGGTTAGGGAGAGGGTTTCCCGCTCACAGCCGGTGCGAACTCAAATCAAACTGAAAAGCGAAATGGAAAGGGGCAAGATGCGGCAAGATGCTGGAACGGAAACCCTTGGAAAGATCGAAACTACCTGCCCAAAACTGATTTGAGATAGCGTCCAGTGTGGCTTTCCGGCTGGTTGATGATGGATTCTGGCGCGCCCTCGGCAATGATTCGACCGCCTCCCGCCCCGCCTTCCGGGCCCAAGTCAATAATCCAATCGGCTGTTTTGATAACATCGAGGTTGTGCTCGATAATGACCAGGGAATTTCCCGAGTCACGCAGTTTGAACAGGACCTCGAGCAATTTTGCCACGTCATGAAAGTGTAATCCGGTGGTGGGTTCATCCAGGACATACAGGGTGCTTCCGGTGGAACGGCGCGCCAGTTCGGCAGCCAGCTTGACGCGCTGGGCCTCGCCACCGCTCAGGGTGGTGGCTTGTTGTCCCAGGCGGATATAACCCAACCCCACCTCAGCCAGGGTGGCGAGAGGATCATGAATCTTGGGAACGGCGCGGAAAAAATCCACCCCCTCCTCCACCGTCATATCCAGGACATCGGCAATGTTTTTGCCCTTGTAGGTGATCTCAAGAGTTTCCCGGTTGTAACGTTTACCGGCGCAGGCTTCGCACGTGACGTACACGGCGGGAAGAAAGTTCATTTCAATTTTGAGAACCCCGTCGCCCTCGCATTTTTCGCACCGCCCGCCCTTGACGTTGAAGCTGAACCTGCCCGGCTCGTAGCCCCGCACGCGGGCGGCGGGCAGGCGGGCAAAGAGATCGCGAATATGGTTGAACATGCCCGTGTAGGTGGCGGGATTGCTGCGGGGCGTGCGTCCTATGGGCGACTGGTCTATGACAATGACCTTGTCCAGGCTTTCATAACCCCTCAATGCACGGTGCTCGCCGGGACGCTCCTTGGACCCGTAAAATTTTCGGAACAGGGCGCGCTGGAGAATATCATTCACCAGGGTGCTTTTGCCCGAACCGCTGACCCCGGTCACGCAGGTGAACACGCCGAGGGGAATGCGGACGTCAATGTTTTGAAGGTTATTTTCCCTCGCGCCCTGGATTTCCAGCCATCCCTTTGATTCGGAGGGTGCCAGGCGGCGTTTGGGGACGGGAATGGAAAGGTCGCCTGTCAGGTAACGACCCGTCAGGGAACTTGGGGACGCGAGAATATCCGCCAGGGGACCGGCGGCGACCAATTCGCCGCCATGAACACCGGCCCCGGGTCCCAGGTCCAGGATGTAGTCGGCGGAACGAATGGTGTCTGCGTCATGTTCCACCACCAGAACGGTGTTGCCGAGGTCGCGCAGGCCCTTGAGCGTGGCAAGGAGCCGGTCATTATCCCGCTGATGCAGGCCAATGCTGGGTTCGTCCAGGACATAGAGCACACCCACCAGGGCGGCGCCAATCTGGGTGGCAAGGCGTATGCGCTGGGCTTCGCCTCCGCTGAGTGTGCCGCTTTCCCTATCCAGGGTGAGGTAGCCCAGGCCGACATTTTTCAGAAACCCGAGCCGGGACCTGACTTCCTTGATCACCTCGCCGGCGATTTTCCTCTGGAATGCCGACAAAGTAAGCGAGGCAAAAAAATCATCCGCCTGGTCCACGGAGAGGGCGCAAACATCCATGATGGAGAGGCCGGGAATGGAGAGGCGGTTTTTGCGCTGCCTGGGGGCTGGTGCGGGGGATTTGTTGCCGAGGGTCACGGCCAGTATTTCCGGCTTAAGGCGTTTGCCGCCGCAGGAATCGCAGGGCCGCGGTGTCATGTAAACCTTGAGGCGGTTGCGCACAAACTCGCTTTCACTTTCTGTGGCCAGGCGTTGCAGGTTGGGCAGAACGCCCTCGAAAGGTCGTGAAATATGACTAACCTTGCCACCGCGCCAGAAGCTGAATTTGACCTCTTCCTCGCCGGAACCATTGAGCAGGACTTTTTTAAAGTCATCCGGCAAATCGCGGTAGAGGGTGTCAAGACCCAGCCCATAATGGGATGCGAGCGATCGCAGCATGGCCTTGTAGTAAATATTCAGGCGCTTGCCGGCGCGCCGCCATGGTTGGACGGCGCTTTCCAGGGGTTGCTCGGTGTCTGGCACAACCATGGCCTCATCAAAAACCAATTCCTGGCCCAAGCCATGGCAAACCGGACAAGCCCCGGCCGGCGCATTGAATGAAAAATGCTTGGGTGTGGGCGGGTCGTAGCTTTTGCCGGTGGCAGGTGAGCACATTTTGTTGGAATGCAGCGTCTCCACCCAGCCCTCCCCGTTGGAGGCTGCCCCGTCGCCTTTCGAAGCCCCCTCCCCGGCTTGGTGAAGCGTAAACAGGACGCCATCACCCCAGCGCAACGCCGTTTCCACCGAGTCCCCCAGCCTTGTCCGCACCTTGTCATCCATCACCAACCGGTCCACCACAGCCTCTATGTGATGAAATTTTTTCTTATCCAGCTTCACCCGCGCGATGTTTTCGCCCAATTCCACAATTTTCCCATCCACCCGGGCGCGTACAAAGCCCTCGCGGGCGAGGCGCTCAAAGACATCCCTGAACTCCCCTTTTTGCCTGCGCACCACGGGGGCAAGAATCATGACGCGCGTCCTGGGCGGGAGGGCGAGGATTTTGTCCACGATATCCGAGGCGCTCTGGGTGGAGATGGGCACGCCGGTTTCCGGGCAATGCGGCTGGCCAAGGTGGGCATACACCAGGCGCAGGTAGTCAAAAATCTCCGTGGTGGTGGCGATAATGGACCTCGGGCTGGACCCGGAACTGCGCTGTTCGATGGCAATGGCGGGGGAAAGCCCCTCGATCTGATCTACATCCGGCTTTTGCAACTGGTCCAGAAACTGGCGGGCGTAGGCGGAGAGGCTTTCCACATATTTGCGCTGGCCCTCCGCGTAAATGGTGTCAAACGCCAGGGAGGATTTCCCGCTGCCGCTCAGCCCGGTCACCACCACCAGGCGATCACGCGGGATGGTGAGGCTCAGGTTTTTGAGGTTGTGTTCCCGGGCTCCCTCGATACGGATCAATTCCCTGCTCATGTTGCTGATATTGGTGCCATTGCAAACCACCAAACTACGGCAAGGCGGCCAAAATGCAAAGCGACCGGAAGAGATTTTTCATCAAAAGGACGCATCTCAGTTTTTGAGAGAGTCGCCTCAGCCTCCGCGTTTGAATTTTTATAAACCTCCACAAACCAACTGCTCCGCTCTTCCTCCCCGTCAATCTCCATGGGTGGCGGGGACCGGGGAGGAGTGGCACCAAGCTTTCGGAAAATGAGATTGCTCATTTATCGCGCTGGCTGTTTGCGATCTCCCCTCTCCTTAATCCTCTCCCCGCGCTTCGCTGGCGGGGCGAGGAAACCAGAGGCGCAGGGCTGGTGGATGCCCTTGAGATGGCGATTACCTTCGACCTTCGAAATGGTTTAAAACCCTATTGAACCCACCACCTCTTTCTCCCTCTCAATAAATCCCATTTATGGGGAGGGCCGGGGAGGGATGGCGCCGAGCTTTCGGGAAGTGAGATGGTTTATTTATCGCGCTGGCTGTTTGCGATCTCCCCTCTCCTTAATCCTCTCCCCGCGCTCCGCTGGCGGGGGGAGGAAACCAGAGGCGCAGGGCTGTTGCGTGCGCTTGAAATGGCGATTACCTTCGGCCTTCGAAATGGTTCAAAACCCTATTGAGCCCACCGCCTCTTTCTCCCTCTCCATCAATCCCATTGATGGGGAGGGCCGGGGAGGGGTGGCACTGATCTTTCGGAAACGGGCAATTTGCCCCCAGACCCAGAGGGCGATCTATTTGTAAAAATCCAATCTCCGAAAATCACTCTGAGCCCTGTTGGGGCGGCATATACAAGGCATCCAACCCAGGCAAGATTGCGGGGAATATCCGCCCCCCGTTGGGTATGCCTTTGCTCCACATGGTCAAACACAAACGCAAAACAGCCCCTTCGCTCTCCTTCCACCCATATTTCACCAGCCTAAAAACTGAGATGCGCCCTCATCAAAACAGCCCCGCTGCAACGGCATGGCTTCAGGGAAGCATCAACAACTCGTAAAACTTCACCACCAGTGGCGTGTTGGTGTCCGTGAACGAGAAGGCGCCGGTGGTTGAGGAGATGATATTGGTGAAAGGGTACCACAAAACGGGCGGCATCAGGTTGGTGGTCCACTGGACCTTGAACGTTTCATTGGTGGTGGCGGACCACAAGAGAGTTGTCCCGCCGGCGGAAACCAGCACCCGGCTGATGGCCGGTCCTGCGGGAGGCGGTGAAACGGGCGCGGGCAGCAGGAGGAGGCGATAATAATGCGGGATGGAGAATGGGCCTGAGAGCGTTCCATCGTCCAGGAAATTAAACTGCGTATGGCTTGGGCTGGTGAAAAACAGCGGGTTATAAGCCACGATATTTGTGAAAGTGGACCAGCCGCCACCAAGCAGGTTGGTGCGCCATTGCACCTGGAAAAGCTCGTTGCTGGGGGCGAACCAGGTCAGCAACAATCCGTTGGTTTGGAGCGACTCTGAACTGATGGGCGGGATGGTTTCCACCTCGACTGAAAAGGCATTGGTCGCCACGGCGGGTGGCACGCCATTATCCGTGACCTGGGTGACAAAGAGATTGGTGGAAGGACCCGCCCCCGTGGGAATGGCCCAAGAGATCACCCCGTTGGAGGCATTGATGGATGCGCCGGAGGGCGCCGAAAGCAGGCTGAAAGTCAGGACGGCGTAGGGGTCTGAATCTGCGGCCTGGTTGGTTATGGAGAGAGTGACGCCCGGGCCTGTCACACGATTGGCTTGAGGCGCCAGGGAAAGGGAATTGGCCTGATTTGGCGTGCCCAGCAAAATCAGGCGGTAAAAATGCGGACCCGCCAGCCCGCCATCCTGCGAGCCGTCATCAAAGAAGTTAAACTGGGCGCGGGTGGCCGACGCCGGGAAAGCGGGATTGTAAGACACCACGTTGGTGAAGGAATTCCAAGCCGCGGGAGAAAGGCTTGAAGTCCATTGCACGGTGAAGAGGTCATTGCTGGGGGCGAACCAGGTCAGAAGGAAACCATTGGTTCCCCCCATGTTGGTGTGAACGATGCCTGCGAAAGGCACGGCGTTGGTCTGGTTGGGCAGGAAGGTCAGGAGGTCAAAGCCCAATTGGAGCGCATACTGGACATTGACGGCGTTGGTGTTTTGCACACCCAACAAGTAAGAGCCGCCGGGAATGATGGCTGGGAACCCATTGGTGAGCAGGACGCGGGACCCGGCGGAGACATTCGTCAACAATTCCACGTCCGTGGAGGTGTTGGTGATGCTGGGAGGCAAATTAGCGCTGAACCAGAGGTTGACAGGCAGGTTGGTGGCAAAGACAAGTGAATTGGTTGAATCCAAGGCATTGGTGGGAACGTTGACGACCATCCATTGAATCGGGCCACCGGCGGGAGCGGTGTTTGTTTGAGGCACACCTTGCGTCAGACCGGCATCCACCGTCACCAGAAATGCGTTCGTGACGCTGAGAGACGTGGCATTAACCGCCCATGGGTTGGTATCCGTCACCACGGTGGTGATGAGGTAATTGGTACCGGCATCCGCAGCCGCAGGGGCAAGGGTGATGATGCCCTGGCTGTTGATGCTGGCAAAAGGAGGCGCGCCAATGAGGTTGTAAGCCAGCGGATAATCAGGAAGGTTCGGATTCGTTCCCGTGTTCACCACCTGCAAACCCGGCCCAGGCACGGCCACCACCTGATTGGGAATTGCAGGGAGGGTGGGCGGGATATTGGTGCCCTGCACCACGATGGTGAAGGCATTGGTGACAAGGTAATCGCCATTGGAGACGCTCACCAGGACAGCATTGGTGGACGGGCCATTGGTGGTTGGTCCCTGGGCCAGGGTGGGAGTCCAGGAAATGGCGCCTGAGGGAGATACAAATAAGTTTGAAGGACCGCTGACCAGGGCGAATGTCAAGGGCAAGGCGGGGGTGTTGGTATCCAGCGCCAGGGCATTCGTGGAGAATGGGAATGTCGCCACGACGGAAAACAAGTCGCCGTTGGTTGGGGAAAGGAAAACCGGCGGACTGACCAAGAACAATTCCGTGGCGCTGATGGAGTAAGTCACATTGGAACCAGCCACATTGACCACGGCAAGTGTCCAGTCCCCATTGGTTACAGCCACTGGCGTGGAATTGGAGGAAACGAGGATCGTTTCATTGGTCGGCCAATTGGTGCTAATGAACTCATAACTGGAGAGCGAGGGCAGTTCAGGCCCGTAATTGGCGACCAAATCCACCGGGCCGGAGGCATTGGTGACCGAGAAAAGGACCGCCACGGGCGGCATGGCACCATTATTGGTGACATCAAAGACGTAGTAATCAGACCCGTAATAATTCGTCGCGCTCAGGGATGCCGAGGAGGTGATGAGCGGGGAACTGAGCCGGGTGATCGTGGGGGGAATATTGGAGTTCAAGAGGACAGGTTGCTTGCTGACCACCACACTGACCGGCACGGGGCCGAAATAAGCCACGGTATCGGCATTGGTCACATACACATCAAACCCGGCGTATCCAGAAAAGACCGGAGTGGAATTCGTGGGCACAAAGACGGCGATGCTGTTGCTGAATGGCCCGGAGTTGGTGACGGAACCCAGGACGTTGGTGAGGTAAACCGACCCATTGAATGCGTTGGTTGCAAAAAAGGCCAGGTTGCCGGTGCCGCCATACATTTGCCGGAGATCCACAAAAACGGGGGTGTTGGTCAGAGTCAGCGCGTGGGGTTTGGCCAGCCATGCCGTATATTCCTCCAGGGTGGTGTAGCCCAGTAAATTGGTGGACGGATCGTTGTTGCTGGGCGCATAACGGTTCTGGCCAAAAGTGGTCTCCCAGAAATCAGGTATTCCATCCTGATCCGTGTCCAGATAAACGGGCTGGCTGGCGGGCACGGGGGAAATGCCTGCAACCGCATCCATGATGTCGGTTTGGGTGCGCACGTTGGTGACCACCAGTTGGTCCACCGAATCGCGCGCAGGATCGTTGGCGCCGCTGAAATCCAGCACTTTTTCGTAGGCCAGAAACGCCTCATCCGTCGGGGGCGGGATGATCGGGAAAGGATGGCCCACAGACGTGAAGAGGCCCGAAAACATTTGCCACTGGGTATTTGCGCCATCAAGGATGCCGTTGGTATTGGAATCCATGAAGTTATTGGTCTGGAAAATCCAGGTATTGAAGGAACCACCAGCAAAAGCAATTCCAGGAAGGATTGAATTGGACCCTGCGATGAAATAATTGCAGGACTCATTCAATTCATTGGTGAATCCGCCGGGGTTATTGGCGGCATCATTGGTTGAGTAACCCGGCAGGGAACCCCAGTTGAAAACCACATTGTTGACAAAATCCAGGGCCAAATTATCGCCCAAGCGCGGGACCCCGGAATCGTCATCCGCAAACAAGTCATGATTGAGACTCAATTGCCCCGCCCCATCACGCAAACGAACCGCGTCAACAGGGTTATTGGTGCCTTGCAGGAGGGTCTTGGAAAGAATGGACCACTGGACCGTGACGTTGGACGAATTCAAAACCGACAACAGGCTGTTCGAAGTCCATTCTGCGGAAAGGTGATCGGCCAGGATATTCGAGGCCATGAGAAATTGGATGCCATCATCAATTCCCGGGCTGCGCACCCTCAAATCCCTGAGGATCACGTCATGGGCGCCGCGCACGGCGGTCATGTCCCCGACAATGGTGATGCCACCACCGGGGGCGGTCTGGCCATCCACGGTGAGGAATGATTGGGTGATAACGAGCGGGGACTGAAGAGTGATCTGGCCGGAGAGATCAAACACGACGGTGCGGTTGGTGGAATTGATGGCATCACGGAGGGTGCCAGGGCCGCTGTCATTTAAACTGATGACATGATAGACCGAGCTGTCGGTTCCGGCATGACCCGCGCCCACGGCGCCGCCGCCTGCCCCGGAAGCCCCCGGGAAGCCCGGGAAATAGGCATTGGTCATGACCTCCGCCACAATGGTGAACTGCACATTGGTCAGTTCATGGCTGGGCACTCCCAGGTAATAAGTCATGTCAATGTTGGTATAAGAGGCATTGGTGAAAACAAGGATGGTTTCCGGGTTGACCCCGCGGTTCTGGCTGGTTTGGAAAAACGGCGGACCCAAAGGCAGGCCATTGGTCTGGACCAGGAGGTCGGCATTGCCATTCATGTTATAGAGTTCAAACATCACCCCATAATTCGTGGCTCCTTGCTGGGTTGCCGCAGACTCGGTGAAGGAATAGAAATTGGTCAGGTCCGCGCCCGGCCCGGTGACGCCATTGGCAGGCACGCCATTTTGCAGGGCAACAAGGCTGACGGAGTTGGTGATGGCATTGGTCACGTCCAATTCCCGGGCCAGCACACTGAAGTCCACCGTTCCGGCCTGGCGCTTGAACACACCCATAAACCACGTGCCGGGGGAGACGGGCACCGGGGCGGAATTGGTGAGGACATAGATGGTTTCATCCAGGTTGGTGCCATTAAAGCTGCCGTAGGTGGCGTTGGTCAGGTTGGGCAGCGGGGCGCCGCGGCTCAGGACCAGGTCCACATCCCCGTCCGATTTCAAGACCTGGAAGGTGGCGGCGGCGGCATTGCTCGCCACGGTGTACTGGAAATATTGCAGGGCTGCGTTGTTGGTGAGATAGGTGGTGAAAGGCACGCCATTGGTGAGGGACACCATGTCATAATTCACCTGAAGGACAACTTGTGCCGGGGTGGAATTGGGATTTTCCACGCCGAGAATATAGGAGGAACCGGCCTGGAGCGCGGAGTAAGGCAGAGGCGAATTCACCGCCACGGCGGGGCTTGTTCCACTGGTGCCGAGGGGCAGCAGCGTCTGGTCTCCAGGTCCCGCGCCCGTGGGGGTATTGGTGGGATTGAACAACAAATCCACCGGCAGCGTGGAACTCACGATAAGGTTGGTGGCAAAATGGGCCCAAGACGGCACATTGACCTGATAATAGACAATCTGGCCGCCCGGCACGGTGGTCGTAAGCGGCGAATCCGGCGACAACGAGGCGGCAAAGGTGGAATTGGATTGGAGAACCAGGGACAAGTTCCAACTCAGCAATTCGGACACATTCGTGACCAGGGCGCCGGTGAGATTGTTCCATATCTGCAATGTCCAATTTCCGGCGGCGGGGCTTCCATTCAGGCCGGTCAGGGACTGTTCCGGGAGGTAGTAGAGGTTTGTGGCAGGGGCCTGGGAAACCTGAAAATCATCCAGCAACATGCCTGGCTCGATGCCTGAAATGGTCAGGGGCATGACGTTGGTGGTGGCTGTGAAGGTATAACTGTTCATCTCCCAAAGGTTGTTCACCCCAAAGATGACATTGGAAGAACTGCCAAAAGAAACCGCGGCTTCCGCCAGGTTATAGGGAGGCGCCACGGAGCCATTAAACTTGCCCGCCAGGCGGTTGGTGGTCAGCGCGGAAGCCTGGTAGATGGCCAGAATTTCAGCAGGGGAAAGCGAGCGGCGGTACACGCTTATTTCATCCATCAAACCGCCGTAATAATCATTGGTGCTGGCGGACATGTCCCGCCCCAGCAACAGGTCGCCGGAGGTCTTGGGGACAAAGGCCGAACCAAAGTTGGTGGAAGCCACATTGGTGCCATCCAGGTAAAGCATGGCCATGCCGCTGTTCGTGTCATAGGTCAGGGCCACGTGCTGGAAGACATTGTTGGTCAAAAGACCGGGGGCGGAATAGATTTCGTGGTCCACATTGCTGGTGTCCACAATGTCGGCGTACAGGGCACCATGGGCCGTGGTGAAGGGGGCGTTGGTTGAACCGGGCGTGTTGGTGGCCGAGATCCAGAATTGAACGCCATTGGGCTGCAAGCCAGGCACCTCGGCGACTCCATAAAAGGCATTGGTCACATTGGGCGCACTGCAAGCCACCCCCTGGTCATCCACCAACAGCCAAAGCCCCGCCTGGTTGTTGGTGGCACCCAGCATTCCCGTGTAAGTGGCCGTGGAGCAGGTGTTATCCGGCTGGCCAGACAGCCAGTTGAAATAACCGGTGTTGGTGCCGCCGGAGGACCAAACATAGCTGGGGCCAATGTTGGTGAGGCCAAGCCACAGGTTGCGATTGTGGATGCCTGATCCGGCGAAATTGTCAAAAATCCAGTTTTGGAGGTTGGCAGTGGTGACTGTGGCGAGATGGCCGCCCAGGTCCTGGGCCCACTGTTCGGAAGTGACCCAGTCCGTGGAACCCAGCAGGTAGAAATAATCACCCGTGGCCCGGTCCAGGTAGGGACCGGCTTTGATCACTATGTTGGTGTCGAGCGAGTTCGTGGGAACGTGTGCCAGCCATTCCACCAGGGGCTGCGTCCTGGACACGTTGGTGGGGTTGATCCAGCCTTCCACGGTGAACCCGCTGGATTGCCCCACATCCAGTGAGGCGCTTTGGGGCACTTGCACATAGGCGTTGGTGCCCGCGAATTGAAACTCATTTCCGCCGTTGAAAAAGTCAAACGCCTGGCCCACTTCCCCGGCAGGAAAGTTAAACAAGCCCACCAGCGACCCGTTGTTGCCATTGTTTTCGGGATCGGAAGAATCCCCCGCATTTCCCTCGCCACGCCACCAGGAGGCAATATCCGGCCCGCGATACCAGAAGGTGACATTGTATATATTGCCAGGCACGGTGGGAATCACACGCGTGATGGATCCCTTCGCCAGCGCAAGAATGTTGGACGTGGATCCGTCTCCCGGCGTATGAGCTGGATCAGAAACCACGCTCACATAATTGTTGGTCAGGAACAGGTTGTTGGTCACGACTTCAACATTGGTGCTGTTGACCACCACGCCCAAGGTTTGCAGGTTGGTTGGCACGGACCAGCCTCCATAGGCATCCGGGATGTTGGTGGGAGCCGTGTACAGCCCCGGAGGCGAGGTGGAAAAGTCGCTCAAAACATAGTTGGGCGGGTTGGAGGGTGAAAAGCTGAATGGCGGGACTGCAAACTTGATGGGAACACTGGCCAGGTTGGTGTCTTCGGTAAAAGTGAGATACTGGAAATTGGTCACGGGCGCGCCTGCGGTGTACACCCAGGCATCCCCGCCCGACCCCACGTCTGGATTGCCAAACTGGTTCATGATGATGGTCAGGTTGGTGAATCCCGGCTGGACCGTGACCGTGAAGTTTCCCGCGCCATTGGTCAAGGTCGTGTCATAAAGAAATGCGCTGGAATTCGTGTTAAACGTGGCGGGATTATTGCCCTCGTAAACGGTCATTTCATCCGGAATGGCATAAAAATTATAGGATATGGGCACTGTGGTGGCAGATCCCGAAGTGGCCAGGATGTTGGTGCTTGTCGCCGCGCCGCCCGTGGCTGTGGAATTAAGCACATTGGTGTAGGTAAAGACCGATCCTGCGCCACTCGTATTCAAGCCGCCCCGGTTTTCCATCAGCAATATGCGCTGGCCCGTGGGGCTGACCAAGGTGAAGGTCATGTCTGAAATTTGCGGGGATTTCACCACCAACCCCACGCTGGCCGACTCCACCAACTGGGTGGCGGTCACCGAGATGGGCGAACTCATCGTCACCACATCCGGCGGCAGCGGCGTGGGACCGGTGGAGGCATAGTTGAAGGTATCGTTGATGGACGTGTCTATGCCCAGCGAGGCCGCGATATAAACGTTGGCCGGGCTGGAGCCGGGGTTGTAGATGCTGATGAAATAATTTCCAATGTCCAAGGGAGGTCCGATGGAGATGGAATTGCCGGGATTACCGCCAGGAACCACGGTATTGGTCAGGCCTTCTGCAAAATCATAAATGCTGGCCGTCGGCGCCGAGCCGAATTTTTCATACATTTGCAGCGGAGGGCTGACCAGCGGCGGCAAGTTGGTGGCGAAAAAGGTGAGGTTGGTGAAACCCGGGGGGACTGACACATAATCCGAAAACCATCCTCCGGCTGGAATGGCCACGACGATGCCCGGAAAGAGAAGATTCAGGTGGGGCTGAATGAGAAGCGAAAGCTGGCTCACCTGGCCGGTGGCGCCCTGGGAATCGTCTGTCTCATTTAAAATCCATACGCCAACCGCAGACTTGCCCTGAAATTGCAGCAGGTTGCCCGGGCCATCCGAATTCCTGGAGCCGGCACTGGGGGTGGGGCTGTCATCATAGACCAGCGGTGTGATGGTGTTGTACGTGTTGCCCAGCCCGTCGTGGTTGTTCAGGATGGCGGTGGAACCGCTGAAGCTCAGCGCGCCGATCAAATCCCCGAAATTCTGGTGCTGGTTCAGGTTGGTGACCACGACATTTTGAATCGTCATCGGAGATGTGGCGATCGCAAAGATATTGGTGGTGCCCGGAACAGCGGGCGAGCCGTCGGGGATGTAGGCGGGAAGCAAAAGGCCGTTGACCAGCTCATCGCCATTGGGAAGCAACTGGCTGAACGGCGTGGAAGTGAAAATGGGAATGAAAGAATATTCCGAGGCCATTTGATCCTCGGATATCACCCCCACGTAATAAACCTCGCCGGGATGGGAATTGGTGAAGACCACGGCTTCAGTGCCGCCCCGGGTCAGGGACACGCCGCTGTTGTTCACCCCCGCAAGGCAGTTGGACAGCGTGACAGGGCTCAGGTTGGTGAGCCCGGGATCGGTTGTCACGTAAAGGTCAATGTCCGCCTGGGGCCGCGTGGCGTTGGCGGGATTCGCCTCCTCGTACACACCCATGCGGGGAATGGAAAGATCATAGGCGTTGAAAGTGATGAACCCCGCGTTGGTCACATCAAAGGATTGTCCGTTGGCATCCAGCGCATTGTTGGTGACCACGTAGAAATGCCACTGGTTGGTCATTCCCAAAGTCAGCGCGCCATTGGCGCCCCAAATGGTGTTGGACCCCAAACCCACCTGGTTTGTGCCCTGAAACGGCGTGTTGGCGCCCACAAACTGGTTGAACAGGGCCTGGTTGGTGGTTCCCACATAGGTCACATCCTGGTCTGCAGTCAGGTTGCTCGCAATGCCCTGGTCGGTCACCGACGAAATGGCATCCGGCGCCTCGCCCTCCCCCACCGAGACCACCAACGCAAAATCCTGCACCACGTCGTTGGTCTGCTCGGTCACCGCATTCACGTTCACATCCCGTCCAAGCACCGTCACCGAGTAATGCCCGCCCAGGACCGGAGGTATGATGATGTTTTCCACGTTGTTGACCGTGTCAATGTTGGGCGCCGTATTGGTGGGAGTCGGCATGTTGTATCCCGCATTGCCATTGATGTCATTGCCGATAAACACGTCGCCGGTGTCGAGATTGGTGATGATCAATTCCAATCCATTGACCAGCTTGACGGCGGCGGAGGGATCACCCGGCGGATCCGTCCAGACCAGCGTGGCTTGCAACTGGTAGGATTGCGGGGAATCCGCGGCATTGGTGTTGATGGTGACCACGTAAGTATGACTCTGCCCCGTGGCCAGCGCATTGGTGGGGCTTTGATTGACAAAAAACATCGGCGTGGTGGAAAACGATCCAATACTGGTAAGGTTGCTGGTCGTCACGGGGAGCGCATACTGGATGTTGGGCAGACCCCAGCCCTCCGTGTTCAGATCATTGGTCACGGATAAGAAATAGCTGCCCAGGGAACGCGTGCCATTGATCAGCATGGCCTTGAGCAAGGCGGGGCTTGGAACAACCCCGAGGTCCGACTGCAAATACTGCTGCACCAGCGCCAGCATGCCGGAAACAGCGGGCGCAGCCATGCTGGTGCCGCTTTCATACCGGTACCAAGGCGCCAGGGTTTGGTTCAACTGCTCCAGCACCTGTTCCTCGTTGCCCCCCGTGCTGTTGGTGGTGTCAATCGTCACCGTCAGATTGTAATTCACCGCCACGTTGGTTGTGTCGCCCACGGCAAAATCAAATCCATTCCCTGCAATGTTGGGAATCGTGAGATTGCCGCCCCCCGGCGGAATCGCCAGTGTGTTATTGTAGGTGGTCTCATCTATCGAACCAGCCGCGTTAACGGGATCCGGGTAGCCGGATTGCTGGGCATAAATCACCAGGCCGGGGGGAAACACGGTGGTGAACTGGTTCGACGTGATTTGAATCGTCACGCTCACCGCGTTGGGCGGCACGGTCACGTTGTAGTACTGAAGAACATTCGTGGTGACCGTCTGGTCGGTATAGACAGTAGGGGTCTGGTTGGTGGGATTGTAATAGGCATTGGTATCCCATTCGGACGAACGGCAGGATACCACCCAGGAGCCTGGCGCGACCACGTCCGGCTTGAAACGGCCGAATGGCCCCTCGGTGTTCACCCCCACATTGCCACGGGCGGAATAATAGGCCACCTGGTTGCTGGAATCGGACTGGCTCTGCCAAAACGGCCCTGAGTTGGTCTGACCGAAAGTCACGTCGGTAATGACGTTGGTCAGGTCGCGCAGTTGTTCCAGGGCGCCCACGGTGATCACGTTTTTAGCGGTGCCTGGCGAGAGGATCGTGTCTGCATTGCCGCCGGTGCCGTCGCTGGATCCACCTCCGTCATTGCCTGCGGCAAACACGTACAACACGGGCTGCGGGCCGGGTACCAATGGCATGGCATCACGCGTGGCGGCGTCATAACTGGCGGCGGCCAGGTCGTAGTTGTTATCACCCGCATAGGCCCAACTGTTGTTGGAAATCAAGGCATTGGTCAGGGCAGGCTGTTGTTGGAGGTAAAAATCAGGAATGCCATTCCCATTGGCCTCGTCCACCCCGCCCACCACATACAACGAGGCAAGAGGCGCCTTGCCGCGAAAATCAGCATTGGTCACGGAACCTTGGGGTGGCGGATTTACCGTGTGGGATTCCGATCCGTTTCCGGCGATGATGCCGGCCACATGGGTGCCGTGGCCGTTGGTGTCCGTCAGGCTGATGGCGGAGTCGCCCGTCACGCGGTTGGCGGAAAAATCCGGATGGGTGGCATCCACGCCTGAATCATTCATTTCCACCGTCACCCCCTGCCCGTCCAAGCCCAGCCAGTTGGCGTTGGTCACGGTGTCCGTGGAGATTCCCATGGTGACCCGTGCCAGGTCATTGGCTTCCACCCGGGTGTGGCCCAGTTCAACAGCCTGCACCACCGGAAGGGAGGCCAGTTCCGCGAGCGTGCTGCGGGAGGATGCCAGCACTTTGACGATTTGTCCGCCAAAAGGCGAAGGTTCGGCAGCGCCCACGGGTTGAAAACCCGATTGCTCAAGGATGGAAACGGAATTGGCGCTGAAAAGACCCACCGTCAGCATCGTGGCCGGTGGAATGGGATCGTTCTGCGCCGCCAAAGCCAGCAGGGTGGGCTGCAATTTGAAATACGGCTGGTAAGGGATGACAGACTGAACCAGCGGGCTGCCGACCAGTTCGCCTGCGGCGGAGGCCGTGGCCTGGACCAGGTAGGCATTATTGGGAATATAGGAAACGATGCGTCCGCTCACCTGCTGCAAGGCCGCCCGGAATGCGGGCGTGATCACGCCCCGGGCCTGGACAATGTAAGCCCCCGGATCACCCTGGGCCTGCAACAGGGGCGGTATGTTCAGTGCGCCAATGCTCGCGGTGGTGTCAATCAGGGCGTTTTGAAGCAGGATGGCATGGGGATTGGTCAACAATTGCCCCAGCTTTTTCGGCGTGTTGGAAAGCCGCCAGGCCAGTTGATTGGTGCCTTGCAGGAAACCGGCATGCGAGGATTTTCCAGAAACGGTTTTGCCCCCGGACGCGGTGGAGGATAGCCGGGGTGAAACCACCGGTGAAGAGGGCCTGCCCGCCCCCCCATTCGTGGAATGGCTCCATTGCCATCCCAGCCAGGCGCCGGCCAAAACAATGGCGAGGCAGGTTAAAATCCAAAATGTACGTTTCATAACAGTCACAATCACCGCGCCAGCCTGGCCGCAACCAGGAAAATCCGGCGCAAAACGGGTTTACTTAGTCATCATTCAGGCGGCAAAACATTGTAACTCTCCACATGGGAGACATAATTCGTGACCGGGAATCGCCCGGAAAGGTCCACATGCTTTTGGATGGAGATCACGGCGCGCACGGCGCTCTCGGCCACCACCTGGTAATTGGTCACCATTCCAAAATAAGTGCCGCCGGCGGTCACCAAGCCATTCGGCGCCGGGCGCAGCGCCTGGCCATAGGCATAAATCACATACCGGGGCGTGGGTTCATCCCGCACCAACCCCATCATTTGCTGCGGCAGCCATTCATATTCCTCGTCATTAATGCCGTAGGATTGCTCAATGTTCACCCCGCCGGCTTGGGGCTGGTTGTAACCCCAATTGATGTAGGGGGATTCCTGGGTCAAAGCCGGCGTGGCCAGGATGTCGCCGGCATGCTCAAATGCGCCCACCAGGTTATCGGGTGGAAATGTTGAATCATTGGTGTTAAAAACGGACCGTTGGAAATTGATGGCATTCACCAACCCGCCCAAAAGCGAGGCCGCCCCGGCATTTCCCGCCGGCTCGATGAAATTGTGCGTATAGTTGTTCACGGGAATGGGGTTGCCCGGAGCAATTTGATTGCGATACTCATTCAGGTTGGTCAGCACCACCATGCCGCTCAAAAGGGCGGACCATGCCGCCAGATTGGTCTGGTTCACCGACAATGTGCCCAAGGCGGCGTTGGGGCCGGGCCGGGCGGTGAAGATATCAAACAAAAGACGGTCCTGAACCGGCGCGCTGTCAGCGGCATCATATTGATTCACATCCCCTGTCCACGCAGACCATGTGTTGGTTCCGAACACGTTCCCAGGCACGACAATATTGGTGGCTTTTAAATAGACCGTCTGCCAAGGCGTGCCTCGGTGAACCCGTCCGATCCAGCCCACGGTGGGATACAAATTGGTGGGAAAATCCCAATACTCCGGATTCCAGACCGCCGGGTCTTTATAGGCGGCATTGAAGGGATTTTGAAAATTGTAATACAGGCCACTTTGCAAGGCTGTGGGGGCTGCGTAACCCCAAGGCTGGTAGCGGCCCTTGACAATGTCCGTACCAAATGGCGCAATCGGCATGGGGGATAATCCCGGGGTGCTTGACACCAAACTACCAGCCGTGGGGCTCACTCCGTTCACTTGCTGCCAGAAACCGTTAGGCTCTGCCAACCCCTGATGCCAAACCGCTCCAGCACCCGCATTCAAATCACTGGCCAGGTAATGCACCAAGGGATCATTGACCTGGTACAGGTAGGGCACAAAAATATTGCGCGTGGCCGTGTAGCCCGCTTGGACGGTCAAATTCGTTGCGAAGTAGGTTTGCTGGGGTAAAGTCATCTGGTGCGAGGGGGTGAAATAGGCGCTAAAATACTCAGTCCCTGCCCCAACGGAAGTCAGCGCACCGGGGTAACCTTCAGGTTTCCAAACTGCCCCCGGAGGTAGATTTTGCCCGTTTTCGGAAATGGCAATCTGCTTCAAATATCCATAGCTTGGATCTGACGAATTATTGCTGGCATTATTGGCGGGCCAAAGGCCGTAGATTGTTGGCGGATCCGCGATTGCGGCCGCGAGATTGGTCGAATCCATCGGACCTCGCAACTGGACATAATCAATCACATGGCCCTCGTCCAAGATGACCGCGCGCATCCAGTTGGTGGTCATCAATTCCATGGGCGGGAATGGATCGAAGGAAGTATTGTTTGTCTCCCATGAATCATATGAGCCTACAGCAACAAATTGCTGTGCAGCAGTTTTGTAAACCGCAGTGTCATCATAAATGCCGCCCCAGTTGCTGAAGGTATTGGCCCAATTGGCTGTCACGAAGGAGTTGACATTGGGCAGGCTGCCAATGTTGTTGGCCCATTTGGAACCTGGCCAAGCCCCATTGGAGAATCCATTGGTGTTGAAAATGAATAAGTTGGTGAAATACTGCACCGGATAACTGGGAGTGTTGGACAAGCCCATCGAAACATAGTCAGCCAAATAAACGCTGAGCTTGCCTTGGGGCACATAATCATTGGAATAAGAATTCCAGAAGGATGCGTTGAGATAATTCGAGATGGAGAGCTGGTACCAGTGGTTGGTGTAGATTGGTGAGTTTAATGAATTCCGGCGCACCTGCAATTTCCTGGTCACTGAAACAGCATTCAGCATCGCCAACTGATTGAATGCGGGAAACCCTTTCTTGGCCCCGATGATCCAGGGCACGCCGTAGATGTTGGCGTTCATGACGGTGCTGTTCCCATAAAGGGCGCGCAATTTGCCCGCATCCTGTGACACGTCGTAAGGCGTGCTGAAATCATAAAGATCCTGAACAAGGTCATTGGCATGATTGATTTCAGGCACCTGGGTGTATCCCACGATGAAAATATTGGTGTCGCGGTCCACACGAAACAGGGGGCGGAAGACGCTGGGGAAAAACTCATTGGTGGAAGCCTCATACAGGTTGGCAGCCAGTTGCAACAGCCGGTTGACGGCCGGCGAATAAACGAACTGTCCATTCACATACACAGGAATGTTGGTAAGGGAAAGCGCCGGCACCGTGTTGGTCCAACCCAGCCACGGACTTGTTGAAACATTGGTGAGTCCGAACCCGGAGGGATCATTGGTGATCAAAACATTGTCCGGGTTGCGATAATAGTCCACGTAGGAGTAAAGCTGGCCATAAAAGGTGTTGGGCGGATACAAGCCATAGTAGGTCTGCACGTATCCGTTGGGATTGGAGGCAAACCAATTGGTGCTGTAGGTCCGCACCAGGCGGTCGGCGGCATTGGTGAAAAAATCAAGTGGCGTCCAATACAACATATTTGTCTCCATGCCCGGCACCACCCTGCCATTCACAATGTTCCGAAAATTGAGGTTCATCTTTCCGTCATCCGGATCGGAATCCGTCCCCATTTGCGACATCATCCGGTAAAAGGTGTACCGGTCATAGGTGGAGGGATTGACTACACCGTTTTGGGTGTTTGCGGCGATAAGCCGGTTCACAAACAGCGGAGAGGATATGGCAGGGTTGTAAAGCTCCGATGGAAGGTCATAAAACCGGTTGGTGTTGAAGGAGCCAGCCCACCTGATGGAGGGAGTGTTGGCATAAAAAAGAGGCAGCGTCTGGCGAAGCAGTGGTCCCGAGACATTGAGGTCAAAAGGCTCGTTTTGCGCACGCAGGCCGCCAAACGCCAACGCGCTGCCCAGTGGCAAAAGGGTGTTCAAATTGTAATCATAACGGTAACTCAACAGCGACAGCGCATCCTGAAATGCCGCGCCCGTGTTCGGCGATCCCAATGGCTCCAGGTAGTTGTAATCATTTCCCGAACCCGGCACATCCCATTGATTGGTGTTCAAGTCGGCCAGAAAGGCGGCCAGGTTGATTTCCCACGATCCGACCCCTTCATTGCGCAGGTATCCACTGGATCCCGAACCTGGGTTCACACCATTGTAAAGCGCTGTACCTGCTGATTGATTATGAATCGCATTCAAATCCAGTCCGTTACCAATCGGCACCGCCATGAAAGCGTAACGGGAGAGGAACAGGTTGTTGGCAGAATGAGTCTGATCCGGGCGCGCCAAAATCCCGACCCATTGGGGATCGCCGGTGACCTGGGCTCCATAACCATTAGTGGCTCCGTTGAAAAGGATTTCGGGGACATTGTCGCCAATGGTTGTGTCGTCAAAATGACCGTTCTGGTTCAGGTCCAGATAATACCGAAAATCGAGATTATTGGGATAGGCGGGATTGGTCTGAATAAAAACCGGAACACGCGGCAGAATCATGAGGTTGGCCACGTTTTGGAGAAAATCCCCGCTGGTATAGGCAGAATTGTCAGACTTATAAAAATAATTCACGTTGGTGGGGCTGGCTACTCCTGGATAAAGCCCAACTATATTTTCAAAATTGGTGGACACCATGAGGCCGTAATTGAGTCCGCCATTGGTACTGGAGATGAAATTGGCCATCAATTGGGCCTGTGCTGCGGCCAGGGCGGAATCCGCTGCGAGCCTGGCGGTGGCAGAATCCGTGGTGGTGCTCACCGCCGCGCGCTCACGGCGGGCCAAAGCCAGGAAGGCCAGTGCCATGACCAGGGTGACAGAGAGCATGATCAGCGTGATCACCAGGGCCATGCCCCGGCGTCCTGGCTGGCTGGCTCCCGGGCCATTCAGGATGAACCCGGCCCGGGATGCGTTGGAAGAAAATGTGTGGTGGAATTTCATGGATAGGCGGACGAGTCCACATTGGGTAGAACGATCCTTTGTTTGAAAACATGGGTGCGCCCGGCTTGCTGCGCCAGATAGTTGCTTTGAGCCAGGGAAGGCCCGCCAAAGGATTCAGCTCGGCGCAACACCGCGTCCTCCAGCGCCGCAAATTCCAACTGCACAGACCCGGGTATGGCGTTGGACATGAAATAGAGATTGGTCACCCCCTGGTAAGGCGGGAAGAAAAAAGCCGTGTTGGGGTAGGAATTAGAAAAACCGGAGTTGTACTGGATTGAATTGATCATCCAATAACCATTCAAATCGTAAGGCTGCATGCGAAAATCCACCACCCCATCCATCAAATGGCTCCAGCCAATGTTGGTGAATGCATTGGCATTCACGGCAGTCAGGAAAGCATTGTACATTACCAATGGATCGGTCAAGACGGGAGTGTTGGTCACAAAACGATAGAGGGGAAAAATGGGGGAGGAATTGGTGGCCACGACGGTGTAACCTGTCCCCACCCATGAATCCCGACCATTCACATTCTGCCGGCTGATCCAGAAAAGCTGCTCGACCAGGTTGGTGCGCCTCTGGCTGCTGCCGGGCAGGTTCTGCACCAGCGGCATGTCATAGCCGGGCAGATAGTCCGCCAACTTGATGGTTTTGGCGAAATTGATTCCGTCAAAGCCCGGTTTTGAAAATGGATTATTGATCAGGATATTGGTGGGAAAATCGCTGGGGGTCATGAGCTTGACATCCGACGTGATCAACTCCATCACGGCGCGGCTGTTTTCCAGGATGTCTGTCTGGGTGACGCCGGAACGAAATGCCTGCTGGGTATTGTTGAACACGGTCATGAGCACCAGGACAATCAAGGACAGCAAGCCCACCACCACCATGATTTCCACCAGTGAAAACGCGCGCCAGAGACAGGCTGCGGGGCTGCACACCGGCTGCGAACCCTCGACCAACACGCCGGAACAGCCGCGACTGCACCCATCTGAATGCGCTTCAGGAATCCTCATAGGTTTGTGTTCACCTCGAACGTTCCAGGCTGGTAAAAATACAACAACTGTCCATTGGCAAACTGCGGCCCCAACTGCCCGGCCACGGTAGCGCGGAAAGTGAGGCTGTACGGCCCCACATTGCCATTGGGCTGGAGCGGGTAATAAAAGCTCAAGCGCACTTCGTGCTGGTTGTTCCACAACTGCTGGTTTGAAGGAGCATCGTATGAGGAAGAATCCAGACCCACGCCGGAGTTGACCACATACACCTTGTAGGAAAATGAATCACTCTGCATCAGTTGATTGTCCTGGGGCGGTTTGGACGAAACCAGTCCGCTGATGGAATGGACATAAGCCACCACATGATTGCTGTAAACAGGATAGAGGTAGGCGTTGTTGGTCAGGAGCGGGACAGCGGGATAATTATTTGTAACCGCAATGTATTCAGGGGTGCTGAGCAAGCCCACAATATTAGCCCCATTGGTGAGCCAGACTGGCGAAAAATACGGGGCATTATTGGGAGAACAGCCGCTGTAAGTGCAGCCGTACACAATGGGCGAACCCTTTACCTTCCCGAACGGGTCGTAAAGGGTGTAAGTATTGGTGATGGCGTAAACATAATTGGTCAGGTCATCGTTGCCGGCCAGGCCATGGGCGATCATGGGCAGGAGGGTGGCGGCATCCTCGTTGATGACCGTTTCCTCGCGGGTATCCTGCTGGCTGTGCATGCCAATGGGCAGGACCCCGATGATGGCCACGAGAGCGATGCCAATGATGGCCAGGCAGATGGCGATCTCCACCATGGTGAAGGCGGAGTTGGAGCGCCGAAACGTGGCAGACCGGGTTTTCAGGAAATCATTGCACATGGTGATACAGGAGAGTGGCGCGCCCGGTGAGGGGATCCACATGCACGATGTTGTAATTGATATTGGTGCTGTTGCCGGGCGGGGATTCCGTCACCGCCGATGGCAGGAGCGCCGAGGTGGGGATGCTGGGAGTCTTGGTGACCGGATCCAACGGGTAGGCCACGCTACCCTGGGCCAGCGGTATGTCCACGCCAGTCCCCAATGCATCCGAATCAAAAGCGGATGAAACCACCTGGCCAAGGTAATTGAAGGCAATGTAAGGCAGGAGGGGGGATGTCGCCGAATTGTTTCCCGAAGCCAGGCTTTCCGTGTTGGTATCCGCAACCGGGAACGGAATGTTTGGGGAAAAATTAAACGGGTAAATGGTGAATCCCTGGTTGTTGATGGGGTCCCTGAAATAGGTGTAGTAAGGCGGCGGGGAGAGAAACTTCATGGGGGCAATCATGAAGCCCTGGGGAAGGACCTTCCAGGTATCCAGATAATGCCATTGATGGTTGCCGGGTTGATCGCCCAGCGCGCCTTTTGCCACAAAGGCGTACCCGGATAATTCCATGGACATCAGGTTGGTGGCCACCGCACGCTCGGGCTGCGTGAGTGAACTCAACCAGGAAGATGCCATCCAGAAATTCGTGGGGACAAACACCATGTAAACCATGGTGCGGTCGCTGATGGCAAGCTGGCGTGCGCGAGCCACGTCATTGACCAATTGCTGGGCGGCGCCCACCTGGGCATTGCCCTTGCCAATGTTTTTGAGCGCCGGAACGGCAAGCGCCGCCAGGATGGCCATGATGGAAATCACCACCAACAGCTCCACCAATGTGAACGCCACCCTGTCACGAATGGAATGCTTCAAGTTCACTGCCAGCTTAAAACATGGTTGCGATTGGGCGAGGCCGTGGCCGCCTGGGTCTGGTCAAACGAAGAAAGACTGGGCGTGCCCGGGCCAAACGGCCCCATGGACCACACCATCACCGGCCCATGGAAAGTGAATTGATCCATGTTTCCAGAAGAATCAACCAGGCCATTGTATCCCTGGTTCCCATTCATTTTGGAAACAGCCGACAGGTCATAAAATGAATCCTGGCATTGGCCGTCGTAGTTCAAATCCATGGAAATGATGTAAGGGTTGCCCCAGGGATCGCGGTACACCAAGTCATTGCCCACGCCGGCCAGCGGGAACCCGTGCTGCGAGGGGTCCCAACCGGACGTCCTGGCATTCAGGAACTGGGTTTTCTGGGGATTTTTTTCGTAATTGGTGTTGACCGTGAACTGCGTCGGATTGTCCGGGTAATTGGTGAAATCCATGAGAATGGCGATCACCTCTGAATTCAGCATCGGCGCCCCTTTGACCAGTGTGCCAATGGGGATGCCGGTCCCGGGCGTGTTGGTGAAATAACCGCCGTAGGTGAAATCGGCGTTGCCGGTCCCGGCATTGGCCGCAGCCGCGGCCTGGGCCTGGGGTGAAACAGGAAACCTGCCGTAGGCGGATTCATAGGCTTGGATGGAGTTGGCGATGTCATTGACCTGGACGCGCGCCTGGGTTTTTTGGGCCGAGACACGGGCACGGCTCAACACGGGCAACAGCATTGCCGCCAGAATGGCAATGATGGCGATGACCGTGAGCAGTTCCACCAGGGTGAATGCGGACAGGCCCCGGCGCCCCCGGGAGGCACGGTTTGACCGGCACAGGTTTCTGAAATGAAGGAGGGGTTTCATGGAATGGGAATACATTAGGCAGACATTGGTTGCGCCTGGCACGGTCAAGCCAGCCACGCGATCGGATTTCGAGGAAGGGCGCACCTCCACGGCTGGTTCCCAAACTGAATCATGCCATTCCACAGGAATCCTGCGGATCATCCGGCATGGGGTTTGAGAAAGGCTCATAAAAGGCTCCGGTAAATCAGGGCATGGTGGTATTTCGCTGAAAGGACTGGCTCCAGTTGCACACCAGGTATTTTGTGTTGTTGATGGACAACACCACCCACAAGTCGTAGGAGTTCGGGTTGTTTGTACCGGGATACTCATAACGAAAGGGGTTGTAAAAGGAATGAGTCACAACCAAGCTTTGCGACAGAAACGGAGTGTATCCAGGGTCAGGTCCGCCCACGGAAGTAACAAGGTAGTAGAAGGTTATTCCATTGTTATTCGTTCCGAAACCAATCATGCTGTTTTTCAGTCCTGGAAGATAATTATGCGCAACAGCCCCGTCCTCCCCGGTGCCCCGGGAGACATTAAACACACCTCCCAAGTTAAATTGCCCGGAATAGTCACTGACAGCCACTGAAGTGTTGCCATCCATGGTTTGATAGGTTCCATTGCTGTTCGTCACCCCTTCCAACTCATAGTAAAGTGGGTTATTCAGGGGATTTAAAGCATTGGAAGGCGGATAAAAACCATGCTGTGCCTTGTAACTTTCCAACGAGGTTTCGATCAGTTGCAATTCCGCCTGGGCGGTGTTGATTTTCTTGGTGCGACTCACGCTGCCCGCCACGGGAATGAGCAGCGCGGCAATCACCCCAATGATGGAGATCACGGCCAAGAGTTCAATCAGCGTGAACCCGTTTTGCCCTTTCACCCAAGCCCGCCCTTTGTTGTCAGTAGGTTTCATGATTGTCTCAAATTCAAACGCTTTCTTCACCGGTCACGCAGCTCATGCTCCATGCGTTCGCTCAACCATTGCTTGATCATGCTTTGATAATTCAAATAACGCGACCGCGCCAGCCGTTTGATCCGCGCCAGCATGCGCGGGTCAAACCGGAGGGTGATGGTCACCGATTCGGAGGACTCGGCGCTGCCGGCAATCGCGCTTTCCATGAGGCGCAGGTCCGGGCGGTTCTCCGCCCAAAAATCGGCCTCCGCCTCTTCACTGTCAAAGAGGGGCACTTCCTCCCAGTTGGCAAAGGTCCGCATATCATCCATTCCCGGCTATTTCGCCGCGCTTCCCGTTTTTTCATTTCACCCCGCATCAACCATTTCCGAACCGCACCCCACGACAATATCCCGTCAATCACCCGGATCATCCGATCCCTCTTCCCCACCCCATCCTCCCTGGCTCAATTTAAAAGTTTCACAATAGCGTTTGTTCCATCTTGCGCTGGTAAAAAAACCTCTCTTCCGTTTCGAAAGGCCGCGCAAAGAGCACCCGGGTTTGCCGCCCGTTGGTGCGGTACACGCTAAAAATGCCAATGCCACCCGCTGAGAGCCCCAGGTTGAAAAATCGCGCCTGCACCCCAAACCTGGGGGAATCCGGCAGCAACCGGACCGCAAACGCGTCCTCAAACGATTCTTCGATTTCCTGATGCGTCAAAGAGCCCAAATCGAATGGTGTATTATTCCAATCGAACTCCATAAAAGTTCAACCGCGAATAATCCAGCAATGCAATGTAACTACTTTGTATTTACCCGAAGCCGCCATAAATGTCAATAGATGTTTTGAGTATTTATGATTGGCTCGTGAAAATCGAGCAAAAACGGCAAAACCCGGAAATCAACCTCCGTTGCCACCGCCGCCATCGCCTGACATGTTGCTGATCATCTGGATCAAGGGCAGGAACATGGCAATAACGATACTGCCCACGATCACCGCCAGAAAGACGATCATGATGGGTTCGAGCAGGGAGGTCATGGCCGAGACGGCATTGTCCACCTGTTCATCGTAGTCATCGGCTATGCGCATCATCATTTCAGGCAGAGCGCCGGTTTGTTCACCCACGTCCACCATGCTGACGACCATGGGAGGAAAGACGCCGGAACTCTCCATGGGAGCGGTGATGGTTTCACCTTCCTTGACACTTTCATGGATTTTGCTGACGGCATTTGCGACGATGACATTGCCGGCAGTTTCGCGGACGATGGTGAGAGCCTGCAGGATGGGAACACCGCTGCTGACGAGCGTGCCCAGGGTGCGGGTGAACCGGGAGATGGCGACTTTGCTGATGACCGGCCCGAAGGCGGGCATGACCAGGAGGGTTTTATGCCACAAATGGCATCCGAACTTGGTGCGGATGAAAAGCATGAATAGAACCACGCACACGGCCACAACCCCCATGGTGGCAAGAATATTGTTCTTGATGATGTCGCTGACTCCCATGACGAACAAGGTGAAGGTGGGCAATTTGAAACCCATGCCTGAGAAGACGTCCTTGAATTTGGGAACGACGAAGCACATGAGCAGGATCATGATGCCGACAGCCACGATCAGGACGGCGATGGGGTAAAAGAGGGCGGCTTTGACCTTGCCCTTGATTTTCTGGGCTTTCTCGGAAAATTCAGCGAGGCGCTTGAGGACCACTTCCAGAACGCCGCCCAGTTCACCCGCCTTGACCATGTTGACAAACAGGCGGTTGAACACCTTGGGATGCTGAGCGAGAGCCTCGGAGAAGGTGCTGCCGCCCTCAATGGACGTGGCCAGTTTGGCCAGGATTTCCTTGAGAGTGGCATTTTTCTCCTGTTTCTCCAAAACGCGCAAACCACGAAGCAGGGGCAACCCTGCGTCCACCAGCGTGGCAAGCTGGCGGGTAAAAGTGGTCAGGACCTTGGGTTTCACCTTTCCACTGAGAAAGGGGATTTTGATGTTAATGTTAACATTGCCTTTGCCCCCTTTTTTGGCCCCTGCCTTGGCTGGGGCCTTGGCTTTGGACTTTTTATCGGGTTTTCCCTCCTTGTCCGCCTCGGTGATGCGGGTGGGGAAAAGGTTCATCTCCTTGACCCGCCCAATGGCTTCGTTCTGGGTGGCCACCTCAATCACGCCCTTGGACTCATTGCCGCGGGCATCCAGCGCTACGTAGTGAAATCGAGGCATAAAATTTAAACGTTCAGGTGTACTTGATCACTTCTTCAATGGTGGTGTCGCCGTCAAAGATACTCCTCAACCCGTCTTCGCGCAAGGTTACCATTCCCAATTCCACCGCTTTTTGGCGGACGACCACGGTGGGGGCGCGTTCATTGATCAGCATGCGGATGGCTTCGCTGACCACCAAAAGCTCATAAATGCCCTTTCGGCCCTTGTAGCCTGTGTCGTTGCAGGTGCTGCACCCCCGGCCATAATGAAAAACCTTGTCTCCCAAATCATGGGGTGAAAGGTTGAGAAGGCTCAATTGTTCCTCATTAGGCTCGAAAGGCGTGCGGCAATTCTTGCAGTTGGTGCGGACCAGCCGCTGGCCCAGCACCGCCATGAGGGTGGAGGAAATCAAAAACGGTTCAACCCCCATGTCCACCAGCCGGGTGACGGCGCCGGGTGAATCATTCGTGTGCAGCGTGCTGAGCACCAAGTGCCCCGTAAGCGAGGCTTGAATGGAAATCTGGGCGGTTTCCAGGTCGCGCATCTCACCGACCATGATGATGTCCGGGTCCTGGCGCAGGAAGGATTTCAAGGCCTTGGCAAAAGTCATCCCCGCAGCCTCGTTCACGGCCACCTGCATGATGCCGTCAATGTCAAATTCCACCGGGTCCTCGGCGGTGAGAAGCTTTGAATCTATGGTGTTGACCCGGCGCAGGCAGGAATAGAGGGTGGTGGTCTTACCTGAGCCGGTGGGTCCCGTCACCACGAAAATGCCGTTGGGCCGCTGGATCACTTCGGATACAAATTCGTGGACGTACTTGGGAAAACCAAGCGATTCAAGCTCCAGGTTGACCGAGCCGCGGTCCAGCACGCGCAACACCACCGATTCACCAAAAGCCGTGGGGAGCGTGCTCACACGCAGGTCCACCTGCCGATCGCCGATGCGGTGACTGATGCGTCCGTCCTGGGGCAGGCGTTTCTCGGAAATATTCAGTCCTGCCATCACCTTGATGCGTGAGGTGACGGGCAGAGCCAGGTATTTGGGGGGAGGCGCCATTTCATAGAGGGCGCCGTCCACCCGGTAACGAATGCGGAACTCGGTCTCAAAAGGCTCGAAATGAATGTCGGAAGCCCGGTCCACAACCGCCTGCTGCAGGACCAGGTTCACGAACTTGACGATTGGCACCTCGTTGGCCAGGGCCTCCGCCGCCCGGACATCATCCTCCGCCTCATTGACCTCCTGCGCTAACTTCTTATCCGACCCGATTTCCTTGAGAATTTCCGAGAAGCTTTCATTGTCGTCCGCCCCGTAATATTTTTCTATGGCCCTGGCGATTTCGGCAGGATCCGCCACCACCACCTGGACATCTCTTTTTATGGCAAACTGGATTTCATCGGCGCTGGCCGGGTCCAAGGGGTTGGCCAGGGCCACCTGCACCATGCCATCTTTCACCGAGACGGGCATGCAGTGGTACATCTGCGAAACCTTCTGCGGCACAATCTTGACCACGTCATCAGGAATTTCCCCGTCTGCCAGGGAAACCACCGATGTGCCGAGCGCATGGGCTTCCACCTGCAGGATGTCATGCAGCTTCAAAATGCCAAAATCCTGAAGCACCTGGATGTAGGGGGTGCCGTTGCGGGCGTGCTCCGCCAGGACGTCCTCGAATTGGAGGTCGTCAATCATTCCTTGTTGGCGGATCAAGGACAATAATGGATCGGAGATTTCCTCGGCCATGGGGGTATGAATTATTTGTTTTGTGCGCGGCCCTGCTCGACGGCTGTGGCCAGGTCCAGTTCCTGGAGTTTGGACATGATGGTGGTGGGGTCCTGCGATTTATTGATGACCTCTTCCCTGGAAATCATGCCCTTCATGTATTTGTCAATAAGCCAGCTATCCAGCGTCACCATGCCGTATTTGGATCCGGTCTGGATGTCGGACTGGATGCGGAAGGTTTTGTTGTCCCGGATGAGGGCGGCAATGGAGGGTGTGTTCACCATGATCTCAAAGGCGGCCACGCGCCCGGGCTTGTCAATGCGTGGAATGAGCAACTGGGAGATGACCGCCTGCAGGACGGTGGAGAGCTGGATGCGAACCATTTCCTGCTGGTTGGTGGGGAAGGCATTGGTGAGGCGGTCAATGGTTTTGGCGGCGCCAGTGGTGTGGAGGGTGCCAAAAACCAAGTGTCCTGTTTCGGCGGCCGTGATGGCCGCCTCAATGGTTTCAAGGTCGCGCATTTCACCGACCAGGATCATGTCCGGGTCCTGCCGCAGCGCCCGGCGCAGGGCCTCGGCAAAATTGGGAACGTCCACATGCACCTCGCGCTGGGTGATCAGCGCTTTTTTGTGCTTGTGATAATACTCGATGGGGTCCTCGATGGTGATCAGGTGCACCTCATCGCGGGTCTCATTGACGATATTGAGGAGGGAAGCCAGGGTGGTGGATTTGCCTGAGCCGGTGGGGCCGGTGACCAGGATCAGGCCCCTGGGCTTGAACAGCAATTCCTTGACGGATTCGGGCAGGCCAATCTGCTCGAAGGTGAGCATTTTGCTGGGGATCTGCCGGAGGACCATGCCGAAGTTGCCTTTTTCCTTGAACACACTCACCCGAAAACGCGCGGCTTCGCCGAAGGCAAAGGCGAAATCCGCCCCGCCCCGCTCCCGCACCTGCTGGATGTGCTCCTCCGAGGTGATGCTGCGCATCAATTCCTCCGAACTTTCCGGTGTCAGAGCCGGGCCTTCCACGCGGTGCAAAATGCCGTGAACACGAATGGTGGGGGCGGTGCCAACGCGAACGTGCAGGTCTGAGGCCCCCTCGGAAACCACCAGTTGCAGCAAATCAGACATTGAATAGGACATAAGTATAAATTAGAAAAAATTTCAGGCCTCATCGCCCACCGTGGCGCGAACCACCTCCTCGGGGGTGGTCAGCCCTGCCAGCACCTTGCGGATGCCATCCTCGCGCAGGGTGCGCATGCCCATTTCCCGCGCACGCTGGCGCAGCACGCTGGTGGGCACGCGGTCGTAAATCAATTTGCGCCCCTCGTCATCCAGCACGAATATCTCGAAAATCCCAAACCTGCCGCGGTTGCCCGAATTGTTGCAGTTGGGACAGCCCCTGCCCTTTTGCACATTCGCGCTTTTCACCTCCTCGGGCGTGATGCCCAACGACCGCATTTCGCCATCCGTGGGGACGTAGGGCGCCGCGCATTTTTTGCAGATTTTGCGGACCAGCCGCTGCGCCATGAGGCATCGCGTGGAGGAGGCAATCAAAAATGGTTTCACCCCGATATCCACCAGGCGCGTGACCGCCCCGGGCGCGTCATTGGTGTGCAATGTGGAAAAAACCAGGTGCCCCGTGAGCGAGGCATTGATGGCGATGGACGCCGTCTCCAAATCACGAATTTCCCCGATCATCACAATGTTTGGCGCCTGGCGGAGGATGGCGCGCAGCGCCATGGCAAAATTGAATCCCACCAGGTCATTCACCTGAACCTGGTTGATGCCGGAGAGGACGTATTCCACGGGGTCCTCAACCGTGATGATTTTCCGGTCCGGCCGGTTGATGAAGTTCAGGCAGGAATACAGCGTGGTGGTCTTGCCGGAACCGGTCGGCCCCGTGACCAGCAGGATGCCGTCCGGCAACCCGATGACCCGCTCGAAGGTGGCCTGGTCATCACTCAAAAAACCGAGCTCGGCCAAACCCAGGCGCAGGCCTTCCTTGTCCAGGATACGCATCACGATGCTTTCACCGTGGTTGGTGGGCAGGCAGGATACGCGCAGGTCAATCAGCTTGGTCCCCACCTTGGTCTGGATGCGCCCGTCCTGGGGTATGCGGTGTTCAGAAATGGTCATGCCCGCCTGGATTTTCAGGCGCGCGATGATTGAGGATTGAAGCTGTTTGGGCGGGGACTTCATTTCCTGCATCATTCCGTCAATCCGGTATCGCAGTCGGAATCTTTTGCCAAGGGGTTCCAGGTGAATATCCGAGGCGCGAAGCTTGAAGGCATCCACGATGATCTGGTTCACCAGCCGGATCAGGGGCGCATCGGCATCCACTTCGGCGCCGTCGGCATCGGCATTGACCTGGACATTGTCCTGGGTCAGTTCCTGGATCACGTCCTTGAAAACGCCATCGGTCATGGCCTTTTTCTCGGACCCATAATACTTGCCCAGCGCGGCCTCGATATCCGGCTCGGACGCGACACGCACCTCCAATTCCGCATGCAGCAGGTGGGTGAGTGTGTCAATGGTGTTCAGGTCGGACGGGTCGGCGATGGCCACGGCCACCTTGTCGCCGCTTTTGAAAATGGGCACGACCCGGTATTTGCGGGCGATGTCCCTGGAGACCATGGAAATGACCTCGTCATCAATCTTGATGGATTGGAGGTTGACCACTTCCGCGCCGAATTGTGCGGCACGGGCCTGGGTGACATCGGCAGGGCGGATGACCTTGTTGGCCACCAACAAATCCACCACACCCACGCCGGAGGCCTTGGCCTCCTCCTTTGCTGCTTCCACCAATTCAGCGGAGGTGAATCCCAGATCCACCAGCAAATCCAATAAATAATCGTCTTTTTCAGCCACAACTGTGATTCCCCTGCCTTCCCCCGAGGTTTTTCAAGGGAGGCTTTAGGCGAAAAGGTTTCATTTGCACCCGGAAAAGTCAATGCAGAGAAAAAAATAAATGATTCAAATGGGCGCATCTCGGTATTTGAGAGAGTCACCCTAAGCCTCCGCGTTTGAATTTTTATAAACCTCCACAAACCAACTGCTCCGCCCTCCCTACCCATCAATCTCCATGGGTGGCGGGGACCTGGAGGGGCGGCACTGGTCTTTCGGAATATGAAATTGTTCATCTTTCGCGCTGGATGTTTGCGATCTCCCCTCTCCTTAATCCTCTCCCCGCGCTCCGCTGGCGGGGCGAGGAAACCAGAGGCGCAGGGCTGTTGTGTGCGCTTGAAATGGCGATGGCCTTCGACCTTCGAAATAGTTTAAAGCCCTATTGAATCCACCGCCTCTTTCTCCCTCTCCATCAATCCCATTGATGGGGAGGGCCGGGGAGGGGTGGCACTGATCTTTCGGAAACGGGCAATTTGCCCCCAACCCCAGATGGGCGGCACATAAAAAGCATCCAACCCAGGGAAGATTGCTGGGAATATCCGCCCCCACGTTGGGCATTCCTATGCTCCACATGGTCAAACACAAACCCAAAACCGCCCCTACGCTCTCCTTCCACGCAAATTTCACCAGCCTAAAAACTGAGGTGCGCCATGATCCAAATGGGCGGGCAGCCTGGCAGGGGCGAAACTCAAACCTGAAAAGCGAAATGGAAAAGGTCAAGATGCGGCAAGGTGCTGGAGCGGAAACCCTTTGGAAAAACCGAAACCATACCCGAAGCGGTCTGGTGAGGTTTTTCCAAAGAGTTTGCGCCCGGTAGATTGGCGCAGATTGGCCTTTTCCATTTCGTTTTTCGGGTTAAACCCGGCGACCCAGCCTGCGCCCGGCCTCCGCCAGCCAGGAGGCTTCCGGACGGGCATAGGGGCGGAAGGTTTCCATCAGGCCCTCCCGGTCATTATAATACAAGGCGCGGTGAAGCCCCAGCGTGGAGGCATCCGGCGCATCAACCAGGCTGGCGGAATCGCTGGCGCTCATCTGGCAAACCACCCTCATTTCGAACTCGGAGAGGAGTTTCCGGCCCAGGAACCGGCCCACGTTGTTATAGGTGTCGCAGGAGAGCAGCACATGCACTCCCAGCGCCGGGCCCTCGGTGATGAGACGCTGCAATAACGCGGCGGGGCCGGGGGCATCCCCCGCTCCGCCAACGCCAAAACTGAAATCATCCTCCTGGCGCAATTTCTTGAATTGTTGCAGCGAGTGGATCACCAGGTACACCTCCGGCCCGGCGGCGGGTTCATCGGCGCGTTGCTTGAGCATCTCGACGCATTGCAACAGCATTTCCGCCGCCGCAGCAGGCCCGGCCATGGTCATGGGTTGGGGAACCATTCCGCAAATGGACTGCCACCAGTCCCCAACCGGCGTGCCCACCGGAGCCTGGCTCAGCACCAGGAACCGTGCCCCGTCCTTCGGATACTGGGCGGCAAGCCCCAAAATCCCGAGGCTGAAAAAATCCGTGGATCGCTCCTCGCTTTGGCAAACCAGCAGCAGGTTGGCGCCGCTCTGCCGCCGGAAACGGGCCGCGGTAGGTCCTTTGATGGCATTGGGCGTGCCCAGCCACAAGGCGACGGAATCCGGCCTGGCCACATTCACCTGGCCCAGGGCGGTGTTCAAGGCGGTATTTTCCACCACATCCGCCGGGGCATTCCCTTCAAACACCACAGGCGCCAAGCCTGCCAACTCCGGCTGGTGATCGGCTCGCTCACGGACTTGTGCGAGGTAGAAATCCCGGTCCTGGTCTGACAACCAGACCGCCTGGAAAGGGCTGTTGCCCTCGATGGCCCCGGCGGCATCGTTGTAAATCCCCTCGCCGGGCCTCGAAAGCAGCCGGGGTGCGGGGTTATCCTGGTCCATGATCAGGAGGGCATCAGCTTCATTGCATTGCAGCGCGATGCGCACCACCATCTGACCCATTGTGGCCCGGGCCAGCGTGTAGGCGCCGCCCAGGGTTTGGGATCCCAGCAGGACGTGAATGCCAAAGGCGCGGCCCTGGCGCACGATGCGATCCAGAAGCACGGCGGCGCCCTGGGAGACGGAGTCTTCCTCCGTAAAAAATTCCTGAAACTCGTCAATGATCAGGAGCGTGCGGGGCATGGGTTCCCCTCCGGCCCTGGCAAACCCGGCCAGGTCCTGGGCGCCGAGTTGACGGAACCTGTCCCCCCGGCGGCGGAGTTCCTCATCCACGCGCTGCAGGACGCTCAGGCCGAATCTGCGGTCGCTTTCTATGGCCACCACGCGGGCATGGGGAAGGCGGCGTGAGGCGTAGCATTTGAATTCCACGCCCTTCTTGAAATCCACCAGGTAAAACTCCACCTGCAAAGGGCTGCACCGCAGGGCCAGGTTGGTGATGAGGACGTGAAAGAGGGTGGATTTGCCCGAGCCGGTTTTGCCCGCCACGAGCACGTGCTGGCGGGTGCCCACGCCCAGTTCGAGGTTCTGCAGCTTGGTGGCGCCGGCGCGCCCTATGGGCACGCGGAGCCTCTCCGTGGTGGTCTCCCCCCAGATTCCCGCCGCCTCAGGCGCAATTTGCCGGAACGGCACCTCCACTCGGTTGGCATTCTTGCACACCTGCCCCACACGATGCAAAAAGGCCGTGGCCACCTCGGGAGACGG
Source organism: bacterium (assembly GCA_021817945.1). GTDB lineage: Bacteria > Verrucomicrobiota > Verrucomicrobiia > Limisphaerales > UBA11358 > UBA11358. The sequence goes on along the minus strand of JAKAFL010000007.1, from coordinate 8,420 downwards.
GGGTGGATCCAAGTGCGCCCGCACCCCGCCACCCAATCCCCTGGCCAGCCCAAATCCCCGTCCGTCATGAACCAATCCGACAGTGTTTTGACGCAGTTCATCCGGCACAAAATCCGTGGGGGGCGCATTTCGCTGGTCCCAGTGCATGAGCAGGTGAACGCCGCAGCGGGCGCCGCTGGCGGCGATGTTCCGCAGGCGTCGCGCGGCGTTTTCACTGAAATTGACCGGAAAGGACGCTATCACCAAATAATGATATTTCTCGGCCACACTGCCCGCCGCGGCGTTGTATTCCGCAATGCTGGCATACTCATTGCGCAGGTACATTTGAATGATTTTCTCCATGTGCTCATTCAACTCGGCCAGCTTTTCCTCAAACTGGGCGGGCTGCGTCCAGATGCGGCTCTCAATGTTGGCATCCTCGTAATCGGCCAGGTGCATGAGCGCGGCAAAATTCTGCCCCAATCCCACCGGGTCAAAAATGGTGAAACTCAGCCGACCGGGCGGTGAGGAGGCCAGCAGGCGGAAGATGATGTTGTGAATGACTCCAAAAGCCTCCTCGCCGCTGGCTTTGCCGCTTTCAAACAGGATGGAGCCTTGAAGCGGGGAAACCAGCACGAGGGGCAGGTTCCATACGGGCGGTCCCGGCCAGGCCAAACCGGCATGGACAGGCAATCTTCCGAGGAAAGACTTGACCGGCACTTCCAGCGAGCCAAAGCGCACCCCTGCCCCTGAATCGCGCGGAGGGGTCCATGCCTCCCACGATATGGAGGACCATGGCGGAGAAATTTTATCCGCCTCCCGGATGGCATCCTCCAGGCGTGCGCACAGCCCCTGGATTTCCTCCCGCCATGCAGCCGAGAGTTTTTCAAAGCTTGTTTGGTGGGTTTCCTGAAGGGAGGCAAGCCGGGCTTCGTGAGCGGCCATGTTGGCGCGGACGGTTTCGAGGTCCACGGCCTTGAGCTCCTCCAACTCCGCCTCATGCCGGTCCTGCATCTCCTGCGCGGCCAGGGAATGCCAGCGGGTCACCTGCGTCTCCAGTCTCAAGGCTTTTTCCGAGATCAGCCCGGGCCAGGCTTCCCGCTGCTGGTTCAGGTCGCGGACGGCTTCCCGCCAGGCTTGGTGCGCTGCAGCCCGACCGGATTCAAACTGGGCAGCGGCCCGCGCCTCTTCGGCGGCATGATACTCCGCACCCCGGACCCGGCCAGCCTCCACGCCCGCGGCAGCCTGCGCCAGGAGACCTGCCAGGCTTGTGACAAAAGGCCCCGCCAGATGGCCCGCCAGAAAATACAGGCCGCACCACAGGCCCAGGCAGCCCCCGGCCATTTCCGAGTCCATCGCGGTTACCTGCTGAAAACCCCAGCGCTGTAAAACCGGGTGGGCCAGGGCCAACAACGCCAGCAAAATCGCCACCGTTTTCCAGCGGGTCACCGCCACCAGGAAAAACGGGCCGGACCGGCGAAATTGGAGCAGGCTCGCCTGCATGGCCTTTTGAAGGCGTCCCGCTTCATCCAAAAAAGCCTGGGGCGGGGAAACAGGCCCCGCAGACGGCACGGATGCGGCAGGGGCTGCCCCTGGAAAAAGTTTGCGGTGGAGAATTGGAAAACCGCGCACGGAGGACGCCGCCTGATCCCGCAGGAGGGCCAGTTGTGTTTCTGCATCCGCCAACTTTCGTTCAAAATCCTGGCGGGCTTCCCGCACGCGTCCCAGATCAGCATCCCGCTGCTGCTCCAACCCGGCCACAATCTCCTGGGTGCGCTCGCTCCAAAGCCGGTCATGGGAGCTGATTTCTGAGGTGCCGCGCTCCGTCATGCGGTCGTGCGCCCGGGAAATGCGGCGCAGCAGTTGATCCCGCCGCAGGCGGATGCGCGTGAGTTCGGCGGCCAGCCTGGCCTGGGCCTCCAGCATGTGCCGGTTGGCCACGGATTCCTGGTTGTCACCGATGGCCGCAAAATCCGCGTCTGCCTTGGCGAGGCCATGCCGCAAATCCTGGTTCAACTGGTCTTCCCGGGCGGCAAATTCCTGCACGCGGCGTTTGAGCGTTTCCAGGAGGCTGATCAGTTCCAAAACAGAGGGGAGAACAGAAGACGGTTTACTCACAGTCGCTCCTTATCTTGCCGAGGAGGGTTTCCAATTTTTCAATGACCAGGATGGCGCGGTCCACGTGGGCCTGCAATTCCACCATGGTGTGCGAATCAAATTCGCGGCTTTGGGAATCCGTCCAGCGGGCCTTGGTCTCTTTCCAATCCACGCCAATCTGCCGGGTTAGCGCGGTCAACCGGCTCTTTTGCGCGCCCAGATTCATGGCTTCTCCTCCTGCCCCGCTGGGTCGGGCAACCCCTGCCCCGACTCCTGTGTCGGCTCCTGCGCCAGGTTTTCACGGTCTTTTTTGACCTCGCGGTAGGCATCCAGCGTGGCCAGTATCTGGTTGAGCCAGATCACCGCCTGGGCCATGTCCGCAGCCAGAAAGCCCTGGAGTTGTTCAATCTGGCGGGTCAGCGGCGCCGCGCGGTCCTCGATTTCCAGGTTCCATTGCCTGATGTGAGCCAGCTTGTTTTCCGCCTCAAGCACCGCCTCCTTGGCACGCGTCACGGCCATGTAATGAAGGGTGGAGGCTTCCTGAAGCTTGGAGAGGCGCGCGGAAAACAGTTCCTGCCGGGCCTCCTCAAGCTTGCGATGGCGCAGGCGCAACTGCTGCTGCCAGTGCGGTTGACGGTCTGATTGCAGCCAAAAACGCACCTGCGCCGCCTCCCGGCTGATCTCATCCACCAGGGGCCGCATCTGCCCGAGGTAAATCACCAGCCTGGCCCTGAAATTCTCAATGGCTTCCACCGAGGCGACCTGCGCGGATTGGGACATGGTTCAACGCTGGTTGAGATAATCCTCGATGCGCTGGGCCTTGCGCAGCAAATAGGGGGTGTGCTCCTTGCCCAGCTCGGTAAACCGCTTCAGCGCCTTCAGCGCCTGCCGGAATTCCTCGGAAAATTTCTCGTGCTCCTGGTCCTGCCACGTATCGCCCAATGCCGTGAAACGGGCATGAAGCAACACCATGCGGTTTTCAATTTCCGTGTTGAAACGCTGCAGTTCCTCCGCGAAACGCCGCACTTTCTCCGGATCCATGATTGCCTGGGCCATAATTTTGGGGCGATCCCCGCAAGCGCGTCGGGGGCCATTCCAAGCTGCCCGCCATGCATTCGCAGGAATCGTTCCCAAAGATGCGCCATTCACGGCACCTTCGCAATCCCAGACCTCAATCCCAGACCTCAATCCCTTCAGCCTGCGGATGCCTTTTGAGTGGGCCGGCCAGGGACAGGCGCCCGGGAATTTTCACGAATTTCCAGGATTTGCCACGATTTACTTTTGCCGCCGCGGCGCTTTGATTATGCTCCCCGCCTCATGGCCGATCCCCTGCCCATCTACGAAATTGAATCGCAAATTGTTGAAAAATTGCGTCATGGCAAAAGACTGGTTTTATCAGCCCCCACAGGCTCGGGCAAATCCACCCAGGTGCCACAGATTTTGCTGCGCCACGGGCTGGCTGGACAGGGGCAGGTGGTGGTGCTGCAACCCCGGCGGCTGGCGGCCCGGCTCCTGGCGGCGCGGGTGGCTGCGGAAATGGGAGTGAAATTAGGCGAGGAGGTGGGATACCAGATTCGGTTTGAAAATGTCACCTCCGCGCGCACACGCATCCGGTTCGTGACCGAGGGTATTCTCCTGCGCCAGATGATAGACCAACCGGATTTACCCGGAATTTCCGCCATACTCTTTGACGAATTTCATGAGCGCCATCTTTACGGTGACATCACCCTGGCCCAAGCTCTGGACCTGCAGGATCGCTCTCGTCCCGATCTCTTGCTGGCCGTGATGTCCGCCACGCTGGATGCCCGTGCCCTGGAATCCTACATGGCCCCCTGCTCCACGCTGGCATCGGGCGGGCGGACTTTTCCGGTTGAAACCCGCTACCTGCCACACCGGATTGGCTCCCAGGGTCCGCCGGTATGGGAACTCGCGGCCCAGGCCTTTTCCCAATATGTCCAGGAGGGCGGCGAAGGGGATGTGCTGGTTTTCATGCCCGGCGGCTTTGAAATAAGCCAGACCCTTGAGGCCATCCGAAACACATCCGAATCCCGGGGCCGCATCCTGCTGCCCCTGCATGGGGAATTGCCCCCGAGGGAACAGGACGCCGCAGTGGCACGTCATGCGCAGCCCAAGGTGGTGGTGGCCACTAATGTGGCGGAGACTTCCGTGACAATTGACGGGGTGCGGATGGTGATTGATTCCGGGCTGGCCCGGGTGGCGCGCTACGATGCCAACCGGGGCATTAACACCCTGCTGGTGGAACGCATTTCCCAGGCGAATGCCGAGCAAAGGACCGGGCGGGCCGGGCGCACTGCGCCGGGACAATGCCTGCGCTTGTGGTCCTTTGCCGAACACCAGGAAAGAGCGCCCCAGGAACTCCCGGAAGTCCGCCGCCTGGACCTGGCCGAAGTCGCCCTCACGCTGAAGGCATCCGGAATAAACGACCTCCAAAAATTTCGCTGGCTGGAAAAACCCGATGATGCCGCACTGGCCCATGCAGAAAGCTTGCTGACGGATCTTGGCGCCCTGGATGCCCAGGGCACCATCACTCCCATGGGCCGCAAAATGCTGGCCTTTCCTTTGCACCCGCGCTATGCCCGGATGCTGCTGGCCGCGCAGGAGCATGACTGTGTCCATTCCGCCTGCCTCGTGGCCGCCCTCACCCAGGGCCGCGACCTGCTCCTGCGCAACCCGGGCCGCGAGGTGGAATCTGCCCGCGAGGATTTGCTGGGATCCCAGGCTGCCTCCGATTTCTGGATCCTCATGCGCGCCTGGAACCACGCCTCCCGCAACCAATTCCGCCTGGATGCCTGCCGGCGCATTGGAATCCACTCCGTGACCGCGCGCCAGGTGGGCCCGCTGCTGGACCAGTTTCTGCGAATTGCGCGCGATGAGGGACTCGATGCCAGTCCCCGCGAAATGCGCGAGCAAGCCCTGCAAAAATGCATCCTCATCGGATTCAGCGACCGCCTGGCCCGCCGCCTGGACCAGGGTACCCTCCGCTGCGAGCTGGTCCACGGCAGGCGCGGTGTCCTGGCCCGCGAAAGCGTGGCGCACCATAGCCCTCTTTTTGTGGCCGCCGAAATCCGTGAGGTGGAGGGACGCGACCGCGAACTGAACACGGTGATATCCCTGGCCACCTCGGTGGACATCAAATGGCTGGAGGAACTTTTTCCGCAGGACATGAAAAAGGAGTGCGAGGTCCAATACGACCCCATTCAAAGGCGGGTGCTGGCTTCCGAATGCACCCGGTTCCGTGGTTTGTTGCTGGAATCGCGCCGGGTTGACCCGCCCCCGCCTGACCTCGCGGCCCAATTGCTGGCCCGTGAAATTGAGGCCGGGCGGCTGGCCCTGCCCAAGTGGGATCAAAACGTGGAGCAATGGATCCTCCGGCTGGATTTTCTTTGCAGGCACTGCGCGGATTTGCAGCTCCCCCCCATCCTGCCGGAGGACAGGCCGGCCATCATCCAGCAACTATGCCTGGGCGCAACCAGCTTCCGGGACCTCAAGGACCGCGAGGTCAAACCGGTCGTGATGTCCTGGCTTTCCCCGGCGCAAAGGGAATTATTGGACCAACACGCCCCTGAAAGACTTGAGTTATCCAATGGCCGGACTCCCAAGGTGCAGTATGAACCGGGGCAATCTCCCTTCATCAGCCTGCGCATACAGGAATTATACGACATCCACCAGACCCCCCGGATCGCCCTGGGCCGCGTGCCGGTGACCGTGAAGATCCTCTCGCCTGGAATGAAGCCGGTGCAGGTGACACAGGACCTGGCCGGTTTCTGGCGGGAACATTATCCAAAAATCAAATCGGAATTGCAGCGCCGGTATCCGCGGCATGACTGGCGATAGGACCTTCGTCCGCGCCCGGAAAGTCATGGAGCCTGGCGCGGAGACTTGAACCGGGCGCAATTCAACCCGAAAAGCGAAATGGAAAGGGTCAGGATGCGGCACGATGCTGGAGCGGAAACTCTTTGGAAAAATAGAAACCCTGCCCGAAGCGGTCTGGTGGGATTTCTCCAAAAAGATTGCGCCCGGTAGATTGGGGAGGACTGGCCTTTTGAATTTCGTTTTTCGGGTTCAACACACAATTCGATTGTCTGGCGGCGTGTTTGTGGCTTACTCATCGCTCATGGCCAAGTTTTCCAGCATCGGCTTGATGCCCCCGCCCCGCCATTTGAAACGCGGGAGGGGTGCTTTCCTGCTGCCTTCAAAAAGCCCGGTGGAATGGCTGCGCCTGGAACGAACCCGACAGGCCCCGCCGCACCCGCAAGGCTACCAACTCACCATCCTCAGGAGCGGAATCCACGTGGCCTACCGGGAGACAGGCGGACTCCACGCGGCCTGCGCCACGCTGCGTCAATTACTCCGCACCCACGGACGCCGCCTGCCATGCCTGAGCATTCGGGATTGGCCTGCCTTTGACCGGCGCGGGGTGATGCTGGATGTTTCCCGTGGAAGGGTGCCAAAACTGGAAACCCTCATGAACCTGGCCGATATCCTGGCCGGGTTTAAAATCAATGAAATCCAGCTCTACATGGAGCACACCTTCGCCTACCGCAGGCACCCTGCCGTGTGGCGGGGCTGGGGCGCTCTCACGGCTCGCGAAATCAAAAAGCTGGACCGTCATTGCCGGGATTTGGGCATTGACCTCGTGCCCAACCAGAATTCTTTCGGACACCTTCGACAATTTCTTGCCCGGCCTGAATACAGGCGCCTGGCCGAAGTGAACCAATGCCACGAGGACGCCAGCGGGACCTTTGTCCGGCATCCCTCCACGCTGTCCCCGTCGCATCCCGGCACCCTGCCGTTCCTGCGCGGCTTGTACGATGAATTACTACCCTGCTTCTCGAGCAGGTTTTTCAACGTCGGGGCGGATGAAACCTGGGACCTGGGACTGGGACAAAGCCGCGCTGCCTGCCAGAAACGCGGTCAAGGCCGGGTTTACCTGGATTTCATCCGCAAATTGCACCGCGAGGTCGCCTCGCGAAAACGGCACATGATGATGTGGGGTGATATTATCTTGAAACATCCGGATTTGATCCCGCTTCTTCCGCGTCCGTTGACCGTGTTGAACTGGGGATATGAAGCGAACCATCCTTTTGACAAGGAGACCGCCCGGTTTGCCCGTGCTGGCATTCCCTTTTATGTCTGCCCGGGAACATCCACCTGGCAAAGCATGATAGGCCGGCATGACAACGCCCTGGCCAACCTGAAAGCGGCGGCCCGGGCCGGTGCAGCCAAAGGTGCCACCGGTTACCTGGTCACAGACTGGGGCGATGGGGGTCATCCCCAACCCCTCGCGGTGAGCTGGCCCATGCTGGTTTGCGGCGCGGCGCTGGCGTGGAACCCGTCCGGGTTCAGGCCGGGGCGGGTCCCCGCCGCCCTGGCCAGGGACGTTTACCACGATCCCACCGGGCGCCTTGCCGCCGCCGCCTGGGGATTGGGATTCTCGCACCGCAAATTGGGAATGACGGCTCCGAACGAAACCCCGCTTGGCACCGTCCTGGCTGCACCCAAGCCCGGCTCCCGGGAATTATTCTGCCGCAATGGCCCCACATGGGCGGCTAAAATACCTCCCCGCCACCTGGCAGCCACACTCAAAGACATTCAGCATTGCCGGAAAATCCTTCATCAATCCCGGCCATCCACCCCTGACGGGCGGATGCTGAAACGCGAATTGGATTTGGTGGCGCGAATGGCCATGGAATCCATCCATTACATGCTCTGGCAACAGGCGCTGAGCGCCAAAAAAAATACCGCCGCCCGCCGACTCGCGAAACAAGGTTTGCAAAGGCTTAAAGAATTGGAAAACGAAACCCGCCGCCTATGGCCCTTGCGCAACAAGGGCACACCCCGCCATTCCACGCCATTCCTGGCCTGGCGCATGGAAGAATACCGCAAGGGCCGGCCAATGACTCCGGCCATTCCCAGGCCCAAAGAAAAGAAACGCCAGCCTTGAAATATACACGGCGAAATGTTTAACGAGGAATTTGAATGCCAATGCGCGATACCTGCCCGATATGGCCTCTCACCAAACCTCCAGCAAACAAAACCCTGGTTTGATCCAGGTCCAAAACCTCAGAATCCGGGGTTGGAATTCGCCTGATTGGTGCCAAATTCTGGTGTGACGGCCTCAACATGGCCATCCACAAAAACGACGTCTCCCTTGGGGCCATGACGGGTCGAGATTGGATTCACCGCCGGTGTCCAGCGCGAATCATTAATGGTGCTCCGGTCTTCCTCCACAACCATGATCTTCCCGCTGGGATTCTTCACCTGGGGACCCCGGAATGGATACACCTGACGATCAACTGTGATGATGGTGGACATGCCGGGGT
>JAKAFL010000052.1 GCA_021817945.1 bacterium | reverse complement strand
AAGGCGCCTTTTACAACACGATGTCCAATAGGCGAAGAGCGGATGCGAAGCCAAAGGCGGCGAACCGGACCTGGAGAATACGATACAAGCCAGCGTGCGGCGCGTTGCATTGCGCAAATATAGGCCAGTTGGGTGGCGGATTGTAAACCAAAATTAAACCCGAAAAACGAAATTCAAAAGGCCAATCTGTCCCAATCCACTGGGCGCAAACTCTTTGAGCATGTCTTAAAATTGGGAAAGATGCTATTTTCGTCCCCAAGCCGGTTTGGCCAGGCGCGACGAATCTTTTTCCCGGTTTTCGCCCTCCCGCCAGGCAACCACTATTCTGTCACAATTCGGCTGCTGACCCACACGCATTTTCGTTGTTAAATTTTTCTGGAATTACCATTTGAATTGAGGCACCCTGCGGTTTCGATTTATGGATTTAAAACTTCCCAAGCTGGGTGAGGGAGCCGATTCCGGCATTGTGGTCAACATCATGGTCAAAGAAGGCGATAGTGTGGCCAAGGACCAGACCGTATTGGAGCTCGAAAACGAGAAGGCGGTGGCTTCCATACCCTCCACTGCCGCCGGTGTGGTGACCCGCATTCATATCAAGGCCGGGGACCGCATTGCCGTTGGGCAGCGCATTTTGACTTTGGAAACCGCTGGTGGCCAGGCTTCTGCGCCCGCGCCGTCCACTCCGGCCAAATCCGCCGCCAAGGCCCACACTCCAACAGCCCCCGCCAAGCCCGCTGCACCCGTCATTCCGGATGAACTGCAGGATGCGCATGCCACAACCGACGATCTTGCCCCTGAGGAGGCGCTGGAAAACGCCAATGTGGCCGCTTCGCCATCCATTCGCAAAATGGCCAATGAATTGGGTATCAACCTGGGGCGTATTCGCGGCAGCGCGTCGGGCGGACGCATCGTGATTGAGGATGTGCGGGCTTACATCCAGCGCCTCATGAGGCAGGCGGCGCGCCCGGCGACGGCGGCTGCCCCATCGGCCCCAGCCCGTCCGGTGGCTGAATCCATTGATTTTTCCCAATGGGGTCCCATTTTGAAAAAGCCCCTTTCGCCCTTGCGCAAGGTGATTTCCCGCCGGATGTCAGAAAGCTGGCAATCCGTGGTCCGTGTGACTCAATTCGACGACATGGATTTCTCCCGTGTCAATGAGTTGCGGCAAAAATACGCTCCGGACTACCATAAGAAAGGGGTCAAACTCACGCTCACGCCTTTTGTGCTGAAGGCGGTGGCGGCCACGTTGAAACAGCACCCCATTTTTAACTCCAGCTTGGATGAAGCCGCAGGCGAGATCATTCTCAAGGAATACATCCATCTGGGCATAGCCGTGGACACGGAGCAGGGACTACTGGTTCCGGTCATTCGGGACGTGGATAAAAAATCCATGCTGGTCCTGGCAGGCGAGCTTGAGGCTTTGGCGGCCAGGGCGCGTGATCGCAAGGTCACCGCCGAGGAAATGAAGGGGGGAACCTTCACCATTTCCAACCAGGGCGCGATTGGCGGGGCGCATTTCACGCCGGTGGTCAACCTGCCGGAGGTTGCCATTCTGGGACTTGGACGCGGAGCCATGAAGCCCGTGGTTCGTGAAGGCCGTATTGAGGCCCGTTTGATGACGCCCATGGCGCTCAGTTACGATCACCGGGCCATTGATGGAGGCAGCGCGGCCCGGTTCACCGTGGACTTGGTCAAGGCCTTTGAGCAATTCAACGAGGAGGCGGTAAAACTTTGATGGCCTCGGGACGGGGCGGCATGCCTCTCCTCCGGAACTGATTTTTGAATTATGGATTCTATTAAAACTGAAGTGGTTGTGGTGGGAGCCGGGCCTGGCGGTTACGCGGCGGCATTTTACGCGGCGGACCTTGGCAAGCGCGTGGTTCTCATAGAAAAGGACAAACGCCTGGGGGGTGTCTGTCTGAACCGGGGTTGCATCCCCTCCAAATCACTTTTGTATGCTACCCACCAAATCCTCAATGCCCGGGAGTCTGCCCATCGTGGCATCACCTTCGGCGAGCCCACACTGGACCTGGACAAGCTCAGGCTCTGGAAGGAGGGCATTCTCTCCAAATTAAGTGGTGGGGTGGCTTCCCTGGCCAAAATGCGTGGCGTGGAGGTCATCGCCGGGCGCGGTTATTTTGAAAGCTCCAATAAACTGCGCGTGGAAACCGATTCCGGCCAGCAGTTCATCGAGTTTGAGCAGGCCATCCTCGCGGTTGGATCGCTTCCGGCCCTGCCCAAGGCCTTTGACCTGGGCAATCCCCGCATCATGACTTCCACCGAGGCGCTGGAAATACCCGATGTTCCAGAGAATCTTCTCGTGGTGGGCGGCGGTTATATCGGCATGGAAATGGGCACCGTCTATGCCGCCCTGGGAAGCAAAATCACGCTCGTCGAGGCCATGGACTCCATCCTCGCCGGGGCAGATCCGGACCTGACGCGCCCGGTCATGGCGCACGCCAAAAAAATGTTCAAGGAAATCCGGCTCTCGGCCAAGGTTTCCAAAATGAGCACAGCAGGCAAGCAAATCAAAGTGGAGTCTGAATACCAGGGCCAGAAGCTGGCCGAGCTTTATGACCGGGTGCTGGTATCGGTGGGTCGCGTGGCCAACAGCAGGGATTTGGGATTGGAAAATACCAAGGTGGAACTGGATGAACGGGGCTTTGCCAAGGTCAATAACCGTCAGCAAACCGCAGACCCCTCCATCTACGCCATCGGCGATATCGCCGGCGGCATTTTGCTGGCTCACAAGGCCCATAAGGAGGCGCGGATCGCTGTGGAAAACATTCTGAACACCCAAAGCACCTTTAATAGCGTCATTCCCGCAGTCGTCTTCACGGACCCGGAACTGGCTTGGTGCGGTTTGACGGAAATGGAAGCCAAGGAAAGGCAGATTCCCCATCAGATTTCAAAATTTCCGTGGTCCGCCTCCGGTCGGGCCCTCTCTTTTGACCGGACCGATGGTGTGACCAAATTTGTCATCAACCCCGAGACGGACCGTGTTCTGGGCGTGGGCATCTGCGGGGCTGGCGCAGGTGAATTGATTGCCGAGGCCGTGTTGGCCATGGAAATGGGAGCCACCGCCGAGGATATCGCCCTGACCATTCATCCGCATCCCACCCTGTCAGAAACATTGATGGAAGGGGCCGAGGCCTATTACGGCCATGCCACCCATACGTTCACTCGTAAAAAATCAAGCGAGTAAGCGCGGCGCGCCAAGCCAGGCTGACGGATGCCGGCGCTGGTGAAAAGCCATGGGGATGACCAATCCGTGATGGCCTCCTGCGGGATGTTTGTGAAGGGTTTGGAAAGGTCCAGGTTGGAAATGCCAGCCCGGGCTGCAGGGTCCCGGGCTTTATTGAGTCATGAAAAAAATCTGCATTGCCGTGCTGGCACTGCTGGCTTTGGCGGCGGCCCTGGCTTGGTGCCGTACCCGTTTCATGCTCCATCCCCAAATGGTTCTCACTGGCGTTGTCACCACGGACGCCATCATGGTCAGCCCTGAAATCTCGGGTCGCATCGAATTTCTCGAAGTAGGCCAGGGGCAGGAAGTCACCAATGGACAGGAGCTGGCCCGGATTCAGCCCCGAGTGCAACTCGCTGACCTGTCCTATTATGCCAGCGCAGAGGGATCGAGCCTTGCGGACCTTGACCAGGCCCGGGCGGAGGTTGCCGAAGAAAAAGCCGCATTGAAGGAGGCCCTGGCCAACCTCGGACGGTCACGGGCAGATGCGGAAAACGCCCGCCTGAACCTGTTGCGCATCGGCCTCCTTTACTCGAACAACGTGGAATCCATCCAGTCCTTTGACCAGGCCCGCACCACGGACACGGCATCCCAGGCTGGTGTGGAAAGTTCCAGGGCACAATGGGCACTGGCGCAGGCCAGGTTGTCATCCGCTGAGGCCCGGATGAATTCCGTGCGGCTTCAGATGGAGGCTGCCGGCGCGCAAAAGCAGCGGGCTGATGCCTTTTTGGATTACACCCACATCATGGCCCCCACCAACGGGGTTGTGGATACGCGCGTTGTATTGCAGGGCGAAATGGTCAATGCCGGCCAGACCATTCTTACGCTGATCAACCCGGATGATCTCTGGGTGCGGGCTGATGTGGAGGAAACCTATGTGGAACAAATCCGCCTGGGCGATGTGTTGCCCGTGAAACTGCCCTCCGGGGACATTCTTTCAGGCACCGTGTTTTACCGGGGGGTGGATGCCGATTATGCCACCCAGCGCGATGTCAGCCGCACCAAGCGTGATATCCGCACCTTTGAAATCCGCCTGCGCTGTGACAACCGGGACCGCCGGCTGGCGGTGGGCATGACCGCCTACGTGATCGTCAACCTGCCCGACTCCAAAACATGGCCGTGATCGAGGTCAGGGACTTGGTGAAACGCTTTGGCGAATTCACGGCGGTGGACCACCTGAGCTTTTCGGTGGGGCAGGGCGAGATTCTGGGTTTGCTGGGTCCCAATGGGGCCGGCAAATCCACGCTCATCCGCATGTTGACCACCCTGATGACGCCCACCTCGGGCCAGGCGATGGTCAATGGTTATGACGTGGTGCGCGAGGCGGGCAGGGTCCGGGGCTCCATTGGTGTCATTCCCCAGGCCATGACTTCCGACCTGGAGTTGAGCGCCTGGGAAAACCTCGTCATTTTTGCCAAGCTCCATGGCCTGGGCCGGGACCAGCGCCGGCAGGTCATCCGGGATCTTTTGCGCGATGTGGACCTGGAACCCTGGGCGGACAAGCCGGTCCGGATGTTTTCCGGCGGCATGAGGCGCAGGATGGAAATCGCCCGCGGCCTGGTGCACCAGCCGCGCCTGTTCTTTCTGGATGAACCCACCACCGGACTGGACCCCGTTTCCCGCGTGGCCGTTTGGGAAATGCTCGCGCGCCTCAGGGCCAGCCGCGGCCTCACCATTTTAATCACCACCCATTACATGGACGAGGCGGACAAGTTGTGCGACCGGATTGCCATAGTGGACCATGGACGCCTGGTGGCCTTGGATTCGCCTCTCAAACTTAAGGCTTCTGTGCCTGGGCGCAATATCCTGGAAGTGAGTTTTGCCGGGGTGAAACCGGATTGGGCAGACACCTTGCGCCAGTTGCCGGATGTGGCGGATGTCCATGCGGAGGAAACCGTGTTCAGGATTTTTTCCCAAAACGGGCCGCGCACCACCCTGGCTTTGATCGAAGCGTCCCGCGCGGCGGGCGCCTCCATCACATCGCTGGCGGTGCAAAGCACCTCCCTGGACGATGTTTTTGTCCATTACACCGGGCGGCAGTTGAGGGATGGGCTTCAGGAACCCGGTGCGGCAGAAAGCCCCTACCTTTTCAAACGCTGACCATGCATCGTGTCTGGGCCATGATCGAGAGGGACCTGCGCCGTTTTCGGCGAAGCCCCGTGCTGGTGCTGGTTTCCATCTTTGTGCCGCTCGTGCAGTTGGTCATCCTGGGTTACGCCTTCGGCGGCAAGGTCAAAAATCTTCAAATCGGCGTCCTGAACGAAGACCATCATCTGCCTTCCGTGCGGCTTCAGGAAATGTTTCAAGCCGTGGCCGCCAATGCCCAAACGTTCGTCACCATTCCCTATTCGGATCGCGCCGCCGCGCTGGCCGACCTCAAAGACGGCAGGCTCAACGGGGTTTTGGAAATTCCACCGGAATTTTCCCGCAAAGCGCTTGATGGCGGCAGCCCCCAGATTGGTTTGGCGGAAGACAACACGGATCCCTTTTCGTCCTCTGCTGTGGAGGCGGTTCTCAATGAATTGATGCCTGTTTACAATGGCCCGGTTGTTGGGCCGCGAGCCTCATCGCAGGCAACCTTGGAGGTGGTGGAGGTTTATCCTTATGTGCCCTATATCCAATACCTGCTGGCGGGCACGGTGGTCCTGGCCATTTTTGTGTCCGCCATGATCGGCGGCGGCATCATCTTCATTGATGACAAGGCTCGAGGCCTTCATGAGGGGTACCTCGTCACTCCCATCACCAAATTTGAATTGATCCTGGGGTTCAACCTTGCCGGAACTCTCAAGGCTGTCATCGCAGGCGTGGTGCTGATCACCCTCGGCTCCCTCATTGCGGGTGTTCCCCATCCTCTGGACCCCTTGCGGCTGGCACGCATGTTTGTCCTGGTGGTCCTGACTTCATTGGCCCTCATCAGCCTCATGTTCCTGCTCATGGTGCGCGTGAATGATCCGCTGGTGCCAAGGGCCATTTTTGGCATGCTCAATACGGTCCTTTATTTTCCCAGCGGCGCCGTTTATCCCACCCAGTCTTTCCCAGCCTGGATGAAATGCATCGCCTCCGTGGACCCCTTCACCTACGCCGTGCACGGATTCAAACAGTTGATTCTCAAGGATGGCACCCTGTTGGCCATCCGGCAGGACCTTTTTTTCCTCGCCCTTTTCACACTGGTTTCCATGGTGTTGGGAACCCTGCTTTTTCGGCGTACATTATGAAATCCCCCTCTTTTTTCGGAAAACCACCATTTCGGAAAGGCAATAGCAGAGGCGGCTGGCACGCCAGAATCAAGGCATGGTGGCCCGTCCATGGTTTCCTCTGCTTTTTTATGTTGTGGTTTGGGCCTGAAGCCGGCGCCCAGCCTCGCATTGACCGCCATGCCCTCGTGACCCGGCATGATGTGGTGCTGAACCGCTTTGATCCTTCCAATCCCCTGTCTGTGGGCAATGGTTCCTTTTGCTTTACCGTGGATGCGACCGGGTTGCAGACTTTTCCTGAGGACTGTGTCCGGGGTGTTCCTTTGGGCACCCTCTCAGATTGGGGCTGGCACCGCAATCCCAACCCCATGGGATGGAGCCTGGCCCATTATCCATTCAAGTTATTTCCCGATGAAAACGGCAGGATGGTCCCCTACGCGGATGTTCCCCGCAACCAATCATCCCCCGCCAGCGAATGGCTTCGCGCCAATCCCTCGCGAATGGACTTGGGCGTGGTTGGACTCTGGCTGCGCCATGCGGACGGTTCAACCGTGGCTCCCGGGGATATCACCGGCATTCACCAGGTTCTGGATTTATGGAATGGCTGCATCGCCAGCCGCTTTTTTCTCGATGGCCAGCCGGTGGATGTTGAAACCGTGGCCGATCCGGACCGGGACGGCATGGCTGTGCGAATACGGTCCTCATTGCTGGAATCCCATCGGCTGGGCTTGCGTATCCGCTTTCCCTTTCCCACTGGTGAACCACAAACCATGGTTTGGGACCATCCCTCCGGACAGGTCACCCTTTGCACCCAACCGAACTCCAATCAGGCTCGTTTCACCAGGCAATTGGATTCGGACCATTATGTGATGGAGACTCGCTGGTCGCCCGGAGCCGGGCTCTCCAGGGTGGCACCCCAGGAATTTGTCCTGCTGGAAACCAACACCATCGGCGGTGCTGCAAATGGCCTTGAATGGATCGGCGCTTTCAGCCCCTCCAACACTATCGCTGCAACCTCCTTTGCCAAAGTGGCAGCGGCTGCCGCCAGCCATTGGCACCAATTCTGGCAGAATGGCGGCGCCATTGATTTATCCGGAAGCAGTGATCCCCGGTGGTTTGAACTGGAGCGGCGCATTGTTCTTTCCCAATACCTGACCGCCATTCAAAGCGCCGCAAGCCATCCCCCGGCTGAAACCGGGCTGACCTGCAACTCTTGGTATGGGAAGTTTCACCTCGAGATGCATTGGTGGCACGAGGCGCATTTTGCCTTATGGGG
This sequence comes from bacterium, assembly GCA_021817945.1. Lineage (GTDB taxonomy): Bacteria > Verrucomicrobiota > Verrucomicrobiia > Limisphaerales > UBA11358 > UBA11358. Next base: position 14,642 of record JAKAFL010000052.1, on the reverse strand, counting down.
CCGGCTGCCTCTTTTGGAAAAATCTTTGGGGTTTTATGATCAAATCCTGCCGCGCGCCCAGGCCACGGCCCGCAGCCAGGGCTACGAAGGGGCGCGCTGGCCCAAAATGACCAGCCCGGATGGGGTGGAATCGCCATCGCCCGTGGGTCCATTCCTGGTCTGGGAGGAGCCGCACCCCATTTTTTACGCGGAATTGTGCCACCGCCTCCAGCCAGGCCAGGCTACGTTGCGACGCTACCAGGCCATCGTATTCGCCACGGCGGATTTCATGGCCAGCTACGCTGCATGGGACCAGGCCGGTCATCGCTACGTGCTGGGACCCACACTCCAAACCGCCCAGGAAATCTTTCCAAAAAACCGAACCCTCAACCCAACCTTTGAATTAAGTTATTGGCGCTGGGCGCTGGCCATGGCCCAAGCCTGGCGAATCCAAATGGGGCTGCCTCCCGAGCCTCATTGGCAGGACGTTCTGGATCACCTCGCCAAACCCTCGGTGGCGGATGGCAAATATCTTTTCACCGAAACCACCCCCCAATCCTACACCGATCCAATTTGGGACAGGGATCACCCCGCTGTGTTGGCCGCCATGAGTTTTATCCCCGGACAGGGCATGGACCCTGCCATCATGCGTGCCTCCCTGGATTGGGTCTGGCAGCATTGGAATTGGCCCACCACTTGGGGATGGGATTATCCCATGATGGCCATGACCGCAGCACGCTTGGGCGAACCGGACCGGGCCGTGGACGCATTGCTCCTGGACACGCCCAAAAATCATTATTCGCTGAACGGACACGTGTATCAAAGACCCGGATTGCCCATTTACCTGCCCGCCAATGGTGGCTTGCTCTATGCCGCCGCCTTCATGGCTGCCGGCTGGGATGGCGCTCCCTCCCGCCATGCCCCCGGATTTCCAGACAACGGCAGGTGGAATGTCCGATGGGAAGGATTAAGCATCGCCCCGTGATACCACACCCGCGAGAAGGAAAAAATCCGGGTGTCATTTAATTTTAACTCCAATTAACCCTAAAAGCGAAATGGAAAGGGTATAGATGGGGCAGGATTCTGGAGCGGAAACTCTTTGGAAAGATCGAAGCCATACCGAAGCGGTCTGGCGAGGTGAGACAAGGGACCATACACCACGCGGGTCCGCGACAGGGGAGCAACAACGCCAGACCGGCTTGGGCACGAAAACAGCATTCTTGGGAATTATCAGATATGCTCTAAAACTGTAATAGAGGGATTAAGTAACGCTTTGTGGGGCACCCGGCCTACAGGATAGCGCATTCATGGCTATACGCCCGATTGGGTGCTTTTCCGACGCAATTCAATAACCATGTTGATCAACGAAGCGGTTTGATTTTTTGCGCCATAGGTAATCTCCTAAACTTGATTTTCGGGGGTTGTTTCCGCGAAACGGTGCGTCAAAATATTGCGCCGCAATCCTCCGCTCCGGTGTCGCCGATGAAGTTCACTCCGCGAACGCTGCCCCCAGACAAATCTTACACAACAGGCGTGAGGGCGCGACGCATGGAAATGCCGCCTGGCGACAACCGGAAAGGTTGGTGATTCCTCGCGTTACGCCGCCGCCCGTTTTTCCCCGGTTTTAACCTCCGCCACTTTGGGCGCGGACTTCTGCTGTGCGGAGCAACTACACGATCCGCTTCGCTTGAAACCACCCATCACTGCGTTCCACAACTTCTTGCCAAAGCCTGGAACGTTTCCTGTTTTTACGTTTGTCGTTGTCATGGCTTTTCAAGGTTTGATTTTAATTGCACAACCAGCAGGAAAGATTTGAACACTCCACGCCGGTTGCACAATGTTCAACAAAAGGAATCGGCTAAACGGCCAGCTCAACCAATTGACAGTCCTAGCCTCAAAACGTTCATCGCTCATGAACGACTGCGGGAGGAGATGCCTCCCGCAGCAGGAACAATTATGAACTGATACTTATCAACTTACCTTCACTTCGATTTGTTTTGGCCGGGCTTTTTCGCTCTTGGCCAGATGCACCCGCAACACGCCATCTTTGAACTCCGCCTTCACGTTGTCCGATTCGGCGTCGTCCGGGATGATAAAACTGCGTACAAACCGGCCATAATAACGTTCCACCCGGTGAAACTTGCGTCCCTTTTCTTCCTTCTCCGCTTTGCGTTCCCCGGAAATGGTCAACGTGCCGCTTTCCAACGTCACCTTCACGTCGTCCTTCTGGATTTCGGGCAGCTCGATCTTGATCAGATATTCCTTGTCATCCTCGGCGATGTCCACCAGCGGCGCCCATTCGGCCACAGTGATGGATTCCTCGTCGTTGGTCAGGTTGCTGCGCCGAAACGGACTCCGCTCAATTAGCGAGGACATCCGCCGTTGAATGTCGTCCATCTCCCGGAACGGATTCCAACGAGTCAATGCATTCATACATTTCATCCTTTCTTTTGCAGGCTGGTTTAAATATGAATCACCACAATCGAAGCCTGCGTTCACCTGTAATTGAGGTGATGGAGGAACTCCCGCCGCTCACCCGAACGGCTCCGGCCTCCACCGAATTGAAATGCAACTTGTATGCCAACCTGGTGCGCAACTCAAAACTGTCGAAAAATCAACGGGTTTCTTCAACGCCCGATTTTCAAAAGTGTTGCCACTGTGCCAGAGTGAAACAGGTTTGCCGTGCCAAACTGTCACATACGGCTCACCCTTCAAAACCCTCGATTTGCACTCACCAAGCATAAAATCAGTTGATTTGGGGATCGTAATAATCAATTTGTGGGTTTCTTGTTTGGCCTTCATCTGGCCGGTTTTTGCTGGCCCTGGCAACTGAATCACCTGTTCATACTGGCCCCCATTCGGACATTTGTGATGAACCGCTTTTTTGTGCCGAGGACTTATTCTGCTGGCTATTGATTTCAACCTTAAGCGTCTGCCCGTACTCCAGCGTGACGTGGACATCTGATGCTTTGGCATCCGGCACATTTAACGATAGGGAATAATTAGGATTTTCCTGAAAGGCGTTGAACTTGATTAATCAAATCGGATAGCCCATATTTGAACATTGGGTCCCTTTCCATGTTTATGCAGAAATGTATCCTTAGTTCATTGATTGTTCTGGCATCAGTTTGCTTTGTTTGCCAGAGCTACTCACAGGGCAGTTTGACACCGCTATATTTATTTATCTCGGGGTCAGGTAGCATTACCTCGCTCCAAGATGGTCAGTTGCTTGAAGTGGGCACAGATTATCAGATGACAGCCGTTCCGGATACGGATTTCACGTTTGGCAGTTGGCAGCCAGTCAAAGTTTTTGTTTTTACTGAGGTTGTCAGGGGCCTCTCCGGCGACTTGACTGCCATCACCAGCATGACCCTAATCCCGATTGCGTCTTATACAAGCACGGCATCACTGGCATTCACCATGCAGCCCGAGCAAGTATTACTTAATGTCCCCAGTGTCGGGACAATCACTGAGAGCAGCGGATGGCAGGCTAATTTCGTTCCAATTCCAGAGCCGTCAGACGGAGCGTTTATAATATACGGATTTACCTCATTTATATTGTTTCGATACAGACACGTATTCCGCCTCCTGAGAAACTAGCGGTGTTAGCTCATGAGATGGAGCCTCCCGGCATCCTGAAACCGGCGCTGGCGTAAATCCCGGTTTAAACGAATTTTACACATGCTGATCACGCCCGAAACTTTACGAGTGGACGGGTAAAGGCCTCATCCGTTCCGTGTCCATCCGTGAACCGGGCCGCGTCAAGGCCGTCCGGCTTTTTCATCCCGCCAGCATCTTCGCGTTCATCGAGCGAGGTGAAGCCAGTGCCGAAAATCAGGCTGCACCCGAGCCTGTGCGCCCGCCTGCCGCGCTGGAATCAGGTCCTTGACACTTTCACCGCGCCGCGTGTTGGAAATTTCTAAAATCAAGTTCTGACATCGGCAGACATGGCTGGACTTTTTAGCACTAGACTTTAGCGCTAGGCTGTTTTTGAGGTCCTGATAAATCACGGAAGTATTGACTCGACCGGACAAAAGAAGGATGGCGACCCTACCGGGAATCGAACCCGGGCTACCTCCGTGAAAGGGAGGTGTCCTAACCGCTAGACCATAGGGTCCCGAAGGGCCTCAAACCATAACAGACAAAACCGGGATGTCACGTAAAAATTCAAATGAATTTGCCTTGGACCCGGGGTTGAGCTAGGCTGTCTTTTTTGAGCATGAAAATTTTCATGGATGGCAAGCTGGTGGATGAGCGCAACGCAAAGATTTCTGTTTTTGACCATGGGTTGCTCTATGGCGACGGGGTTTTTGAGGGGATCCGTGCCTACAATGGCAGGGTTTTCAAGTTGAAGGAGCACATTGACCGGTTGTTTTATTCCGCCAAGGCCATTTTGCTGGACATACCGATGTCGCCGGCGCACCTGATGAAGGCCACGCTGGCCACGCTCCGGGCCAACCGCCTGCGAGATGCCTATGTCCGGCTCGTGGTGACTCGCGGGGTGGGCAACCTGGGGTTGAACCCCCGCAGTTGCCGCAAGCCGACCGTGTTCATCATTGCCGGGAAGATCCAGATATACCCGCCTGAACTGTATGCGCGCGGCATGGACATTGTGACGGTCCCCACGGTGCGCAACCTGCACAGCGCGGTGAACCCGGCCATCAAGTCGTTGAATTATTTGAACAACATCCTGGCAAAAATTGAAGCCAACAACGCCGGGGTGGAGGAAGCGGTGATGCTCAATGCCGATGGGTATGTGGCCGAATGCACGGCAGACAATCTTTTCATTGTCCGGAAGGGGAGCCTGCTCACCCCGCCTCTTTCAGCGGGGGCATTGCATGGCATCACCCGGGGAACGGTCATGGAACTGGCGGCAAAGCAGGACATGGAAGTTTTGGAGCCCAATATCACGCGTTATGATTTGTTTAATGCGGACGAATGTTTTCTTACCGGCACCGGGGCGGAGATCATGCCGGTGATCAAAATTGACGGACGAATCATCGGGCAGGGCAAGCCCGGTGCCGTGACCCGGCGCCTGACCGAGGCATTCAGGAACCTGGTGAATAACAGCGGCGAGCCAATTTACAAATAACCCGTGTTGTGGAAGTTTAAATACAGTGGCTGAACTGTTTTGAGGCATGGACATCCATTTCCGATTCAGTCAGTCGAAAAAATTATGATTTGCTCCCTGTGCAAGGAAAAACCGGCTTCGGTGCATTTGACCCAGATTGTGGGGGATAAAATGCAGCGGCTTGATTTATGCGAGGATTGCGCCAAGGTCAAGGGGGTCAATGACCCGACTGGATTTGCCATGGCGGACATCATGCTGGGATTGGGCGCGGCCCAGGAATTGGAACAGTCCGCAGGCGGGGTGGAGATCAAATGCGCTCGCTGCGGGTTTACCCAGGTTGACTTCAAGAAATCCGGGAGATTGGGCTGCCCGGAATGCTACCGCACCTTTTCCGAGGGTTTGTCTGGTTTATTGAAGTCCATGCACAAGGGAACGCGGCATGTGGGCAAAACACCGGAATCCCTCCGCGTATCCAGGGAGCATTCGGACCGCTTGCGGTCCTTGCAGAAAAAACTTTCAAAAGCCATTGAGACCGAGGATTTTGAACTTGCTGCACGGTTGCGTGATGAAATCAAACAGTTGCCCGAGCGTCCCGCAGCCGCCAAAGGTCAGGGTAAAAGCTAATGGACAAAGGCATGAACGAAGGAATGAGCGATTTTCACCAGTTTTTGTGTTCCCCGGCGGAGTCCACCCGACGGCATGGTCCGCACGACCGAATTGTCATGTCCAGTCGTGTGAGACTGGCGCGAAACCTGCGTGACGCCGCCTTTCCCACATGGGCCAAGAAGGTGGAGCGGGTCAAGGTGCTGGAAATCATCCAGCCAGCCGTGAGTTCGTTGCCGGAGATGAAGGATTCGATTTATGGTTCCATGGATGGCATCAGCACACTGGATAAGCAGATTTTGGTGGAGCGGCATTTAATCAGCCGCGAGCATGCGGCCAAAAATGTGGGCAGCGGGCTGGTGGTGAACCGGGCGGAGACCTTTTCGGTGATGATTAATGAGGAAGACCATCTGCGAATGCAGGCTCTGCGTCCGGGACTGCAATTGAAGCAGGCGTGGATGGCCATTGATGCCTTTGATTCCGACCTGGAAAAAAAGCTGAATTATGCCTTTGACAACGAGTTGGGCTACCTGACCGCCTGTCCAACCAATCTCGGCACGGGAATCCGCGTCAGCGCCATGCTGCATCTGCCAGGCTTGGTGCTGGGCGAGCAAATCAACCCCATCATCCAGTCCGTCAATAAATTGGGTCATGCCGTGCGCGGCTTGTACGGGGAGGGAACCGAGGCTTTGGGCAATGTTTTCCAGGTTTCCAACCAGATGACCCTGGGCGAAACAGAAGATCATATTGTGGAACGGCTTGAGAAAGTGCTTTCGCAGATCATTGAGCACGAGGAAAATGCCCGGCAGGTGTTGCTGGAGAAGAAGCCCAAGGTGGTTTTCAACCACATAGGCCGCGCCTATGGCATCCTGGCCAATGCCCATAGCATTTCATCCAAGGAGACCATGAACCTGCTTTCCCTGATGCGACTTGGGGTGGATATGGGGCTGTTTCCCGGGACTGAACGTTCCCTGATGGACGAATTGTTTCTCATTACGCAGCCGGCCCACCTGCAAAAACAACTTTCGGACAAGCTCACCGCCGAGGAACGGGACCTCCTGCGGGCGGACATGGTGCGCGACCGGTTGCGGAATGTCAGCCGCCCCATCGTGCCAGCCAAGCCGCCTTCTGCTAGCGCTGAAGAGGCGAAATAACGGAGTTTGGTAGGCACATCCGGTCCGCAGGGCCGGGAGGTGGATCGCGAATGATAATCTCAGTGGGATTTGTCCCTTCCCCGTGGGAATTCTCCCTGCATTGAGGCTTTTGAATTTCGTTTGTCGGGTGAAATAGTTGCAGTTGCCGAGGCAGGGGGGTACAGAGGTTTGCAAGGGTTTGCATTTCGTGGACTTTATTTTCAAGTGCGTTTGGCTTTGGCCCCGGGCGGGGGAGACCTGGAACGGAAGCAAATGGGAAGTAAGGGGAAGGTTTTTGGGGAATTTCGGGTTTTGGCATGAAAAACGCGTCAATTGCGCGTGTGGCAGTGGACAAAACCCGTAAATCATAGCATTATAAAATATATGAGCGACGAATCCATGAGCAATTTCACGCCGCGGGCCCAGCAGGTTCTGGCTCTCGCGCGGAAGGAAGCCGACCGGTTCAACCACAATTTCCTAGGTACGGAGCATTTATTGCTCGGTCTGATCAAATTGGGCCAGGGCGTGGCCGTGAATGTTCTCCAGAAAATGGGCATGGACTTGGAAACCGTGCGGATGGAAGTGGAGAAACAAGTAGGCACCGGTCCTGACCAAAAGATGATTGGGAGCATTCCCTATACTCCCCGAGTGAAGAAGGTCCTGGCTCTGGCCTCCAAGGAAGCCAAGAACCTGAACCACACCTACGTGGGGACGGAGCACATTTTGCTGGGATTACTACGCGAGGGTGATGGCGTGGCGGCGCGGGTTTTGCGCAACCTTGACGTGGACATTGAGCAAACACGGCAGGAGATACTCAAGGAACTGGATCCGAACCTGACCAGTGAGGAGCCGGGCACACCCGCGGATCCCGAGGACAAAAAGCAGCCTGCCGGCTCTGAAAAGAAAGGGGAGGTCAAAACACCCGCCCTCAAGGCATTTGGCCGCGACCTGACCGAAATTGCCCGCAGGGGCGATATGGACCCTGTGATTGGCCGGAAAAATGAAATCGAGCGGGTGATCCAGATTCTATGCCGCCGCACCAAAAACAACCCCGTCCTGCTGGGCGAGGCCGGCGTGGGCAAAACGGCAATCGTGGAGGGGCTGGCCCAGGAAATTGCCGTGGGCAACGTTCCGGAAATTCTCACCAACAAAAGGGTGGTCACCCTGGACCTGGCCCTGATGGTGGCAGGCACAAAGTACCGCGGTCAGTTTGAAGAGCGCATCAAGGCTGTGATGGATGAAATCCGCCGGGCCAAGAACGTGATACTTTTCATTGATGAACTCCACACCATAGTGGGGGCCGGTTCCGCTGAGGGCACCATGGATGCCAGCAATATCATCAAGCCCGCGCTTTCCCGGGGCGAGTTGCAGTGCGTGGGTGCCACCACCCTGAACGAATACCGCAAGTACATTGAGAAAGACGCCGCCCTGGAGCGCCGCTTCCAATCCGTAAAGGTGGAGGCTCCATCCATAGAGGATGCCGTGGAAATCCTCAAGGGTTTGCGCCATAAATACGAGGAGCATCACAAGGCTGAATTCACCGACAAAGCCGTGGAAGGCGCTGTCAAGCTCTCGGACCGCTACATCACCGACCGGTTTTTGCCGGACAAGGCGATAGATGTGCTGGACGAGGCGGGCAGCCGCGCACGCATCAGCACCATGACCCGTCCACCCGAGGTGAAGGTGCTGGAGGCCGACATTGAGGACATCAAGGGCAAAAAGGAAAAAGCCATTAAAAACCAGGATTTTGAAGGTGCCGCGCAGATGCGGGACAAGGAAAAACAGGCCAAGGAAAAACTGGAAAACGTCCTGAAAGACTGGCGCACGCGCCGCGAGGAAAAGCGCATTGTGGTGGATGAGGAAGACATCCTGCATGTTGTGTCCAAATGGACGGGCGTGCCCTTGCAGAGGATGGGCCAGGACGAAATGGCCCGTCTGTTGAGCGTGGAGGGTGCTATGGAAAAGGTGGTTGTGGGCCAGCACGAGGCCGTCTCGGCCATTTGCAAGGCCCTGCGGAGGTCCCGGGCAGACCTGAAGGACCCCAAGAGGCCCATCGGCTGTTTCCTTTTGCTGGGGCCCACGGGCGTGGGCAAAACTCTTTTGGCCAAGACACTGGCCGAGCAAATGTTTGGCGATACCAAGTCCCTGATCCACTTGGACATGAGCGAATATGGCGAGCGCCACAACGTTTCGCGGCTCTTTGGGGCGCCCCCAGGCTATGTGGGATTTGAAGAAGGAGGCCAGCTCACTGAAAAGGTCCGCCGCAATCCCTATTCGGTGGTGCTTTTTGATGAAGTGGAAAAAGCGCATCCGGAAATCTGGAATGCCCTGCTTCAAATCCTTGAGGAAGGCAAACTTACAGACGGGCAGGGGCGGGTTGTGAGTTTTCGCAACACCATCATTCTCATGACCTCCAACGTGGGGTCAGACACCATTCGCCGTCAGTCCACCCTGGGTTTCTCGCCCATCACCGATGAGGCGAGTTATGAAAAGGCCCGGGAACGCGTCCTGGAGGAAGCTAAAAAGACCTTCCGTCCGGAGTTCCTCAACCGGCTGGATGATTTGATTGTGTTCCGTTCCTTCACCAAGCCGGACCTGATCCAGATTTTGAATTTGGAGGTGGAGAAAGTGGTGGAACGATTGCGCCTGAAGAACATCCAGCTGGTTCTGGACGAGGCAGCCCGGGAATTCCTGGTGGAAAAAGGCTATGATCCCCAATACGGGGCGCGGCCGATGCGCCGGGCGGTGGAGAGATTCCTTGAGGATCATCTTGCCGAGGACCTCCTGCGTGGCACCCTGCACCCGGGTGATCCCATTCAGGTGACCAGCGACAAAGAGAAACTGGTGTTTGCGCAGAAAACCGGAACCGAGAAGGCCATTTCGGGTTGATCATGGGCTGATCACGGCCTCTCAGCCTTGGGGTTTTTATCCAAAGCCGCGTTGAAAAACGCGGCTTTTTGTTTGGCACTGGCGGTCGGTTCCAATTAATCTTTGGCCACATGAAAGGCATTATCCTGGCGGGCGGAGCTGGATCGCGGCTTTACCCGTTGACGTTGGTTGCCAGCAAGCAACTTCAACCAGTTTATGACAAGCCGATGGTGTATTATCCCCTGACGACATTGATTGAGGGAGGCATCCGGGAGCTTTGCCTGATCTCGACGCCACAGGACCTGCCGCGTTTTCAGCAATTGCTGGGGAATGGATCGCGCTTTGGCCTGAGCATTGAGTACAGGGAACAGGCGCGGCCTGAAGGGATAGCCCAGGCATTTTTGATTGCTGAAAGCTTCATTGGACGCAATCCGGTGACCCTGATCCTGGGCGACAACATTTTTTACGGCGGCGACACCTTCCAGCGCGCCTTTTCCGAATTCAAGACCGGGGCCACCATATTTGGGTACCATGTGCATGACCCTGAACGGTATGGGGTGGTGGAGTTTGATGGAGGCGGGCGGGCGGTGTCCATTGAGGAAAAGCCCAAGTTGCCCAAGAGCAATTATGCGGTGCCAGGGCTGTACATTTACGACAACGATGTGGTGCCCATCACCAAGGCATTGAAGCCCTCCGCGCGCGGCGAGTTGGAAATCACGGCGGTAAACGTGGAGTATTTGCGGCGAGGAAGCCTGCGGGTGCAGCGCTTGAACCGTGGCTTTGCCTGGCTGGATGCGGGCACCAGCAGCAGCCTCCATGATGCCAGCGCCTATGTGCAAACCATTGAAAAACGCGCCGGAATCAAGATCGGGTGCCCGGAGGAGGCCGCGTTCCGCCAGCATTTTGTGTCGTTGGACCAGTTGGAATCCATCATTGCTGCCATGCCGCAATGCGAATACCGGTCCTATTTGGAAGCCGAGGTGGTGGCAGAGGCCCGCAGACTGAAATGATGATATGATATTGATTTTAGGAGCAACCGGTTACATGGGCGGGGCGTTCGTGCAGGAACTCAAGCGCCGCAAATGCGCCTTTGCGCCATTGTCGAGGCGCGATGTGGATTACACCCGCTTCAACCTTTTCCGGGACCACTTGCGCGCTTCCAAGCCCGACTTTGTCATCAATGTGGCCGGATACACGGGCAAACCGAATGTGGACGCCTGTGAATTGGACAAGGCCGGAACACTGGCGGGCAACACGCTCCTGCCTCAAACCATTGCCCAGGCCTGCGAGGTGGAAAAAATTCCGTGGGGCCACGTCTCCAGTGGTTGCATCTACTCCGGGGCCAAAATTAATGAGGGCGGTGTGATTCGCGTTGAGAAGGACCTGACCCAGCCCGCCCTGCGGCTCCTGGTGGAGCGGCAACCTTCCGCCATCCATGGATTCACCGAGAAGGACACCCCCAACTTCTCCTTTCGCGACCAGCCATGCAGTTTCTACAGCGGATCAAAGGCCCTGGGTGAGGAGGCCATTGCACATCTCGGACGGGGTTACATCTGGCGCCTGCGGATACCCTTTGATGAAATGGATAATCCCCGCAATTACCTCAGCAAGGTGCAGCGCTACGCCAAGGTTTATGACAATGTGAATTCCATTTCGCACCGCGCTGATTTTGTGAAGGCATGCCTGGATTTGTGGGAAACCCGCGCCCCTCACGGCATCTATAATGTCACGAACCCGGGATTTGTCACCACGCGGCAGGTCGTTGAATTGATGGAAAAGAAACTCCAACTCAAGCGCCGTTTTGAATTCTGGGCTAATGACGAGGAATTTTACCGGGTGGCCGCCCGCACTCCGCGCTCCAATTGCGTGATGGACACCACCAAGCTCGTTTCATGCGGGGTAAAAATCCGCCCGGTGTTGGAGGCCCTGGACGAATCCCTCTCCACCTGGAAACCGGAAACCGCTCCCGGACGCTGATTTTCAAACATGAACCTTCTTATCACCGGCGGAGCCGGGTTTATCGGCTCCAATTTGATCCATCACGTCATTGACGACCCCCGGGTAGCGCGTCTGGTGAACCTGGATTGCCTCACCTACGCCGGGCTTCCGGCCAACCTGGCGCCGGTGTCCAGGAACCCCAAATATATTTTTGAAAAAGTGGATTTGCGGGACAAGGCTGCCACGATGGACGTGGTGAAAAAACACGGCATCACCCATGTGATGCACCTCGCGGCGGAATCCCATGTGGACAGGTCCATCAGCGGTCCGGGTGATTTTATCTCCACCAATATCACCGGAACCTTTCACCTTTTGGAAGCCTGCCGGGGATCATGGAATGGCCAGATGGAGGGAAAAAAGTTTCACCATGTTTCGACCGATGAAGTGTACGGGTCGCTGGGAGCCACGGGGCTTTTCACGGAAACCACGCCCTACGCCCCCAATTCACCCTATTCCGCCAGCAAGGCGGCCAGTGACATGCTGGTGCGCGCGTACCATCACACTTATGGACTTCCCACGGTCATCACCAATTGCTCGAACAACTACGGGCCATACCAGTTTCCAGAGAAGTTGATACCCGTGGTGATTCAGAGCGTTCTGGCACGCAAACCGATACCGGTTTATGGGGATGGAATGAATGTGCGGGACTGGCTTTATGTGCGCGACCATGCCGAGGCGCTGTGGACCGTGCTGTGCCGGGGCACCTTCGGGGAAACCTATAACATCGGCGGCCATAATGAATGGGCCAACCTGCGGATTGTGGAATTGATTTGCGACACCATTGATGAATTCAAGCCGGAGGCCGGGGGGCAATCCCGCAAGCTCATCACCTTTGTCAAGGACAGGGCGGGGCACGACCGTCGTTACGCCATTGATGCTACCAAGATACAGCGGGAACTGGGCTGGACACCGGCTCACAAGTTTGAGCAGGGCATCCGCGAAACCATCCGCTGGTACCTGGACAATCAGGAATGGGTTGCGATGGCGCTGAAAAGGGCTTAGGTTGCAGTGTCATGGCCTTTCGGGATTCCAAAATCCGGTGTGGCGCTTTGCGCTGGCTGCTTTGCATGGGGTTGGTTTTATGGGCTGGCATGCGTGTCGGCCTGGCGGATTCCATCGGTTCGAACAGCCTGACCTGGCAGAAAGGCAATGGCGGCGCCGGGGACATTGTCAGTGCTGATCTCAAAGGCGAACGCCTCTGGCCATTGCTTGAGGATATTGCCCGACAGACCGGCTGGCATATTCTGGTGGAACCCGGCGCGGACATTGTGGCCGATGTCAAGTTCAGCCGCTTGTCCGAGGGGGATGCGCTGAAGAAGCTTCTGGGCAATCTTGACTTTGCGCTGGTCCCCCAGACCAATGCCCCTGACCAGCTTTTCGTTTTCATGACATCCATGCAGGCGGCCACCCGGGCCGTGGCAGGCAAGCCATCCACACTGATCCGCCATCTCCATGTCCCCAACCAGCTCATGGTCCAGCTTAAACCCGGTGCCAGCATAGACGCCCTGGCCAAGGCCCTGGGCGCTAAAGTGATTGGCCGGAATGAAAAGGACAATATTTACCTCTTGCAGTTCGCCGACCCTTCGTCCACCGATTCCGCACTGACCCAATTGCAGAACGATCCCAACGTGCAGTCAGTGGGTTACAATAACATTTTTGATCCGCCACCCACACCCCAGGCGGTGGCTTCCGCGCCCGTGGCCCAACCCAGCCTGACGTTGGACTCCTCAAATTCCGGGAATTCCTGCAACCCCGTCATCGGGCTGATAGACACTCAGGTTCAACCGCTGGGGAACAATCTAAGCCAGTTTTTGAAACCCGCCATCTCCGTTGTTGGCCAAACGGCTCCCATCACCGGCACGGTTACCCATGGCACTGCCATGGCTGAAACCATTCTCAATGCCGTGGCCCAAACTTCCGGCGGACGGTCCGGCGTGCAGATATTGCCGGTGAATGTGTATTCCAGCGGCGATACCACCACAAGTTGGAATGTGGCATTGGGCGTTCAGGCAGCGGTGGATAACGGTGCCAACATTTTGAACATGAGCCTGGGAAGTGTGGATAATAGCGGGGTCCTTGCAAATATCATCCAACAAGCGCAAGCCCAAGGGGTGGTGGTTTTTGCGGCGGCGGGGAATGTGCCCGTGGCGTCTGATACTTACCCCGCAGCGCTTCCGGGTGTGAATGCCGTGACGGCATTGAGTGCGCCGGGCCAGTTGGCATCCTACGCCAATTACGGCAATTTCGTGGAGATGGCGCTTCCCGGCACCAGTTTTGTGTCCCTGGCCGGCCAGGACTACATGGTTCAAGGCACTTCTCCCGCCACGGCCTATGCTTCGGGGATTGCGGCATCGGTCAGGGCAAGCAATTGCAGCAGTTGGCCCCAAATAGACAGCTACTTGGCCCAAAAATTCCCGGTTCCCGCCGGCGGTTCAAATCCTTGAGACAATTGGATTCGAATTTGTACAGGATTTTGCACAAAGCCGCCCTATTGGCTCTGTTTTAGCTCTATTGCGAAGCGCAACCGTGCCGGGCAAAGATTCCAAAAAAGACCAGCAAAGCTGCTATAAACAGGAGGGGTTTGCCGGCAATCAACATTAGGATTCCCCCGCCAATCGCCAGTCCAAAAAGCACAAATACAAGAATGGCCAGCACAAAATTCATAATGAAACCCATTCTAGCGGGATTCAGGGATATTGCAAGTTCCACTTAAAACTCGGGTTGGACTTGGGCGCATCTCAGTTTTTAGGCTGGTGAAATTTGCGTGAAAGGAGAGCGAAGGGGCGGTTTTGGGTTTGTGTTTGACCATGTGGAGCATGTGCAAGCCCAACGAGGGGTGGATATTCCCTGCAATTTTGCATGAGTTGGATGCCTTTTGGTGTGCCGCCCCAACGGTGCGCGGAATGATTTTTGGAGATTGGATTTCTACAAATAGGTCGCCCCTCTGAGGCTGGGGCCAAATTGCCCGTTTCCGAAAGATCAGTGCCACC
>JAKAFL010000051.1 GCA_021817945.1 bacterium | reverse complement strand
CAAGTCGGCGTGGCGTGGCGTGCCCGAGGGCGTTCGAGTCGTGATAGGGCTGCGGATTAGGAAATCCGCGATACAGCAGACTTGGAAGTCTGCGGCACGTTTTTGCCAGGTCGGGTCCGGTTTGCTGGTGGTTCTGGGCGCACTGCTGGCCGCAGGCATTGTGCGCGGCCAAACCAACGCACCGACTGTGTCTTATTTTCGCGCTTACGTCAACGACATCCCTGACGAACCGCTGGTGACGGTGTCGGTTAGTGGCGCATCGAACGTGACGTGTTTTAGCGTGGAGGAGGATGTGCCGCCGCCGGCGACGGTTTTAGACATCAGCAGCGGAGGTATGTATCAGCCCGCGCAAAACTGCATTCGCTGGGGGCCGTTTTTTAATACGCCAGGCACCAATGTCAGCTACCGACTTACCGGGCTACCGGCCCTCTATCCTGTGAATGGGGGCGCATGGGTGGATGGGCGGTGGAATTTTTCGCCCGGCGTCACAATGGTGCCAGTGCTTGCCGCCAACAACGTGACGATCCCCACGCCTCCTGTCTCGGTGGAGCCGGTGGTGTTCACCGTCACAGCGCCAGGCACGGTGCCGGTGGTCAACGGGAGTTTTGAAAATCCTGGTTTGGGTGCCAGCGCTTCCGCTTATTTCGGAGCGTTGAACACCGCCCAGCAGGTGCAACTCGGTTGGAATGGCAGTGGAAATTCCACGAACGGACCGGAATTGTTCTCTGACGGGGGAGTGCCAGGGTATGCTGCCGTGCCCAATGGCACACAGGCGGTCAGCCTTCAAGGAAATGCCTCCATGAGCCAAACCATCAATTTTCCTGCAGGCGTGACCAACGCGCTTTCTTGCTCCATTTCACCGGCCGCTGTTCGGCAATATCCCCTCACGACCGCGCCGGTTCCGTTCCACAAATAAGCGCGCTCGTCACGAGCGCATTTCAAATGCCGAATGATCGGGCGGCTTTCCGCCTGCGGTTCCGCGACGGTCGTTTCGCTGCGGCTCCGTTCCCGCCGTCTCTACGCCTCCGCTTCACTTTCCCGTTCACCGCGCTCGCGAGGCCTTGGCATCCCACTCCACAGTTAAGAAAGACAATTCAGAGACACATGACTAGCGAGGACATCCTTCAGCCTGGCTTCCGGTTGGTTTACGGTTATGAAGAAATGAAGGGGCTAAATTGCCCCGGAAAAGCCTCAGCCACCCTGTGGGTTAATTTCTCCAAGGTTGATCTGCTCGCGGGTGAAGAACCTTGAACAAACTCATTATTCCATTCATCTGATTACGGGAAAAATAGGGGAAATCCAACCTCATAAACACCAGTAAATGACCCCAAACAATGGTGGATTTGTTGCCACTGACACAGTCTTTTGAAAGAAACCCAATTAAATCAAGGTGGCGGAGAGAGGGGGATTCGAACCCCGCAAAATTCCGCCAATAATAACGGAAATCCGCACAACGACTCACAAAGAGACTCACAAATTCCAGTCTCGTCAAGCCACGATTTGTCCCAAGTAGTCACCGCTTGGGCAAAACTTCCGGCTCCACTCAAGGCCGCAATCCTCGCCATCGTCAAATCGGCGGAGTGATTTTCACCATGAGCTTTAACCAGACATGACACATGAACGCATCCAAATCGAATTTAACGCGCCCACAGGCCGGAGATTTGGACGGGCGGCATCGGAGATCACCGCTTTGGAAAAACGTGCTGGCGGGGCTGGCAACCAGCACGGCGGCGATTTGGACGTGAGACTGACGAACTGAAAACGGAGGGCGAACGATGAACTTAAATCCCGCTGAATTGCTCAAACTGCTCAATCCCGTTTTCAACGCGCTGGACGGCCTGATTAAAAACTATGGCGTTTATCTTTACCTGGGCTTTGTCTGGTTGGCGCTGCTGGCCATCGCTTGGATATTCAGCGGCGGCCTGCGGAGACGGATGAAAGGAAATGCTGTCACGGTCATTCCCTGCATCATCTTCACGATGCAGCCACCGAGGCAACCGGAACCGCCCGTCGTTGACATCGAGGTTGAGCAGACATGGAACGATGACGACGAATCAACGGACTAAAACCATGACAACTTTTCACCCGCAACAATTCGACTGTGGCCAATGTGCCCACCAAAAGGCAGATGCAAGCGCACTTCAAATCAGCGTCACGAATTGCACCGCCAAATTGCGCAGTCATGTTCACGAAGCTGGAAAAATCGTGTGCAACAACATTTCAAGCGCGATGCAAAAGCACGACTGCAAATACTGCCTTTATGCAAAACAAGCCTTACCCCTTGTCTGGACAAGGTTTTTACGGCTCGCCAATAGCTCGCCGAAAACTGCGCGGAGTCCCGCGAGACGGTCACGCGATGGTCGCGCAACATCCGGCAAGACAACAGGCGAAATATCTCGCTTCATGGCCGCGCAACGTCTCGGCAATGGCCGGGCTGTAGCAACGGCGATGCCGCCGAACATCTGTCAAGATGACTCGCAAGTCAACTTGCCTTACGGCGGACTTGGACCCGCCATGATCGCGCCGGAAACTTGCGAGACAACCCGCGAGCTATCCGCGCAACAGCCGCGCAACGGGCGAGGGAACATCTCGCAATTGGATCGAGGGAATTCCGTCGTCAGCTCACAACAATGACCTGCAACAATTATGAACACCCCAATCACCTCAACGCCCGATCTTGAATCACTGCGCAAGGCGGTGCAAGAGTTCCGGCCCAATACGCGCCGGGTCCCGTTCAACGGCTTGAAACCCGTCCATGATTCCATCGCGGAACTGCGTAGGCAAAATGCGTCCTGCTCCGCCATTGCCGAATTGCTGCAACAACATGGCGTCAAAACCAGTCGGGCGCGTGTGGCCGAATACGTCCGTATCGTCCTGGACGGCGGCAAACAGCGCAAGCGGCGCAAACGGACGCGAACCGCGCCAACCGCAAATGTCCAAGTCGCGTCTCAAAGTGCGCCAAGCGTGGCCGCAAAACCCGCGCCAACCGCGTCAGCGCCGACCACTGCGCCGGCGGGCAATGTCACTCCGCCACCAAAGGAAGATTCTCCTTACCGTTCACGCGGACCGCGCATCGCCAACGTGAAAATGATGACTCCAAGCGAACGGGAAGAATTCGAGACCAGCCTGAAATCGAAACCGCCAGCGAGCTAACGCAGCCCTGAAAGCAATCAGGCGATGCGCCAGCATCGCCACGCTGCCCGGCGCGGCAGCCAGAGCGCCCAATAAGCAGGCCCGCGACGACCGCCAGCCAATACGCCGCTACAAAGGTTCGGACGCCGCCCCGACAAGCCAGTAACGCCACCATAGAAGCAAGTTTTTCCGGTTAGCAGCACGGTTGGCACCGGCTGCGCAACAGGGTTGGCACCATGAGAGGCAACAGGGTGTTAGCGGGCGGTTGACACCAAGCGAAGCATTTCGCGTAACACTCGGCTAGATTTTGGAGAGCCGCAAAAACCGTGTTTTAACAAGGGGTCACGCGTGCGCTGGTTTAAAATTGAAAACTGCTCATTTTAACCGCTCCTTTCCATTCGCCCCGAACATGATTATTGTCACATGAATGACGCGCATGAACATTTTCGCGACAGATCACCCGCTGACGTTGCGGCCGTCGTGGTTTGACACTAGGGAGCATCCATTGCTCTCCTTTGCTTGCCATATTTCTGTCATGGCTCTGATGGTCACGCCTTTGATTCTGGTTGGACTTTACTTCTATGCTGTCAGCGACATCGGTGCGGAACCGAATCCCTTTCCTGACCCTTGGTTGGATTTAGCCGTTGGGACTGCCTTGTCATTTGTCATCGCCATAATCTGTGCATCTCTGGTTGCATTAATGTATCGCCTGCTGGCGCGAGCTTGGAGCCGCAATAGGCTCGCCAAGTCACCGAAACCAAGATGTTGAAAGGCGTTGAATCACCATATTGAATTTCGTTGAACGGCGTTGAAACCATCAACGCATTTCAACACAGTTTTCGGTGCCATGTGGCGCATCGCCGGAAAACTACGATTTTCCGTAGGGGTGGGGCGTCCCGCTTTCAAGCATCCGATTAGGATGCCAACGGAATGATTTCAAACGGGCTATTGGCTTAAAATTCAAATGAGACAAATGAATTTGGAAGCAGAAAAAGGCGACAACTAACGGCAAATTGCCAGCGACAAAAGGCGTCATATTGCGACAAATTCATTGCCGCCTTTTGTCGCTTTTTGCCATTCGGTTTCGAGCCGCACATTTCCCCAACGATTACGTTAGGAGATGGTGTCTCGTCGCAAACAGGGTTGCCAAGCCGCTTGCTTCATCGCCATTTGGCGCTCGACCTGAACGTATGGCAACTGTCTGGTCGCGCTAAGGACCGGAGTTGCCTCCGGCCCCTACCGCGACCATCACACTGGTCAGCAAGTAAAAAAGTAGGAGCTGGTGGTTAAGCGGAAGCAGATTCTGGACGAGATTTTGATTCCAATAACAATTACACGGTAAAGCGTCATCTATGGACGGCCATAAATTCCAGTTTGAAACCAGACGGGCATATTGGTTTTTTCACTGCTGATGATGGCATCCAGTTGCAAGCCGGGAATTACAAAATCCATAGGCTCATCCGCTGGCTTCCGATTATAACGCGGGATTGCATTTGTTATGGTCACGGTTTTGATTCCGTCCATAAACTGCTCGGGAAGTCTTGGCAAGCGGGTTTGTCCGTCTTCAATTGATTTCACCACCTGTTCCGGCGAAATAAGATTGCCGCGCAGTTCGTATGGTTGAAGGTTACGCCAGCTTATCGTTAGCCTGCTGACCTTTGCATTGTTTCCGAAATAAACTTCAAAATCTCCGAAGCCGCTCACTGGAAACCCGTCAATACAGCGGTCAAAACTGACTCCAAAATCATTAATTTCTTTAATCAGCTTTTTTGTCCTTGGATTAGTCCATCCTCTGGTTTCCACAATCCAATGAAGATCGAAGTTATTCGTGTTTGGTTTTCGGGCAAGCAGAGAAACATCAATGCCGAGTAATCGCGCATATTTCAAAGCAATCTGCGTAGCTTCCGGCAAATCGGGAACGCCGACAACTGATTCGGGGACCCCCTGGACTGCGCTGACCATTTTGGCATCTGCATTTTGGTCGTAGTATTCGATATAACCCCAAGCTGGGACAATTGTTAGCCACTTGCTTTCATCCTTGTTTTTGAAAAAAAGAGCATTTTTATCAATCGCCAGTTCCTCGGCGGAAAAATGTGCCTTGTCTTTCATTGTGAACGACCCAATAGCCATCGCATTTGAAATGACCGCATCGCAAAAATCCTGCGGGACGACTTTGTACGTCCAGATTTTATCCACGGGCCAGACATTTGTCGGCACCGCCCAGATGATTCTAATGTCGGCGGGGCTTTCGTTCGTGAAAACCCCGCCCATGGCCGCCGTCGCCAATCCTGCGGCTAACAAGAATCCAATAAAGAATTTCATGGATAAACTTGCTGATCTTGATTGATGATATTGCCGCTTGTTGATGACTGATAATTTTTGAGCGTGTCGCTAAAGCAATTATCTTGACCCGCGACTCGGAATGTAATCGTGCCGTATGTCCAATTGGTCGAATTCAAGGCAGCGTATTGAGTGCGTCCCGCATTAAACCACGCCTGCACGACGGTTTGTGCCGGACGGAAGAAACCTCCTGTCATGTTATAGGCCCAGAGCCCGCCAACGTCTCCGCAAGCAGTAAAGGTGGATGCGCTGCAAAGCAGATGCAGGTTGCTTTTGATCGGCAACGAACCCGCATTCAACATGCTATTAAAATTTGGATCACAAAGGGGATTGCACGCAAGAATTCCCATAAAACGCAAATTGCCACCCAAGCCGAACTCGGAAAGTCGCAGCCATGGTGCGGACGCATCCGACGGATTGTCACTGGCCATATACGTCATGAGAGATCCATTTGCATCAGGATTCACATCCGCAGAAGTTCCATAGCTGCCATGATCAATAAAAAAGCCTACATTGACGTTGCCAAATATTTCATTGCCGCCAAGGCTGGCACTTCTCAAATCATTGACATGTATACTGCTGCCGGAGAGGTTAAAACTGTTAGGCCCCCACCAGCTTTTGCCCCTCATCGTATTCTGAAAATCATTTGCGCAATAGCCTGCCTCGGGAATAGGGTAAAATGTTACATTTCCGTATGAATTTTCGATTTGCACTTTTCCACCGTTTCCAGGCAGTGGATAGCCATTTAGAGGAACAGAGCAGGTATTCGTGGCCAAATGAGCAAAAAAAGCCACGCCAATGTCGCCAAGTGAATTTTTTGTTGGATTGGTCGGCGGCCTGCTTGGTGCCAGAGTACTTTGCCCTGATGAGCCGGAATATGCGGGACTTGCATTGCCGGTTGGTAAAGATTCAGACGTTGAAGGCGATGTCAAAGTCTCTATTTCAGAAGGTGAAGCTCTGAAAATCGTCAAACCATTCGTGTCCGATCCCGGCGGATAAATCGCGAGCGGAACGACATTTTCTGAATCAGGAGCCACCGCCCATAATTCGGACGAGCTGCTTGAAGCAGTGCTGGGTGTGGGTGGACTGCTGCCACCGCTACCGCCTGAACTGCCACCGACAATTTGACTCGCTTGGCCGTTGGTTGAAGCCGAAATATAGTAATAGTAAACGCCGTCAGGTATGTTGGTTTCGCCGTCGCCCGTTCCGTCCCAATTGAATACCATGGAACTCCCGCTGCCGGTGGCATTTCGAACTACGTTGCTGTTCTCATCCTGAATTTGAAGCGTCCAGTTGCAGTTTGCGGCAAAAGTTGCCGTGACTTCCTGGGTTTGCCCTAAAGACGGCTGGAAAAACTGCTGACTAAAAGCGACTTGAGAAATGAGATTGCTGAAGGTCACAGGCACATACGAGGAAACACGGTGACTGGTGTAAACCGGATAAACTCCGCTTGGCCCGGACAAAGCTGAACGCGCAGTCGCCACCGCAAAAAGAGTATGCGAGCCATTCCACCACTCACATGTATTGATCAAATAGTTGCTGCCGTCGTCACTTCGGTTCATTTCTTGTCCATCCACGTATAGTGCCGTAGTGACAATCGGTAAATTAGTGCAAGTCGCGGTCACTAAGACAGTGATTTGTCCTGTGAGCACACTGCCGTTTGTTGGCGAAATAATTGTGATTGAAGGATTATCCGTTGTGTCATTGTCAGCACCTTCGTCAACAATCCGGTAAAACCGCATCGGCATGTATTTTGGATGAGGTATCGCCGGAATCACATTGTAATTCCCGAAATCGCCGATAAATGTGTTTGTGCCTTGGGAAGGATATTGGTCGTAAAGCGTGTTCCACGCCGTGCTGCCATCCGCATTGGTATTAAATGCGTTCGCACATTGAATGGCATAAAGTTCATGGTTTGTGCTTGCCCAATGCAATTGAATGGCGTTTTCAAGCGTTGCGTTGACGCCTGTGAACCGAAGATTTGTCTGGCCGAAACTCAAGCCGAGCGAGGTAATGAGAATCCCGAACAGCAACACCGCCGATTGTATTGTTTTCATTTTTCCTTTCAGTTGATTGCTCAGTCCAGCCGGGGCCAGAAATTAGGGGCGCGAACTCAACGCACCCTGTCTCAGGCACCGCGAAGCGCCTTCTCCAAGAGTAACGCCAAGCCGCGCCCGATGGGCGCGCGCTTGGTCGGTCTTGGAGGCTGGGAAATTTCGCGGTTTCGAGACAGCCCGTAGCCAAAGCTACGCAAATGATTTTTTTGTTTATTGTTTTACATGGAAACACCGCACCGCCGTGTCGCGGCAACAACCGATGTTTACACATACATATACGTGGGAGAAAGGCAATTCTGTCAGGAATAAATGAAACAATTGTGTTACGGAGAGGCAAATTCAGTCGTTGCCGGAATCGGGTGGTTCTACATCCTTGCCCTTTTTCTGAGCCGAACCACGGATTGCGACGCAAATCAATTCCAAACGCTGACTCCGGCGCGCCTTGTTCCGCCCATTGTACGGCTCGTCTGCGTCCGTCAAGGTTCCAAAACAAAACGAGGCGCTCTTGAAAATAATTATCGCAATTTTACCAAATGGCTTGTGCCAAACAAAGTTCATTCAAAAAAACATCAGGAGCGTTTTTATCATATTTTGTCTGCTTGTTCCCAAAATACAGTTACGCTTTGAAATGCCATTTTGGGTTTACAAAGCCGCAACCTCGAAACCTGCGGCCTTTAATTCTTCAATGATGCGTTTACATCGCGTCGGGTGAATCCGAATTTCCGTGTCGCCGTTCGCATTCTCCGTGTACAAATGATAATGTTTGCGCAGCCATTCGGAAACCCGAGGGTTTTGCGTTTTAAACAGGGCCGTCAAGTTGGCATGGGTTACAATCACGTCTGGATTCTTTTTTTCAACCGCCGTCGCCAGCGGAACTCTCCCTGTCTTCATTTCATTCATGCGCCAGTCTGCTATTGTCTCGGTCTTGCGAAAAGATTTTCAGAACGCCAGCGACAATGCAAGGGTAAATGTTCAGTAGTCAGCACAATTTGTCGTGCTGCCGGATGCTAGGGTGCGGCCATCAAAGACGCCACAAAACAGCTAAATTTCATCGGGCCGCAAGTGCGAAAGTTCCGCGAAGCCAAAGGCTGGACTCAAGATGATCTTGCTCTAAAGGTGCAACTGTTTGGCTGGGATACCAGCCGCATCTCGATTACCCGGCTAGAAAATCAAGAGCGGCGCGTGCCCGATGTGGAATTATTTGTTTTTGCCAGCGTGTTAAGCGTATCCGCCGATGATTTATTTCCGCCAAACCTTCGGAAGAAGATTAAAACGCTTTGGCCACAATACCGTGTTAAGCTGTCGCGCGGGCAGGTTCCGCCAAAACAATAAAAAAGGAAGCTGCAAGAAGTCTCCAATTGCATCCGCAAAGGCAGACTCCGGCGCGCCTCGTTTCGTCCATTGTATGGCTCGACTGCGCCTGTCAAGGTCGTCCAAATAAAACGATACGCTTCGCGCGGGGTTTTCTTTTTGTGGCTCCACCTGGACAGTGCTCGCCGAGCCGGGGACGTGGCTGGTTAGGAAGGCGCGTCGGGATTTCAAGCCAGAGATTTCTGCAAGTACATTCAACCGCAAGC
Source organism: bacterium (assembly GCA_021817945.1). Lineage (GTDB taxonomy): Bacteria > Verrucomicrobiota > Verrucomicrobiia > Limisphaerales > UBA11358 > UBA11358. The sequence goes on along the minus strand of JAKAFL010000051.1, from coordinate 13,340 downwards.
CATGCGCAAGACGGCATCCAAGCCGATGGCGGGAAAAGCTTCAGGATATAGGTTGACAACTGTATTCTGTGTGATACTCTAATCCGTATGCCGTTCATTCAGTTCCCATTCATCGAAGTGCCGAAAGAACTGCTGCCCATTGTCGGCGAGCCGACACCCGGCACCCGCGCCTATCGGCGGGAAGGCACCTTCAAGGAATGCGGCCAATGGTTTGAAACCCTGGCCGAGTATTACAAGGGAGACGTGGGGCTTTCAAGTGGCGGGGTCATCATGTTTGTGCCGGTGTCACGCGCTGGCGTTCATAAACGCATCAAGGAAGGCAAATTGACGGCTTTTTTCTTCTACGTCACCCATGAAGAAACGCGGCCATTCGGTGCCAAACGCATGGCCAAAGAACGTCCCTTTATTCTCGTGTCCGTCAGTGAATGCAAAGCATGGGCGGAGGATATGAAACGCAAAGTGGGTTTTGTGGATGACCCGAACGAGACCCCATTTCTGGAAAGCACACGCCTGTTGCGGGAAGGCGGCGGAGACGAGCCAACCAGCGCGAAGGAAGAAAAGGAAGCCGACGAATTCGTGAACCAAGACCCAAAGGACAAGGGCAGCCGCAAGGTTAAATATCGGGATTACGGCGGCAACAAGGAAAACCTGCAACAGGACTGGATTTATATGCAGAAGGAATTGCAAGCGGCGATGGCATCGTCTGAAAAAGCCGCTGCTTTTCGGAGACGGCTGCGCAAGGGGATGGAGTGGGACAAAGAAAACCGGACTTGGAAATTGAAGGGGGAGAAATGATGTCGTATGCCAACGGAGCAGCAATTTAACGACCGTCTGATACGGTTCCCGGAATTGGAGAAGATATTCGGCGTCTGCAAGCGCACGGTGAGACGGCAGGCGGAAAGCGGCGAGTTGCCCCCATTGCGGCACGTTGGCCGCGCCGTTGGAATGTTGGAAAGCCAGGTCAAAGCGTATTTTCAAAAGTTGAGTCAACCAGGTAAATGAAAGGAAAAGAATACGATTGCTTACATTTATCGCCCTAAACGGCAACGCAACGGCAAACTAGCTTCCAATCGGATTTGGCGGGCGCGGCTGAAACTGAACGGCGATACCAAGACCAGGGACATTTCCCTTGGTGTTGCCGACAAGCAGGTGGCCGAACAAAAATTACGGGATATTACCCGCGACCATGAGCGGGTATCGGTCGGACTGCTGGCCCCGACCGCGCAACGCGAGACGTTTGAAAACCCGATGGTCAAGCTGGTGGACAGTTACGTAGCGGATTTGAAGGCATTGGGCCGCTCCGTAGATCACGTCCGGCATGTGGACAAGCGATTGCGGCGGCTCATGCGAGAATGTGGCTGGCAGAGCCTGCGCGACGCCACGCCGGATGCTTTCCTGCGCTGGCGTGCCGAACAAACGCAGGCTCCCAAGACCATCAATGAATATCACGCCGTCTTGTCGGCCTTGTTCACTTGGCTGCGCAAGCAAAACCGGGTAGCAGCCAATCCGTTTGAAATCATTAGCAAAGTGGATACACGCGGCAAGCAACGCATCCAGCGGCGGGCTTTGAATGACGATGAGGCCAAGCGATTGCTGGCGACACCGCGCAAACTGCTTTATCTGTTGGCCATGCACACAGGTTTACGGCGCGGTGAAATCAACGCCTTGCATGGCGGCGATTTTCACTTGGATACGGCTAATCCGTATTGGATGCTGCCTGCTGCCTTCGTCAAGAATCGCAAGGAGCAGCCCCGCCCGCTGCATCCTGAACTGGTGGCGGAATTGCAAAAGCTGAAAGCCGCCGGAAAGCTCAAGCCGGAAGATTTAGTGTTTCCCGATGGTGTCCCGGCGATGAAGGAAATTCGGAAGGATTTCGAGGCAGCGGAAATTCCATTGAAGGATGAACGCGGCCATGTGGTGGACTTCCATGCGCTACGGACGACCTACATTACCCGCCTGCAACGCGCTGGCGTTTCACCCCGCGAAGCGATGGAACTGGCGCGGCACAGCGATATGCGGCTGACGATGAAAACCTATACGGACGTGGCGCAGTTGCCGCTGGCGGCAACCGTTCGCGGGTTGCCTTCAATCGGCGACTCACAAATAGACTCACAAACTTTAGTCGCCGACCGTCCTGCCGTGTCACAGACTGTCATCGGTTTGAAGGCCATCAAGGTAGGTAAAACCGTTGGAAACATTGACGGAAATCACTGTGCGTCATCCATTGTCACTTTCGGTCACGAAAATGAAAATGGCGGAGAGAGGGGGATTCGAACCCCCGATACGGCTTTTGACCGTATACCGGTTTAGCAAACCAGCGCCTTCAGCCACTCGGCCATCTCTCCACTGTCTTCTCACTTGAAAGCTCAAGCAGACGGATATTTTGCCCGGCGCAGCGCGTTGATGGCAAGCGGATTCGCTCTTTTTATTAATTTTCAAAAAACACCGGCGTTTGATTGCATGGGTCGCAATTTGGGCGACGACGCTTTTTGCCCTTGGGCTTTGTTGTCGCCGTCGTTACAGTCCGCCACGGAGATGCGCCGACGGCTGCACCTCGCCCAAGGTCAAAATCCCCAGTCGCAGCCCCTTCCCACTTTCCAGACATGCGCTGAGGTTTTTGGAAGTCCTGCCAAGTTTGCCCTGATGGTAAAAAGTGAAGTAATCCACGCGGTTAAACCTGGCCGCTGAGAATGATTTCACCGGAAAGTATCAAGGCATTGTCAATCCAAGCCTGAACGGAGGCTTGCACCAAGCCGCTCAATCGACCTGAGATGACGGCCTCCAACTGGATACACGATCCCGGACTGGCGGTTCCGTAAATTTTGATGGCCCGCATGCCAGTGAGTTTCAGTTGTTTCAGAGGATTCAGGCCGGGATCGGATTGGGCCACGACACCGGCCAATTGAGCGGCGGCTTCCACCAACAAGACCCCTGGGAAGAGGGGTTGGCCTGGAAAATGCCCCTTCAAAAAAGGCTCATCTCCACGCACCCAATATTCGCCCCGGCCCCGTTTTCCTGGCTCCAGAGAGATTAACCGGTCGAGGAATCTGAATTCCTGGCCGTGGGGCAGTGCATTCAGAGCCTGAACGAACGTTTCGGAATCCTTCATGAGTTCAGGGCGGAGTCTCGGCCTGGGGTTTTCCCGCCCTGGATTCCGATTTCCAGTTGAACATGCTGTCAGGCAGGGTTGGATTGAGGGTTTGGTTGGTATAACGGCTTTCCATGGTGGTGCCATCGGCAAAAACCAGCCTGGTGCTGACGAGGAGAAAATTCCGGGTGTTTAAGGTGATGTCAAGGTGAGGAATCATTTGACGGGCCTCTGGATGGACGGGCTGCATCTGTACAATCCAATTTTGATTCGAGTCGGTCAGGGAGAGGATTTTGAATTGGGACAGAAAATCCTTTTGATTGCGGGGCATTCCTGCCTGCATCAAGGAGATCATGTCGCGCCATTGGCGCGGAGTAGCCGGTCCCAGGGGATAATGCTCCACCTGATTCAGGAAAGGGTAGGCGACCGTCATTTCAGAAGGCTGACCGAGGACAATGGTCCTCGGTGGGCTGCCAATCACCCATCGAAAATATCCGGGCGACTTGTAATCCACATGGCCAGGCTCCTGGAGCGGACGGTTAAAAGTGGGAAGGGTTCGGATTTGGATAAAGTCTGCGGACCAAGCCACCACATTGGTTTGCTGGTTGAACCATGGCTGGAGGATTTGAATGGGGTCTGCAATGGGGTCTGCAATGGCGTGGGCAAGGACGCTGGCCGTAAGCGCCACTGCATAGGTCATTGCTTGGAAGCCATGTCGGAATCCACGTTTGCACGCCAGATTGGAACAAAATGAAACCATTGATCGGCATGTTGGCGGATGGCAGGTTCAAAGGCACGCAAGATTTTTTCGGCGAGAGCTGCGCGCTCCTGCCTGTTTCCAAGAAGCGTCCGGTCATAAGTGATTTCCGGGAGTATCCTGGCGCGGTAACCGGATTTTTCCCTGATAATAAAGGTAGGCACGATGGCACAGCCGGAGGCGCGCGCGAGTTCGGCTGGGGCGATGGAGGCTGAAAGTGACTGGCCAAATAATTGGGCTGGCACGGCGGTGGCGGGATGAGGGCGGTCCACCAGCAAGGCCACGTTGGCGCCTGCTTGAAGTTTTTTGACGATATCCAGCATGGCGAAGGCGTTCCGTCCGACCACGAGTGTTTCAACCCCCCATTTGCGGCGGGAAGTCTCGCGCAGCCGGGTCATGCGCGGGTCGGGTTCCTCCTGGGTCAAGACCATGAGCTGGCATCCGTGCCGGACCATGAAAGGACCGCCCAATTCCCAGTTTCCGAGGTGGGGCGAAACCAAAAGCACACCGCGTCCGCGGGCGGAGGCGGCTTTGAAAATATCCCAGCCTTCCCAGTTTACAAACCATTGGGGGGAATGGCTGCCTCCTTCATATTTCCACAAATCGCATAATTTGAGGGTGAACTCGGTGAACAACTGGCGCGCGGCTTTTTGGGCGGCTTTGGAATCTCCCTGTTTCACGGGGAGGAGATTGTTTTGGATGACACGGCGAAAGCCCGGGGCACAAATCCAGGCAAAGGTCGCTGCGGCGCGGGCAAGCATGTGGCAGGCCGGAGTGGGCAACCAGCGCATGGTCCATAATCCCAATTTCCAGAACGAGGCCTGATAAAGGGAAGGAGGGCCGGAGGGGTTTGGTTTGGCCGACTTCGCCCTGGATGAGGTGAAATGTTTCCACCAGGCGGGCAAAAGATAGATGGAAACAAGCATATTGCAGGCGATGCCCATGGCGCAAATCCTGCCGAGGCTGGCCATGCCAAGGTTGCTGGAAAAGCCCAGGGAACCAAATCCTGCCACGGCTGTTCCGCCGCAAAGCAACAAAGCCCTGCCGACGGAGTTATGTGCCATGAGCCGGTTGCCCTCGTATCTTGCCAGAGCCAGTTGCATGAAAATTCCGTAGTCCACCCCCGTGCCCAGGATGAGGGGAAGAGCCATAAGGTTGAGAAGATTCCATTTCCAACCCAGCAACTTCATAAGGCTTAGCAACAGAGCCAGGCTGAAGCAAAGCACAGCCAGGCTTAAAATAATTTCCAAGAGCCGCCTAAAGGCGAGGCTCAGGGAGCAAAGTATCAGAACCACCATGGGTGCCAGCAGTTTCCATAAATTCGAGCGGACCACGCCATAAACCATGGAGCCCAGGATCTGCCAACTGGAGATGTATGCGCAACCTGGAGGCAAACGTGCCTGCAAAGCGTTCCAATCCACTTTGTCATTGGCAGGAAAAAGATAGCCCACAGCCACGCAGTTGGTCTCTGTGCGAACTGCCAGCCTGCCCAGGATCCATGAACTCAAGGAATTCGTGGGCCAAAAAACTCCGGGAGTTTTCGCAGCACGGCTCCAAGTATCCAGGATTTCATCGGTCAGGCCCATGGCGGACCCGGAAAAGCCGGCTTGGGCCGCTTGTTGATGAAGAATGGACTTTTCCGCGACAAGGTCCAAGGCACGGTCACGATTGGCTTTTTGCCATTCCGGCCTGGGCCAGACTGCATCCGGCAGGATGAAACTTGTGATGGAACCCTGTGAAACGGCCTCCTGCAAGACCGGACGAATTTGATCCAGGCAGGATCCCACGCCAGTTTCATTTTTTCCAGAAACGACCAGCCAGACGGGTGAGCGGGTGCCGGTCATATTTGCCTGAATGGCATCCATTGCCGCATAAGCCTGACTATCACGCGGGCGGAGGGCGTCTGCGGTGGTGTCCACCAGGGGAAATCCATGAACCAAAACCAGCAGGCTCAACAGCGCGCCAGCGGCAGTAAGACAGGATGCGCCAATCCAACCGGGAAGAAATCGGGGCATTGGGGCCGGTTGGGATTGTTCCTTTGGACCGGGTTCCGGCTGGCAGTCCATTTCCTTCATGCGGTGAGGGAAAAGTGGCGGCAGATAGGCATAAATCATGAACAACGCAGAGAGACAGACGCCCATGGCCACAAGTGACCCGAGTTGTGCCAATCCTGGCAAACCGCCCAAATCAAGGGACAAGAATGAGCAGATCGTCGTGGTGGCAGCCCAAAAAATGGCAGGGGCAATGGCCCTGCGGATTCGGGGAATGGAATGGGTGGGCTGGGCTAGAGCCTCCTGGTAGTGAACGACCGCATAATCCACGGCCAATCCCAAAAGAATGGCGGCAAATCCCATGCTGATCACGCTTATGGAACCGAAAACGAGGCCGCCCGCCGCCAAAGTGCCTATCAAGATCAGCGCCAACAAAGCGAGCAGCCAGAGCATGGGCTTTAATCGCCGATGAGCCAGCCAAAACAGGATTGCGATCATGAAAGCCGTTCCACAGGTGGATTCAATAATATCATGACGCATGCTAGCCGCGATTTCCGCCACAAAGGCGGGGCGTCCGGTGTAGCGGATTCGGACTTGATCCGGAGGGAGGCCGCAGTGGCGCACCACCTGGTCCACGGCTTTCAGCCATTGCGCACAGGCATGATCATCACCCAAGGAATCACGGGCCCGAACAAAGACCACGCGAAAAGAACCTTCGCTGCCCTCAAAGGCATCCGGGCTTGCCCCCGATTCCAGCATGAGGCCGCGCAGGGACCCCGGCAGTTGGGTGAATTGGTAGGGATCGTGTCCCAGTCGTTCCATGTCCGCGGGCGAGGCGGTCGTGGCGATGGCTTCGCTCGTGGCTTGGAGTTGGGCTTGCAGCCGGGGCGGGGCGAGGGCATCGGCTTGCTGGGTAAAGACCTGGGGAGGCTGATTGTACCACAGGTAGCCAGTCATTTCGCCCGCCAAACCGGGAGTTTCCATCCACGGCGGCTGCCATAGAACCGAATCCGCCAGGTCCGGGCGCTGGCGCAGGGCTGCGGCGATTGATTTGGCTGCGGTTTCGGCAGTATCTGCATCGGGCGCTTGGATGGTCACTAAAAGTTCCCGGGCATTGGTAAAATACCGCTGGTAGAGTTTCAATCCCTCCACTGAGGGCAGATTTGGGGGCAGCAGGTCCAGCACCTCCGTATCAAAGTGCAACCTGGCAAGGCCACACGCGAGAAGCGCCAACACAACCACCCACCACCAACGGATAAGTTTCATGGGAGATTGATTCCTTCAAGGTTTTCTCCGGTGATTGGATTCATCAGGCGCCAGCGGGACGATGTTACCCAGGAAAAACGCCAGGGCGGCTCTACGTGGCGGCCTTCCAAGGCGGGGGCGATAAGGAAAAGACTGAAGTGGGTGGGTGCGTGCCCGGTTCCGGCACTTGAATAACTGCCTGCACCATAATGAATCCACCAATGCCCCGCCACCAGGCCTGCGTCCGCCAGTGGCAGGGGATTCTTGGAAAGCGCCAGTTTGAAATCCCCCGAGCGGTTGGTGGCGAGCAGAAAATCGGCAGCCAAAAGCGCCTGGCGGCGGTTGATTTGCCAAAGAACCTGACCCTGGGTGAGGCTCCAGTCCTGCCCGGAAACGTCCATCACTGGCATGGTGTTGGAAGTGCGGCAGGCGGTCATCCCCAGCATCAAGGCCAGGAAAACCACCGGGAAAATGACGTTCTGACGGAGAAGCTTCAAGTTGGCGAGGCCGCAGGCTGTCCGGCAGGACGGGGAACCGGTTCAGCCGGCATGGTCAGCCGGGGCACCACGGGGCGATAGGCATGCCATCTGACCAGTTTGAAAAAATACCAAAGGCGCCAGCGCAAATTCCATCCACCCTCCAGTTCACCAGCCAAAACAGCGTTCACCGCATCAGGCAGGCTGGCATGATCGCGGGGTTGCATGAAAAGCTCCATGAAAGGCCAGGTGTAGTAATGCTCGACCATTTGCCAGTAAAAATGCATCCCCTTGCGCACGCGCTTTTCGTAGCGCAGAAAACGCCTGCCTCCATTGTCCACCGCATCAATGGATTTGACGATAGCCTCGGCTGCCAGTTTTCCGGACCACATGGCCAGGTAAACACCGGCAGAAAAAATAGGGTCCATGAAACCTGCCGCATCGCCCACGCGCACCACCCGGTCGCCAACCAGGCGACGGTTGTAATAGCTGAAATCGCTTAAAGTCTGAATGGGAGCCAAAGGGATGGCTGCAGACATGCGCTCCTTCATGACCGGACTATGATCCACCCAGTATTGAAACAGTTTTTCGGGTTCCATGCCAGACTTGGAAAATTCATCCCGGTCCAAAACCAATCCCACACTGGTTTTCTGGGCTGACACGGGAATAATCCAAAACCATTTATTGTGCAGACGTGTGATGATGGTGTCGCCGCCGGCATCACCCTGGTCGCGTTGAACCCCGGAAAAATGGCCAAACACTGCCAATTTTTTGAGTGTGGGGTGGATGACACGCTGTTTTTCCTGGTTGCCGGTCAGGTTGTTTCTTCCACTGGCATCAATTAGAAAGGAGGCATCGAAAGTTGAGGTTTGGCCGTCCGGGCCCATGGCCTCCACGGTCACGCCATCAGGGTTTGACTTGGTGCCTTTGACCGTCCAACCCTCGCGGATTTCTGCCCCGCTGGCCCGTGCATGCTTCATCAGGATATGGTCGAAAGTGGCTCGTTCGACCTGCACCACCTCGGGTTCCCGGGTAAACCGGCCTTTGGCAAAAATAAACCGGGTCGAATGCGATCCATTGCCCAAATAAAACCGGGCGCCAAGTTTGCGGGGAAAACCAGCGGCCTGAATGGCTGGCAACACCCCCAGTTCGCGGAAAATGCGCTGATTATAAGGCAGCAAAGACTCCCCAATGTGGAAGCGCGGAAAAATTTCGCGTTCCAGAACCAGCACCTTTTTTCCGCTTTTTGCCAAAACCGTTGCCGCGCTGCTTCCCCCAGGACCGCAACCAATGATCACCACATCCCAAGGATTTGTTTTCATTTGCTGGATTATGATTGTGTCACTCGATGGCGCTCTTCGGCAAACCACGGACCAAATGGCTTGTCCAAGGGAAGCGGACAGGCATCGTTGTAGTTTTTGCCCGGTCTTTTGTCAACCCCGTCGCCATAAAAGAATAGGCCCTTTGCTGGGACCCAAGCCCCCAACTCGCGCCATCCATTCATTCTCCAAATGTTTAGCCAACCAGCGATTCCAGCCATTCCTTGAGCATCATTTGGTCCGCGCCTTTGGCCGGGCCCCACAGGTGCATCAAACCACATCTTCAAGGCGGCATCACCATGGACGCGCCGCCAGGGCCAAAGCAGCGGCAGAACACATCCACGATGAACTTGTCGTCAGGGGGCAGGGGGGCCCCCCGGAATAGCCAGGTAAACGTGGATTCTGGATTCCTTGCAGGACATGGCGCTTTGATATAATAATTCTTCATGGGCCAGACTCTTCTCTTCCCAGACCCGAAACCGCTGGACCAGCGGCTGGGCGGGAAGTTTTTCCGGCGCGCCCCGCGCAGGCCAGGTGTGTATTTGATGAAGGATGCAGATGATAACGTGCTCTACGTCGGAAAGGCAAAGGACCTCAAACAGCGCCTTGGCAATTATCGTCTGGCCAATCCCGACCGGATGCCTCGACGGCACTTGCGCATGGTTCGAGAGGTCGCTCACATCGAATTTCAATTTTGCGCCAATGAATCGGCTGCATTACGCCACGAGTCCAAGCTGCTGCGTTCACTCAAGCCCAAATATAATCGGGCCGGCGTCTGGCCCGGCAAATCGAGGTTCATCGTATGGCGGGCGGATGCCCAAAAAATTGAATTAGGCATTGTGGAAACCCCGGAACCAGCCTGGCGTCGCTTTGGTCCGCTCAACAGCATTGCCGTTGCTTTGCATCAATCGCTTTCGCGCCTCCTGTGGCTGGCCCTAAACCCCCAGGCATCCGTCATCCAACTGCCCATTGGATGGGGTCGTGGTGGTTTTGGCGACAGGGCGTCATTCCATTGCGGTGGTCAGGTCGCAAAAATCCTCAACCAACTCGAAAAATTTTTCTGGGGAAGCTCGAACGAATTTTTTGCATGGCTTGTCAAGCAATTGGGCGGGCGGATGCACTGCTTTGAACGGGCGGTGGTGGAGGCTGATTTGGAAAGGGTACGGGAATTTGCCGGTCACCGGACAGCCCAGGTCCAGGCATCTGGCCAACTCGCACTGCTTTGACCATTGCGAGGCCATCAATCTGCTTTCAAAAATTCTCAGTGCAAGCGGACAGAACGCGAAATCAAATATTGGCCGATCATCCGCGTCGCTCTTGACGTGTTGGGTTGGTTGATGCGTTTGAAAAGGGAGAACAACCTTTCACGTGAGAAAGTCCATCGCCAGCCCACCGTTTTTACTCCCTCTCCGCCAATTGTATTGGGGGAAAGGGTTGGGGAGAGGTGGCGCTGGGTATTCCAAATGCGTATTGAACCCGAAAAATGAAATTCAAAAAGCCAATCTGCCCCAATCTACTGGGCGAAAACTCTTTGGAAAAATCCCACCAGGCCGCTTCGAGTATGGTCTCGATTTTTTCAAAGAGTCTTCGCCCAGCATCTTGCCGCATCTTGACCTTTTCAATTTTGCTTTTCGGTTTGAATCTTGGTCAGGCATAACAGGCGTTACTGGTTGCTCTGCCTCTTGATTGAGGTATCACGTTCAAGTTCCTGTTTGAACAACTCCACCGACCTGTGGGGATCGAAATTGTCCCTGTTCTCGTGGTGATCCTTAAGAAATTCCGTATGACGGAACTTGACTGTCGTTCAGACCCTTGTCTTCAAAGTCTCACGAATGAGCTTGCCGCCGGGTTTTATTCGGCCATAGTAATTGCCATTGCCGACGTATTGCAGCGGTTTTGGCACTTGCGGGAAGGAGCACCACTTGCCCTCGTTTGACAGGTGTTCCTCGCGTTTCCGAGAGCCTGTTTCAGTTTCCCGGTCCGGTTGCGCAACCAGAATCTACGGGATGCAAAGATGGGATAAAATGCAATCATTTTGCGGTTGCGTCACCCCGCAAAAGCATTGATAGTCAACGGGTTGCCGGTGTGGCGAAATGGCAGACGCACAGGACTTAAAATCCTGGGACCTTAAAAAGTCGTGTGGGTTCGAGTCCCACCACCGGCACCAAATTGAAAAACATCAATAAATACGGCACTTTTGGCAACTTCAAGCCAGACGTTGCGGCCTTTGCATAACGTCATCGCATAACGTGTCCATCGGTGTTCATCGTATTTGACAAATCCAGCGAGTGAACACATATTGTATGCGTGCGGCTTATTAAGGAAAGCGCGCTGGCCGCTTTTGCCCTCAGTCACCCGCAGGCCGCAACGGGATTGGCGGTCTGGCGTCGAATCATGCGGCAGGCGCAATTCCGGCATTTTGCCGAGTTGCGCCAGTGCTTCCGTGCGGCGGATCAGGTGCGTGTGGCCAGCGGCAATCCGGTCGTGGTGTTCAACGTGGGCGGCAACACCTATCGGCTGGTTTGCGCCATACACTACGACACCGGCAAGGTGTTCCTGCTCCGCTTCCTAACGCACGCGGAATACGACAAAGACCGATGGAAAGACGAATTGTAAGGACATGGCAGCCCTGCTTCGGGGCTTGTTGGGTTATGAAGCAATCGCCAAACGCGAGCGAACCGCGTATTAAACAAACGACCACGAATATGAAAACAATGACGCAACCGAAAACCCGGCGTTTTGCCAATCATGCGGACATTCCCAAGACCTACCGCGAATTGTGCCAGGCTTACCTGCCGCGCCCGATTCATGACGACGCGCAGGATGAGGAAGCCACGGCCATGATGAACGCGCTCGCCGTCTTCACCCGGCTCAACGCGGAGCAACGGGATTATCTCGACGTGCTGACGAAATTTGTGGACGAATACGACAAGGGCAAGAAAATATGCTGGCTGAAAGTCAGCGGCTTGGACGCGCTCAAACACCTGATGGAAGCAAACCAAATGAACGCGGCGGATTTGTCCCGGCTTTTGGGCACCAGTCGCAACTTGGGCGCGATGATTCTGCGCGGCGAACGGCGGTTGACGCTGTCGCACGTCCGCACGCTGGCGAAGCGGTTTTGCGTGTCAGCCGATTTGTTCCTCTCGTAACGCACTGGCTTCGCATCGTTCGATAAACGCCAAGATGCTGGCAAGATGGCGCAGCCGGACGCCTTGAGGGATCCATGTTCACGGATGGACACGGGACGGATGAAGCCTTTGCCCGCCCATTAATACTGTTTCGGGCGGGAAGCTGGCGCAGGCATGCGACCATGCGATGAGGCAGTGGAGCCGGGTGCGCGTGTATCTGGAGCACGGGCGGGTGAAAATAGATTGGAACCGAAAAAAACGAAATTCAAAAGGCCAATCTAATCCAATCTACTGGGCGCAAACTCTTTATAAAAATCTCACCAGACCGCTTCGGGTATGGTTTCGGTTTTTCCAAAGAATTTCCACTCCAGCATCTTGACCCTTTCAATTTCGATTTTCAGGTTGAACGGGTGTGAAGGGGCGATGAGGCCGGTAGCATTAGGCTGGAAGAAACGGCTGACCATAGGCAGCCCTGAGGTGGGGCCCAAAGTGGCGGAGCTAACACCCGCCGCTTGGAAATCCGCTCACCTCTAAATCCCCTGACATCCCAGCAGTCAATCACAGCCAGAATGCCTCACCAGGCGGGGGTGCTGACACGGATACATTTGAATGGGGGTGCCCAGGGTGAAAAAACGGCCGGGTGCAGATGGCGATCAGGCCTTGATTTTCTTGATGAATCGGACGAAGCCATGGGCCTGGTCCTGAATGCGTTTGTTGAGTTCAGGATTGGTTAGATTTCCAGAGGAATCCAGCGTTTGGTGAATTTGCGGTATGAAAACCCTGGATGGGAAAATATGCGCGTTGCGGTAGCCAAAAACCTCCTGCAATTGCTCCACCGGGCGCAAAGCGCCCCAGGCACCTGCCGAAATACCCGTGAAACAGACGGGTTTGGCCTCAAAACTTTCCGGGAATTTGAGAAGGTCTATAAAATACTTGAGCACCCCAGGCATGCCGCCATTGTATTCAGGGGTGACCACATGCAGTCCATCGCTGGCCAGCACGGCCCGGGAGTAAGGATCAAAGGAAGCCGGCTTGGCTGCGTAGGCGGATGGCAAAAACACCTCGGCTGGAAGCAGTGCCAGGTCCAAAACCTGGACGGGAATGTTTAAGGATCGGTATTGATTTTCAACGAGGGCAGCAATCTTTCGGGAGTTGCTACCAGGGCGGTTTGTGCCGGATATGATGGCAATCATGGCTTGAAATATAGGATAGGTCGCGTTGTTTGCAAACAGGGTTCCAGGGGTGTTTTTAGCAGAGAATGGATGCCCATTAAATTATGTTGATGAGGGGCGCGGACGAGGTGACCGCCGAAACCCGTTCTGTATCCACAGCAGAT
>JAKAFL010000050.1 GCA_021817945.1 bacterium | reverse complement strand
TGGCTCAACACCCACAAGTGCGTTTCTATTACACGCCAACGCATGCCTCCTGGCTCAATCAAGTTGAGGTGTGGTTTAGCATCCTCAGCCGAGCCGCCTTGCGGGGCGCCAGTTTTCGGAGCGTTCGCGAGTTGCGCGAAGCGATTGACGCCTTTATCAAGGCATACAATCAGACGGCGGCCCCGTTTGAATGGACAAAAGTCAAAGTCTATCCAAAAAGCCTCACGAGTAAATACGCTAGTCTATGCAAGTAGATACTAGGTTCACGCACTACAGAACCATAAAGGAGATGCTCTTGCCCGCGTCTCGGCGTAATCCCAATCATTTCCAATAGCCTTCTTGAAATTTTAAGACTGGCATTCAGCACAAAAGCATGTCATTCGAACATAAAGCATGATCGAGTGGTATTGCTTTTATGGAGGGTTATAAAACAGTTGCGCAACATTTGCACATCCGCCATTGTCTTGTCACGCCGATTGTCCATTTTCTGGCATAAGTGTGAATGGGGTTTGGGCTGGATCGGCGCAGAAGGCTTCGCGTGAAGAAACCTCGCCTAATACTGGGCGGTGGGATTTGGTGAATTGTGTGCGCTTTGCCACCGTCATTCACTCCCACTCATGCAGTGTTTGCCTGAGCTAAGCATGGATTTCTGGCACTTGCGGAATACGGATTGCTTGGTTCAAGTCAGTGAAAGCGAAAACACCATGGATTTTTTTGCCAAATAAAATTGGCTGATTGGACGGTTTGGGAAAAGTCTATTCATGAATAAAAGCCATGCAGCTTACGAATCTCACCTTGTGGTGAGGAATCATTCCATGACGCCCATGGGGGATTGGCAGCCGCGGTTCAGCGGCTTGGCATTAATTTGGGTGGCTAGTGGCGCTGGATATTATTTAAGATCCAGTTCCAACCAGGAACTGCCGACAGGAACGTTGCTGGTGGCGGGTTCAGTCCCGTTTGGGCAAATCCGGGCGAGCCAGCTTGGCGGGGTTGCCATCCAGTATTATGAGGTGATACCCGCGAGGTTAAATGATTTGATGACGATTGTAGAGCAAAAGGCTCTTCAGGCGCACTTGAACCAAATTGAATCCTTGCCGCGCATTTATCCTCCCGGCAGTCCCATGGCTTGCCGGATGGAAACCTTAGTGGCAGGTCGGGCTGGAATCATGCAGCGGTTGGAGATGGTGAGGTTGGCGATGGAAATATGCCAGCCCGGCGGTGAGAAGGAGGTTTTTCCAGAAACAACTGCGGATGCGACACAAAGGCTTGAAACCTTTTTGAAACAGACCCCTGTCGGCGAGCTGTTGGAAATGAATTTCAATGATCTTGCGCGTCTCACCCACTGCACGTCACGGCATCTGAGTCGTCTATTCCAACGGCAGTTTGGAATGTCCTTCAATGACAAACGTTCGGAGTTAAGACTTGCCCGGGCGGTGGAGCTTCTGGTTCACAGCGAACTCAAGGTTTTGGACGTGGCTTTGGAAAGCGGTTTCAAATCCCTAAGCCAGTTTAACCAGGTTTTTGTCCGCCAATTTGGCTTAAGCCCGGGTCGTTGGAGAGACCGCAACGCGGTGGTCATTCAAGAGCCGCCTGGTGGAAAGGACAAAAAGTGCGTTGGCATGCCAGCGGCGGGGCTGGTATTTAAAATGAACACGGCGGTGGGGTCCACAGAACGCGAGCAAGCCAACCCCCGAAAAATGAGCCTGCAAGGCGGTTGAATCCATTGGCATCCTGTTTGGACCTCTTACTTTAACCCCGAAAATGCTCAATCCCGAAACAGTTGCATGCTGATCAATCGCTCTTCCGGCATAAAGGGATTGTCAGCATTTAGTTTGCTGGCGCTGGTCACCTTCAGCTTCTGGGGGTGGCTTTTCATCTGGGAACCTGAGGTTTACTCTTCCTGGGGGGCAGTGGAAAAGTACAGTTTTTACAACGAATTCCTGCTCATAGGCATCTTTTCACGGCTCGATACCAGGCGCCGCGCGCAGGGTCTTCATAGCGAGTTTGTCGAGGCGGTGCGCAATTCAGGACGGCAGGCGCTCATGGGTTTGTTCGCAGTGTTCGTGGTGATTTTTGCCATTCAAGACACATTCATTTCGCGCACCTTCCTTTTTAGCTATATCCCTTGGCTTGGCCTGACCCTGCTGTTTGCCAATTACATCGTTCCCATTTGGTTGAGCCAGATGGTCTTTGGGGCAAATCAAAAGGATCGGCTTGCGGTGATTGGCGATTCAATGCAGGCTGCCAGGATTCTTCCATGGCTGGAGCGCAAACGCCTGCTTGGGTTTGAAACGGTGGGCCTGATCACACCCTCCAATCAGGCCCAGCCACCAACAGAAAACCCAGCCAATCAGTCCGTCAAACTCCCGACCTTGGGTTCATTGGATGATTTCGACCATGCTTTGAAAAAGCATGGTATCACATGTGTGATCATTCCGGATTTGATCCTGGGGTCTGACCATTTGCGAAAAATCACCGTTGCCTGCGAGGAATTAGCTGTTCGATTGCTGGCGGTGGACAACCTGGACAGCTATTTCAACCATAGCACCATGGTTTTTGAAGATGATGGATTACGGTTGATTGGCCTGAGGGAGGAACCACTGGAAAGCCCGGTAAACAGGTTGATCAAGAGGTCTCTGGACCTGGCCATCTCAATACCGGTGGTGCTTTTGGTTTTGCCGCCGATGATGTTGCTGGCGTGGTCCTGCCAGCGGCTTCAATCCCCAGGCCCGGTCCTTTACCGACAGAAGCGCAGCGGCCTCATGGGGCGAACTTTCATGATTTATAAATTCAGGACCATGCATGTGAACAATGACAATGAAGCGCGCCAGGCAAGCCGGAATGACCAGCGGGTTTTTCCCTTGGGGGTGTGGATGCGCAAAATGAGCATTGATGAGTTTCCTCAGTTCATCAACGTGGTCCTGGGCGATATGAGTGTGGTGGGGCCCCGTCCCCATATGCTGCAACATGACGATGTCTTCATCAAAATCATGAACAATTACAACGTCCGCCGATTTGTGCCGCCCGGCATCACAGGCTGGGCTCAGGTCCGGGGTTTTCGCGGAGAAATCAAAACTGAACAGGATGCGCGAAACAGGGTCCAGGCAGATATTTACTATATTGAAAATTGGTCGCTGAGTCTGGATGTTTTGATCATTCTCAAGACCATCAAACAGTGCATTTTCCCACTGCGCTCCGCGTATTAGAAGGCCCTCTTTTGCCGCGTGATCCGAAGCGGAGATTTTGAAAATCCGCCCGGCGTTATAACCATCGCACTTCCATCCGCACGGGGTCCTTGATGGACACATTCCCGCCCGCCGGCCTTTGGAGGGGTGGCTGTTTCCCGTGGCAAGGCCTCGCATGCAGGGTCCCTTGCACGGGGTTGAACCAGCCTCGCGTGTCAAAACCAGGGGGCCATTATCCCTGTCTGTTCGCTGCACGCGGATCGGGAAAGGACTGACGGCGGCTTCATGGGGATACCAGGATTTTAAGGCAAACAGGATTTACTGGTTTATTCCGAACCAAACCCGGGTATAATTTGCGCATGGACAATGTCCTGGCTGTTGACATCGCCCTTTGCATCATCGCCGCGTGGATGGTGGCGGTGTTTTTCTATATGGCGCGCCTGCCGGTGCTGCTGGCTTATCTGGTGGCCGGGTTGGCCATCGGTCCGCATGGGTTTGGATGGATCACTAATGTTCACGACATTCAGACCATTTCAGAGATAGGACTTGCGTTGCTTCTATTCATGGTGGGGTTGGAAATTGACCTGAAAAAAATGTTGAGTGCGGGGAGGGTGATCACGCTTACGGCCTTCACCCAGATTGCCGGCGGTGTGTTGATAGGGTGGCTGGTTTTTTATTTTTTTGGACCAGCCCATACTGGCTTGGGCGCCTTGTATCTGGCCGTGGCTGCCGCGATGAGCAGCACGGTGATCATTGTTAAATTGCTTTATGACCAGCGCGAGCTGGAGACGCTGGCAGGCAGGGTCACTTTGGGGGTGCTGGTACTTCAAGATGTTGCCACCATCCTGTTTTTGGCCTTGCAACCCAACCTCAAAAACCCCGCTCTCTTGCCCCTGCTCGAGGCTATAGGTTCGGTTTTGCTGTTGCTCTCCGTGGCCTTTCTGGCCAGTCGCCTGGTTTTGCCGGCGATTTTCAAGCTCATAGCGCGTCTTCCGGAGTTGGTGTTGGTGGGGGCACTGGCGTGGTGCTTTGCCATGGCGGGACTGGCATCCTGGCTTAAGCTTTCCTCTGCCATAGGCGCCCTCGTGGCGGGAGTCATGATTTCCACTTTTCCCTATACTCTGGACATCGTCGCACGGGTGACCAGCCTGCGCGATTTTTTTGTCACCCTTTTCTTTGTCTCCCTGGGGATGGCCATTCCCTTGCCCACATGGATGGGGATTGTGTGGATGCTGATGTTTTGCCTGGTCCTTATATTCACCCGGTGCGTGACGGTGTTTCCCCTGTTGCATTCTCTGGGTCAAGGTTACCGGGTGAGCTTGTTGGCCACTGTAAATCTTTGTCAATTGAGCGAACTCTCACTGGTGTTGCTGGCGCTGGGGCACCAAAGCGGAGATGTCTCGGACCAAACAATGGGAATGACTGCACTGGCATTTGCCGTTCTCGCCGTGGCATCCACCTACGCAATTTTGGAAAACAGCCTTATACTCCGGTTTTTTACCCCTCGCCTGAATCGGCTGGGGTTTCATGACCTGGATCACACCGCTTTCTTTGTGCGTCCCGACCAGCCCGGGCGCAGGATTTGCCTGCTCGGATTTTCCTGGACGGCCAGCTCTTTGCTGGCGGAGATTCAACGTCAAAAAGCAGCATTGCTGCCCGAAATCATGGTGGTGGATTTTAACCCGGTTGTTTACCAGCGCCTGCGCCAAATGGGTGTGAATGCAACCTACGGGGATATTTCCCAGCGTGACGTGCTGCACCACGCCGGCGTAACCCATGCGGAAATCATCATT
The DNA here is from genome assembly GCA_021817945.1 of bacterium. GTDB lineage: Bacteria > Verrucomicrobiota > Verrucomicrobiia > Limisphaerales > UBA11358 > UBA11358. The sequence continues at coordinate 18,047 of JAKAFL010000050.1, read as the reverse complement.
TGTTCCCTGCCCAACACCATTCTCAAGGGTGCCAATAACTATAAAATGCTCCGCCAATTGCGTGAGATCAATCCAGAGGCCGTGATCATTGTCCATGCCGAGTTGCTCTCCGATATTCCCGCGCTCTATGATGCCGGGGCCAGTTACATCACAGCCCCGCGACTTCTGGAGGCAGACGATCTTCTCAATGCCATTGAAGCGGCAGAAAACAAGCTTTTGGCGGAGAAAAGAACCTCCCAGACCAGTCTTTTAACCGACCGTGTCGAAGTCATTCCCTGAACCCTCATGAAAACCAAAATTCCACAGACCGCCCTAGCTGCCGCAGTGGCTGCTGCCCAAAGCGCGGGCCGGATCATGCTTATAAACCTGCCACGCCCCAAAGCCGTCCATTCGTCCGAGGCCCATGACATCAAGCTGGAATTGGATTTGCAATGCCAGGAAATCATCAGGAAAAGGTTGGTTCAGGACTTTCCATCCTTTCCACTGTTGGGAGAGGAGGGGATGAGTGGGGATGTGACTGCAGACTACCGCTGGGTGGTGGACCCCATTGATGGCACCGTGAATTATTTTTACGGGATGCCCCACGCAGCCGTGTCTATTGCCCTGCAATACCAGGAGCAATCCATCGTCGGCGTGGTTTATGATCCTTTTACCAATGAGATGTGGACAGCCAGCCGGGGAACGAGGACAAAGTTAAACGGTCGTCCCGTGCAGGTAAGCAGGCGCTCCAAGCTTCAGGATGCCATGATCGCCATGGGTTTTTCCAAGGACAAGGAAAACCTGAAACAGAGCCTGCCACATTTGAATCGCCTTGTGGGGAGGGTTAAAAAACTTCGAATACTCGGTTCTGCCGCCTTGGAGCTGGCTTATGTCTCCTGCGGGCGCCTGGATGCCTATGTCGAGCGGAGGATTAATTTATGGGACATTGCAGCAGGAGGTTTGCTGGTGGAAAGCGCGGGCGGCAGCTTTTTTGCCCGGCCAGTGCCAGGAGAGTATCGGTACACCTTGTGTGCCGACAACGGATTGTTGAGGCGCAAACTTCAGATTTCCAGTTTGCTAAGATAATTCTGAAGCGCAGCTAGGGCCCTGGCCCGATGGCTGAGACGATTTTTTATCTCCGGTCCAAGTTCGGCGAAGGTCTGGTTGCAACCCATCGGAATAAAAAGGGGATCGTACCCAAATCCGCCCTTTCCGCGTGGAGACTCCAGAATGTGACCCTCACAAACCCCCTGGCAGGTGAAGGTGGGCGGGATGTTGGTGTCCAGGCAGGCTGGAGAAGAAAATCCTGGGGTGTGTAGGGCCTGGTCCGAGATGCGTGCCAGAGCCAGAACGCAGCGAAAACGGGCGGTGCGCTTTTCCATGGGCACTCCTGTAAGCAGTCGCAAAAGCTTGGCATTGTTGGCGTCGTCCGGCGCATTTGCCTTCAGGTTTGGACCCGCGAACCTCGCGGAATGCACGCCAGGCGCTCCCCCCAGTGCGTCCACTTCCAAACCGGAATCATCAGCCAGTACAAACAACCTTCCCGAACCTTTCGAGGATTTGTGTGAAAGATCAAAAAGCCAGCGCGCCAAAACTGCGGCCTTCTTTATGGCGTTGCCTTCAAAGGTCGCTGCATCTTCAATCACCAGTGGCGCAGAGGCGTGCTTTTCCAGGGTTTCCAGGTTGAACGAAGGTCCAAGTATGGTCTGTATTTCTTCCGCCTTGTGCGAATTACGGGTGGCGACAACAATCGTATTCATGGTTTTTAAGGAAACTGCGACTCCAATGGCAATGGACTGGTGCTGTTGGCCATTCAAGGATGCCATGCAGTTGGAATGGTTTTCCAGGTTTTTTCTGTCGGCAAAACATTGTGGCCCTGTTTAACAGGCCGAAATTCTACAACAAGTTTCCCGCCCACAGCAAATCATCCCAATTTTGCGGCCACCAAACGGGGGGGCGCCGACACGCTCCTGAGGCAGAGTCGCATTATCCAGGAGCACCCGCGAAGATTTACAAAAATGCCCCTGTCAAAAGGGCTGAAAGAGCGGCAAGTGGAGTGGTCTTTTAACATGGAAACCTTTAAGCTAAATGGGTGATGCGCATCCCGAGTTTCATTTTTGGAGCTTTCGTTTTGGCAACCTCCACGGGTTTTGTCATCGCTGGAACGGGTACAAGTGGTTCCCGGATGAAATTTCAAACGGAGCCTCCCGGGGCGGTTTTGACCAATGTTTCCATGTGCCTGGGGCATATTGCCAATACCAGTAGGTCACCGTGCCCGGTTTGTTTGAATGCGGTGGTCACTTGGGATGACCCGGGTTTGCCATTCATGGTGGTCCAGGATGACACAGGAGCGATGTCTGTGCAGCTTCCCAGAGGCATGGGCAGGCCACTTCCAGGTGACTATGTAAATTTGACAGGCATGGATGTCAAAGCCGGTTCAGCAGCCTGCCCGGTTTACCCTGACCAGCCCACGACCAACCAACTCCTAAACAGCTTCGAGGAAGGGCCGGGGTTGGGCACATGGTATCTGGACAGGTTAAGCGGTTGGCTGCGTCCTCCATCCACAGGACTATACACCTTTTGGATCGCCTCTGATGATTCTGGATTGCTTTTTTTGAGCCCGGACGCATCGCCTGACCATGCACAGTTGATTGCGTCCAATGTGGTCGGAAACGCCACTCTTCCCCAGGAGTGGGATCGGTTCCCATCGCAGCGTTCCATGCCGGTAAAGCTCCAGGCGGGTGATTTTTACTATATTAAAACTTTGCATTTTCAAAGTTATGGGAGCGATAATCTCTCCGTTGCGTGGTCGGGTCCGGGAATGGACCGCTCTGTGATCGAAGGACGTTATCTTGTGCCGTGGAATCCGCAAAAGTGGGACCAGACGCCCAATCACTTTGACACCTCTTTTCCCGCAGGACTATTGCGAGAGGAGTGGAAGCCTTTTTTGCAGAGAGATTTTTCAGCGCTGCTGCCAGCCTCCGGCCAGCAGGCCCTGACGCGGATCGAATCTCTGGCCATCCAAAACCGTGGCCCCACCAACCTGCCTGACCCAAAGTTTATTGGGAATGATTCAAATCCCGATTCCTTGCCCAACTCAATATGGGTGAGGATTCGTGGGCAAGTGGACTTCGCAGCGGGAGGCCAAGGGATTGGCCAGCTTCAACTGAGTCGTGGCAAATCCTCCATTTCCGCGAAGATGTTTCGATGGGAAGGGGCGCCGATCGAAGGTCTCCTTCATCAATGGGTGGAAATGCGTGGAATGCTGGTACATACATTCACCCCTTCAGGGGAGGTTTCAGGCTCCATTCTTTGGGTGCCGGGGACGGAAAACATAACCCTCGTGACGGAAGAGGGAAGCCCGGAAAGCGGTGATGACGAGGATCGGGTGGCCATTTCTGATATCCAAGCGGGTAATCCGGAGATGTGGTGGGGTCGGCATGTCCGAATTTCCGGACGGTGTACCGGGATTGTTTCAAACGGACTCGAAGAGGTGCAGGGGGGTGATTTGTGCCAGGGTTTTTGTTCCCCGGACGGGGTTCATTGGACTCCAATTGGTGGGCCCGTGGAATTGGACATGAATGAACCCACCCTATCTGGCATTGCCATAACCACGCAGGCAACCACCAATCAAAATATGGCCAATTTCGGGTTCAGCCAAGGATGGAGCGGACTTTGGCATGGGGCGGACATAGGGAACCCGGACCACCATGGGCAGTTCTTGATCAGAGGCACTAACATTATTTTGAAAGGCGATGGCAAGTTGGGGGGGCTGGATAGTGACCATTTGTTCATGGCCTACCAACCCACCAGTGATCCCTGGGTGGATCTGGTGGCAAATCTGAATGGCATCAGCCCTGGAACACAGGCCGGGATCATGGTCCGACAATCCCTGAATCGCAAGGCTTCCTTCGCTGCTGTCTATTTCAATGCCTCAAGCGGTGTGTCTTTCCAATATCGTCCGGCACTCGGGAATGCCCTGGTCAATGTCCGACCCAGTCTGAGATACAGGCAATTCCAATGGTTGAAGCTGGTAAACCAAAAAAATGTCATCCAAGTGCGATTGCCATCAGGAGTGGTGGTTCGAGCCGGGGAAAAGGTGGAGGTTTCAGGTATCATTAATTGGAAGGAAAATCTTCCAATTCTGGTGGGATCTGTGTCTGAAATAGCGCCTGACGGGGGCCGGGTATCCTCTGCCAAAAAGCCGGTGGAAACCCAAGGTTTAACCATGGCCTCCTTTTGCGCCTTGGCCCAACATCCTCCCAAGAATTACGGATCGCATGTGTTATCCATTGACCACATGTCCGGGGTGGTTACTTTTTCCGGCCTTTTTGAAGGAAGGCGGATTCTTTGCGCCCAGGATGGGAGCGGGTTGGGGGTGGAGGCTTTTTGGCGTGATCCCGCAGTGCGCCCTGATTTCCAAGTTGGCCAGGAGGTCTCCCTGAGTGGACAGGCATTGACCCGGCGCTTTCCCGTCTTGTTCGAAACCCTTGGAATTGAAGCCACGGGTTGGGGCAATCTTCCTGAACCAGCCCAGTTTTCCCTGGCCCTGCTGAACGGTGACGACGCTCAAGCCCGCTGGGTGGAGGTTTCCGGTGTGGTGCGGTCTGAGCAACCCCCCAACCAATTCCAGATGATGACCGATGAAGGAATGCTTTCGATTTGGGAACAGCCAGGCAGTGGAGAATGGGCAAAACCCCTCGGAGACGCCCTTGTAAAAGTGCGGGGGGTGCTGGTTTTTGATGCCCAACACCGGTTTACCCTCCTTGTGCCAGGACCGGATTTCATCGAAGTATTGCAGCCCGCAGCGCCGGACCCATTTGCCATTCCCAGGTTTGCCATTGGTCAGCTCGCCGGGTTGAATATGCGACCAGATAAACTGCGTCACATGAAGGTGGCGGGGGTTGTGACCTGTGTTTTGCCAGACGGGGCTTATGTGCAGGATGACAGCGGCGGCGCTTTTCTTGAAATGGACAATCCAGCCGGATTGCGACCTGGAGACCAAATTGAGGCCGTTGGTTTTCCGAGTCCCGTTTCAGGATTGGTGAGGATGGATTTGACCCTCGTCCGTAAAACGGGTTCGGGGTCCATGCCCAAGCCGGAAAATTGGCCCAAATCGGAAATCCTTCAACAAAAAGTGGCGGGGCAGTTGGTGAATCTTAAAGCCACGTTGCTGGATCAATATGATTCTCTAAATGGGCAGGTTTTGGTGCTTCGCCGTGGGGCCAAGATTTTTGAGGCCTCATTGGTGGATTCAGGGGGGCGCAGGCTGCCCAGAATCCCAGAGGGAAGTCTCCTGGCGGTTTCTGGCATCTGCCAATGGGGGCCGGACCCAATGCAGTCATCAGATTATTCAGCCAGCAACCCGCAGCTTTCAAGCGCATTAAAAATCTGGCTGCCAGACTCGGTGCACGTACAAGTGATCCAAAGCCCGCCTTGGCTGACCCGCAGGCGTGTGGCGGGAATTAGTCTTCTTTTTGGCTTGGGGCTTTTGGGGTCCCTGCTTTGGGTGCGCCGATTGCGGCGCAGGGTTGAAGAGCGCACCCGGGAACTGGCGGCTGCGATGAATCAGTTGGCACAGGAAACACGGACCGCTGCCGTCCTGGCGGAACGCGACCGACTGGCCGGGGAAATTCATGACAGCTTGGAACAGGGGCTCACGGCCATCATGTTGCAATTAGACATGGCCGCCAATCATCTCCAAAGCCCGGGAAACGCCAGGGACATTCTTCTGGGCGCCCGCAATATGGCCGAATTTACCCGGGCCGAAGTGCAGCATGCCGTATGGGATATTCAATCCCCTCTGTTGGATAATGCTGATTTTGCGACTGCTTTGAAGCACGTGGCCGGGCAGGTCAATTCCAGCTATGCCGAGGTTCGTATGAAAATGCTGGGAAAAACGCCTGATTTGGACTCCAGCCAGGCCCACCATTTGCTAAGAATCGCCCAGGAAGCCATCACCAACGCATCCAAGCATGCGCAGGCGCGGGTTATTCAGGTCACCTTGGATTGCACCGGAGAGGATTTGAATCTCATCATCCAGGACGACGGCTTGGGTTTTGAACCCGAAAATGACGTTAACCAACCGACAGGCCGCCATTTCGGGCTTAAAGGCATGCGTGCACGGACTAAACGACTGAAAGCCACCTTGAAAATTGACAGCCAGCCGGGTCATGGCACGGTGATCTCCGTACGGATGGGCATTCACCGCACGCCATCACAAAATTCAACACGGCAGAATGCCAGCCAAGAATGAATCCCCTACTTGAAACACCCCCTGCGGCAAAAATTCGGGTCATGATTGTGGAAGACCACGTGTTGGTGCGCATGGGTTTGGTCACTGCCGCCAATGATGCCCCTGACATCTTGGTGGTTGCAGAAATTGAAGAAGGATCCCAAGTGGTGGAGGCCTATCGCAGTTGCAGGCCCGATGTCGTGGTATTGGATCTGCGTATGCCTGATATGGATGGCACGCGTGTCATCACCGCACTGAAAGAAACTTTTGGGCAGGTTCGGATCCTCATGCTCAGCAGTTATGGCGGCGGGGATGACATTGGACGCGCCATGAAGGCGGGAGCATCAGGCTATGTGGTCAAGGGAATGCCACTGTCGGTTTTACTGGATGGCATTCGCGCGGTGCACAAGGGGCATCATTACCTGCCAGATGATTTGTCAAACCGATTGAGACAGCAGGAATCCTCGGAAATATCCGCAAGGGAACTGGACGTGTTGAGATTGATTATAAGAGGCAGAAGCAACAAGGAAATTGCCTCCGACCTGGGCATTGTGGAAGGGACAGTCAAAGCCCACCTCGCTCACATTTTCGCCAAACTGGGGGCTTCCGACCGGGCTCAGGCTATTGCCATTGCCATCAAGCGCCAGTTGCTCCAATTGGATTGAAGGGTTTCCCATACCGCATTGTATCAAGGGCGGTTTTGCGCCAGGGGCAAGAGGCCAAATCCAGCTTTGAATACCACGTGGGGACTGTTCAAGGTGCTTTTCCGCCGGGTCCTACCTTTGAATCCATACACTTATTGACAAAACTAATATCAAAAGCGACCCATTTAAGGGCAGGCAAGTGATAAAACCCCTTTATTTATTGGTGTATAAGGGGTGGTCCACATTTTGAATATGTCTTTTGGCTAATAGAAGGCTTAAGGCATATCAGGCATGATGATTGTGTACCCGGAAATACATAGTGTTTTGTATGAATCAAAGAATTTTACTGCGATGCCGACGCCGTGCCTCGAATGCATTCACGCTGATTGAACTATTGGTGGTCATAGCCATTATTGCAATACTGGCAGCCATGCTATTGCCAGCATTGGCCAGAGCCAAGGGAAAGGCACAGCAAACCACCTGCCTGAACAACATCAAAGAGCTGTTGCTCGCGCACGTCATGTATGGCACGGATTACAATGACAGCATCGCATTGCCGAATGATTCAGCCACGGACGGGGCGGGCGTCGCTGGATGGCTTTATAAAAACTCCGGGGTCACCCCGGCTGGTTTAAGTGGGGGAGTGCCGGCGGGGATCAGTTGGTTCCTCCTTGGGCCTGAGGGCGGTGTTTTTTGGCCCTACGTGCGCGGCAATGGAAACACCACCGGAAAGTCGGTCAATAATATAAGTGCAGATCATCAGGTGCCGGTTGAATGGAAATTATATCAATGCCCTTTGGATCCGCCTCCCGCCTTTGCCAATCTGTTTAACAGCCGCAATGTCAAATTTACCAGCTATTGCATGAACTGGGGCGCGGATGATTTTTCCAGGAACTTGCATCTCAAGATCAGCAGTTTTATTGGATCCTGCTGGTTGCTCTGGGAAAGGGATAACACCACCAACAACCCCAGCGCCAATATTTACAAGGATGGCACGGGGACAGGCGTCAAGGGTATAGGCACCGTGCACGGCGGCGCGGGGGCGAACATGGGCTATATGGATGGCCATGCTGGTTTTGTGCTCTACAACACCTTTTATACCGAGGCAGCCCAACCATTCAAAAACGACCTTTATATAGCCACTGACACGGCAAATGGACAGTAATGGCCCCCCCCGTGTGTGGGCCACACTTTAACCACAATATTTCTCTCGAAAACCGTTAAACCTAAACCAAACACAAGTAGCCATATATGAAGTCTATATACATTCGGGTTCATTGCTGGTTGAAACCTCAACCGGGGTTAATCAAAATCGTCGGCGCATTTTGCGCCCTGCTCATGGTGCTCTCCACTGCCCGTGCCCAGTTCACGTGGCCTGTTTATGAGCCTTTCAGCGAATACACAAACACCCCTCTCGACCTGGGTGAAAATGAAACATCAAACTATTGGAACTTCGGAAATGGCTACAACGGGGTTAGTTCCTATGTCATCACCAACGCTGCGGCTTTGTCGTTCCCGGCGCTTTTTCCGGATCCTTATTCAACCAATCCAATGGGGGTCCAGGAAGTGCCCATCAACACCACCAGCGCAGACAGGGCCGCTTATTTCAGCCCTCAAACCGCCACCAATGTTTATGTCTCTTTCCTTTTGGATTATCAAAATAATGGCGGTGCCACTGCGGACCGTTGTGCCTTTAGCTTGATAACAGGAGGCACATCCACAATCAATGGCGGGGTGGAAGGACAGGTTTTCACGGCATTGTGGTTGACGCCGGATTACCGGTTGCAAGTCACCAAAAACTATCAAAGTGATCCCACTGCATTTTCTGCGGCCACGCCTGTTCTCTCGACAAATGTGACTCATTTGATTGTGATGCGCTATATGCCGGTTCCAGGCGGATCGGACGAAGTGGATCTGTGGGTGGACCCGACACCTTTTGGGAATAATGGGAGCATACCTCCGCCAACCATAAGCACCACCACCGGACCCAATATTTCAACCTTCGATAGCATGCTTCTGAGTAATCGTAAACTTTTAAACGGGGTCTATTACATGAACGTCTTTCAAATTGACGAAATTCGGCTGGACAATACGTGGGCCGGGGTTACGCCATTGGCCACTCCAGCTCCGGGACCCATATATGGGGTTTCAGGCGGCGGTGTGGGTTGCCCTGGTGATGTGTTCCCCATTATTGTCAGCGGCTCTGTGGCCACCAACCAATACATGCTTTTCACCAATGAAATCTATGCTGGGGTTTCGCTGCCCGGAAATGCCGATGGTTCAGCGTTAAACATGGGGTCTTATGCCACCGTTGGCAGTTATTCCGTCTTGGCCACCAATCCTTTGACGGGTTATTCAGGTTGGATGTCCAATAGCCCAAGCATCCTGGTCCGTCAGGCGCCAGCCATTGTCACGGAACCCATACCTGCCATCACAGCCACCAATAACCGCGCGCAGTTTGTAGTTGGCGCCACAGGCGATGAAATCGGTTTTCAATGGTACAAGGATGGTGTTGCGCTGACCAATGATGCGCACTTAAGCGGTGCATCTTCCAGCGCACTGGTGATCTGGCCTGCTGCCGTGGCTGACGAAGGTAATTATTATTGCGACATCACCAATCCATGCAGCGTGGCGCCTTTATATACCACCACCAATTCGCTGGCCTTGGATGCGCCCAGCGATCTGATCTGGGCTGGAAATGCGTTTAACTTGGAAAACTGGGATATTTCCACCTCCTTCAATTGGAATAGTGGCTCCTCGGTCTTTAATGAAGGTGACAATGTCACATTTGATGACAGCTACCCTGCCAGTCAGTATGGAGCTATCATCAATCTTGAAGGAGTTCTTACCCCAAGCATGATCACCTACAGCACAGCCCAACAATTGGGATTTGCGGGCAGCGGAATCATTGCCGGGACAGGTGAGTTGCTCATAACCGGGGCGGGACGTTTGGTCATCAGTAACACCTATGGCTCTTATTTGTCAAACCCCTATTCCGGAGGCACGGTCATCAGCAATGGGGCGGTTTACATCCAAAGCTGGACCAGTTTGGGAACAGGACCCATCACGCTGGCCGGCGGAACACTTGAGACCAAACTCAAAGGCAACAATGGTAAAGGACTGAACAACACCATCTATGTCACCGGCAACAGCGTCTGGCAGACAGATCAACCCGGAGAACAGTCCGCATCCCTTATGGCTCCTCTGATTGGCAGCGCCGGGACCACCATGACCTTCTCCAATAACAGCACAAGCACTCATGGGCCAAACTGGGTGTATTTGAATGCGGCATCAACCAATGACTCGGCCATCATTCTTTCCTGCATGGAAACGAACCTGACGGGTGAATATTTATACATGGACCCGGGATCCGGCGCCCAAGTGTATAATGCGCCCATCACCGAGGGGTCCACCAACACCGGCGGGGTGGCAATGGTTGGAAAAGGGGCTGCCTATCTGAACGCCGCCAATGATTACAGCCTTGGCACCCTCGTCAGCGCGGGCATGCTTGCCGGCAGTGGAAGCATCAATGGTTCGGTCACGGAGGGCTCCAGTGGAACCTTGGGTGGCGGATCCCAAACTTCCATTGGCACCTTCACGGTCAATGGAAATGTGATCATGAGTGGAAATGTTTATGTGCGGGTGGATAAATCCCAAACCCAACACAACGATGAGATAGCTGCAACAGGTGTAATCACCAACAGTGGTGCGGGCGTTTTGACCATCACCAACCTGAATCCCTCCGCACCATTTGTGGCAGGGGACACCTTCCAGATATTCAACAGCGCTGTGAGCAACGGCCTGGCCATGACCGTGACTGGCAGTGAGGTAATCTGGTCCAATAACCTTGCCCTCAATGGATCAGTGCAGGTTTATTCCGTGATTCCCAATTACTCAACAAACCTGAGTTACTCTGTCAATGGTTCGACCTTGAACATTTCCTGGCCGGCCACACATCTGGGTTGGATTTTGCAGCAACAAACCAATGCGCTGACAGTGGGTATTTCCACCAATTGGGTGGATATCCAAGGCACAGCCACTGGCACCAGCTTGGCTGTGGGCATCAACACGAACACACCTGCGGCATTTTATCGCTTGCGCCATCCATAAGGCTGAAATGCCAGCCGGCCTGCATGCGTGGGCCGGCTGGCACGGCCCACTTTTCATGGCTTCCAATTTGAAACATTCACCACCGGACTCATATCCGGACCGGGAAGCTGGGGGCGGGGGTTGACGTCATGAGAAGACGTCGAATCAACAACAACGGTGCAGGGGTGATCAATCCCTGCACCGTTTTGCGGGTTGTTAACGAAATATTTGAAACGGACTGCTTGGATTCGGATGCAGTGGATGTGTCTGCCACCTGGCAGGTGATCGCAGAGGAGTTGAGAGGCTACCAGGACTGCGCCTTGACCCTGGCCTTATGGAATCAAGAATCCATGCCGGTTCGCGAAGTGGCCAGGCTGCTGGGAGTTTCGAGGGAAAGAATATACCAGAAACATGCCCACGCCCTGCGCAAGTTGCGTGAACCCGGTTGCCTCCGACGAATTCAAAACTCCATCGTGGGCTGGCCTAATCTATTCAGAAACCCGCCCCTCGCCTCCTTGGCTAAGAGCCAGCCTTGGGGCGTGTCAGGCTCATATCGGAGGAGAAATTCCAAGCCCGATTGGATGGGCAATTCTCCGGCCAGCCGGATTTTTCCCCCCGCCAATACATGGAATGAAGGCGTTCAAAATCCAATCTCAGGGAAAACGCACCAACTGGCTGGGAGTAGCCGATGAATTTTAGTCAGAAATGGGAGATTTTTCCAATTCCACAGTTCAAGAGAAACAGAATGGGGCAAGCAAGATTATTTCTAAAGCAAACAATTGACCCGATTTCAGGGGGTTAACGGCCTGTTGTTTTGTACCCGAAAAGCAAAATGGAAAAGGTCAAGGTGCGGCAAGATGCTGGATTGGAAACGCTTTGGAAAAATCGAAACCATGCCCGAAGCAGTTTGGTGATATTGTTCCAAAGAGTTTGTCCCAAGTAGATAGGAGAAAAATGGCCTTTTGAATTTCGTTTTTCGGTTTTTAAGTATTGTCTCCAATAGGGCGCTGGATAAGCCTCCATTTCTGAGTGGTTGGCTTCCACGAATGGCAACTTGTCACTAATTTTGATGACATGACACTTTTGCGGAGGTTACTTAAAGTCATCGAACAGCAGACCGACCCATCATGACTTTCCGTCATCCACCCAAACTGTCCGGCTTCACGCTCATGGAATTGATGGTTGTGATTGCGATTATTGCCATCCTTGCGGCCCTGCTTCTGCCGGTTTTGTCTTCTGGCAAGGGGCGGGCTCAAGCGATCAAATGCGTCAGCAATCTTCATCAATTGGCCATTGCAGCAACCTTGTATTCCCATGACTTCGATAAGGCTGTGGCTTACACCGATGATTTGGGAACTCCAAAAGCCGGCGATATCTGGCTTTCGCTATTAAGCAGGGATTATGCCAATGTGGATGCACTTCGGCTCTGTCCGTTGGCACAACAGGTGGCCGATGGCACTTATTGGTATGCCGAGGACATGAATCATGCATGGCTTTTCAAATCGCTGGTTGATCCAAACAAGTCCTACACGGGCAGCTATGCCTTGAACGGCTGGTTTTACAGCGGATTGCCCAATCCCAATGGATATTATTTTACAAAGTTTTCGTCCGTTCAAAATCCTTCCATGACGCCGTTTTTCTGCGATTCAATCTGGGCGGACGTCTGGCCGGATGAAACGTCAGGGCCTGCAATTGATTTATTTCGAGGAGCCGTCAACCCGGATTTTGGGCGCATCACCATCGCCCGGCATGGCATTGCCGCAGGCAATGTTCAAAGGGCCGTTTCCGGGACAACTCCCCTGCTCGGATCCATCAATCTCTCGTTTGCCGATGGCCATGCCGAACAGTCGAAGCTGCAAAGCCTCTGGGGCTATTCATGGCATTTGAATTATGTGCCGCCAGCCATCCGTCCGGCTGCCTCAGGCCAGCCTCCACCCTGGCCGCCAACTCCCTGATCCCGCGTTGTTCCCCCAAATCTATCATGGCAAGGACATCAGGTGTCATCACTTTTGTCGGGTTATTTTTGTTGGTCATGGGCTGGCGTCTTTGCATTGTCGCCATGGACCGCTTGGGGCAATGCAAGATTGCGGATCGGTTCACCGCTATCAGGCAATTTAAGCAGGACCTTGTCCCGAACCATGCCAATACGCGCCTGACTTTCTGTCAGGATACAGCGGAGGGTGTGGGCATGTATTATTGCAATGTCTCGGACGGAAGGACCCGGCTGCTGTGCGAAAAAAAGGAAAATCCACTTCAATGGCGCTTTTTTTCCGCGCTGGGTTGGTCGCCAGACGACCGCCTTCTGGCCTGCGCATGGCCCGATACCCAGGTGAACAAGGAATTCATCCTCATTTTCGACGGTTCTTCTGGAGAGCAAATATCCAAACTGGAGGTGGACCAGGGCTTGCAGCAGTTCGCCTGGCTTTCAGATGATTCTTTTGCATACGCCACATCCACCGATGTGCGGGTGGTCGTTAACCAGGGCGGAGCGTGGACCCACAAACGGTATTTTGGAAATGTGGCCAATAAGCTGGAGAATTTATCCGGGTTATCCGAAAAATCCGTGGTTTGGAGCGATGCCGGAACAATCTGGGGCCTGGACCTTGATTCCACATCAGCCCGAAGGAAAATATGGGCGGCGACCACCAATAACCTGGTGGAATTCCGGACAGACACAGCCTCGGGCAAAATCCTGCTCAACTGCAGCGATGATGATGGCCAAAGCCTTTTCCTGCTCAATCCTGAAACCGGCGCCACGGCGGATGAAGGACGCATCGGACCATTCCATGATTACATCCGGAACGCCGTGTGGACCGGCCGCGATGTTCAATTTGCCTTCCTTACGAACGAACTGGGCGGGTCGGGCTTCTGGATAAAAAATGATGAGAGCCTTGAAATGGAGAAAATATCCTGGCCAGGCGGTGTTGGATGCGGCGGAACAGGCGGATTCACGCTGAACGGAAAAACTTTATTTTTTGTCGGAAGTGAGGAGGGGGAATCCCAGGCCATTTACGAATGCAACTTCAAGGACAAATCATTCAGCAGGGTGTTCCCAAGCCGGGCCAAGGCAGACAAAAACAACAACGACCAATCGGCGACCTTCGGAACGATAACCAATACCCTGGGCAAAATTCGGTTTTATCACCTTTGGTCTCCACACCGGGTGATTCCAGGGAAAAAATACCCGGTTTTGCTTGCCCAAGAGTTGAACACTTGGTTTCCCTATCTTCAAATCGCCGCTGATTGCGGGTTCTTCGTCGCAGTGGTGGACAGGCCATTCTCCCATACATGGAACGGTGGCCAGCAAAAAACATGGGAGGAGGATGTCCAAAGCCTCCGCGATAATCTCACTTCCATGCCAGAGATGGACACAAATCAATTTTACTACTTTGCCTACAGCGCCGAAACAAGGACCTTGAGCCATTTGCTCAATGAAAGCCCTGCTTTGTGGAAAGGAGCGGTTCTATTCAGCCCCGCTGATCTTCCCACGCCTGATAGTTTGAAAGGTAAAAACGTTCTGGCCGTTGCCGGACGGTACGATTCCTGGGCTGACTCAGAGCTTGAGAATTACCAAAAAGGTGCGGCAGTTCTGGGAAATTCCATTGAAGCGGAAATTCTGCCCAATTCAGGCCACATCCCTGAATCCGCAGATTCCGAGCGAATTCGTGCAAGGCTGTTTGCTCGATTTCTCCTGGACAACCGTTGAGGTGTCATGCTTAAACAATTTACACTTATTTGCCAAGTCGTGTCGGCGTCTCTCCTGGCTGCCATGGCCCTGATGCTTTTGATCGCATGCCTTGGAAATAGGACCGTCCTGGAACCCTTGGATCCGGTGACAATGATTTCCATGCGCCTGCTTTTGCCCGTTGCTGCGGTCCAGATGCTCGCCGTGGCCACTTTCTACCTATTTGGCCAGAACAGGAACCTGAAGCCGTTGTTTTTGACCTGGATGGGAATGAATTTGCTTGCTTTCCAAACAGTGATCTTTCTTCAGACAAAACAGGTGAACATGAGCGCCTATTTTGGAATTTTGCAACTCTCCTTTCATGTGCCCGGTTATGCGGTGGACTGGGTGGTGAAGGGGGTGACCGCGTTGCTGATCGTCGGCGGAGTTTCCTCCTGGCTTTCGACTTGGGCCGAAAATGATGGCAGAACCAAAATGTCCTGCCCGGTCTGCGGATTGCGCATCCAATTCCCCATCGAAAGACTCGGCCAGACAATGCCCTGTCCCCAGTGCAAAAACGCCATTAAATTGCGCAAGCCGGAAAACCTGAAAATGTCCTGTTTCTTTTGCCACGAACACATTGAATTTCCGTCCCACGCGATTGGCGAAAAAATGCCCTGCCCGCACTGCAAAATGGATATAACCCTCAAGGAACCAGAGTAATAATGAATTTTGAAACGAAAATAAAAGTGTATTTTTGATATATGAATTCGAAACAAGAGGCAAAAGGAAAGCTTCCGCCGCGACAAATAGAAATAGCCAGATTGGTTTCAATTGGATTTGGTGATAAAGTTATTGCCAATCAGCTTGTGTTGAGTGAAGGCACAATCGGTTGGAACCTTGATCAAATTTACAAAAAGCTGCAAATCCATTCACGCGTTGCTTTGGCGCGGCATTTCCTTGAAGCTGAGTTTAAAAATCATGGGGTTCGTCCACCACCTAATGAACGTCAGGATAGCAATGCTCGGCTGTAACGATTATATTAGCCTCCATAACTACCATGAATAAAGTTTCATTAAAAACGTCGAGGAACCAAAATAATTATGACAAAACATTTTTGGGTTTATAGAAGAATATGTGGGTCGAAATGGCGCATTTCAGCAGCAGGAAGGCAAGTCCGTTACGCGTGGGGACCGGCGGCGACGCGAGCTGGAGGCTCGAAGCCCGTCGCCGCCGCTCGTCTGCCTGCCGCTGAAATGCTGGTTCGCCTGGGCGACCTCTGCGCCGGATTACTCCGAATTTCTCTTTCTGGGTGCTGTTACCAATTACAAACGTGGAGAAACCTTATAATCACAAATTTATCCGTCTGCCTAATTTTTACTTTTTTATCGTGGGCAAGGCCCCTCGCATGCGTGGCGCAACAGGCTTTTCAAGCCGATGGAATCTTGGACCAATACAACAATTCTGTTTTGACTCGATCATATCATTTCACCGCAATAATAAAAAATAATCAATGGCTAATTCGCACAATTCCCGATAAAAAATCACCAGTGGCATTTTACGAGGATTCTTACGATGGAAAATATGTCTATAGTTATTTTCAACTATCTGATGCACCCACAAAACATGTTGTTAATTCTTCAAGCGGCGATGTGGAGGCAAATGATATTCCAAACAACAAATCTGATTATGTAGTTGCTACTTGGTTGGCTTATGGATCGGGCTATTACTTTAATAAGATTAAAGGGAATAAGGTTAAACCGTTTTTCGACTGGGCTGAACCTAATCCTTCTGAATTAAATACCCAAATTAAAGTTGATATAAAACGATTCGATCGGGCTCCATTTTTGCCATCATATATTTATTCCAAAGACCTTAACCGGCGATATAGCGTCCTTCAATTCACCAATTTCCAAACCTTTCTCCTTCCGAAAGAATTTGTCATTGATTGTTTTAATCCTTATTCGGAAAAGACCACAAATTCACCATTCTTTTCTTATCATGGGCATCTGAGTGGAGTTGCGCTAATTCATGCAGAACTATCGGATCAGGATTTCAAGCCTCATTTAGACGGAAGAACCTACACTGAAGACCGCCGATTTCCAAATAGGGAATCTGAAAGAGCCGAGTTAACGTACCTAAATAAGAGCAATCAATGGCTTGAAACAAACAATCCTCAATTAGTAGCTCTATACCGGCAGCAGCGTTTTCTTCAACCGCCAGATTCAGAGCTTCGTCAACCAAATCGGTTAAAGGTTCTGATTTTCCTGGCCTTCCCGACGATTGCTTTTTTCTTTTTCGCATTTGTTCAACGAAAAAAATTAAAAAAAATATAGATGGCCCGGATTTTTAAAAATACTTTTTGTTTTAGCGCTGGTGCAATTCTTGCCATTGCAGGAATATCTAAAATTTGGAGTGGGTTTGGAAATGCAAGAGTTCTCCTCATTCCGAACCCTTTATTGGGGTTGGAATTCGGCCATTTGTTGATAGTGGTCGGATCGATCGAGCTTGTTGTTGCGCTAGTTTGTTTTTTCAGCCGTTCGATCAAATTAGCCGCTTGCCTCGTTGCTTGGCTTGCTACAAGTGTCCTTTTTTATCGCTTAGGCTATAATTGGATGGGCTACCATAAACCTTGCAGTTGTCTGGGCAATCTTACTGACGCCATTCACCTTTCGCCCCAAGCAGCAGATAATATTATGAAAGTAGCGCTGGCGTATCTGCTCATCAGCAGCTATTTTATTTTATTTGGTTTGGCATCAAACAAAGTTGGGTCCCTCAATGTGAGTAATGGAAAATAACTGGCGAAAGCGTTATGTTTGGGCGATCTGTAGGCGAACCCAAGTGAAAAAAGGCTTCGCGAAGTGCGATGGGAATGTTCAGGCCAAAATGACTTGATGGCAGGGAAGATGCATTCAAAATACTCATAAACATGGATAGATTACCAATTAAAGATCAACGCGGCTAATCTCGGAAATAAAATGCCAAGACTAGTTAAAGGGTAAGAGTATGAGCAGAATCAGGGGAATCAGGTGACGAATACCTCTTCACTTCATCCACGTTCAACCCAAACAACTCAAACAATGCGTCCCAACGGTCTGGACAATTTGCAAAAAAAATGCTGTGGCAGGATGAGTGCTGGCGCGTCTGGGCGGAGCAACCGCGCTTCAGGAATTCGAGGGTTTGCCGATGGCTCTCGCTTGAAAAAAACCATGTAAAACCTCCGTAAAATCCAAGAATAAGGCTTGACAGGCGCGAGGTCGCGCGAAATTATTTTAATGCCTGTTACTTGTCATGCTCCCACTGTGAACGAACGTATCCGTGTTAGCAACCCCGTCTAGGCGACTGGGTGTGAGTCATGGCATGCTGACGGGATGAAAAACATCCCCATTCGCAAGCGATTGACTCCCGCCCAGCGTGACAGGATTCTTGCCGCCTA
>JAKAFL010000049.1 GCA_021817945.1 bacterium | reverse complement strand
GATGGCCTTCGACCTTCGAAATGGTTTAAAACCCTATTGAACCCACCGCCTCTTTCTCCCTCTCCATCAATCCTATTGATGGCGGAGACCGGGGAGGGGTGGCGCCGAGCTTTCGGGAAGTGAGATGGCTCATTTATCGCGCTGTATGTTTGCGATCCCCCCTCTCCTTAATCCTCTCCCCGCGCTGCGCTGGCGGGGCGAGGAAACCAGAGGCGCAGGGCTGTTGTGTGCGCTTGAAATGGCGATTACCTTCGACCTTCGAAATGGTTTAAAACCCTATTGAACCCACCGCCTCTTTCTCCCTCTCCATCAATCCCATTGATGGCGGAGACCGGGGAGGGGAGGCGCCGAGCTTTCGGAAAATGAGATTGCTCATTTATCGCGCTGGCTGTTTGCGATCCCCCCTCTCCTTAATCCTCTCCCCGCGCTCCGCTGGCGGGGCGAGGAAACCAGAGGCGCAGGGTTGTTGCGTGCGCTTGAAATGGCGATGGCCTTCGACCTTCGAAATGGTTTAAAACCTATTGAACCCACCGCCTCTTTCTCCCTCTCCATCAATCCCATTGATGGGGCGGACCGTGGAGGGGTGGCACTGATCTTTTGGAAACGGGCCATTTGCCCCCAGCCCCAGAGGGACGACCTATTTGTAGAAATCCAATCTCCAAAAATCATTCCGAGCTTCGTAGGGGCGGCACATAAAAAGACATCCAACCCAAGCAAGATCGCGGGGAATATCCGCCCCCCGTTGGGCATGCCTATGCTCCACCTGGTCAAACACAAATCCAAAACCGCCCCTTCGCTCGCCTTCCACACAAATTTCACCAGTCTGAAAACTGAGATGCGCCCGGGGTGCCAGCACACTGTTCAGGATTCAAAACAAGACCGGGCCGAATTCCGGCAATTTGGTTTGTGGACGGGTCCATCATCAGGACCCACGACAGATTGGGTGAGGTTGCACCAGACATGGCAGGGGGTTTCGTGTTCTCCCTGCTTTTCAGCAAAGGCATCCTGCGGGCTGGCCCCCACGTAAAGGGTTTTGGTGCGGAGATGTTTGCAGAATGTCTGGTCCATGATGATATCAACCTTTCAGTTTGAGCAAGGTGCGGCAGATGAGTGCATGAGCCATGGGCACTTTGTAGGCATTATGTTCCAGGGGCCGGGCATTAGCTAAAAGCAAATCCGCAGCGTGCGCCACCGTTGTGGAATCCAGCGGTTTGCCTTCCAAAAATTGATTGGCTTTGTCCATTTGATGGGGCACCGGTGAAATGCTCCCGAGTGCGACCCGGGGGCTGACCAGTTTTCCATCCACATAATCCGCCGCCGCCGCGCAGCTTACCAGCGCCCAGTCAAAAACGTGTTTGTCGCTGGCTTGCAGGTAGGCGCTGCGGGGACGGGAAAGCGGGATTTCCACGCGCAAAATCAAGTCTCCGGGCTTGAGGGAATTGTGTGCCAGATGCATTTTCCACGCATCGGCATAAAATTCCGCCATGCTCCAGCGCAATTCCTGTCCTCCGGAAAGAACCACAGCCGTGGCATCGAGTGCGGCAAAGGTGGCGCCCAGGCTTGATACAACGGGGCTGATGCAGTCGTTGCCGGAAAAGAGACTGTGGTAACGGTTGTCGCTGTTGCGCGCGTAGCAGAGGTCGCCATTCTTTTTCAGGCACTGGACGTCACGCTGGCGATAATACCAGCAGCGCGAGTGTTGCGCCAGGTTGCCGCCCACGGTGGCGACATTCCGTATCTGGGGTGAAGCAATCTCGGCAGCGGCCTGATGGAGTCCCGGCAAGGCGCTGCGTATTTTTTCATCCTTCTCCAGGGTTGCAATGGTCACCAGTGAGCCAATGGTCCAACAATCATCTCCATATTGGATGGTGTCCAAGCCGGGTATGGCCTTGATATTGACCAAGCGGGCAGGCGCGTCGAGATATTCCTTGAGGCGGCCGAGCAAGTCATTGCCTCCGGCGATATAAGCGCCGTTATCAGCGATCAGGTCCCGGGCGCTGGAGGGGGACAATGCAGTGGCGTATTCAAAAGCTTTCATGGCATCAGGATTTGATGAAAGGAGGAACCTTGCCAAGAGCGGCGAGGACTTTTGCCGGGGTGATGGGCAAACTTGAAACGCGAACCCCGATTGCATTGGCAACGGCATTGGCTATCGCGCCGGCAGTGGGTACCGTGGACGGTTCACCTATGCCAATAACCCCGCGTTCGGGCATGTTGACCAGGACAACCTCAATCTCGGGCACATCCGCAATGCCTGGAAGTTTGTAGGTCTCAAAATTGGGATTGAGCATCACGCCGGACAAATCGTCCATCACCCTTTCCTCATAAAGCGCATAACCCATGCCCATGATGACCCCGCCATTGATCTGGCTGGCCAGGGTGAGCTGATCAATGATCAATCCGCAATCATGGACGGCCACGACTTTTTGGACGGTGACGAGGCCGGTTTCGGTGTCCACTGCAACCTCGGCAAATTGCACACCGCAGGCGTGGCTGGAGGAAAGGCCCTTCTGCCATCGGCCATGCACGGTGAGCGGGGAAATCCCCAATTTTTTGCAGGCCTCAAACCAGTTTTGCCCGCGTGCATCAGCCATGCCGGACAGTTTTTGGAGCTGGTCCAGGGCCTGGTTGCATACGTCATTCACGGTGGGCGAAACCGAGGCGCAGGTGGTGCTGCCGCCGCTGCCAGGGCCGGCAGGATAGTGAGTGTCTCCCACCCGCACGGTGATCTGTTCCGGGGTCAGCCCCAAAATTTCCGCTGCCACCACCGCAATGACCGTCTTGGTGCCTGTGCCGATATCCTGCACTCCCAGGCGTAGTTCAATGCTTCCATCGGGATTGATTTGAGCCTCCCCTTGCGTGAATGGGCTGCCGCCGCCCGCTGGCCATGCCGCGCCAGCACAACCTAATCCCGTTTTGACAATTCCCGGGCAGGTCCCGGGCGGGCGGTATTTTTGTTTCCACCCGATTTTGTCGGCACCCAGGCGGAGTTCCTTGCGCCGGATCGGGCTGGGATCATTTTTAAGCCGAAAATCAAGCGGGTCCATCCCCAGCTTTACAGCCAAATCGTCCATGGCTGATTCCATGCCAAAAGAGGCGGGAGGATTTCCCGGGGCGCGAAACGCACGGGCTGAACCGGCATTTACAGCCACCGACCGCTGAGTCACCCGGGCATTGTCCACCTTGTATAAATACGGAGCCGGTATATTTGCGCCGCCGCCGCCGCCACCCGCATCGCCGCCCGCGCCAATTCCTGCCGTGCCGTAATTTTCCATCTCGAAGGCATGGAGGGTGCCATCAGCTAGGGCTCCCATTTTGATTTTTTGAAAGCTGGAAGGGCGGTTGCCAACGGCCAAGGCTTGGTCAAAGCGGGTCAGCATCAATCGCACGGGCGCGCCAGCCTCCTTGGAGAGGCGGGCGGCGAGGACTCCTTCGACCCCTGCTCCAAATTTGGCCCCAAAACCGCCGCCCATGAAATCCGTGATCACCCGGACCTTGCTTTGGTCGAGTTTTAGGGATCCGGCCAAACCATCCCGAACGCTGGAAATACCCTGCGTGGAGGACCATGCTGTAATTCCATCGTCAGTCCATGAAACCGTGTTCCCATGGGTTTCCATGGGGTTATGGATTTGGACGGGCGTGGTGTAGAACCCTTCAATAACGGCTGAGCATTGTCCAAAAGCCTCATCCACATTGCCATTTTCCCGGGTGCGCGGGGCGCTTGCGTTGGCTGCGCCCTGCCATACCTGTGGGGAATCGGCATCCAATCCGTCCTGTTCCTTCACAACAAACGCCGACGCAGGCTCAGCTTTGATTGAAATTGCCCGCAATGCATCAAGGCAGGCCTGTTTGGAAACACCGGCAACGGCGGCGATTTCCTCGCCATAATAACGGGTGGTGAATGGCGTATCGCGAACCGTGATTGCGGCCTTGATGCCTGGAATTTTCAAGGCTGGCCGGAGATCCACCTCCGCGATTTTGGCGGCGGGCCAGGGACTGCGGAGGATCATTCCATAGAGCAGGCCCGGAGCCTGAATGTCTGAGGAATAGCGAGCGCGACCCGAGACTTTTTCCGGGCCGTCCACACGCGGGGTGGATTGGCTTATATACCTAGGGTTCGTCGGCCAGGCTGGCATAATTGATAAACGTGGTGGAATTTGCTGCTTGGATGCCGGCGGCCTCTTGCACGGCTGCCAAGATATGGGGATGCGTCCCGCAACGGCACAGGTTGCCGGAACACGCGTGTTTGATTTCCTCAACGGAAGGATTGGGGATTTGGGCGAGCAACGCGGTGGCACTCATGACAAAACCGGGCGTGCAATAGCCGCACTGGAGGGCGTCGCATTTGACAAAGGCCTTTTGGAGGGGCGATAGGGCGCCATCCTTGGAGATTCCCTCAATGGTGGTCAGGACTTGGCCCTGCGCTTCGATCGCCAGTTTTTGACACGAATACACCGGCTGGCCATTGATGAGAACGGTGCAGGCCCCGCAGGCCGCCCGATCGCACCCCTCCTTGGCGCCGGTGAGGCTGGAGTAATTGCGCAAGGCATCCAAAAGAGTCACGCGCGGTTCGAGCATGAGCCTGAGCGGCGCGCCATTGACATTCAGAGTGACGGGAACAGCGCCAGGGCCAAGGACCTTCTCCGCATTCACCTTTTCAAGCTCCTGGGCAACGGCGGCGGTTTGGGCAGCCATGGCGCTGACCGCCGTGGTGGCCACCCCCTTCAAAAAATGGCGTCGTGAAAAACCTGGGGATGGGCCAAATGATTTGCCTTTGGCGGAGCGATGGGCTTCGCCGTCCCTTTTACTGGCCTCGGATTCAGAATTATTCATGGGCCGGAAAAATAGTTAACAATTGCTTGTAGTCTTCCAGAGTGTCCATGTCAAGGGCCAAACCTGAATCAGGAACCGGACATTTCATCACCAGGCAGGAATTATGATTTAAAAAATCCTTCAATGTTGGCTGCAAAGTGTTTTGGAGCTGGGAAAAGGCCTGGTGCGACAGCAGAACTGGGTGTCCGGATTTGGAGCCATGAACAGGCTGGCAGATGGCCTCTGGATGCCGAAGATGGCAGTTCAGGATGGACCGTAGCGTGTCGGTGCGCAAGTGCGGTTGGTCTCCCAGCACAATGGCCCAGCCGGTCAACCCGGGAACCCAACCCGTCCACCGGGCGGCTGCTTGAATGGAGCTGAACATTCCCAGGTCCGCATTGGCATTCATAATGCGGTTTTGGCTGGGAAAACCGAGGCGTTCAAGTTCAGCCGAGATGGCTTCATCACCCATGCGACAAACCACGGCGATTTGGGCTGGACACAAACCCTGCCATTGAGAGAGAAGGGAACCCAGGACGGTTCCATCCTGCCAAGGCAGCAGCAGCTTGGGACTGCCCATGCGCGATGACCTGCCAGCTCCAAGAATGATCACCCCCAAACGGCTGCGAGGAGCGGGATTTACAGGATCATTCACGAGCTTTGGCCGCCCCATTGGCAACGATTTCATGAAATTCCCTCAGCAACGGCGGGGCGGGCGCATTCCGAACGTTTTTGGACATATTGCGCAAGAATGCTGATGGCAATTTCCGATGTGGTTTGGGCGTGAATATCAAGGCCCACCGGACAGGCAACTTTAACCATTTGCTCCTGTGAGGCGATTTTTTGCCGGACAAATTGTTCCCTTATGATTCGGGCCTTGCGCTTGCTGCCAATCATGCCCAGGAATTCGAATGGGCGCTGAATCCACTCGGTCAGCACCAGGGCATCGTGCTGATGCCCGCGGGTGACGATCAGGCCAAAGGCAGGCGAGCGGGCTTCCGGCTCATTCAACAATTCATGCCATGGGCCGACGACGAGGCGGGCTTCAGCGGGAAAAAACCCGTGATTGGCCAATTCGGGCCTGTCATCAAAAACCGTGACATCAAATTGAAGCTGCAGGGCCAGCGGCGCCACGGCCTGGGCCACATGGCCCGATCCTGCAATCCACAACGGGCATGGAGGAGAGACGGTCTCACGATAAAGCCAGTCCTCCTTCGCGCTGGACACCGGGGCAATGGAAAAATCCTTTCTCACCCCCCACGAAACCGGTTCGGAAAGGCTGGCCAAAGAAGCCCATAAGGAGGCTGCTTCCTTGGCATGGGGTAAAATCAAACCTGAAACGCTGCCTCCGCAAATAAGGCCGTCATCCCATCCAAAATCATGGTCCAGAACCATTTCAAAAGTATCTGGCTTGCCCGATTGCAGAGTGCGGCGGGCACGAGCCTGGACTTCCGCCTCCAGGCAACCGCCGCCAAGCGTGCCGGCAATTTTCCCATCATGAAAAAAAATAGCCTTGGCTCCAATCCGTTGCGGGCTGGATCCCTTGGTTCCGGTGATCATGGCCAGGGAAAATGGCTGGCTCGCCCCGCACGCTTTGGTTAGTTGCTCAAAAAAGGTGCGCATTCAGCAATCCCTTCCTGGCCGCATGTGGAATAGAGCGGCCAAACCGGGCAAGGAGCTGGCAAAAACAATGCCTGACCAGGTTCTTCCAAACTGCGTTTGGCGCTTCGCACCAAGGGGCTTGAACACGCCCCACCGCTGCGCCCGATTCCAGTTTCCATCTTGTTCAACCTCATCACGTCAGAAGGTTTTAGAAAATTTTTCCAACCGGTCACCAATCGCCCTGGTTTTAAAACGTGCCGGGGCATGCCAATCTGCGGGCAAACTCTGCCACTTATGCCCATGGGCATCAAGAAACTACTGGTTTTTAAAATTGCCACGGTTATTCAAGGTTATTGAACCTTAAAAATTTGACCATCCAAGGTCTTTTGCTCATCGTAGAACGATGTCCCTTTCAGCCCGGCTGGCTCTCGCAGTGGCTTTTGGGGCGCATGAAGGGGTTTACAATGGGCTTGGATCCACCGTCTCTCCCACCCTCTTGTCATTCAATGACCACTTTTCATGCGGGTTTTGATTTTCCCAACCTTAATTTGAAATTCATTCTGGCAGGCCACCTGGTACGCCAAAGGTAATTGCATCCTATCGGGCGATTTTGTCCGGGCCGGATTTTTCTCCACTGCCAGGCCGGGCGTGCATATATTGGTTTCCAATGAGTTTTTGGCCAGAGACGCATTTGAATTGTCCGAATTTGAAGCTTGAGAACACATTATGATCGAAAGGGTCCGAAATGTTTCATCATCCAGGCCCTGATAGGGCGGTTAACCGGCTGCCAATGACAACTCCGGATACAGCCTCGCTTCAGCGCCTGCTGCGCCATCATTTTGGGTATTCCGCATTCAGGCCCCTTCAGCAGGAAATCATTCAGGATGTGCTGGCTGGAAAAGATGTGTTTGCGCTGCTGCCCACCGGAGGTGGCAAGTCTTTATGTTTTCAACTCCCGGCATTGGCGCGCCAAGGGCTGACGGTGGTGGTTTCGCCTTTGATAGCGTTGATGAAGGACCAGGTGGATGCATTGAATGCTGGCGGTCTGCCGGCCACCTGCCTGAATTCCTCGCTTACATCCAGCGAGGCACGCGAGCGGCTTCGAGGTTTGCACCAGGGGGCTTACCGATTGCTTTACGTGGCCCCGGAACGGCTCATGATGGAAGGCTTTGTGGATACCCTGAAAAAATGGGGACCCAACTTGCTGGCCGTGGATGAAGCCCATTGCATCAGTGAATGGGGCCATGATTTCCGCCCCGAATACCGCAAGCTGGCTGGTTTGCGAAGTCATTTTCCAGAGGTGCCCCTGATGGCCCTCACTGCCACTGCCACCACCAGGGTGCGCGAGGACATTGTCAGCCAATTGCAACTGCGCGAACCACGTTGCTATGTAGCCAGTTTTAACCGGCCAAACCTTTTTTACCGGGTGCTTGTCCGGCACAAACCCTATGATCAGATTCTCGATTTTGTGCGGTCCAAGCCGCGTGAATCCGGGATCATTTATTGCCAGTCCCGCAAATCAGCGGAAAAGGTGGCCGCGCAGCTTGAGGCAGACGGCATCCGGTCCCGGCCCTACCACGCCGGTTTGGCTCCTGGTGAGCGGGGTCAAAATCAGGAACTGTTTCTCAAGGATGAAATCCAGGTCATATGTGCCACCATCGCCTTTGGCATGGGAATCAACAAACCCAATGTCCGCTTTGTGATTCACTATGACCTGCCCAAAAGCATAGAAGGGTATTACCAGGAAACCGGGCGGGCCGGGCGCGACGGCCTTCCAGGGGATTGCATTTTGCTGTTTAATCCATCCGATGTGGTGAAACAGTTGCAGTTTATCGAGGAAAAGTCCGATCCCGAGGAGCAAGCCGTGGCCCGGCGGCAGTTGCAGCAAATGGTGCATTACGCCGAGGGCGCCGGATGCAGGAGGCGTGATTTGCTTGCCTATTTTGGCGAGGATTTTCCAAACGCAGAATGTGGAGGCTGTGATAATTGCCTGGCTCCACGCGGGTCATTTGATGGCACCGTGGCCGCGCAAAAATTTTTATCCTGCGTTTACCGGGTGCGCCAATTCAGCGGTTTTGACGTGGGTTTCCAACACCTTGCAGAAATCCTGACCGGCGCTGACACGCAGAAAATCCGCAGGTGGGGGCACTCTGGTTTGACCACTTACAATATCGGCGCGGAACATTCCAGGCAGGAATGGATGGCGGTGGGCCGGCAGCTTGTGCGTCAGGGTTTTCTCCGCCAAAGCGCAGGCAGGTTCAGCGTGGTGGAGCTTACCGAGTCGGGGCTGGATCTTTTGCGTTCACGTCGTCCGGTCCAATTGACCCGCCTCGCAAGCTCCCCGGCAGCCCCGGAACGAAGGGTTGGAAAAATGGATTGCGATGAAATCCTGTTCGAACAATTACGGGCATTGCGTAAACGCATCGCAGATGAAAGGAAGGTGCCCTCCTACATTATTTTTTCGGATGTTTCCCTTCGCCAGATGGCCCGTGAATACCCCACGGAAAAAAGCGATTTTGCCCGCATAAACGGGGTGGGCCGCAAAAAACTGGATGAGTTCGGATCGTTGTTCATGGAGGAGGTCACCCGGCATCTGGAACGCCATCCGCGCCAGATTTTTGCCGGGGACTAGTTTTCCCCGGGGTTTCTGAAGGGCCCTTGAGCAGACGCCAGTTGTGGATGCGTTCGTTGAAGCGGCAAACGGACCTGTAATCGCAATTCGTGCAGGCATTGACATTGCCCTTCCGATAGGGACTCACCGGGGCAAGCCCTGAAAAAATGTCCCGGCCCATTTCTTTCAGGCATTTTTCCACTTGAGCCAGTAGCTTTTCCAGCTCCGGTCTTGTCAGGGCTTCGGTGTTGTCCGCGCGCAGGCTGCCATCCTTGTTGCGTCGGGCTTTGAACTGGTCACCCTTGCCTTCAGCATCCAACAA
Organism: bacterium; assembly: GCA_021817945.1. Classification (GTDB taxonomy): domain Bacteria; phylum Verrucomicrobiota; class Verrucomicrobiia; order Limisphaerales; family UBA11358; genus UBA11358. The sequence goes on along the minus strand of JAKAFL010000049.1, from coordinate 14,256 downwards.
ATTCACCGCATCCCGGTCAAACCGGCCTGAATGGAGGTAGGCATTGCGCAAGGATTGTGCGGGATTTTTTAGCGCGTCCGCGCGGGAACCGGCTGCCGGGCTGCTGCCTTGGAGATTCACATAAAAAACCCCGGTTGGCACAATGGTCCCCTTTCCCACTTTTCCTGGTTGCCAGCGGCTGACCACGGCCAGGTAGGCCATCAATTGGAGTTGAATTCCGCTTTGCATCAAAACAGGATCCAACCGGTGCGCGCTGGATTTGTAATCCATCACCACCGCCCGGCAATTTTCGCCATCCTGGCAAATATCCACCCGGTCTATTTTCCCCTGGAGTTGCAAATGGCCCCCACTTTCTAGGGGAATTTCCCAAGCGGGATCCGTCCCGTTCCGGGTCCCAAATCCATATTCAGCCACGACCGGATTGAACTTGTATTGACCCTGCATCCATTGGGTAAGCGTGGATACGAAGTCTTGCAATTGGGCGGTCATGATCCGGGCTTCAAATCGGCGCTGGCCATCCCTTTCCAGCAAACCGTTTCCATATTCAGGCATCCATTTTGCGGCTATCCGGCCCACCCATTCACGGGCCTCCTCCGGTTTCAAATCGCCCCACTTTTTTCCGGATCGCAAAACCTCCTCGTGGTAATGCTCCAGGATCAAATGTTGAAAATTTCCCCTCTGCCGCGGGTCCAGTTCCAATACCTTGCGCTCTTTGGCCCTCAACCCAGAATGAACAAAAAAACGGAACGGACACTGCCCAAAATGTTCCAGACGACTGACTGAAGATTTCAAAGTCTCTCCATAAATCCGCCTTACCAAGGCAGGGGACAATTGCTCAAGCAAGTCTGGTTCCTTCAATCGCTTTATTCGGTCGTACCGGGCTTGCATTTCAGGGGGTAGTTGGATCGTCCTCGGTGCCCGTGCCGGGTTGAAAGGGATTGCTGAACTGGCCAGCGCCGCAAGGATTTCACTAGTGGATTGCATGGTTTCCGGCGTGTTGCTGGAATCTCCAGGAAAAATTTCGTCTTTAAGCGCTGGGAACAGCCGCTTCAAATGTCCGGTCAGGAAGGAGGGTTTCATGGGTTTGCCATTCTCCTGGCGGCAGGGAAAGGTCAAAACCAGCCGCATGCTTGGCCGGGTGCAGGCAATGTAGCCCAGGTATTGCTCCATCATGGCCTGCTGGAGCAGGTTCCCGCCAAAATCCAAATTGCAGGCTGCCAAATCCGCACGGTCGGCTTGGGTCAAAAGAAGGGGGCGGGCAGGCGCGGCTGGAAAAACGCCCTCGTTAACCCCCGCCACAAATGTCAGTTTCAAGGAAGGATTGCGGGCCCGGTCCACGGCTCCAACCAGAACCTCATCCAAAACGGGTGGAACCAAGCCCACGGAAAGGCCTGCCATACCGGCTTCAAACAGAGGCAGCCAATCCAAAACCCTCCGGTTTCCGGCCGGGAAAGCGGTCTCCAAGTCATTCAACCAGGTTGACATTTGCTCAAGTACTGCAGCGTGAAGTGCCGCTGAGCGTGGCCTTGCCTGGGCGTTGGCATCCCGGCCCCAGCCTTCCAATTGTTTTTCCACTCCAATATCCAGCCAGAGTTGGCGAAGTGCCTGAGCCAGTCTGGTGCCGGAGGGTTTGCCGTCTTCCGCCAGCAGTTTATCGCAAAAAGACTGGAAGCTGGGCGTCAGATATTGGCGCAATCTCTCAGCGCGTTCATCCGGCAGCGGGGCCAGCCATTGCCTGCCTTCCCAACCCTTTTCCAAGGCGAGGTTTTCCAGCCAGTCCACGTCAGAATCCTTTATCGGGCACAGGCCGGTCTTGAGAATGGCAAACCAGTCTTCATGACGCCAATCCAAGGCTGTCAGCCGCAAGGCGCCTCGTGTGAGTTCGGCCAGCGGATGATGCGAAACCGGTTCACGGCGATCCACAAAAAACGGAATGCCATGCCTGCGAAACGCCCTGGCCAACAAGGCATGTGAGGATTCAAGATTGCGGAAGAGCACCGCGCAATCATGAAAACGGCACCCCTGACGAACAAACCTGATGATTTCTCGGGCTATTTGAAGCGCTTCAACGGCAGGATCAGCGCAGGCCAGAATGCGGATGGATGGTCCCGGGTCTCCCGGCCATGGCCTGGGTTTTGTCCAATGAGTCTCCATGTGTTCCAGCACCGGTGCCGCGCAAAAGCGCTGGCTGGCAGGGTTTCGCAAAAGAGTTTCCACAATGCACTCGCATCCCGGCACCGCGGATAGACGCTGCCTGCAACGATTGTAAGTGCCAGCAATGGGTGACCAAATGGAAATCGCGGATTCATCAGGCACTGGATCCAAGCAAAAGGCCAGGGTGACCGATTTGCAGGATGGAACCAGTTCAGCCAGAAAATCCAATTCCTGCGGGGTGAATTCTGCAAAGCCATCCACCCAGAGTGACTCGATGGCCGGCAATATCCCGCTCCCGGCCTGGGCAGCTCGAAGCGCTTGCGTGGCTTGGGGCAGCAACTGCCCGGCATCCTGCATGCCATGGCAGGCCAACCAGTTTTCAAACACTTCCGCCAAAAGCGCCAAATCATGCAATTTGGCCCGCAATTCCATACCCAAATCCCGCGATCCTGCCAGCCCGCGCAATCTCGCGGGCGTAAGCCTGTTTTGCTGAAATTCTGCCAGGGTCCGACTCAATTCCAACGCAAAGCCCGGACGGGTGGAACTTGCCCGAAAAAGCTTGAGCCGATTCTCATGAACCATGAGCAAAGACCTCAAAACCATGATCCGGCTTTCTGGCGAGAGCATGGGCAGGGAAACGGCTTGAAGTTTTCTCAATACAAACCCTGCCAGCCGTTCAAATGACAAAATATGCAGTCTTGAATACCCTGCCAAGGAGGAGTCTGCCAAGACCTGACGCTCAAGTTGGTAAGTGGCCTGCTTGGGCGCCAGAAAAACAAGTGGCATCCCCTCAGGATGGCCATTCAAGGCGCCCCTGATTTCGGCAAGGCACCGGTGGGTTTTGCCTCGACCCGCCGGTCCCAGTAAAAACTTCACCTGCATGCGGCATTTTCCAGCAAACTGGCCGGGGCGCAAACTACTTTTCGATACTCATATTTTGGTCCGGCTTTCGTCCGCTTGGGCTGGGGGGTTCTGAAGCTGATAAAACCACAAATTTCCGGCTTGTTTACCAATTTCCCAGCCCATCAGGGGCAAAAATTTGTTTCGGCTCATGCCGCTTTGCTTCCCGGGGAAAATTAGGTTTTGGCGCGGATTGGCGAAGGGATTTCAACCCGAATGGTGTTGTTTTCCGTGCGATTTTTGCCAGGCTATCTGCCCTTGCAGGCGGTGAAAGCGGTCGGGCTGGCCTTGTGAAATTGCCCCTGTTTATAATAATTAAAGTCCGAGACATGAAAACAACCATTCAGGAATTGATGAACCAATGCGGAGTGGCGTTTGGCACCAGCGGCGCCCGCGGCCTTGCCAATGCCATGACCGACCAGGTTTGTTATTTGTACACGCAAGGTTTTCTTCAATCCCTATGGAGTGAAGGACAACCCAAACAATCAACCGCCAGACGCGTGGCTGTTGCTGGCGACCTGCGCCCCAGCACCAACCGAATTATGAACAGCGTCTGTCAAGCGGTCGCTGATGCCGGATTCCAGCCGTTGCATTGCGGGCAAATCCCATCCCCCGCGCTGGCTTTGTTTGGCTTCCAGAACCATCTGCCCTCCATCATGGTGACCGGCAGCCACATTCCAGACGACCGCAATGGCATCAAATTCAACAAGCCAGAAGGGGAGTTGCTCAAGTCGGATGAACCAGGAATTCTCCGCCAGGTGGTTGGTGTGGATGAGGCGTTGTTTGATGATCATGGTTTTTTTAAAAAGCCGCTTTTCCCAGCCTGGCCGGATTATCCGCAGGCGGGTGAGAGGTATAAAAAGCGTTATTGGGATTTTTTTGGGGCTGATGCGCTCCAAGGCATGCGGCTGGCAGTTTACCAACATTCAGCAGTAGGCCGCGATTTTCTGGCTGACATTCTCCAAGGTCTTGGCGCGCAAGTCACCCCTTTGGGACGCTCGGACACCTTCATTCCGGTGGATACGGAAGCCATCCGCCCCGAGGATGTGGAGTTAGCCCGGAAATACGCGGCTGATGGGTCTTTTGATGCCGTGGTCAGCACGGATGGAGACAGTGACCGTCCTCTCATCAGCGACGAAAGAGGGGTGTGGTTGCGAGGTGACGTGGCTGGCATTCTTTGTGCGCGCTTTTTGGATGCAGACAGCATCAGCACCCCGGTGAGTTGCAACTCCGCAGTGGAGTTGTGCCAATGGTTTCCAGAAGTGCGCAGGACCCGGATTGGATCGCCCTACGTGGTGGCATCCATGCAGGAGGCCTCCGCTGCCGGGCGCAAACGGGTGGTGGGTTATGAGGCCAATGGAGGATTCCTATTGAATTCCCCGCTCGGATCTGTTTCGTGCGGCCTGGCACCCCTTCCTACCCGGGATGCCGTGCTGCCAATCTTGGGTGTTCTTTTGCTGGCCAAAAAAAACGCGGTCAAAATATCCGGGCTGTCCCAGTGGCTGCCGCCGCGATTTACCGCCAGCGACCGGCTGCAGCGCTTCCCCATCAGCCGCAGCGCAGAGATTTTGCAGCGGTTCAATTCGGGCAGCGAGGCAAACGACCGCAAGGCCATGGACGAATTTTTCGCCGGGTTGTCCGGCCAGGTCCAACACATCAATCGCACGGACGGCCTGCGCATGACCTTTGCAAATGGTGAGATCGTCCATTTGCGGCCATCAGGGAATGCGCCGGAATTGAGATGTTATGCCGAGGCTGGAACGGAGGATCGGGCCAATCGCTTGGTGATGGAGGTTCTCAAGCGTATTTTGGCCTGAGGTCAGCGCCAGTGGGCCACAACCCAGACCCGGTGATGGCCTCGCCAACCCCAGCAGCCATTCACCCAGATGGCCCCAGCATAGGGACGAGCCGCCCAGCGTCCTGGACGCCAGACCCAGCCACCATGCCAAACCCATTCACCTGGCAGCCAAACCCACACATCCGTGGGGCCCGGTGCTGCGGGAATTACTTGTTCTACCGGCGCGGGCGCCGCAGGCACTCCGGCCACCACCGCATTGGGAGGCGGAGCAGGCTGATAAACCACCTCGCGCGTCACGCATCCTTCAACAAGTGGGACCAAACTCAACCCCAGAGCCCATGTCAATAAATTCGTTTTTTTCAATTTCATCGTTGAGTTTTTAGACGCTCAGCCATGGATTTTGTTTCAAAAATGTGAAACGAATCAATGTGCTGATGCAGAATGCTTTGCGCCGGCGCTCACCTTTTTAAACAGAAGAATCAGCGGCAACGCCGCCAGCGCCAAGAATCCGAATAATACAAAAACATCCACAAAAGCCCACAAATGAGCTTGCTGGTCCAAACTATTGTAGAGGGTGGCATAGGCCATGCCTTTGGCCGTGACCGAGTCATGGTGCGCGGCGTAAATGCCTTGGAGGCTTGCCAGGCGCTGGCCAAAAACCGGGTCCGTGGGTGTCATGTGGGACACGAGCAAATCCTGGTGAACCTGCGCGCCGCGGGCCAGGGAGGTGGTCACAAACGCGATGCCCACGCTGCCGCCAAGATTGCGCACCAAATTATACAAGCCGCTGGCATTGCCAATTTGTTGCTGGCTTAGCTGGCTCATGGTGGTGGTCGTGAGGGGCACAAAAATGAAACTGATGGCCACCCCGTTGAGCACACTGGGCCAGATGACATCCATTTGACTCACTTGCAGGTTCAACCGGCACAGCATGAAGGATGAGAACGACAAAGCCACAAACCCAAACGCCAGCATCCAACGCATCGGCACCTTGCCCACGAGGCGTCCCACCATGAGGGTGGTGAAAAAGGCGGCGATGCCGCGCGGACTCATGGCGTATCCGCTCTGCAATGCGGGATACCCCATCAACGTTTGAAGAAACAACGGCAACTGGGCCGTGGTTCCATAGAGAATGGCCGCAAGGGAACCCATCAATGTCACTCCCACAGCAAAATTCCGGTATCGGAACACCCGTAAATCCACCAAGGGGGTGCGGGTTGTGAATTCCCACGCAATGAAGGAGACAAAAGAGATCGCGGACACGGCAGTAAAAACGCAAATCCAGCGCGCATCAAACCAGTCTGCTTCCTGGCCCTTGTCGAGAATGATTTGCAGCGTGGAAAGCCATATTATGAGCAGCCCCAACCCCACGAAATCCATCCGGGCATGACGATCACGCTTGATGTAGGGCGGGTCTTCCACCAGCCAACTACACAACATGGCCGCCGCAATGCCAAACGGCAGATTAATGTAAAAAATCCACCTCCAGGAGTAATTGTCGGTGATCCACCCGCCCACGGTGGGGCCCAGAACCGGCGCGACCACCACGCCCATGGCAAAAACAGCCATGGCCTGGCCGCGTTTCTGGGGTGGGAAACTCTCGAGCATGATGGACTGGGCCAGAGGCACCATGGCTCCGCCGCCCACGCCTTGTAAAATACGCGCCATGATCAAGGTGGGCAGGTTCCATGCAAGCCCGCACAGCGCCGAGGCCACCGTAAAGACCATGATGCAACTGATCAACAATCGCTTGCGCCCATAGTGGTTTCCCAACCAGCCGGTCATGGGCAAAACCACCGCATTGGATACCAGGTAACTGGTCAGCACCCAGGTGGATTCATCCGTGGTTGCCGAGAGGCTTCCTGCAATATGCGGCAAGGCAATGTTGGCGATGGAAGTGTCCAGCACCTCCATGAAAACCGCCATCATCACGCTCAGGGTGATCAGCCATGGGTTATGACGGGGATGCCAGACGTTTTGGGCAACTGAAGACATTCTCAGGAGTTTGGTTTTCTCGCCCTGCCAAGCCGGATGCCTGTCACTACAACCAATGCCAGAGCGGCGCTGGCCACGCCCCTCAGCCAGGCTGGCATGAAAAAGGAACCCGTCTGCACGCCCGGTGCCACGGATAAACCGGGTCCAATGACCATGTTTTCCGGCAATGGCTCGTCAAAAATAATTTTGACCGGCACGCGTTGCACCACTTTCACAAAATTTCCCGTGGCATTTTCTGGAGGCAACATGCTGAACTGCGCCCCGCTGCCTGCCTGGATGCTGTCCACATGTGCCCGGAATTCACGGCCTCCCGTCGCGTCAATGGAGACTTCCGCTGGCATTCCCGGCCTGATTTTTTGCAGTTGGGATTCCTTGAAGTTGGCTATCACATACACGTTTTTCGGAACTAGCGACATCACCTGCTGGCCTGCCTGCAAATAATCCCCCGGCTCCACCTGCTTGCGGGTCACATACCCATCGGTGGGAGCCAGGATCCGCGTGTAGGATAAATCCAGCCGTGCTGAATCCACCTGCGTACCGGATTGCTTTGATTGGGCAAGCATGGACCCCGCTCCAGCCCACGCCGCGTCTTTTTGGGCTTCAGCCTCGTCCACCTTGGAAGAATCCGAAGCGGCTTTTTGCCGGGCAGAATTCAAATCCGCCTTGGCCTTGTCCCTGCCCGCCCTTGCCTGGTCAAATTCCTGCGATGATATGGTATGCTCCTTGTACAAGGTCACAGCCCGCTCATAATCCGCATCCGCCTTGGTGGCCGTGGCCTCGGCGGCTGCCACATCCGCCTCAGAGCTGCGGGCCTGCGCTTCCGCTGTCTTGACCTTTTGTTCCATCAGTTCATATTCCGCCAGCGCCGCCTTGTAATTGGAACTACCCGCCTCGGCGGATGCTTTGCGCTGCTCCAGCGTGGTGGCATAGGTCGCAGGATCCAATTCCACCAGGACATCGTTCGAATGAACCCATTGATTGTCCAAAACGGGCACCGCAATCACCTGGCCCTCCACCCTCGGCGCAATGGCCACCACATGACCCGCTATGAAAGCGTCATCCGTCGTCTCGTGCGTGAGGTTGTACAGGTAATATCCCAAACCAATATAAAGGATCGCCGCCAGGATGGCGCCCGCGATAATCCAGAAAAAAATGGAATGAGGGCGGGCTTCGGCTGGTTCCGTCCCTCCACTCGGGGCCTCTCCAACCTTCATGGGTTGGGTTGATGTGACTTCACTCATGTTGCTGTCTTTCTTGGTTAATCCACCCCGGTTCCCCACCTCCATTCCATTAAAAACCAGGTCGGGGCACACATTAATCCATAACTCCACAGGTGTCAAACATGTGTTTTAATTTAATGTTTGAATCAATATCCCCTCCTTCGAAGTCCTCATCCGATTTGCTTGGCGTCACGCCGCCTTTCATCGCCCTCATTTCGCGGTTTGGTTTCACGGCTTGAATCCCGCCTGCTTATGTTTAGGCTTGTGCCAATGGTCTTTTTGAAAAGGTTCCAGCTATCATGAAATCCAACTTTTTTTTGACAGTCGTTTGGTTGGTGGCAGCAGTTCCCGTGTTGCTCACGGGTTGCAGCCCGTCCAGTTCCTCCCCCTCAACGTCCCAGGACTCGCCAACCATCAAAATTGGGGAGTTCGCCTCTTTGACCGGCAGTGAGGCCACGTTTGGCCAGTCTTCGCACCAAGGAACGCAACTGGCCGTGGATGCGATCAACGCCGCAGGCGGGGTCCTGGGCAAACCATTGGAATTGATCACGGAGGATGACCTGTCCCAAGCTGGCCAACCCGCCGTGGCTGTTCGCAAACTCATAGCGAGCGATTCAGTGGTGGCAGTCCTTGGTGAAGTGGCCTCCTCCCGATCCTTGGAGGCCGCCCCGATCTGTCAGGAATACAAGGTGCCCATGATCTCCCCTGCTTCCACCAATCCCAGGGTGACCCAGGTGGGGGATTATATTTTCCGGGTGTGTTTCATTGACCCATTTCAAGGAACCGTCATGGCAGATTTTGCCCTGAACACGCTTCACCTCAAGTCAGTCGCGGTTTTGTCTGATGTCCGGAGCGATTACAGTCTGGGTCTGGCCAGGTTCTTCAAGGAACGTTTTGTTTCCGCCGGTGGAAGGATTGTTGCCGATGAAAATTACAGCGGTGGGGACAAGGATTTCAGCGCTCAATTGACTTCGATCAAGGCAGCCAATCCGGATGGGGTGTTTGTGCCGGGGTATTACACCGAGGTGGGGTTGATTGCCCTGCAGTCGCGGCAATTGGGTTTGTCAGTTCCCATGTTTGGCGGGGACGGCTGGGAATCGTCCTCCCTGGTCCCGATTGGAGGCCAGGCGCTGGAAGGGGATTATTTTTCGACTCATTTCTCACCGGATGACAGTTCGCCCATGGTCCAATCATTCGTCAAAGCCTATACCCAGCGTTATGGTCAGATTCCAGATGCCATGGCCGCACTGGGTTATGATTCGGCGTTTCTCCTCGCTGATGCCATTAAACGGGCCGGCGGTGCCGAGGGTTCAAAACTCCGCGATGCTTTGGCAGCAACCACAAATTTTCCAGGCGTGACCGGGTCCATTACCATGGATAGCCATCGGGATGCCTCCAAACCGGCTGTCATTCTCACCATCAGCGGGGGTCATTTTAAATACGTGAAAACCATCGCCCCGTGACCATGGAAAATTATTTTGCCAGCCGGCGTTTAATTTCCCGTGGGGTGAGTCCCTACGAGAAGTCGGCTCGCCACGCCCAAGCCCGGCATTGTCTTATCTGGCCTGAGTTGTGATTGAATTTTTGCAACAATTGACAAACGGACTGGCATTGGGATCCATTCTGGCCCTGGTGGCCTTGGGCTACACCATGGTGTATGGCATCCTCCGTTTCATCAATTTTGCGCATGGCGATTTATTCATGCTTGGCGCTTTCGCCGGGTATTATGTTGCCCCGTGGGTGGCGCGCGCCTTGCCTTTGCCTTCACTGTCCGGTGCACTGGTTGTTTTGGCTGTTTCCATGCTGGTTTGCGCCATAATTGGGTTGCTGATCGAACGCTTTGCCTATCGTCCTCTCCGCAATCAACCTCGGCTGACCATGCTGATCACGGCCATCGGTGTTTCGCTCTTCCTGGAAAATGGGGGACAATGGCTGCTGGGAGCCGCACCCAAGCGGTTCCCTCTTTTGTTGCCGGCCTGGGGGCAATGGAAAATCGCCGGCCTCACCATGAACAGTAATCAGTGTGTGGTGATTCTTGTCACCACCCTCATGCTCCTCGCCTTGCGGTTTATTGTTCTCAATACCCGCATGGGTCGAGCCATGCGCGCCGTGGCCTGCAACCCGGATGCAGCCGCCCTCATGGGGGTGGATACCAACCGCGTCATTGCCTTCACCTTTGCCCTCGGCTCTGCGCTTGCTGCCGCAGCAGGTGTGCTTTTCGCCATTAATTACCCCTCCATTGACCCGCTCATGGGCATTCTGCCAGGTTTGAAAGCCTTTGTCGCCGCCGTTCTGGGCGGCATCGGCAACCTTCCAGGGGCCGCGCTGGGCGGTTTGATCATTGGCATCACCGAAACCATGGTTGCCGGTTACATTTCCTCCACCTACAAGGATGCCATTGCATTTGCGGTGTTGATCATCATTTTATTGGTGCGACCATCGGGTTTGTTGGGAAAGAGGGAAAACGACAAGGTATGAATATCGTGCATGCCAAAACCTGGTTGGTGGGGACATTGTTGTTCGGAGCTTTGGCTTGTTTCTGGGGCGGACATTTGGCGCCTTATCCACTTTTCGTGGTGTGCAACATTGGCATCAGCATTGTCATGGCGGTGAGCCTGAATCTCATCAATGGCCATACCGGGCAGTTTTCACTCGGGCACGCAGGATTCATGGCCGTGGGGGCCTACGTGTCCGCTGTCATCACCAACCATTACAATGAATCGGGGCCAGTCCTGGCCGGTTTGGAATTTGCCGCCGCCCTGGTGGCGGGCGGGTTCGCGGCTGCCGTTGCCGGCCTGTTGGTGGGAATACCCACATTGCGCCTCAAAGGAGATTACCTCGCCATCGTCACCCTGGGTTTTGGTGAAATCATTCGCGTCATTCTCCAGAACATGGATGCAGTGGGTGGCGCCCGTGGATTGTCAGTAATCCATGGGTACACCAATCTGTTTTGGTGCTTTGCCTTGGCTGCCATCACGGTCTATGTGGTCGCCGGCCTGGTTCAGTCCACCTACGGACGCGGATTCATTGCTGTGCGAGATGATGAAATCGCCGCAAGCGCCATGGGCATCAGCCCCACGCGCTACAAGGTCACGGCCTTTGTGGTGGGCGCCTTTTTTGCCGGCCTGGCAGGAGGATTGTATGCCCATTCGACCCAATTTCTCACCCCCAATGGGTTCGGATTCATGACCTCCATCACTTATGTGGTCATGGTCATCCTAGGTGGCATGGGCAATACCGCGGGCGTCATTCTGGCTGCCATTCTGCTCACCCTCCTTCCAGAGGGGCTTCGCATGGCGGCGGATGTGGAGCGGCTGCCCGGTGTGGCTGCGGTGCGCCCGCTCGCCTGGCTCGTGAATACACGCATGATCTTGTATTCCCTCCTGCTGATCCTTTTAATGCTCACACGACCCCAAGGCCTCTTTTCCTTCCGGCGGCAACCAGGAAAACCATCCCTGCACTGATTGCATGAAACCTCTTCTGAAATTGGAGCATTGCACTATCCGGTTTGGGGGATTGACTGCGGTGTCAGACTTGGATTTGACCATCCATCATGGAGACCTGGTTGGTTTGATCGGACCAAACGGCGCCGGAAAAACCACCGTCTTCAATCTTATCACGGGCGTTTACCAGCCTTCTTCAGGTCAACTTTCCATGGAAGACCGGCCCCTTTCCGGGCTTTATCCTCATCAAATCACCGCCCGCGGCGTCGCCCGTACTTTTCAAAACATCCGACTTTTTCATTCCATGACCGTGTTTGACAATGTCCGCGCCGTGTTTCACCTCCACCGTCATGGTGATGTGCGGCATGCCCTTTGGCGTGGGACCACCTTTTTCAGGCGGGAATCACAAATCACCTCCCGGGTCAATGAACTCCTGGACCTCTTTCACCTTGGTGGGTTTAGGGATCAACCCGCGACAAGCTTGAGCTACGGGGACCAGCGGCGGTTGGAAATAGTCCGCGCCCTGGCCACCCAACCCAAACTCCTCCTGCTCGATGAACCAGCGGCAGGAATGAATGCCACGGAAAAATTGGAATTAAACCGCCTCATCCGTCATATCCGCGATTCTTTTTCCATCGCCATCCTTTTGGTGGAACACGATATGCAATTGGTCATGGATGTCTGCGACCGCTTGGTGGTTCTGGATCATGGCGTGAAATTAGCCGAAGGCTCACCCCTTGCCATTCGTCATAATCCCGCCGTGATCGCCGCCTACCTGGGTCAAGACCCTTCCACCGCGTCAACCCTCAATACCTGATATCCATGCTGGAAATCAAAAATCTGGTGGCAGGTTACGGGTCCATCATCGCTTTGCATGAACTGTCACTGACGGTGCCGGCAGGCCGTATCGTTACGCTAATTGGCAGCAATGGTGCAGGCAAATCCACGACACTCAAGGCTCTTTCCGGTCTCATCAAGCCCATGGCGGGAACCATCTTCTACCAGGGCCAGCCCATTGGCGGCATGCCACCCCACCTCCTGGTGCGCCAAGGTCTCGCTCACGTCCCTGAAGGGCGCATGATTTTTCGTTCCCTCACCGTTTTGGAAAATCTGCTGATGGGTGCCTATCAGGTTCGGGATGCTTCCGCCATCCGCAAAGAGTTGGAATTTGTTTACGCTACCTTTCCCAGGCTCAAGGAGCGCGCCTCCCAAATGGCTGGCACACTCTCGGGCGGCGAACAGCAAATGCTCGCCATGGGACGGGCCTTGATGTCCCGTCCCAAACTTCTGATGCTGGATGAACCCTCGCTGGGCCTCGCCCCCATGCTGGTTCAATCCATATTCCAGAAAATTGTAGAAATCAACCAGGAGCGCCAGCTCGCCATCCTTCTCGTGGAGCAAAACGCCAACCGCGCCCTTGAAATCGCCCACCACGGTTATGTCTTGGAAACGGGCCGGGTCATTTTGGATGGTGACAGTTCCTCTCTACGCTCCAATCCCCAGGTCCGGGCTGCTTATCTTGGAGGGGTTTAACGGACGACCTGTCAGGTTTGTCCAATTGGCATGGTCAATGCTCAATGACCCTCGCTATGATTGACAAAATTAACATCATTCATTCTGTTTTGGGAAAGACTCCGGTTCTGAGTCAGATTGCTGTTTTGGCAGTTGCCCCGATCAAGTGGGCTGGCTCCCTGAAAAATTCGATAACGAACAGCATACCTGAAGGTTACGAAGATGATGGCGGATTCCATTTCGGAATTGATCCTGAAATGCAGAAACACTCCTGATTCTTTGTTCGCCTTGGATTGTCTTCGGAGGCGGGTCGGTGTGGTAGCTTATAGGGTTTAAGTGTCTCATTATTGGAATACATGTCTTGGATTGTGATAGTCTGACCTAAGGCAACGGGTCTGGTTTGAGGGTCAAAAAATTAAAGAGCACTCAAAAATTGAATTTTGGCGGGGCTAGAGCAGGACATCCTCCCCAGCGAGCATGGGTTTTTGAGGGTAAAAATGGAATGGATGGTTGAGGTCTAAATCAGTTCTCAAAATTGAGTTTTCCCACTTCTTTTTATAAAAATTGGCCTATTTAAAATTTATAACGTTAATATTTTATTTTTTATGAATTTAATGGATTAGAAATTTCAAAAGGCACCCTAGAAAAATTGCTGTTTTGGGTTTACGAGGCCGATTTTCAGAATTTTGTGCTTCCGAATAGCTGGCGAGAGCACTCCCAAGCCAGGGTCGTCAGGGTGCGGCATGCCATTTTGGGTGGTTGCCCGGTTCCTTGGGCATCTGGCCTCCAAGGATTTGCAGTAAGGGGTGTCTCCAAAGGCCCATAAACAGCCCATATCATCCAAAAATATTGATTTATCGTCCCGATAACGTTGTCGGAACGGTACCTGATTTGATTTCAGCGGTTTTCTTAAATAAAAAGTGGCGTGGCGGGTTGGGCAACGGTTTTTTGGCACCCTTGACCGGGGAACAATGAAACGGGGGGCTTTTTGTGTGAACCTTCTCCAAGCGGCATGTCATTTTTTCAAACTTCTAGTATCTACTTGCAAAGACTAGCGTAATAATAGAGGATAGGGGCATGGCACGTACCGCCACTCCCATCACCCTCACCGAAACCGAGCGCGCTCAACTGGAAAGCTGGCTGCGCCAACCCAAGACCCAAGTTCGTTTTGCTGAACGAGCCCGCATCATTCTGTGGGCCGCTGATGGCATGAGCAATCAGGCCATCGCCGAGC
>JAKAFL010000048.1 GCA_021817945.1 bacterium | reverse complement strand
AGGAATCAGGAACACTTCCGGCCATGCAATTAAACCTGCCCATAGCGGTGGTACTTTGTGTTTTGCCGGTGGCTCTGGTCATCGCCGTGATTTACCGGAAGCGAAACGAGCAACGGGAATTTAGCCGTGCCCCCTTCACTGATTTGCAACGGCGGCCGGCCGGCGAAACCCTCCGGCTCAAACTCCAAAGTCTGGACGAAAAAATCAATGACGAGATTCTTTGGCTCGTCATGTTTCCGGTATTGATGGCGCTGGCCTTGTTCTTCTTGCACCCGAAAGATTGGCTGACACCCCTGCTATTTTTCCTGATTTCAGCCGGGGCTGCGGTTTTATTTGGCATCCGGCTGTTCAAGGTGCTTCGCACCAGAGCCAATTACCGGCTGGGTTATGACGGCGAGCGCTATGTTGGAGAGGAGCTATCGCGATTGATAGGGCTAGGTTTTGAAATTTACCACGATGTTCCGTTTGATGGATTCAACATTGACCATGTGCTCGTCGGTCCGCGCGGCGTATTTATTGTGGAGACCAAGACGCGCCGAAAGCCGGTGAACCAGGCCGGGAAAAAAGAGTTCAAAGTCCAGTTCGACGGGAAATCTTTGCAGTGGCCCTGGGGTGCTGACTGTCATGGCATTGAGCAGGCGAAAAATAATGCCAAAACACTTTCTGGCTGGCTCAATTCCGCCACGGGAAAAACTGTCTGGGTCACGCCCATTCTGACATTGCCGGGCTGGCTGGTTGAACTCAAGACGCCCACTGACGGACTGTTCGTTCTTAATCCAAAACAAATTTATCAGGCGTGCGCGTCACAAACGGAATCAATTCCCGACACGCAAATCCGGCAGATTTGTCATCAGCTTGACCAAAAATGCCAGCTCGCAATCAACTGATTTTAGATGGAGCGAAATATTAAGAAAAAGTGGCTGGGGAAGCTGACGAAGCTGAACGCGGCGACCGGCAGTGGCAAATGTCGGGGCAAAGCGCCGCACAAGCTGCTACTGCTATTGTGCCTGCTAGACATGGCGGAGGCCGGCGAATTGACAGGCCGGATGTTCATGCGGACGGCTGGCTTGGTTTTGCGTTTCAAATCTTACGGCGCGTTGGTGTCCGAGCGCTGGCCGACGCGGTTGGATTTGCGGATGCCATTCTTTTACCTGCGCACGCAAGGATTCTGGCAGGCGTTCACCTTGGAGATGACGGCAGCGCAGTCGCCGGAAACCTGCTTTGTGTGCGAACTGCACGAAGAGTTTTTTGATCTGCTTTGTGATACGGATTTTCGACTGAAGGCGCGGCTGTTGTTGGTGTCCCGCTACTTTGAACCGCGTGAGCGGGTGGCGCTGCTGGTGAGCCTTGGCTTGGGTGTGGACGGGGCTGACCGGAACGAGCCATGTATCGCCGCTTTGAACAAAGAAGCCGAAGAAGCGGCTCGCAAGAAGGGCCGGAGCGCGCGGTTTGCGGTGCAAGTGGTGTCGCGTTACAAATTCACCTGCGCGCTGACCGGACTGTGTTGTCTGACAGCAGACGGCGCGACGATTGTGGACGCGGCGCACATTGAACCGTTCTCGGTATCGCAGAATGACGACATCGAGAACGGGTTGGCATTGTGC
Source organism: bacterium (assembly GCA_021817945.1). Taxonomy (GTDB): domain Bacteria; phylum Verrucomicrobiota; class Verrucomicrobiia; order Limisphaerales; family UBA11358; genus UBA11358. The sequence continues at coordinate 22,126 of JAKAFL010000048.1, read as the reverse complement.
AAAAACGCGCACTGGATGTTTGACGAGGGGTTGTGGTCGGTGCGCGGCAACGGGCGCGTGGTGTTGGCGCCACAACGGTTTACAGAAAACGGGCCGGAAGCTTTACGACTCCAGCCGTATGCAGGACGGTTATTGCAATTTGCGGCGGGTGTGACGCTGCGTCCGAAAGAAAATTATTTTGTGAGGCATCGGGAAGCTCACGGTTTGGCTGGTTGATTTTCTCGTCTGACGGCAGCTTGTTTTGGTGCCTGTTCGTCCAGAAAGCTGACCATGATGCGACATCTATCCAAAACACCCTGGACAATATGGTCTGGAAGTGGTGCCAGCGGACTGACGAAGTATTCATCGCAAGCCTGAATATCCACGGATAAATGAGTGAGATTTTTATTGAGGACGGCTGCAAGCTGATCCTGGCATAGTCCATGTGGTATGGTCAGGCTTGGGTATCCATTCAGAAAAATCAACTTATGACGAAAGCCGTAAGCATTGACTTCCGGCAAAAGAATTGTGTCCGCCGGTTTCTGCGTTTGACCAGCTACATCAGTAGTAACTGCTGTCACGTTCTGCTTGGCGGTCTCACCTGACGCCATTGGTGCTGCCTCTTCAGTTACAAATGGAACTCCATCGCGCCAATCAAGGAAGCTATCCATTGCGACAAGGAAGCGAGACGGAATGGCCTGATACGGAAAGCGCACTTCATCGCGTCCCCTGGTAATAGCCACATACAAACGCATGGCATCACGCCAAACTTCGGCTTCAGGGCGCTTGGCAAACGGATAGACGCCATCCTCCAATCCGAGAATCATGATCAGGCTGAACTCAAACCCCTTAATTGCCGTCATGTCCGAGACTACCACCCGCGATGAGTTCAATAAATAATCCCCGGTGAGACGGGTTGATGAAATTCCTTTTGGCGTGTGCGCAAGAATTTCATCCACTTTAAAAATGTCAGGATTTGCCGTTGCGATACAGACAGAAAATCCAGGGTTTCCTTCGGCGAGCCATTCTTTTGCCTGGCGCCAAGCCTCCCGCACAGGGTCTTCGGTCTTTACGGCAATCGGCTTGGCGGATGTGCGATTAGCAAGTTCGGGGTCAAGCATTCGCAGGTCAGCATCGCCGTCCACTACCGGTGGGTAAGCCCGCATTAAGGCTCCACCAGCCTGTAATATCTCCCGTGTATTCCGATAGTTTTTTCGGATTGAGCGAATGGTGCGCTTATCCGGCCCGATGCCGGCCTTTGGAAAATTCAATTCCTTCGCATAAATTTTTTGCGCGATGTCCCCGGTGAGAAACAAACCATTGGCGGGCGTGGTTGCAATCTTTTGCAACAACTCAATGTCTAATGTGGAAAAATCCTGAAACTCATCCACGAGCACGCAACGGTAACGAAAGATGGTTGGAATACCGCCACGATCCTCAATGGCCACGGCCGCAGACTGGCCTAGCCCCATGTGGTCAAGAAATCCTTCCTGCAACTGGTGATGTTCCCAGGCGTGGAGTAAATTGAGCACTTGTTCACGACGGTTCCGTTGAAACCCGATAGACCTTCCAGGTCGTTCGTATTCTTCCAGGTAGCCTGCATAGCGGTTTAAGGACGGAAACGCACTACGAATTAGTTCCAGTTCTTCATACAAGTAATGGACGGGATCGGCATTAATTTCATTTGTGCTTAAAAAACTCCAGAGTCTTACTGCCGCCTCACTGCCTTGGTGGTTGGCATCGTTAAGGAATTCCCGAAATTTTCCAAAAAGAACCAGTTCGTCCAATGCTTGAAACAAGCGGCCCACTTCATGTGGAGAAGAACGGTTTATTAACTGTTGGACAGCATCGGCATGACCGGTGCATTCGCCGAGTGTTCTCAAGAATCCGTCCAGATCCAATGAACCAATCAAATCCGACAAATAGTGATGATAGGAGCGGACATCTATTCGGCCCTTCTCCTCTGGCGAACAAATTTGAGTAACCAGGTTTTCGATCAGCCTGGCCAGACTTTTATTCAACGTGAGAACCAGTATCCGATCTTGACGATACAGTCGGGAAAGGCGCTTGGCCCGGTGAACCAAGACACAGGTTTTTCCAGACCCGGAAACGCCAGTGAGAACCGCTGGCGTTTCAAAATCCTCTTCCACTACCCGCTTTTGCCCCTCGTGCAAAAACACCATCCATTCCTGGAACCGCAAAGGATCATGCACCAGTTCCAATTCCTCTTGGGTTAGATCATTGAGAACAACGAAGCGCTCACTGTTTGCGGGTTGGCGAAGTGCCTCTTCAATTTGGCCGATCTCCAATGGTGCTTGGGGTGTTTCCACAGTAGCCTTTCCCATGTAGGCATCAACCGCAAGTTTTGCCTCAATAAGCTGGGATCGGTTAATGTGATTGATAACCGTCACCAAAACGTCGGCAAGTTGGGTGTTTTCCTCCTGCACCGCAGCGATGGTATTCCAGATTCGCTCACCATCGGATACTTTCAATTGTAGCAACATGGTGCGAAGTGCTGCTCCGGGTATAACCTCTCTCCATTCAACCCCATTTACGCGCGGCAACAACGGAAGCTCGCTAGCGTCCGTGAGAATTGGATTCAAATCAGCCGAGGCGGCATCCTTGACTGTAGCAATCAATGCCAGGCTTTGATCCTTTTCATTGAAAACCAAGGACATATTTCGGTGGGTCACCAACCAAGCATCTGCCTCGTCGTGAATGCCCATATAGAGCACGAAACACCTTCCACCTTCCTGGACAGTCACCAAGCGAAAGCTGTCATTCAAAGCGTATTTGACACAATTGCGGAGCCGGGTTTCTCCGTTATTGGTGGTAGCCACGCCTGGTGGCAAACCATGAGTTAGGTTGGTGATAGCGGCGGCAGCTTTTTTGGCAATCTGTCCGTGAAGTCCACCCAGAATCACATGACGGCAATAAACCTCGTGAAATTCTTTGGTTTGGATGACAATCATAGCAGCCTTTTCTTATTCTATCGATTTTCCAAAATCTCAATCAGTTTTTCCCAACTGAGATTGCCGAGTTGTTTATTCCCCTTCTTGCCGGTGGCGACGGCACCGAGCAACATGCCCGGTTTGTCCGAGGTCGTGGCCGAGGTGAGCAGCGCGTCCACGGTCTGTTTGGCACAGGCGAACGTATCGGCGGAAAACCCCAGATTGGCTGCTTTATATCGCGGGTAAAATTCGCCGTTGGTTTTGATGGGCATAGAAAAAAAGATTCAGGTTAGGCGAATATTGGCGACGATGAAGATGGCGTTGGGGATTTAAGAATCCCTTTTGCCAAAGACGAAGATGTCTGTTGGGCCACGCACATAATTCTTGGCTGAATGTTTTAACGTAATGAGGCGTAACTTCATAGAAAAAACGCGAGAAAATATACGCCGACAAAAGCACTGGTTTTGTCTCAGGAATTGGAAATTTACTCGATAAAATTCAGGGGTGAAATTAGTGCCTTGGCGGCGTTAGTCGAACCGTGGTGCCCGGCTTGGTGACATTGACTCCTTTGACCTTCAGCATTGCTTTGGCGAGTGAGCGATGCTCGTCAGTGGCCACTTTAGGCGGCAAGATTCCGGCGAAGCGACCCTCCATTGAATCAAGCTGCGGCATGTCAGCTTCATTGAATCCGAAAAACTTGCCGTTGCCGCTGCGGATGATGGGAAGATATTTTTGCTTCTGGCTGTTGCGGTCTTCGTCCATGAGAACAACCACTTCCTGTCGGTCAAACGCTTCTGACGGTGCCTCAGTCATGTCGAATTTCTCGCCGGGCTTGGCGGTCTTCATCCAAGCTTCGAGCACCATGACGCACGCGGTGGCCGCGTGGGCAATGCACATGAGCCGGGCAGTAGTGGCAAACGCGTCCTTGTCGCCGTCGTCGGCAAGGCTTTCGGGCACGAACATCATCGGCCCGTCAGCGCCGATTAGAAATAGCGTCGGTGCCATCTTGCCGGAATTCCTCATGCAAAACTCGGCGTAATGGCCGGCTTGGGCCATGAGGTCGTCGAGCGTTTTGAGTTGTGATGGCTGCTGCACCGGCGGGAATTTTGGAACGATTCGGAGACGCGCGCAAGCATCTGCGGCAAATCTGAAACTCCGTCAAACACACAAATCGATTAAAACCATGAACAAAATCGATTTGGAAAAAGCTCAAACAAACCCTGCCACTGCCTCAACTGCTGAAAGCTTTGGGATACGGCGATGGAAACCAGAAAAAACTGTGCTGCCCGCTGCATGACGACAAATCGCCGTCGTTGTCAGTTTTCAGAAAAAAAATGGCGGCTGGGGCTGGAAATGTTTTGCCGGGTGCGGCTCCGGCGATGAAATTGAGTTGCTCGCCAAACTGCGCGGACTCGACCCGAAAAAGGACTTTCGGAAAACTGCCGAAGAATATTCGCATTTGGCGGCACAAGCCGGAAGTTCGCCCGCCCCGGCAAAGCCGGTGGCTGCGCCTGCACCGGTGCCGGCAGAAAAATTCGATTGGGATGCGCTTCGCAAGCCCGCCGACGCGAAGTTTCTCGGCAACCTTGCGTCCATGCGCGGCTATTCCCTGGTTCTGATAGACTGGCTGGCCAAACTCGGTTTGGTCGGCAGTTACAAGGGACAGGTGGCCTTTCCGGTCAACCGCGACGGCAACATCATCGGCGCGCACGTGCGATTCAGCAACGGCAAGGGCTGGTTTTTCGCCCCGCAAGGAATTGCCAATTCACCGCTTATCATCGGCGACTTGGCGTGTGCGACCAAGATTCACGCCTTTGAATCACAGTGGGACGCCTTCGCATTTTGTGAATTGGCCGGCTGGCATACCACCGGCAATCCGGCGGATGAAGCCGTTTTTATCACGCGGGGCGCGGCCAACGGCAGTATGGTTGGGAGCATGATCCGGGGCGATGCCACGGTTTATGCGTGGATGCAAAACGACAGGCCGAATGCCAAGACCGGGATTGTCCCGGCAGAAGAATGGCTGAAGGCCATCTGCGCCAAGTCGAAATGTGTCCGCGTGGTCAAGACACCCGGCGGGCACAAAGATGCCAATGACTGGCTCCGTGCCGGAGCCACACCGGCGGATTTTGCCGATGCACTGACCAAGGCGGAGTTGGTGGCCAGCGCCGCTACGCCGGTTGCGTCAACCGGCGGCGGCAGTGGTGCGATCATTCCATCCCCTACCGAATGGCTGGAGCAACAATATCCGGGACTGGCTGAAAAATACGGGCCGCCGGCCATGCTGCAAACCCCCAAAAGTTCCAAGGCCCTGCCCTTTGTGAAAACTTTGAATGAGGATTTTTTAGCGGCAACCATGGGAAGCGATGGCAATCCTGCCGAGCCGGCCATCTACCTTCCTGTTGAAAAGAATTTTTACCAGTATTTGTCAGCCGATGGCATCTTTCGCCTGAAATCCCCGGAGGATTTGGAGGGCAAGGTGAGCCGCATCCTGTTGGACTGCGGCCGGGCCTGCCCGGAATATGATGTCAATTCCCTGCTGTTTTTACACCGGCGGTCGTCGGTTCTGGCCGGGGTTTCCCGTCGGGCCAAAGCCATCCTGAAAGGGTCGGATGATTTCTCCGATGGTGACCTGGGTTTTGGCGCGTTCCACGGCAGCCAGGCTGATACCGGATCGTCTGCGATATAATTCTTCGCGGGCGTGTTTGAGGTTTTTGGTTTCCAGGGATCGCCATGTCCGTTTGCCCCGCACTTTGGGCCGCTCGAAATAGGTGCCAGTGGTGACGTTTCGGTAAATGCCGGTCTCAACGTGCTCGAATTGAGCCGACCCGACGGTGATGTATTTGCCTGACGTGTTCATGTTGTATTCGCTTTTTTGTTTGGCGATTTACAACAAGCCCTGCGTCACCCTCGAAACCGGAGGTGGTCTAATTTATGGTCTAACAACCGCTTTGACCATTTTGACCATCTCACAAACACCTTGTAAAATATGGTGCGTCCGGCAGGACTTGAACCTGCAACCTTCTGATCCGAAGTCAGAAGCTCTATCCAATTGAGCTACGGACGCTTAACCAGGATCCTTGAAACCAGGGTTTTCAAAGATTTCCTCGTGTTGGTTGGCGACAATTTGCGCATTCCAAACATCCACATGAAGCCCCGGTCAACCCATGCTTAGATAACAGAATCTTTCCGGCCACACAAGCTGAACCAAAAATCAAAAGCGGTCGCGGTTTTATAATGAGCCAAAACTCCAGTTTGTTTGCAGGTCGAGAGAAGCTCGAAATATCGAAATTTTCGCGGGATTGAGCCGGATGGAATTTCCCATGCCTTTCTGGGACCCCGCCCAAAAGGCGGAGGTTGTTGGACGAAAGCTGCCTACTTCAAAATTTGGAGTGTGGGTTTGTTACCTTGGGCGCTCCGGTGAGCGAAACCCGCTCATCCGCCTCATTTTTATTTTGCGGCGGTTTCTGCGGGGCGAAACCCTGCCAATACCTCCTCAAAATCAACAATTTGTTGTATTTGAATTAAAAACCAGCGGTCAATGTGGGTCAGTTGATGAATTTCCTCCAAGGTGAAACCAGCACGGAAAGCGTGGCGGATAAAGAATATTCTCTCAGCATTGGGCACGGATAATTTGCGGGCAATGATTTCACGCGGAAAAATATCGCGGTCGCCATAGACATCGTTGCCAATGCGCCACGGCTTGCCATCGCCGCCGAGGCCGCTGCGTCCGATTTCCAGGGAGCGCAGGCATTTTTGGAGGCTTTCCTTGAAAGTCCTGCCTATGGCCATGGCCTCCCCGACACTTTTCATCTGGGTGGTGAGAGTGGGATCGGTTTGGGGAAATTTTTCAAAAGCAAACCGGGGTATCTTCGTTACCACGTAATCAATGCTGGGTTCAAAACTGGCTGGCGTTTCCCTGGTGATGTCATTTTTCAGTTCGTCCAGCAGGTATCCCACGGCCAGTTTGGCGGCGATTTTGGCGATGGGAAACCCTGTCGCCTTGGAAGCCAAGGCGGAACTGCGTGAAACCCGTGGATTCATTTCAATGATCACCATTCGCCCATTTTCCGGGCTGACTCCAAACTGGATGTTTGAACCCCCTGTTTCCACTCCCACAGCGCGGATCACGGCGAAACTCTGGTCGCGCATGATTTGGTATTCCTTGTCTGTGAGCGTCTGGATGGGAGCCACGGTGATGCTATCGCCCGTATGCACCCCCATGGGATCAAAGTTCTCAATGGAGCAAATGATCACGCAATTGTCTGCCTTGTCCCGCATGACTTCCATTTCGTACTCTTTCCAACCGAGGAGGGATTCTTCGATGAGGATTTCGCTGACGGGGGAGAGTTCGATGCCGCGCTTGGCGATTTCCAGAAACTCCTCGGGGTTGTAGCCGATGCCGCCGCCGGTGCCGCCCAAGGTGAAAGCGGGTCGCACTATCAAGGGATACCTCCCGATGCGCTCGGCCACGGCGCGGGCCTCATCCATATTATGGGCCACCCCTGAAATGGGCACATCCAAGCCAATCTGCAACATCAAGTCCTTGAAAGCCAGGCGGTCTTCACCCTTGTGAATGGCTTCCGGTTTGGCGCCAATCATTTCCACGTCGTGCCGGGCCAGGGCACCATTGCGATGAAGGGCCATGGCGGTGTTCAGGGCGGTCTGGCCGCCCAATGTGGGCAACAAAACCAGCTTGCCCGCAGCACCCAACCGCGCCATTTCAGCCCGCTCGCGGATTATAATCTTTTCCACCGCCTCCGGCGTGATGGGTTCCACGTAAGTGCGATCGGCAAATTCCGGATCGGTCATGATGGTGGCTGGATTCGAGTTCACCAATATGACTCGGTATCCCTCTTCTTTGAGGGCCTTGCAGGCCTGTGTGCCGGAGTAATCAAACTCACAGGCCTGGCCGATGACGATGGGGCCTGCGCCAATGATCAGTACACTGTGGATGTCGGTGCGTTTGGGCATAACTGTAAACGGCTCAATGAAACACGGATTAAAGCTTCGGTGAAAGCAAAATCCCATGAGGTTTTCCTCTTTTTTCAAACCTGAACCTGGCAGGTCAAAGGCTGAAAGACGGTTTCCGGTCGTTTCAGGGATTGGTTTAAACCGCTCTTTTAAACCCGAAAAGCGGAATTGAAAGGATCAAGATGCGGCAAGATGATGGAGCGAAAACTCTTTGGAAAAATTCAAATCATACCCAAAGAGGTCTGGTGAGAATTTTCCAAAGAGTTTGTGCCCAGTGGATTGGAGCAGATGGGCCATTTGAATTTCGTTTTCCGGGTTCAACCGGCTGTCATTGCTGTGGGGGAAATGCGGGCTTGGGGCAGGCTTCGCTCATCACTGCACCAAGGCATTGGCCTGGCAAATGCGTGCATAAACGTGGGCCAGGGGTTTCAAGGCCCGAGGCAGGGCGGGGTCGGAGAAGTCCACCGACAAAAGGCCGAATTTTTTGGTGTATCCAAACTGCCACTCAAAATTATCCAGGAGCGACCAATAAAAAAATCCGCGCACATCCACTCCTGACTCGATGGCCCGATGAAGGGAGGCAAGGTTTTGACGCAGGTCCCGTTCACGAAAGGGTTCATCCTGTGAAGCTGCTCCGTGCTCGGTGATATAAACGGGAAGCCTGCATTTTGAGTGGAGATAACCCAAAATGTTCTGCAGTCCTTCCGGGTATCGCTCCACCATGTCATCGCAAGTGAAGCCAAAATCCTTGAGACGTTTCACCGGGGTGCCACTTGCGGGGATGAGCGGCGCAAAATGATGGAATCGCACGCGGCCGTAATAATTCAAGCCAATGAATGTGGATGCCTTGACGCGCCCGGACCCCAGAAAAGCATTCAAAACATATTTATTAAATGTGTAATGACAGGCGGCGGCGGTGGTTTGGTCCCAGAGTGAATACGGTTTGTAGGCGTGAAAATAGGTCCAGTTTTTGGAAATCCCCACCTCGGGCGGCCCGCTGGGGCCGCGGCGTGCCAGGATGATATTGCTGACCTGAATGTGAGCCCTGGCCATATGGTCAATGACGCGTTGAAAACGGTCCAGCCGCCATTTTTGGCCTGGTGGAAAGCCTCCCAGCAAATAAGCCACGCAGGCGTAGGTATCCGGCTCATTGAAGGTGTTCCAAAGATGCACCCTGTCCCGCAGGAGTGGCACCAACCGGGTGGCATAGTCCACAAAAGCCCGGGTGGTGCCGGGGTTCGTCCAACCACCCGCCTCGGAAATCCACGGAGGATTTGAAAAATGATGAAGGACCACCATGGGAGTGATGCCGGCTGTCTTGAGGCGATCCAGCAGGTCCACATAGCGATCCAATTCCTTGCGGTTGATCTCACCAAAAGGGCGGGACTGGAGGCGTCCCCACTCTATCCCAAAGCGGTAGGCATTCGAACCCAACTTTTTCATCCACCCCACGTCCTCGGGATAGCGATGATATTGGTCGCAAGCCGTCCGGCAATGGCTTCCATCCTGGGCGATGAAATGAGTCCATTCGTTTTCAATATGGCCTTCAACCTGTGTCGGCGAAGTGGCGGTGCCCCAGAGGAAGCCATGAGGAAAACGCAAAACGGCCGGGGCCTGGGGCATTCTTGCATTGTTGGAGATCATTCAGGATGCAATCCCGCCCGGGCACCCTCTCGGGCGCCCAGCAACAAGGTCAGGTGAATAATATCCGGCTGGTGGCCGCCGATTCATCCCATCCACGCGTAGGTTGGTCCGTGACGGAGGCAATATCCTTGATGGAAATTTGCCGCCCCCGGGTTTTGGGTGTCTTGATCTCGACCTGGGACGGATCGCAAGTTTGCTGGGCGACTTTTTGATGGGGAGCCGGTTTGTACCGGACATACAAGGTCTTGGGAGTGTCTGGCGCAAAAAACAGGATGCGTGACTTTTCAGGGATGCATGAATAAACCTTGTTCAGGATGGTTCCGCCAAAGACAAAGCGCTTCAGGTAGCTGGCATCGCGGTCTGTATAGGCGCAGGTAAAGATTTTTTCCCTGTCCGGCAGGCCGCTATAAAAGAGGTCCTGGCCCACAAACAATTTCTCTGGAAGCTCGCAAACCTTGTAGGTGCCATCCTTGAAAACCATTAACAACTTGTCAAATTTGGTGCATTCCAGCCGGAATTCATCACCGGACACTTTATAGCCCAAATACCCGCTTTCCCTGTCATAAGCCACCTTGAAGGCCTTGAAAGCGACGGCTTTGGCATCCACTTCCTCATGGCGGGCGGACTTGGTGGTGAGTCGCGGGTAGAGGGGGCCGTACTTTGCCAGCAACGCCTCCAAATGGCCCGTCACATAGCGCGTAAGATTTTTCAAATGGCCGCGGGTTTGCTCCCGCTCCTCCCGCGTGCGGGCCATCTCCTCGCGATGCTTCTGAATATCGAATAGGGAAATGCGCCGGATGCGCACCTGCAAAAGCCGGTCCACGTCGGCTTCCACCATTTCTCGCACCAGCTCTTTTTTGAACGGCTTGAAGCCCTCGTAAACCGAGGCGATCACCGCCTCATTGGTTTTGCATTGCTCTATTTTTTTATAGATGCGTTCCTCAATGAAAATGCGCTCCAAGGTGCGGTAGTGCAATTCATCCGTGAGCTTTTGCTCTCGCAACTCCAATTCCTTCTTGAGAATGGCCGTTAGCTGCAGTGTGTTTTCATGGAGCACCTCGCTCACGGTCATTTCCACCGGGCGATTCTCGCGGATCACGATGATCCGGCTGGCAATGGTCACCTCGCAATCCGTGAAGGCGTACAAGGCATCCACCATTTTTTCCGCATCCACGCCGGAGGGGCATTCAATTTCAATCTCCACGTTTTCCGAGGTGTAATCGTTGATGGATTTCACCTTCAACTTGCCCTTGCGCGCCGCGTCCTCAATGGAAGTGATCAGGGAATCCGTGGTGGTGGTGGGCGGGATTTCCGTGATGACCACCGTGGAATCATCCCTGGTTTTGATGCGGGCACGCACCTTGACCGAACCTTTTCCATCCTGGTAATCGCGGGCGTCCATGAGGCCGCCTGTTGGAAAATCCGGCAGGCATTTGAACGGCTGGTTGCGCAGAATGGCTATTTGCGCGGAAATGAGCTCGGAGAAATTGTGGGGCAATATTCGGGCGCTCAGCCCCACTGCGATTCCCTCGGCTCCAAGCATGAGCACCAAGGGCAGCTTGCAGGGCAGTTGCACCGGTTCCTCTTTGCGCCCGTCATAAGTGGGGATGAACTCGGTGATTTCGTCATTAAAAAGCTCCTGCCTGGCCAGTTCAGTGAGGCGGCACTCAATATAACGCGGCGCAGCCGCAGGGTCGCCAGTGAATAAATTCCCGAAATTTCCCTGGCCCTCAATCAGGTACCGCTTGTTGGCCAGCACCACAATGGCGTCATCAATGGAGGCATTTCCATGGGGATGGTACTTCATGGTTTCCCCGGTGACGCTGGCCACCTTTATGAAACGCCCGTCATCAAGGGTGTGAAGGACGTGCATGATCCTTCGTTGAACCGGCTTGAGCCCGTCCCCCAAGCTGGGGATGGCACGGTCCCGGATCACGTAGCTGGCATAATCCAGGAAACCCCGGTCCACGCGCGCGTGCAGCGCGCCTTCACGGTTCTTGGGGTCAAAGATGCGCGCGGTTTTGTTTTCCACCACTTCAGCCACCACATGATTGCCACCATTACCGGAGGGAGTGGATGCGGGAACATCAGATGGACCCGCTGCGGGCTGGTTGCCAGCGAGCGGCAGTTCATTTTGTCCAGAAACTTGTTTTCGTTTGGCTGCCATAAATATGACTTGCGAGGGCCGTAATATGCCCAATTTCCGGGCAGATGCCAGAATGTTTTCCCGGTTGAAGGTGCGCGGGATGGCTGGGGCCGGCAGGCCTGCTTTATTTGGCAGGCAATGGCGGGGGACCTCCAGGCGCGGCAGGCAATTGAGCCAGAATAGCCAGTTGTTGCTGGTACCAGTCTCGCAACGGGCGCGACAGCATGTGTACCGAAAAATCCTTGAAATGGTCCAGGTTCAAGGCGTCCTCCACCTGTTTTCGCAATTGTTTATTGAGGTCCGCCTTGGCATCGTCCGCCCAGCCAGCATACGAACCCGCCGAATCGGCGAGCATGGCCACCGCCGCCATGCGGGTTTCAGTGTCGTAAGTGTACAAGGGCACCTGCACACTGGCCGCATCCTCCTTGCCGTTGATGAACCGATTGGAATCCTGCGCGGTGATAATCATGCCTGCCACCGCAATGATTCGTTTTTCGAGCTGGGCGGTGATGTCATCCTCGTTCACAGACCCCGCCATGGCAGCTTCCACGCCCAAGTCCCGGTGGGTTTTTGCCAGCAATTGACAGAAATCCTTGACCCATTCCTTTTGCAGCGTGGTGAAAAATTCCCGGCCACGGGCTGATATCAGGGCGGTGTCTTCCGGGGTGAAATGGTGGATTTTATCATCCAAGCCGGTGAACTGAAGATACTGCGGCTCCTTGAGTAGCTGGTTCAGGCGGTCTTCCAGGTTTGTGATCTCCAGCCTTGGGACCAAATCAATGTTGGTCGGGGCTGGTCCTTGATCCAGGGAGAAAGACGGCGGCAATGACGAAAAGAAGGCCCTATCCACCCCGCCCAATTCCTGTACCTGTCTGTTTAGATACTTCCAATGCGCTTTCAACCGGGCATCGCGGTTCATGTCTCCAATGTAGGGGAAAGCACTTTCCACCCTCAACGATCGAATTCCGGAATTAAACCACTTCAATTCATTCTCCTCCGTCATTGTCAGGTTTACGGCCACGTTTTCGGGATGCAAATCAACTTGGTCCAAGGGTATCCGGTCATTTGGATTTTGCGGGGCGCGGGCACTGATAAAACGTTCGATGAGGAAATTGGGCAACAAATTCAACAAACGTGCCTGCTCGGAATAGGAGGTTACCAGCGGATCGCGGCCATAATCAAAGGCGCGCACATCACCATAGGTCCCGATGTCTTCATCCGTGGCGAATAAAATGTGGTTGGTCTGCTCATCCACTTCATTTTTATAGCCCCAGGAGATGGCTTCACGATCGTAGGGCAGGGGTTTGTGTTCCGTGCGAATCTGCCACCCGGTGAACACCGCAGCTTTGAATATATTATAATCCATCACCGAAGTGGTGGCGATATCATTGGTGTGGGAATCCAGGGGTTTGCCAGCCACGTAATCCTTGAACCATTGATCCAAGGCCTGGCTGCTCAAGGTGGCCCCCAGGCTGCCGGCAAAATTGTGGCGCAATCCCAGGATATGGCCAACTTCATGGGCGACCACCTCGCGGACATAATCCTGGGATGCCCGCAGGGTGCTGGCATCATCCAAACCGGGTGTGGCCAGCATTTCGTTCAGGCCGTTGGCCATCTCTGCGGCAAATGCACCGGGAGTTTCATCGCAACACTCCGCCGATTTCAAGAATGGCACGCTCAGGTTCACCGTTGCCAGGCCCGTGGACTTGGGAGGTGTGGCTGCGTCTTGGAATTCACGCAGTAAGGAGCGGGTTTCTGATTTGCTAAAAAAGGCAAAGGCGCTTGTGAGGTAAACCTGCCCGTGTTTCGATTCCCCGGTCAGTGGATCCAGCAGAATATCCGCATAAGCAAAACCTGCATGGTCCCACGGCACCCATTGCACGAGATTGTAACGGGCATCCGGCGCGGTCACCCCCTCCGGAGCCTTGGCCGCCGTAATAACATTGCTGCCAAACACGGAATTCCAATACAAAATGCCATCACGCACCGCCTGCTCATAATCCGCAGGTGTATTGGCGGAATAATAGAAGGGGATGGGATGGGTCAGGTCAAATCGGGCTATGCGGGTGGATACACGGCCTGTCCCCGGTTCGATTTCGCCTTCCGTTTCAAAAAAGCGCACGTAACGGGCATCCACCTTGCCAGGTTCCTTGCCATTGAAATGCCCGGGGAGATAGGGGGTGATGAAATAGCGGATCTCGAATTGTTCCTCCAAATCCTGGTCATTTTCCCGGCTGCGTGCCTGCACGCTCTGGCGGATAACCAGGTCCTGGCCCTGCTTCTGAACGTCAAAAACCCGGCTCTCAGGAATCTCCAGTGTGGTTTCGTGGTCATACAAACCGGCTACCCCGCCATCAGTCCAGCCCTCGGTGAACACCTGACTCATACCTTTGTTGAAATCCACCACTACCTGCCGATTGTCCCTTCGCACAATGGGGAAAGTGGCCAGCAGGCGCCGCGCCGGCAAGTCCTCCGTAACCACCAGGCCCTGGGTGGATTCATACATGTCCACACTATCCGCATAAACGGCGAATTGAACGATCCTCCCCGCAAGCCCCGAACTGGTGGCGGCCCATTTCTGGGGAATCAAGGATGCGGAAAATAAATAATCATGGCCAAAGGCTCCCTGGGGAATGGCCAGGTCATAATCATCCGCCACGTCCAACGGAGGGACCGTGTCCGCACGGGTTCCCGCCACCATCAACAAAAAGAGAAAAAAAATCCAACCCGGGCAAATGCCTGATTTGAAAAGGTTCATGCAGGGGCGAAAATGCCTCCCTCGGCTCACGCTGGCAAGCGCAAATCGGACTGGCGCAGGGCTGTCTGCTTTAACCCTAAAAACGAAATTCAAAAGGCCAATCTGCCCCAATCTACTGGGCGCAAACTCATTGGAAAAATCTCACCAGACCGCTTCGGGTATGGTTTCGATCTTTCCAAAGAGTTTCCGCTCCAGCATCTTGCCCCATCTTGACCTTTTCCATTTCGCTTTTCGGGTTTAATGAGGCGGAGTTTATTCCTCCACCTCCACCACCAAGTTATCCATGATATAATCCCGTCGTTCAGGCGTGTTTTTACCCATGTAAAAATCAAATAATGGACCAGATTCAGGCCTGGGCGCGTATTCCACCCGGCTCAATCGCATTTCCTTGCCTATGAACTGGGCAAATTCCTTGGGGCTTATCTCCCCCAATCCCTTGAACCGTGTGATTTCCGGTTTTCCACCCAGGTCCTGCACGGCCTTGTCCCGTTCGCCCTCAGAATAACAATAACGGGTCTCCTGTTTGTTGCGCACCCGGAACAATGGGGTTTCCAGCACGTGCAAATGTCCGTTTTGAACCAGTTGCTCGAAAAATTTGAAAAAATACGTGATCATCAGGTTGCGGATGTGCATCCCGTCCACGTCCGCATCCGTTGCGAGGATCACCTTTTCATAACGCAGGCTGTCTGTGTTGTCCTCCACTTGCAGCGCCTGCATGAGGTTGTACATCTCATCGTTTCGGTACATCACATCGCGCTTGAGGTCCCATACGTTCAGCGGCTTGCCTTTCAGCACAAACACCGCCTGGGTATTCACGTCACGGCAACTTGTAATGGAGCCGGAGGCGGACTGGCCCTCGCAAATGAACACCATCGTTCCCTCTCCCCGCCCCTTTTTCTTGTCAAAATGATGCTTGCAATCCTTGAGTTGGGGAATGCGCAGGGCAATGGCCCTGGCCCTTTCCCGCGAAAGCTTCTTAACCTCCTGCAATTCCTTGCGCAATTGCTGCGTGTCCCGGACCTTGTTCACAATGATCTCGGCGATCGGCTTGTTGCGCTGGAAAAAGTGCAGCAATTCCTCACGCACCTGGTTCACCAAGTCCGTGCGAATTTCGGTGTTGCCCAGCTTGTTTTTGGTCTGGGATTCAAAGACGGGATCTTTAAGGCGAATGGACACCGCCCCCACCATGCTTTCCCGCACGTCATCCCCGTCGAAACGTCCGTTGGAGTACTCATTCACCGCCTTGAGCAGGCCCTCCCTGAAGGCGCTCAAATGAGTGCCCCCGTCGCTTGTGTATTGGCCATTGACAAAGGAATAGAAAGTCTCGCCGTACCTCGACTGGCTGTGCGTGAAGCAAAACTCAAGCGTTTTGCCCGAATAATGCAGCGGTGCATAAAGCGGCTCGCTTCCATCCGCGCCCAGGTCCTCCATCACCAAGTCCATCAGCCCATGCCTGGATTGGTAGATTTTCGGCTCAGACCCCGCCATGTTCAACACCAGTTTCAAACCCGTGTTCAGGTAACTGTAATGTCGCAGCCTCCGCTCCACGTGTTCCAACCGGAATTCGCTCGCCTTGAATATGCTTTCATCCGGCTCGAATTCAATCAGTGTCCCATCCGGTTCAGACGTCTTGCCAGTGGCCTCCTTTTTCAGCCGGCCAGCCTGAAAATGCGCCTCGGCATATTCTCCCGCGCGGTGGCTGCGCACAAAAAAACGCCGCGACAGGGCATTCACCGCCTTGGTGCCCACTCCGTTCAAACCCACGCTGAACTGAAAAACCTCGTCGTTGTACTTCGCCCCCGTGTTAATTTTGGAAACACAATCCACAATCTTTCCAAGCGGAATTCCCCGGCCAAAATCCCGGACTGTCACCCGGTTCCCGTCCAGGTTCACATGCACTTCCCGTCCGTTTCCCATGATGAATTCATCTATGGCGTTGTCCACGATCTCCTTCAAAAGCACGTAGCAGCCATCATCCGGATGCGCCCCGGTCCCTATGCGCCCTATGTACATGCCGGTCCGCAGCCGGATATGCTCCAGCGAGGAGAGTGTCTTGATCTTGCTTTCGTCGTACGTGTGTTTTGCTTTTTCTGCCATATAGAATCCTGCCGCCACGCAGCATGTGTCAAACCCAGGATAATTTCAACACTGCTTCGCTACGCCTCCAACCGGGGGCTTGCCTGCCCTCCCCAAAACCCGGCCCAATTCCTCAATCAAGCCCGTGCCGGTCCTTGAACGTCAGTTCCGCCACCGCGGATTTATCCAAGGCTCCAAGGCCGAGGGCGGCCAAGCGTGCGAACTGCCTGCCAGCCGCCGCCGCCACCGGCAGCTTCAGCCCTTCACTGCGGGCCAGCTTGAGCGCTATGCCGGAATCCTTGGCCGCATGGTCTGCGGAAAAAAAGCATTCATGTTGTCGCAGTTGCATGTCTTCACCGTCTGTCTCCAACACTCCGGATCGCGCCCCGGTGCGGGCAAAGACTTCGCGCAGCATCGTCAGGTCCAGACCCAGGGCCTGTCCCAAACCCAAGCCCTCAGCCAGGGCCGCAGTATTTGCGTTCATGACCATGTTGACCAGGGCTTTCACCTGCGCAGCCTTCCCTGCCGGGCCCATATGGAGTATCTCGCTGCCCAGTTTTTCCAGGATGGGCCGGGCTTCCTCAAATGCTTCCTTCCTGCCAGCACACATCAAATACAACCTCCCCTGCCTGGCCTGCGGGATGCTGGATGCCATGCAGGCTTCAAGTGACCGCGCCCCTGCCCGTCCGGCCTGCGTTTCCACCCAGACATGAATGCCCGGGCTTACCGTGGCAAAATTGATGAATAATCGGCCCCTTGCCCCGGACAACAGGCCCCCACGGTAAATCTGCCTCATTGCTTGGTCATCACTCACCACCGTCAGGATCACATCAGATTTTGCCGTAATCGTTGCCAGATCCGCCGCCGCCTCGCATTCGATTTCTTTTGCCAATGCCTCGGCCAGGGATTTCCTGGCATCGTAAACAGCGCTGATTTTAAAACCCGTCTCCGCCAGCCGACGCACCATGTTGGCACCCATTCGCCCCACCCCCACACAGCCAATTTTTTGCTTCATATCCATCTCTTGTTCGTTTTAACCGTAGAATGGCTCAACAACAGCAGAAGGAAAAGCTCCAAGCCTCCTCAGGTGTGGATTTTTCCAAGGCTGGATACCTGCTTTGCTCCCATCTTCCCTTGCGCAAATCATGCGCAGGAGTGGACCGGGTGCGCAGAGTTTGCGCGGGTCAAAACCCTCATTTACGCACAAACTGCCGCACTTTTGTCTGGCACGCTCCTTGCGTTGGGAGAACGTCGATAACCAGGTCGCACGTGTGTGCGGCCACACGCTGTAAACCATGGGAACCAAAAAAAGTCATGAAAAAGATCAATCAACTAATCACCCTTTGCGCCGTGGCGGCTGCAATGGTATGGGGAGCCAGCAGCTTGCAGGCTCAGGACAACGGTAACGGTGGCAATGCGGGCGGAGACAACGGTGGCGGCAACGGCGGGGGTTTTCGCCGCGGCGGATGGGATCCGGCGCAGATGCAACAACGCATGATGGATGGCATTCGCGACCAGCTCAACTTCACCAACGACGCGGATTGGAGCGCGGTGCAGCCGCTGGTCCAAAAGGTGATGGATGCCCGGCGCGACGTTGGAGGCTTCGGGATGATGCGCATGTTCCGCAACCGCAATGGAAACAACAACAACCGGCGCAATCCTTTCAACCAGACCAGCCCGGAACAGGATGCCCTGCAAAAAGCGTTGGATGAAGACGCACCCAGTTCTGAAATCAAGGACCTTCTCTCGAAATACGAGGCTTCCCAAAAAGTCAAACAGGATAAACTGCTCCAAGCCCAGTCCGATTTGCGCGCGGTATTATCCACCAAACAGGAGGCCCAGGCCACCCTGCTCGGACTGCTGAACTGAAACAGTCCCAAAAACCATGGGACGACAACCCTGCTGCTGATCCATGCCTAATCCAACCGTGAAGCCTTCGGAAGACCTGCTGGGGCGCATGCTCGCGTCCCGGCAGATCTCCTCCATGGATGCCGAGGCTTTGAAGCAGGCAAGGGTTCCCCAGGAAAACGAGGAGCAGGTGTTGCGCTGGCTGGCCTCGGAATACGGGCTGAGCTTCGTCAACTTGGAACAGTCCAATCCGGACCGGGAACTTCTATCCCTTTTTCCGGCCCGGATACTCCTCAAAGAGGAATTGTTACCCCTCCAAAGGGTGAATGGCCATGTGGAAATCGCCACCAGCCGCCTCTTTGCCACCCAAGGTCTCGATTCCCTTAAGACCCTCACCGGCCTTAACCTGCTGCCCGTGTTGGCGGGCAGTGAGGCCATCCAGCGGGAAATCAAAAAACGTCTGGGTGTGGGCGCTGACACCATCGGCACCCTTGATGAGGAAAAAGGATTGGAGGTCCTGGATGAAAATGCCGAAAACACTAATCTGGATGAAGGCGCCGAGGACGAAGCCTCCATCATCCGCTTTGTCAACCAGGTCCTGAAAGATGCCATCGAATTGCGCGCCTCCGACATCCACCTGGAACCATTCGAGGATGAATTTCGAATCCGGTACCGCATAGACGGGGAATTGCAGGACGTGCCCGTGCCGGCGCAGTTGAAGCGTTTCCAGCCGGCAATCGTTTCCCGCATCAAAATTCTGAGCCATCTTAATATTGCCGAGAAACGTCTCCCCCAGGATGGCCGCATCAAGGTGCGCATAGATGAGGCCGAGGTGGATATCCGCGTCTCCATCATCCCCATGCTTCATGGCGAAGCCGTGGTCATGCGTCTTCTCCGCCAGAATTCCACCCTCCGCGGCCTGGGCCAGATTGGCATGGCCGCCAGGGAATATGATCATTTTAAGCAGGTGCTCGGTCTGCCCCACGGCATCATCCTGGTCACCGGCCCCACGGGCTCAGGTAAAACCTCCACCCTCTACACCGCTTTGAATGAGATCAATGATTCAGTGCGCAAAATCATCACGGTGGAAGACCCGGTGGAATACCAACTCAAGGGAGTCAACCAGATTCAGGTCAATGAAAAATCCGGCCTTACTTTTGCCCGCGGGCTCCGGTCCATCCTGCGCCATGACCCGGATGTCATCCTGATCGGGGAAATTCGCGACCGGGAAACCGCACAAATCGCCGTGCAAGCCTCCCTCACCGGCCACCTTGTCTTTTCCACCTTGCACACCAATGACGCCCCGGGAGCCTTGACGCGCTTGGTGGACATGGGGGTGGAACCTTACCTGGTGGCTTCATCACTTGAAGCAGTGCTCGCCCAGCGCCTTGTCCGCGTGCTATGTCCCGCCTGTAAACAAAAGGATGATTCCATCACTGCAACCCAGTTCAAGACCCGCCTTGGCATGGACCCCGTCCGGGTGCTTTATAAATCCGTTGGTTGTCGGGACTGCCGCCAGACAGGATTTCATGGTCGGCACGCCATTTTTGAGTGGATGGATACCGATGAAAATATCCGGCAATTGATTTTGAAGTCCGCATCCACGGACCAGATTCGCGCCGCAGCGCGCCAGGCCGGCATGCGGACCCTGGCCGAGGACGGGTGGCGACTGGTTGCAGAAGGCATCACCACTGTCGAAGAGGTGCTTAGTGTCACCACTGCCAAAGAAGTGGAACGCTCCACCCCAGGAGCCGGAGAACAAACCCCCGCCAGTATTGCGGTGGCCCGCTGAACGATGCCCACTTTTACCTATAGAGCCCTGCAGGGGAATGGGGGAATGGTGGATGGCAAACTGGAGGCTCCGGGTCGTCCAGATGCCTTGCGCCAGATTGCCTTGCTTGGCCTTCGCCCTGTAAATGTCCAGGAGCAGGCTGCAGCCGCCAATCAATCCTCCTCCAAAACACAGTCCCCATTTAAATGGGAATCCAAAAAGGTGTCCGCCCGCGAACTGGAAAATTTCACCCGCCTGCTTTCCAGCCTCCTCGCCGCCGGCGTCCCCCTCAGCCGCGCGCTGGTCATCCTACAAAAGGAGGCTTCCAGCAGCGCCTCTCGCGCCCAATGGAAAAACATCCATGACTTGGTCGTGGATGGACTGTCGCTTGCCGACGCCATGGCGCGGTCGCCCCAGACTTTTCCCAAGGTTTACGTGGCCATGGTGGAGGCAGGAGAGGCGGGGGGGTTCCTGGATGTGGTCCTGGCCCAAATCGCCGAGTTTCAGGCCCGCGAAAAAGACCTCCGCGCCAAGGTTCTCACCGCCATGTTGTACCCGTGCATCCTCCTGGTTCTGGCCCTTGGCATTCTCACGCTCCTCCTCACCTTTTTTATTCCCAAATTCCAGACCGTTTTCAATAACATGCACAGCGCCCTGCCCCTGATTACCCGCATGATTATTGGTTCCAGCCACCTGGTTCGTTCCTATGGATTGCTGGTGGCCGGCGCAGCGGTCGGGATTGCCTTCCTTTTGCGCACTTGGTTTACCTCTCAAAAGGGTCGGAGAACCTGGGAAGGTTTGATTCTCAAATCACCCCTGGTCGGTCCCTTGATCGCCCAGTTTGCCATGGCCCGCTTTTGCCGCATGCTCGGCACCCTCATTGGCGCCGGCGTCCAGTTGGTCCAAAGCCTCAATGTCGCCCGCCGTTCCATCGGCAACCAGATACTTGTGGACGCAGTGGGCCAGGCCATCGAACGCGTTCAACAGGGTGGCCGACTGGGCCAGAGCCTGGCTGATTGCCGCATCCTTTTCTCCGGGTCCGTGCTGGAAATGATTTCTGTCGCGGAAGAAAGTGGACGGCTGGATGCCGAGCTTGTGCGCATTGCCTCCGTCACCGAGGGAGACCTGGATCGAAACCTGAAAACAGCCGTTGCCTTCGCCGAGCCTTTGTTGCTTTTCCTTATCGCCGCCTTTATTGGAACCATTTTCATCGGCATGTTGTTGCCGGTGTTATCCATGAGCCAGTACATCAAGTAACCGTGAAATTCATCCCTCCCCAACCATGAAAATTCCAATCCCATCCAGACCCCAATCCTCCCGATCCAGCCAATCGGGTTTCACCCTGACTGAAATCATGCTGGTTGTCGTGATCATTGGCATCCTTGCCGCCTTGGTCATCCCGAAGATAGCCGGCTCCAGCGAACGCGCACGCGTCACCGCCGCGGAAGCGGACATCAAGGGTGGCATCAAGTCTGCCATCGGCCAATACGAGGTGGATAACGGATTCTACCCCAAAAGCCTGCAGGACCTCATCGTCCAGCCTCCCAATGCGCGCAACTGGCACGGTCCCTATTTCGATCCCCCAAAATTGCCTGTGGATCCCTGGGGCAATCCTTACGTGTACTATTTTCCTGGAAAACACAATCCCACTTCCTACGACCTCCTCTCGATCGGCCCCGATCAACGCGAAGGCACCGAGGATGATATCGGCAACTGGTAAAAGCCACCACGAATCATGACCGCTTGGATGGAAATGCCCGCAGCCAGGATGCGGACCGGCGCTGACTCCAGCATCGCAGCCGGCCTCATTTGCTTCAATGGGCCCGCCTCCATCCAATCTTCCGGGCGGGCGGGGTTTATCTATGTTGCTCGTCAAGCGCGAGGTGGGATTAATTTTGTTTTGGCGAGCGATCTGGGGTGTGGCTTGTCACCGCACCCGAGCCGGACTGGATTTTGGCAAAGCCTCCTAAATGCGATAT
>JAKAFL010000047.1 GCA_021817945.1 bacterium | reverse complement strand
GCGGGCATCGCTCCATCGCCCACAGCGCAGGCGTGTCCTCCACGCAAATAATCACTTTGCCCTCTTTATCCAGATAGTTCACTTGCCGCACTTTCCAGCCTTCGCCCAACGCCAATATCCGATGAAAAACTTGTTCGGGAATCATAATTACTTGACGATTTACCCCATCTATCCCAGTTTATCCACTAGAAACGTCGAAGAACCCAAAAATCAATACGGATTCTTCTAATGGCGCCTGATTGATCCAACTCCTAAAGTCTTCCTCCTGAAACCGCATTCTTGAGCTTTCTGAAAAAAGTGCCCAGATACATTTTTCGCCAGAGGCGAACCTTTTCCGACACAGAAGCCATTGTGAAAGGCTGCTCATTGGGCACTTACCAGTTGTTGCACCCGGTGCGTTTGACCAGGCGGTAGCCGCGACCCTTGATGTGGTGGTGCACTTTCAGGCGGTTGGCGTAGTTGTCCTCCACCAGCATGAGCGCCGGACGGTGCCTTTCCAGGCTGAACCCCTGCATTACTTGAATCTCAAAACCCTCAACGTCAATCGAGAGAAAATCAATCTTCGGGTTTCCAGCCGTCTCCAGGATTTCATCCAAGGTCATGACCCGCACTTCCTCGTGCCCCTCAACCGCCACGCCGCGCACCTGCAGGTCGGTCAATTTCGATCCTTGTTGGTTTACGTGCAGCAGCGCCTGGCCCCGCTGTTCCGGCGCTCCGCAGGCGGCTTGAAATACCTGGGATTTGGGCCGGTGGGCGCGTAATTGCTCGCAGCAGTCACTTAATGGTTCCACGAGAATTCCACGCCACCCCTGCTGTTCGAGAAGGTAAGTTTGGGAAAGATTCCGGGGATCATTTGCGCCCACTTCTACAAAAAAACCATCTTTCCTTTGATTAAAAAACTGCCAGACCAGCGAATCTTCACCAAATTGCGAGAAGGAATTCCCTGATGTTGAAGCGCGCATGGCTTGAATTTATTTTACCCTTGGCGGAGACGCAAGGTCAAACGCAGCGCCCAAACAGGTAAATTTTCATCAAATGCATTGCTAATTTCCGGAAATGTAAATTATGCTTGCCCGGATGGCAATCGAATATGGGAGACCCAAGTGGCCAGTTCCCAATTTTTTAGACCCGGAACCGCAGATAGCCTGGCAGGACTTGGCCACACATTTTTTCCGATTCTTTCCGGCTGTCTTTTCAGCTATAAAAGCAATATAAGCCACTGGGAATTACCTGCGGAGTGGAGTATAAAAAAATGAAAATCTGACTCTGCAGCAGGATTTGCGCATCATACTTAAGACTTTAATGCAAATAGACATTGTTAATGAATGCCTTGCAATAAACACATGAGCTGCAACACCCAAACACCACTTGACGCCGGAGGGCTGCCAGCATTTCATCGGCAGGCAGTGGAGCGGCGACGGCGGGCTTCGGGCCTTCAGATCGCGGCAGGGTCGTCCGCCATTCGTAGAACGCTCGCCTGCCTGCCGATGAAATGAGCCATTTTGCCAAACCAATCCTTTTACAGACCTGACAATCCAGCCGGGCAATTCAATCCTCCCATCCAAACCCTTGGAAAACCTGCCATCCAATTTTCTCAAGCAAACCCAAGCTGCGGTAAAAGTCATGGTGCTCGACCTCGGCTTTCTGGGCGACACGGTGCATCTGCTGCCGGCGCTATGGATGGTGCGGCAGGCCTACCCCAAGGCAGAACTCCACGTTGCCGTGGCCTCGCATGTGGTTTCGGTCATGGATTGTGTCCCGTGGGTGAATCAGGTCTGGGGTTACATGCGCTACCCCCGCCATGCCTCCCTGCGCGAAAACTGGCGGATGGTCCGGCGGTTGCGCCGGGAAAAATTCGACGTGGTCATCAACCTCAACGGGTCGGACCGCTCCAGTTGGCTGACTTTTTTAAGCGGTGCGCAGGAGCGCCTGGGCCGGATGCCGGATGATGGCGGACCGCTGTTTTGGAAGCGGATGTTTACGGCTCACGTGAGCCATCCCAGTGACCGGGAACCCCTTTACAAGCAACGCTGCCAGTGCCTGCTCCAGGCCGGATTTCCGGCCAGCCCGGTCGGGTTCCATGTTTCCATTCCCCCGTCGGCCCTGGATGGGGTGGCCATACTGCAATCGGAGGCAGGCGAGTACCTGCACATCAGCCCATTCACCACTGCGGACCACAAGGAATTGCCGCCCGCGCAAATAGCCGAACTGATCGCTGCGCTGGCCCATGCGCACCCTCGTTTGAAAATCGTCCTTTCCTGCGGCTCTTCACCGCGTGAACTGGCCAAACTGAAGGCCCTGTTGCCCCTGCTCCAAGCGCCTCCGTGGCGGGTGTTTCCCGGCAACTTGAATCTCCTGCAACTGGCTGCGGTCATCCGCCATGCCGCCCTGCATTTGTGCGGAGACACCGGCACCTTGCACCTGGCGGTGGCCGCAGGCACACCCGTGCTGGCCTGGTTTTGGCCCAACCCCTCCATGAAAATCTGGCTCCCGGACCAGGGCCCCTGCCAGGTGGCCACCGGAGCCAATCTCCCAGGCCAGCCCTTTCTCACCGGCATTTCCACCGATTCCCTGGTTCAAATGAGCCGAAACTTGCTTGCCACCCAACAAACTGAAAAAATGCGCTCCCTTGATCATGGGTAATAAATTACCGGTTTCCGTCTGTCTCGTCGCCTCCAATGAAGGCCGCCGGATCGGCCGCGCCCTGGATGGGGTCAAAGATTGGGCGGGCGAAATCGTGGTCCTTCTCAATCACGACGTTCAGGATGACACGGAAACCGTGGCGCAAAATTGCGGGGCAAGGACGTTTCGCGAGCCTTGGAAGGGATTCATTGGACAAAAGAATTCCGTGCTTGATAAGTGCACCCAGCCGTGGGTTTTGAACTTGGACGCCGATGAGGTGGTGTCTGACGCCCTGAGGCGGGAAATACACACCCTGCTCCAGTCCGGCTCACCGGCGCATGACGCCTACGAATTCCCGCGCTGCACTCGGTACTGCGGACGCTGGATCCGGCATGGAGACTGGTACCCGGACCGGGTTCAACGACTCTGGCGCCGAGGCCAGGCGCGCTGGACAGGCTTGGAACCCCACGCCCGGCTCGAAGTCCAGGGCACTCTGGGCCGTTTGAAATCAGACCTGCTTCATTATACCAACGACAGCATTGCCCACCACCTCTCCAAAATCGCGCCCTACCACGCCGACTTCATCCAGCAACAGATCTCCCGCGGCAGGCCGGTGAATGGATTCGAATTGGTGGTGCGTCCGGCGTGGCGGTTTTTCCGCGCCTACATCCTGCGATGCGGCTTTTTGGATGGTTGGCAGGGCTATTACATCGCCCGGTTCAACAGCTTTTCCACCCTCACCAAGTATGCCATGACCCTTGAGGCGCGAGCCCGTCAAAAAGTCAGCCAGCCATGAAGGTCTCCCTCATCATCAGCACTTTCAACCAGGTTCAATCCCTGGACAAGGTCCTCCAAGGCGTGCTGCTGCAAACCCGTGTCCCGGATGAAATCCTCATCGCCGACGATGGTTCCGACCCACCCACCGCAAACTTGATCCAAAAATTTGCCGCCCATGCCCGGACCCCCGTGCATCATGTCTGGCAACCTCACCAGGGCTTTCGCAAAACCATTATTCTAAACCAGGCCCTGGCCCGGTCCCGGGGCGAATACCTCATTTTCACTGATGGCGACTGCGTGCCCCATCCGCGCTTTGTGGAGGACCATGCGGCTCTGGCCGAACGCGGTTTCTGGGTCCAGGGCCGGCGTTGCTTTGTGCTGGAACCGCATGTGCCCGCTTTTTCCCCCGGCCTCATCCCTCCCTGGCGATGGATGCTTGCCGGCCGGATCAGCGGCGCGGCCAAAGGCATCCGCCTCCCCTGTCCTCTTGTCCAGCGGGATACCCGCCAGCGTGGAATCATTGGCTGCAACATGGCTTTCTGGCGCGATGACCTCCTCGCCATCAACGGCTACGATGAAGATTACTCGGGATGGGGTACGGGCGAGGATTCAGACGTGGGCTCGCGGCTGTATCACCTCGGCAGGATGCGCAAATTTGTTTATGGTCGGGCCATTACTTTTCATTTAAACCATCCACCGGCCCCAAAAGGCCACCACTCCGCCAGCCTTGAGAAGCTTCAGGCGACGCTCCGGTCCCGCAAAATCCGCTGCCTCAACGGCGTGGACAAGCATTACCACGCCCAAAATCCCACGCCAGGTTGATCCTCATCCGCGCTGATTCATCAACCACCAAGGACCGCCAGGGGTCGGGGTCAGGCATCAGGCATGAAAAACCGGGTGTGGCGGGAGGTTATCACCGTCCGGTATCCCACACCGGATAGGAACTGACACACCGGGCTGTCCTGAACTTTTTCAAAATCCTCCACTGCCAGCAATCTTGGCCGGTACCGCGCCCAGTCGTTGGAGCGCAGCACGTTCAGATCGTGTCCCTCCGTGTCTATGGTCATGAAATCAATTGTGCGCCCCTCTTGAAAATGCTCGGACAGGATGGACTTTAAAGTCCGGCAACGGACCTCGAGGGTGCGCAGCAGCGTGCCGCCCTCCCCGCTCGCGGCACCGGCTCCGGCCAGCCGGTTGGTCTCACCCGCTCGCATGATCTCAAAGTTTCGCACCCCCTCCTCATCGCTCACGGCGCATTCCAGAACCACATCACCCGGACGACGACGTCGAAAAAGCGTGACCACTTCCGGAACCGGCTCCACCACCACCCCGCGCCATCCCATGCGATAAAACAAATACGTGTTGGATATGCTCACCGGGTGAAAGGCTCCCACCTCCACATAGGTCCCCTTTTCTTCTGGAAGCAACGCCCTGGCAATCACATCCTCGCCCTCCTGGGCGTAGGTGAATCTGAGGCGCTTCCATTCCTGCTGCGTCACCCCGGCCTCACGGCGCGAGAGGGTGGCCAAAAGTTGCCGGCGAAGGCTGAATCCCATGCGGCCGTCATCGTATCCGCATGCATGCACATCGTCAACACGCCCCGCGCGTTGGTTTCCAAGCAATAAACTTGAATTCCAACCCGCTTTGCGCCATTGTCATGCGTCATCAGGCCGCGCCCAGAATGAAAAAAATCCGCATTGATTTCTGCGATTTTTCGCCAAATTTCAATAAGAGGGAGTTTTACCTCTACAAACTCCTGGCCACACGCTTTGATCTCGAAATTTGCGACCAGCCGGATTTTCTGATCTATTGCTGCTACGGCCACGAACACCGCCTCCACTCGGGAGTCCGCATTTTTTTCTCCGGCGAGTCAGACCGCCCGGATTTCAATGAGTGCGATTATTCCATCGCCTCCATCAAACTCGACGACCCCCGCCATCTTCAATTTCCACTCTATGTCATCTGGGGCGAGCCTGGCGAAATCATCAAACAGCACGATGACCCGGAAAAACTGCTGGCAGCCAAGACCCGCTTTTGCAGTTTTGTGATCAGCGGTTACCATCCCCGCAAGAACCAGAACCGGGTGGATTTTTTCCACAAGCTATCCAGGTACAAAAAAGTGGATTCCGGAGGGAAAAAGTTCAACAACATCGGCGGCCCCATCCCCGGGGGTGCCCGCGGCAAAATTGAATTTTTGCGGCAATGCAAATTCAACATCGCTTACGAGAACCGCTCGCTGGCGGGGTACACCACCGAAAAAATATTCGAGCCGATGGTTTCCAGGTGCCTGCCCATTTATTGGGGCGACCCGGATATAAACCAGCATTTCAACCCCAAAAGCTTCCTCAACCGGGCGGATTTCCCCAGCGACGAGGCGCTCATCGAAAAGATCATCGAACTGGACCGGGACGACGCAAAATATCTTGAGTTCATGCGCCAGCCCTATTTTTACGATGACAAGCCAAACACCTTTTTTGATCCTGCACGGACCCTTGATTTTTTTGAGCGAATTTTTTCCACGCCCATCACTCCTGTGGCCCGCAAACGCGGCAAATCCTATTTTTTTGGGCGTTGGATGCTGGTCAAAAGGCACCACTGGCAGCCTGCCCAGCCTCCCACCTGGGCCTGACCGGATGAAGCCGCCGCCACCAAGGATTTTGAATGCACCTTATTGATCCCCGCACCCAGAGCCTTCCATCTCCACCCCCGCCCTCCGGGGATTTTTCCGGAAGACTGGACGGCGTCATCATCCCGGTCTGGCGGGGCGACCTGTACCTGGCCAAAGCCTGCTGCGCCAGCGTGCGCGCATCCATGGGCAACATACCCATCACCCTCTGGGTGGATGGACCTGAAACCGATACCCGCGAGCTGGAAAAGCTTCCAGAGGTGCGCCGCATGGTGGTCCAGGAAGTGGCGGATCCAGAATCAGTCCGGCTTTGTTCAGGAACGCCCTGGACAAAAATCCTGCTTTTCTGGCTCAGCCCCTACGAGCGGTTCCTTTGCCTGGATGCCGATTTGCTGGTGTGGGGCGACCTGCGGGCCTATGCCGACTTTGACCACTACGATTTCATCACCACGCTGCACAATGGCGTCAGCTTTGAATCCGAGGAGGAAGTTTCCCGCTCATCCTTTGATGTGGCGATGCTTAAAAAACTCGACCCACACCTGGACTGGAGGGGCAAGGGGGCGCCCAACACCGGGGTGTTCTTTGCCCGCCGCGGCCTTTTTGACAGGGAATCGCTTTTGGACTTGAGAAAGTTGAATTGCTGGCCGTGCTATGAGGCCGGAGTTTTTCATTATTATTACTGGCGCGGACTTCGCGATGGCCAGCCGCGCACCATCGCCCACAAAGTGCAATTGTTTCCCGCCGAACCCTCCTGCCTGCCGGAAGACCGGTTTCTTTGCCCGGAAAACCCCAGCCCCAGGGTGATCCACTGGATCACTCAAAAACCCAAATTAGGCCGGAATTTCAAGGCTTCAGATGATTTCCGGAGATTGTTCCTGAAAATGGCGGGACATCATTTTCTGCCCGGGCTCGGAATCTGGATGGAAGATGTGTCCGTATGGCTGGACCGGCAAAAACGATCATTGAAAAAGCGTTTCAAATAGTCCCAAGCCGGCCATTTTCACTCTGCGCCCTTGCTTCTTTCCCCGGTCTGACCGGGTCTTGCCATTCCCTGTCGAATCGCTACCATGGGCGTCCTGGAAATTTCATGAGCTTCAAACGCCTGCTTAAATCTGTGGTTCGAGACCTGCTGCCCCATGCAGGCTTGGATTTCCGAACGCCTTCCGGCATCCATCTGCTCGTCCCGGATCGCGGGGCATGGAGTTCCACCGGGGAAATTTTCATCGCCCGCAGTTATGACGTGTTTTTTCCGCGCCTGGAAATGGTGCGTGGATGGGTTGACCTGGGCTGCAACCAGGGATTTTTTTCCTTCGCGCTGCTGGAACATCTGGCGCGGATCAACAACAATGCGCAGCCTGAAACATGGGCTTTTTTGTTTGATGCCAACGAAACCTGCGTGGCCCGCGTCAACGATGCCATCACCCGTAACTCACTTCAATCCCGCTGGAAATGTTCCCAGGCGGTCATTGGCCCGCCCGACTCCCTTGTGAACTTTGAACGCCACAAGGATTCCGTCCACTCCAACATTTTCTCAATCGGGCGCAGTGACAAGGTTCTATCCCTGCCCACCACCAACCTCACGGAATTGCTCTCCGGACGGAAGGAATTTTTTGACCTGATCAAAATTGATATTGAAGGGGCGGAAAAATTTCTCTTTCAACATCATTCCACCCTTTTAAATCGGTTTCGGTTCGGCATTTGTGAATGGCACTCGCCCCAGTTCAGCGGCCATGACCTGCTGGCCGCCATTGAAAAGGCGGGCTGGCGCGTGGTCCAATTTTGCTCCTCCACAGATCGTTATGACATCCAAAAGGGCCATTCCTGGGGTTCACCTTTTGGCGTGGCGCTTTGGGAAAATCCAGCCCCCAGCCATTGACCCCGCCATGGCGCCAACGGGTCTTTCCTGCTTATGGCGGTGAAAAACATCCTGCTCATCCGCCTCAAATCCATGGGGGATGTCATCCTCACCCTGCCTGCGCTGGATGTCGTGCGCAGCAATTTCCCCTCCGCCCGCATCACCTATCTGACCTCCGCAGAAAACAGCGGGTTGCTCCAGGGTTTCGAGGGCGTCCACGATTCGTTGATTCTGAACAGGAACAATCTTCGCAGCAGGAACCCCATGCGTGTCGCGCGCGAAGCGGCTTCCCTGCTTTACCGCCTCAGGGCCGGGCGCTTTTCGCTGGTGATCGATTTCCAGGGATATGGGGAAACGGCATGGCTAAGCCGTCTCACCGGCGCCCCGCAACGGTGGACGACTTTTCATCATCCACGCCGGACCTGGGCCTATACACTCAGCCAGCCATCCCGCTTGCCGCTTCATGCCGCGCAGGCGCACCTGGAATTGCTGCGGGGCGCAGGCTTGAAAATGGCTGGAATCCGCAACCATTTTTCCGTCCCCGCCGCCGCCATCACCCAGGCCCAAGGCCTGCTCCATGGCCTGGGCATCCGTTCAAACCACCCTCTTCTGCTGATTCAACCCCTGACCAGCGGCGCGCACAAAAACTGGCCCTTGGATCATTATTCGGCTGTGGCGAAACATTGGCAAAAGCAAGGCATGCAGGCTCTTTTTTTGGGCGGGCCGGCAGACCGTGCAGCGCTGCAACCAGTCGCGAATGCCGGCTTTGCCGTGGCCGCAGGCCAATCGCTCCTGGCCACGGCCGGCCTGCTGCAATCCGCCAGCTTTGTGCTGGGCGGCGACACCGGGGCCGTTCATTTGGCGGTGGCCATGGGCAAACCCGTGCTCATGCTCATGCGCCAGTCCGACCCCGGCAGCCCCATCCCTTTTCAACATCCGGACTGGACGCTCACCGCGCCCGGCCCGGATCGGATCGCGGAAATTCCCGTGGCAGAGGTCAACCTGGCCCTCGCCAGACGCCTCAGCGCACCAACCGGTAATGTTTCCGGTTGAATTGCCAGCCAAAGGTCCGCTCCAGCCACATCAGGCGGCGGTGCTTTTTCTCGCGCGATGTCAAACGGTGGTTCGGATCCGTTTGGAATAAACCTTCCGCCCTCGGCAGCCATTCGCGAATGACTTGCGGATGCGCGCCCTGAAACAACCGAAGGGCTTGCGGGTCTATCTGCCGATAGTCCGCCTTGCTTTCCGCCCGGTTTTGCCAGTATTTCAAAACCGCGGCGGATTTCATGTCCATCTGTTCCTCGCTCCGCACCCAGCCGTAATGATAAATCGTGGCCCCAGTCCCGGCCGCCCGCGGGTAACGCGCCTTTTTATGACCCTCCAGCACGTTGAAAAACAGCGCCTCGCTCGACCACGCCGGAATGGTGTTGCGAATGATCCGAACCTCGCTCCGATACCAGCCGGGCGACCACGCAATGGTGTTCGCATTGCCGTAAAAATGAAGATAATCAAACGCCAGCGCCTCCACCCGCTCATCGTCCAGATGCTTTTCCATGGCCAGCCGGATCTTCTCCACGTCCGCCTCGTGCACCACCTCGTCCGCCTCCAGGTAAAACGCCCAGTCTCCCGTGCAATTGAACAACGCAACGCTTTTTTGCTGGCCGTACACAAAACCCTTCACACTGTAATCCGGACGGATTTTTTCATTCCATTGCGTCGGAATAATGCGGATTTTGGGGTCCTGGATTTCCCTCAACATGGACTCCGTGGCATCGTCACAAGGCCCCAAGGCAATGACGAATTCATCCACCAGGGGCAGAATGGAGCGGATGGACGGAACAAAAGGATATCCCAGCCTTTGCCCGTTGCGGAGAAAAGTAAACCCGCTGACTTTCATGGGTGGATCTTAACGAATTGCCATCAATCGCCGAACAGTTTTTTAAGCTGCTCACGAGCCGCCGCCTCCCGGGAATCCGTTTGGGCCCGGGGTTTCCACTCTTTCCGGGCAAATTCAAAATATTCACAAAAATTGCCCGCAGCCTTTTCCAGGACCGGCTCCGCACGCCGTTCACGGCATTGCTGCGCCACAAGGGGATCATAACTCTGGCAATTCAGGCACACACGCAGGTCCGCCCGGCATTTCATGCATACCTCCCCGCGCCCGGGATTGCCCGGAAGGCTCCAAGGCTCGCCACATTGATGACAATGACGTTTCATTTTTGATAAAGACTTTTTACGCCGCAAAAAAATCCAACGATCTGCGGCGGGACAAAATGCTTCGCCTTGCCCCGTGCAATGGCAAGCCCATTTTCATGGGTTCATGCGTCAAATTTGTGCCGGGCTTGATCCAGCAATGGCGCATTCAAACTGTTGCCTTGATGTTTGCACAAGGAACACCGGCAGGCGCGCATGGATGGAACGCACCCTCGTTACAGTGGGAATGGCCTGAAATAGTTGGTTTTCCAGCCGGTTGGCTGAGTGACCACATTGGCACGAATAAACCGGGTTGCCGGAACCAGCGCAGGCAAGGGGTTGGAAACAAGTTCCACGCGGTAAAATCGTTCTTGCCCTGATACCACGGTGTCAGAATAGCTGGCTGTGGACCCATTGGCGATCACGCTGCCGCTTAGGTTGCTCCAAACCGATGAGGTCAGGTTGGCTGTTTCCTGCACCTGATAGGCACGCCCGGAAACCGCCTCCCAGACCAGGTTGATGGTGTTGCCCGTCCGGGTCGCAGAAACAAAATTGGGCGGTGGCACGGAAATCTCCAGATGATAGCCCAGCACATCCAGCACACGCAGTTCCACGGTGGGGTTGGGACTGTCCAAAGGCTGCGCAAAAGCATCCTGCACCTGCGGGGTCTCCCCACCGTAATAACTGTACCAATCCCCAAAATCGCCCGAGCCAACCTGGTTGAACTGCGCCAGGTCAGTGACGCCATCCAGTGAGAAATAAGCTGTCGTCGTCAAATTGGTGTTGTAGCTGCGATTTCCCGAGGAGTCGTAGCGAAAAAGGTCCTCGGAAAATATCGGATCCGTGGCCAGATTCTGGCCGCTGTACACACCGTCCAAAGCCGACCCCGTGGCAAGGACTTCGTCAATCTCATGGCAGACGGTGGAAAAAAGCGAATAGTTGGTGGGATTATTCTGTGCGCCGGACAAGTTCATGAGGCTTGTATTCAGAGAAATGGTGCCGACGTTTTCACCGGATGTCCCGGCGCTCAATCCCAGGTCCCATGAAAGGGCCGTCTGGAGATTGATGCTTCCATTGGCATTGACAGGATTGCTGGACTGCACCGGCAGGTGCGCCAGCGCCGTCGTGTCATCCGGCGTGGTGGCCGCCGCCGTGAGCGCCTGCAAATAAGTGCCGTACGAATAGCTGTTGTAGGACCAACTGGACATGCCCAAGCCGGTGCTCATCTCCTGGAACGTGATCGAAACGGTCAATGGATCGGAAAAATGGTACTGATAAAATGCAGCGGCGGCCCTGATGGTGGCCTCGATGGCGCCTGCCTGCGGATCGCTGGTGATGGTGGTGTCAAACACCGGCAGGATGGTCAACCCCGCAGGAGGATTGCCAGACGTGTAACTCCATGTGCCGGACCATGGGCCGCCCTCGCCAAACAGCCGCGCATTGACTTCCCAATAATATGTGGTGCCCGGATTAAGCGGGTTCAGCTGCGTGAATGTCGCATTGGTCACGCTCGCACTGATCACCATGCTGGGGCCGCCGGCGATGGCAGTGGTGTTCGCGGGCAGATCCGCGGCATTCGTGGCAACAAAGATTTGGTACGAGGCCGCATTCGAAACGGATGTCCAGGTGAATGTCGGGCTGGTGGACTGGTTGACGCTGCCATTGGCCGGACCCAGCAGGGTCGGAGCCGAAAGACCTGGCAAAACCGGGGCCTTTACTATGAATGTTTTTGTGTAGGTATTCGGCGCTCCGTACACACTGGTGGAGTCGGCAACCAGTTCTATCGTGTTCGTCCCGGCTGGAAAAAAACCCAGGGGAATGGCCGTGACATAGGTGTAGTTCCCGACAGGAAGGCCATTCACCGGCCACGTGTTCATGTAAACCGAATTGGTGTACAAATCCACGTTAAAGGCCGTGGTCGCGTCCGCGTTGCCGGAATTGATCACCGCCCAGTCCACATAAAGTGCATTGGTGGTGGTGAGTCCAGTTGTGTCCGTGGTCGAATTGGGATTGGTTGTCACCACCACGCTGTCCGACCAGCCCGCTGGCTGATAAGGCGTCAAGACCGGCTGTGCGCCTGCGGCCACTCCCAGGACCAGAACGGCTAACGTGAGAAAAACGCGGGATAAGTTAGTATCAGACATAAAAGGAGTTTTAATAAACCATTGGATGACAGCTCGTCCTGGGACCGCCTGCTTAGGGGATGTTCGCCGGGAGGGCCATGGGGTTGCTTTCAGCGTTAAAATGAACTTTGGTTGAAACCGCGAAAATCTCCGCCCAATCAGGCGTTTTGTCAACCCATTTTTCCATTTTTCCGACCCGTTTTTCCGGCAACCAATTTTACCTGCCGGACACCCTGCGTCTCCCCGTCATGCCAGGATGACACGCGATGGGTCGCGGTTTTTCAAATGAAGCCTGGCAACCGCCAGGCGGGCTTAATCGGTGGTTTGCCTGCGGTTTATTCGACGTTCTCCGCTTGCCTTCATGGCCGGGCGAGGCTTTAATGGCGCGCCAATGAAGTCTAGCCAGCCCTCCACACTCCGCACCCTCCTCAAGCCCGTGGTCATTGTGGGCGCCCTGGGATATTTTGTGGATGTTTATGACCTGATACTCTTTGCCATCCTCCGCATTCCCAGCTTGAAAAGCATGGGGTTTACGGGCGAGGCGCTGGTCAACCACGGCATCATGCTGCTCAACATGCAAATGATAGGCATGCTACTGGGCGGCATTTTCTTTGGCATCCTTGGGGACCGGCTGGGCCGGGTGACCCTGCTTTTTGGTTCCATATTGCTTTATTCCATCGCCAATGTGGCCAATGGGATGGTCCATGCCTCCATCGAGGCCTATGCCCTCTGGCGTTTTGTGGCGGGGTTTGGCCTGGCGGGCGAACTGGGGGGTGGCATCACACTGGTGACGGAGGTCTTGCCAGCCGGAATGAGAGCGCTGGGCACAACGCTGGTATCCACGGTTGGGGTGTTTGGCGCGGTGATCGGCGGGTTGGTGGCGCAAAAAGTGGACTGGCACACTGCCTATTTTATCGGCGGCGGCCTTGGACTGGTCCTGCTTCTTCTCCGGGTGGGAGTGGCGGAATCCGGCATGTACCAGAAAATGAAATCGAACCTCTCACAGCGGGGACGGGGCCAATTCCTGAAATTATTTTCCAACCCCGCCCGCTGCATGAAATACCTGCGCTGCATCATTGTGGGGCTGCCCCTGTGGTGCGTGGTGGGGGTG
The DNA here is from genome assembly GCA_021817945.1 of bacterium. GTDB lineage: Bacteria > Verrucomicrobiota > Verrucomicrobiia > Limisphaerales > UBA11358 > UBA11358. The sequence goes on along the minus strand of JAKAFL010000047.1, from coordinate 10,765 downwards.
CTGGTGGCTTTTTCGCCGGAGATCGCCGTGGCATTGAATATCCGGGGCGATGTCAAGGTGGCCCAGGCGGTGGCCTTTTGTTACCTGGGCATCACCTTTGGCGGATTTGCCAGCGGTTTCCTGAGCCAGCTCGCGGAATCGCGAAGAAAGGTCCTGCTCGGCTTTTTATTATTCACCGCCGCGACCATGACGGCTTATTTTCTCTGCGGGGGCCAGTCCAACGGGACATTTTACCTGGTCATTTTGTTTATGGGCATGGGGGTGGGTTATTGGACTATTTTCGTGACCATTGCGGCGGAACAGTTTGGCACGAACATCCGGGCCACTGTGGCGACGACGGTGCCTAATTTTGTGCGGGGCGCGACTGTGCTGCTGACGAGCGGGTTTCAGGCCTTGAAAACCAGTTCACCATTCGGTGCCAAGCTGGGTCCGGTGGCCAGCGCGGCGCTGGTGGGCTTTGCATGCCTCTTGCTTGCGCTCTGGGCCTGGAGCGGCCTGGAAGAGACCCATGGCAAAAACCTTGATTACATGGAACCTTTTTAACGGTTTATGAACCGATCCACCTGTGGGGTGAGAACCCGAAGCCAAAACCAAATCCTGCCTCCGGGGAGCAAACTATGAAGCTTGGCATTTTTGGAGGAACCTTTGATCCGGTGCATTGGGGTCATCTCCTGGCGGCTCGGGCCGCCCTGGAGGAACTGCGCCTGGACCGGCTGCTCTTCGTTCCCGCCGCCCGGTCCCCGTTTAAGAGTGATTCACCCGCCCCGGCTGAATTCAGGCTGCGGCTTTTGCGCCTGGCCCTGGCGGGGATGCCGCAGTTTGAAATTGATTCTCGTGAAATCACCCGCCAGGGCCCGTCCTACACCATCCAGACACTCCGGGAGATCGCCAGGTCACACGCGGGGGCGGAACTGTTTTTTTTGATTGGGTCGGACCATGTCGGGCACCTGGGCCAATGGCATGAGGCGGGCGAACTGGCCGGAATGGCAACCTTTGTGGCCATACCCCGGCCCGGGTCGCCTTCTCCTGTTTTTCCGCACCCTTTTCGCGGAATTGGCCTGAAAGGCTGGCCCTTGGAACTTTCGGCGACCGGGATTCGGGATCGCATCCGCTCCGGGCTGCCGATAGACCACCTGACACCCCCGGCGGTGGCGCAGGCGATCATGTCCTCGCTGCCCTACCCGGGGTCGGGCACACCCACTTTACAGCATTAAATCATGTCGCTTGCGCTTGTTTCTTGGTTTAATCAGGAATAATTATGAAATCAAAAAAGCTTGCCGAGCTTTGCCGCGAATTTGCAGAAAACAAAAAAGCGGAGAACGTCTCCATTTTGGATGTTCGCAAAGCTTCTTCAGTAACCGATTATTTTGTGGTGGTTTCCGGCTCGAGCGAACCGCATCTGCGGGCGATTGTGGATGAAATCACCGAGCAATTGAAAACGGGACATGACCTGAAGCCAAGCCGGGTGGATGGCCCCAAGGGAGGCGCCTGGGTGGTGCTGGACTATTTTGACGTGATTGTTCACGTCATGCGCTCGGACGTTCGCGAACTTTACGACCTGGAAAGCCTTTGGAACGATGCCACCAAGGCAGCCGGTCCGAAGACCCGTAAAAAGAAGAAGAAGGAATCGGATTGACCGCCTCCTCCCCAGCCGGCATCACAGGATGTTGGCCGCCAATTCCGCCAGCTCGGATCTTTCGCCTTTTTGCAACTCGATGTGGGCTGCGATTGCCTGGTCCCTGAACCGGCTGATGATGTAGTTAAAGCCGTTGGAGGATGAATCCACATAGGGATTGTCAATCTGGTAGGGATCGCCGGTGAAGATGATTTTCGTGCCATGCCCCACCCGGGTGACAATGGTTTTGGCTTCCAGTGGAGTCAGGTTCTGGGATTCATCAATCACCATGAACTGGTTGGCGATGCTGCGTCCGCGAATATAGCTCAAGGCCTCCACCACAATGCTGCCCGACCGCATGAGGTCGGCAGCGCGGCGATGGTCGTGGCCCATGTTCAGGTCGCTCAACATTTCCAGGGCATCATGAATGGGCTGCATCCAGGGGGCGAGCTTTTCATCCAGCGACCCGGGCAAAAACCCGAGTTCCTTGCCCATGGAGATGGTGGGGCGCGCGACCACAAGCCTGCGGAATTCGCGGTCCAGCACGGTTTTTTTCAACCCGGCCGCCATGGCCAGCAGAGTCTTGCCCGTGCCGGCCTTTCCCATGAGGGTGACCAGCTTCACCCGGTCATCCAGCAGGGCATCCAGGGCGAAATTCTGCTCGCGGTTCCGCGGTTTGATGCCCCACACACCCTCCCGGGAGTCAATGATGGTGATCAATTTTGTGCCTGTGGCATCCACCTTGGTCAATGCGGTTTTCTTGGGGTTGGACTCGTCCACCAGGGTGCAATATTCATTGGGATAATAGGTTTTGCCGCCATTGAGGGCCAATTCCTCGTCGGCCCTGAAACGGGCCATTTTCTCGGAACTAACAGTCAACTCCAGCATGCCGGTGTACAAATCAGTGATGAAGACGCGGTCCGTTTCGTAATCTTCCGCAGCCAATCCCAAGGCATCGGCCTTGATTCGGAGGTTGATATCCTTGCTGACAACGATGGTGCGGTTTTGGGGCTGGTCCTTCTGGATGCCGGCTGCGAAGGCAAGAATCCGGTTATCCACCGAGTCGCCATTGAAGGGCATCGGGTCACCGGGGTGATTGCGGATGCCGACCTGCAGTTTTCCGCCGGTGGGAAGCTTGACTCCCTGGCTCAAGCTGCCATCGCCCCGGAAGCCGTCCAGCATGCGGGACACGTTGCGGGCATTGCGGCCCAGCTCGGTGGATTCCCTCTTGAAGCGGTCTATTTCCTCGATCACTTCAATGGGCACCAGCACGTGGTTCTCCTCGAAATTGAGGATGGAATTGGGATCATGCAGCAAGACGTTAGTATCCAGGATATAATTTTTCACAAGGCAACATGGGGAAACGCTCAAGGGCGCCTGCAGCCGCAGGGTTGAGCAGCGTTTTTGAACCGGAACCCGACCAAAATGAACATCGTGTGACCAATGCCCACCATGGTCGCGGCATAGAATTGGGTGTCAACGAAATTCCAGATTCCTGGAAGAATTTTTTAACTCGAAAAGCGAAATGGAAAGGGTCAAGATGCGGCAAGATGCCGGAGGGGATTGGCATTTTGAATTTCGTTTTCCGGGTTTAAAGGGCCTTTAAAAACCCGGGCAAGGTCAATGATTCAACAGATGCAAAACCTCCGCGGCCAGGCTGGCCAATTCGTCCCGTTCGCCCGGGGTCAAGCCACGGGGATGAAACCGGCAACGGTAATGCAAATGAAACAATTGGCGCAATTGCCTCTCAGGCAACCGAGGGTGTTTGGCCTCCAAAATGCGGGCCAGCCAGCCTGCAAAACCCTCCTCCACCCGGGGAACATGCCCCAATTCCACCAACCGGTCCCGGACCGGGTAGAATGCCGAATCCAAGCCGGGCCTGAAAACCTGCTGGTTGCCGGGACCATTCACGACTTTTTGCCGCACCCTGCGCCAGCGCCGAAAAACCATGGGTGCCAGCAGCGCCAGCAGGACCGGGGCAGGCAACCAGCGCACATAGCTGCGCAGGGAACTTTGGCCCCACCGGATTTTGGCCGCCTGGTAATGCAGCCAGGAAAAAAAGTCCTCCACCGCCTGGGTGATTTTTCCACCTGCCCCCTCGATCCCCACCCATGAGGCGGGGGTGGTGTCAAAAGTTTGCCATCCAGCCGCCGAGCGATCCCAGACCAGGCACCAGGCATGGGCGTCCCTGCCCCGCACGACATAACTGTTGTCGCCGCTCCGTTCATGGACATAGAATCCCACGGCATAACGCGCCGGGACACCCAGCATGCGCAGGAGCATGACCGTGGCGGTGGCAAAGTACTCACAATGGCCGCTGTGGGTGATTAATAAAAAATTTGCCAGGGGAGTCTGGTGGCCTGCCAATGGACTGGGAGCTTTCTGCCAGGTGCGGTAGGTGAACCGGGAATCGAAAAACCCGGCAATGAGCGACTCCAGTTTTTGGGGACTCAAGGTGGCGGCCCGTGTTTTATCCAGGGACATCTTCCGCAACGTCTCATTCAGGGCGGGGACCTCCTCGGCGGGCACGGCCAGGTCCTCATTGGTATTCGGCGCGGCCTCGGGAATCTGGCCTGTTCCATACCCAGCCGTGAAAATCATCAGGCCCGGGCCATCGGCGAGAACGGCGCCATTGCCGCTGCGCTGCAAACTCGCCACTGTATCCGGCATGTCTTCCAATCGGTCGCAATCTGGCGGGATTGGAAGCAAGCCCTCGGGAACACCCAACGAGGAAGACCATCCGGCCAGGTAACAGGACACCGTCACCAAGCGGGACCCGGAGCGGCCTGGAATCAGTTGAAAGGTTGATGCGCCGGAGGAAAGGGGTGGAATTTCCTGAAAATCATCGCGGGCGGCGCCCGCAAACCATGATTGGCGGTGATAGGTGCGGTAACTGGCCAGATGAAGGTATTCCGGCGGGGCGGCGCCAGGGGGCACAGTCAGCCGCACTTCAATGGCTCCAGAAAGTTTCAATTGCCCCACCTCGCCAATCGCGGTCATCACCTGTTTGGGGTCGGTTCGGTCCCGCAACAGCCGGGACATCCACTGGATGCTCAGGTTCCTGGTGAAATCGGCCATCTTGCCCACGCCAACATCGCCGGCCAGGGCCAGGACGGCAGCCAATCCAAAAACCGCAAGCCAGACGAGAGGGTGAAAACGGCAGGACCGGACCGGCCACAAGCCCCATGCCACCAGGAGGATCATGCCCATGAAATAGGTTTGAGAGCCGGAGTTGGCATGGATGCCTGCCGAGAACAGGCATAAGATCAAATAGGGGTAGCTCAGGTCCAGCATGGGTTCCGGTGTGATTGCCCTGGATTTTTGCCTGTACCAACGCAGGAAGGGAGAAAAGGAGGTGGCTGGAGTCAACCCTGCGGCGCTGGCTTTTTGGGCGGCGATAGCCAGGAAAAGCAGGATGGGAAGCCACCGTGGGAAATTCAGGACCGATTGCACGCCGGAGAGCATGGCGGCCCGGTTATTGGCGGCGCCATGCAGCAAACCGCCGAGGCCGCCCACCCGGTCATTATTGCCAAAGGCATACAAGACCGCCGCCAGCCCGAGTAAATTGCAAAAATTCCAGACCCGGCGGAAATCATCTTGTGAGAACTCCAAACCCGGGTTCAGAAGGGGGATGGTCTCCAACGCCAATCCCATCAACAAGCCAGGCAGCCACAATCCGGATTGCCAGCCCCAAAAAAGCAGCACAGCCAGCGTGAGAAGCCGTGGAGGCGCAAAAGATTGCGGCTGAATTGCCGGCGGGTTTGCATTCATTGGATGCGCATGAGCATTTCCTGGATTTTTCCCAGTTCTAGAAAGTGCAAATCCCCGGCGGCTTCCGGCACGCTGGCACGATCCTGTTCAGCGTTGCTGCCCTCCTGGACCAGGACGAGGGCCAGCAAGGGCACGCCGGATTGCTTGATTTTGCGGACCAGCTCCTGGCGCTGCTCATCCCATTGCAACAGCACGCAGATGCAGCCGCTGACCAGGTTAAGATGGCCCTGCACCATAAGTTGAAAGGAGTGGAAGGAATGGGCGGCGGAACGTTGAACCGATGCCAGGATTTCCATGACCTGCTCTGCGTGGGCCAGCCCGCGGCCTGCGGTGAAACAGTAGGCGCGGTCTCCCACAAAAAGGAGGTCCAGCAAACTTTCCTGGTTGAGCACGCTGCAGCCGAAGGATGCCGCCACGGAGACGGCCTCCTCAAGGCGCCCGCCCAAGGGATCTTCCTCAAAAGTATCCAGGACCAGGGCATGGCGCACAAAATTTTCATCCGCAAACTCCTTGACGATGGGCCTGCCTGTCCGGGCCCAACTACGCCAATGGATATGCCTGCGGGGGTCACCATGGCGATATTCCCTGAGGGAGACAAATTCATCACTGCGCCCGATATTGGAGGCCAGGGCCACGCCACCGGCCTGATGGCGCAGGGCACCCGGCAAAATCAAGTCCGGGATTCTATAACGGCGCGGCAGGATGAGAACCCTTTCCTCCATCCTGACGTTGGCAAACGACCTGAAGAAGCCCAAAGGATCCTGCCGGGCGACCCTGACCATGAGCAGGCGCAATTCCCCGCGCCGCAAGGGGAGGCATTCCATTTCAATGTCCGCACTGGCACCGGGCGCCAGGCCGGGCACCATGCCACATCCGAATTGGGCTCTGCGGAAACTAACCATCCGGCGGCGTAAAAACTGAAACCGGCGCGCGCCACGGCCGATCCATTGTTGCCATTCCAGCCACGATTCAAATCCGGGCCGCGGATCCTCCTGCTGCTCCAGCAGAATCAAGCCCGACTGCCATTTGCCCGACCTGTTCCACACCGTCACTCGATACCGGAATACCTGGCCCACGGAGCCGACACGGGGGAGTTCACGCCGCACCTCAAATCGCGCCCGGTAAAAAAACGCGCCTGCCAATCCGGCGATAAGGAGAGCCGTGAAGAACAAAAACATCTCGTAGGTAACGGTGCTATCCAGGTCGCCGGTCAGCGCCAGGGACAACAGGGCGCCAGCCACCACCAGCCAGCCAGCCGGAGTGAGACGCTGGGTCAGGAAATGCCATCCGGTTCCGATGGCTTTTTGAACCCGGTAATAGATTCGATTCAGTAACCTCATGTTTGGCTGGGCGGCCCACCGCCCTGGACGCCAACCCCATCAAACCGGCACGCGCACTTTTTTCAGGATTTCCGCCACCACGCCCCGCGCGGTTTCGCCTGAAAAGCGCGCTTGGGGATCCATCACAAGCCTGTGTCCCAGAACGGGCATCGCCATGGCTCGAACCTGGTCCGGCCCCACAAAATCCAACCCTTCAAAAAAAGCCGTCGCCTGGGCTGTTTTCATCAGGGCCAGGGATGCGCGCGGGCTGGCACCCATTTGAACACCCCGATATCCCCGTGTCGCACCCACCACATCCACGATGTACCGTTTCATCTCCTCGCTGATGCGCACCGAGGCGGTGGCTTGGCGCAAGACACCCACATCCTCCAAACCTGCCACGGGTTTCAAGAGGTCCAGAGGATGGGTTGATTTCTGGCCGCTCAGGATGGCCACCTCCTCCTCGGCAGACACATAGCCCAGGGACAATTGCATCATGAACCGATCCATTTGGGCCTCGGGAAGGGGATAGGTTCCTCTGAACTCCACGGGGTTTTGGGTGGCAATAATGAAAAACAGGTCCGCCATGTTACGCCGGACACCCTCCACGCTCACCTGCCCCTCGCCCATCGCCTCCAAAAGGGCGGACTGGGTGCGGGGCGATGCACGGTTGATCTCATCGGCTAGAAGGATATTGGTAAAAACCGGCCCCTCATGAAAATGAAAGCCTTGGTCGCGCTGGTCAAAAATGGAGACGCCGAGAATATCGGAGGGCAGAAGGTCCGGAGTGAATTGCAGGCGCCTGAAATCCGCTCCCAAGGATTTGGCGAGCGCCTTGGCCAGGGTGGTCTTGCCCGTGCCCGGGAAATCCTCCAACAATACATGCCCGCCTGCGGCCAAGGCTGCCAGCAATTGCCTGGTGGTGGCATCCTGGCCACGCATCACCTGGCTGATGTTGGAGCGGATTTTTTCAAAAACCTCGATTGCCTGGACACGACTGGCTTCGCTAGGGGTGGTCATTTACGGCTTCAGCTTAATGAGAACATCCTGCGCCTCAATACAATAAATTTCCCGGCGTGATGACGCGCCGGAGCGCCACGGGGCTACAGCCGCACGGGAATATTTTGCCTGGCGAGAAATTGCTTCACTTCCCCCACGGTGTGGTTTCCAAAATGGAAGATACTTGCGGCCAGTACGGCATCCGCCCTGCCCTCCTGAAGGACCTGCGCCATGTGCAGCAGGCTGCCGGCACCCCCACTGGCCACCACGGGCACCCCGACGCTTTCACTGATCCTGCGGGTGATTTCCAGGTCAAAACCAGCCTTGGTTCCATCGGCGTCAATTGAATTCAAAACCACCTCGCCTGCCCCCAATTTAACGGCTTCACAGACCCAATCCACCACCTCCAATCCGGTGTCCCGCCTGCCGCCATGTGAAAAAACCCCCCAGCGCCCCGGCCCCAGTCTTTTGGCATCCACGGACACCACGATGCATTGGCTGCCGTATTTCTCCGCCCCTTCGCGGATCAAACCGGGGTTGGACAGGGCGCTGGAATTGATGCTGATTTTATCCGCGCCGGCCCGAAGCATTAAATGCATATCGTCCACGGTTTTAATGCCACCGCCGACGGTAAGGGGCATGAAGCATTCATCGGCCACCCGTTCAATGACGCCGACCATGGTGGCGCGTCCGTGGGCGCTGGCGGTGATGTCAAAAAAGACCATTTCATCCGCCCCCTGCTCATTATACCTCATGGCCAGCTCCACGGGATCGCCCACATTCCTCAAGCCACCCTCCTCCGCTTTGCCAAACTGCACCCCTCGTGTTACCTTGCCATCATGAACGTCCAGGCACGGAATCACTCGCTTTGTCATCATGGGTTCATTTAACCCAAGGTTGGACCCTGGTGGCAATTTATTCCTAGCCAAAAGCCCGGTTTTCCGTTAGCAATCCGTCCTGTGAAGGGCTGGATGGCGCTGTGCCAGGGTTATGGGCGGGCTGTTTGAACACTTGGGCGCCTGAAATGGTCCACACCCCGAATACACCAAAGCCGATGAATGTGATGCAAATGAAGAATTCCAAGGGTTTGGCCATCCTGATGGCCGGTCTCCTGCTGCTTACCGGCTGCCAAAATCCTGACGGGACACAAAACAACACAGGTTCAGGCGCGCTGATTGGCGGCATTATTGGAGCCATTGCCGGGTCTGCCTTTGGCGGTCCCCGAAACGGCGGCTTTGGCACCTTGATAGGGGCTGCCGCAGGGGCCATTGGCGGTGGGTTGATAGGGCATTCCATTGACGAGGAACAAAATGCCCGGCTGCAGGCCATGGCGCCCCAAACCTACATCAAGGTCAACCAGGGCCAGCCCCTCCAAGTCTCCGATGTCCTTAACCTGGTCAAATCCGGCGTCAGTGATGACCTGATCATCAGCCAGATTCAAGCCACTCATACTGTTTATCATCTCACCGCCAATGACATCATCGGGCTGCGCAATTCCGGGGTGTCCAACAAGCTGCTTAATTTCATGATCAACACCCCCACGACAATCGGGGGCGGGTTGGCCGACCCGGCCAACCAAATGGCTGTGGTGCCGCAGGCGCCGCCGCCCGCTCCGGTCGAGGTCCAGCCGGTTGCCCCCGGTCCTGGATACGTCTGGATTGACGGGGAATGGGACTGGGGCGGTAGCACCTGGGTATGGGATGGAGGGCACTGGGGCTGCCCCCCCTACGCCAACGCCGTCTGGATAGGCGGACGGGACTGGCACGATTACGACGGTTGGCATTGCGAGCGGGGACATTGGCGCTGAGTAATACCAATCGCACCTGAACAGCCCTTCCAGGCCCCTGGTTGATTTCCGGGGTTAGAAGGGCGCACCTCAGTTTTTAGTCTGGTGAAATTTGCGTGGAGGAAATGTGAAGCGGTTGGTTTGAAACCATTTCGAGCCTCGAAGGAATGCGCCATTTCAAGCGCACGCAACAACCCTGCGCCTCTGGTTTCCTCGCCCCGCCAGCGGAGCGCGGGGAGAGGATTATGGAGAGGGGAACTCGCAAACATCCACTGCGATAAATAAACCATCTCACTTCCCGAAAGCTCGGCGCCACCCCTCCCCGGTCCCCGCCACCAATGGAGACTGATGGGGAGGAGGAACGGAGCAGTTGGTTTGTGGAGATTTATAAAAATTCAAACGCGGAGGCTGAGGGTCACTCCCTCAAAAACTGAGATGCGCCCGGGTTCGAACCATCGCCACAATATTTATTTACACCTCTCAAGCCGCCGCTATACTGCATGAACGGTGGCCGATGTGGCGGAATTGGCAGACGCGCCAGACTCAAAATCTGGTATCCGTGAGGATGTGTGGGTTCGACCCCCTCCGTCGGCACCACTGTTCGATTGGTTTTCCGAAATCCTTTTCACAGGCAGCAGATCAAGCTTCAAAAGATCAATCTGGCCCAATCTACCGGGCGTATCTTGGCCCTTTCCATTTCGGTTTTCGGGTTGAAGGTTCATATACCATCCATTGCTCTCCGCCTTCTCCTGCATACGGATGGACCAGCCGGGACCCAGACTGCGGGGTCGGCTGGAGTGCGTATTGGTGGGATGACTCCGGGGTTGGCAGGCATGGGGACGGAGCCGGGGGCTGCCTTTGATGTGGGCGGCTCCTTTTTTACCGCCGGTTCGCGGGGGGTGACGGTCAAGCCCAAAGGATTGATCCCCGGGACCTTTTCATAAACGCGCGCGATGGGATTTTTCTCATCGGGCATGATGACGTCGTAATGTTCCTTGAGTATGTCCACATCCCTGGTGTACCTCTTGTTTGCCTCGGCGATGCCTTCGGCTTCGGTGGATTGATGGGCGGCGAATTCCTCGGCCGCCTCCTGTTCGGCCAGTTCTTGTGCGTCCTTCCGGGCGGCTTCGGCCATTTCCAACTCATGCTCGGACTCTTTGAGCTTGAGGGCGCGTTCGCGGTGATTTTGGCGGGAGAGATTTTGTTCGTAGCTGGTGATGGTGCGGAGCATGGGGGTGACCTGGCGGATGCAGTCCTCGGTGGGTCCTTTATCGC